>DASRVH010000079.1:0-38905 GCA_035655155.1 Woeseiaceae bacterium
GCCGCCGAGCACGACGTGGAAGCGCTGGCCATCTGCACCGTCAGCGACGACATCCGCTCGGGCGACGCCCTCACCGCCGACGAGCGCCAGACCACCTTCGACGAGATGATACGTATCGCGCTCGACACGGCGGTCGCGGTCCAGGCCCAATGAGCCGGCGCGCGGCTGAAACGGCCGGACCGGCACTGCCCGACCTCTCGCGGGTACCCCGCGTGGACGAGGTCGGCGTGGCCGAGCGGGCGGCCCGCTTCCGCACCCGCAGCATAAAGACGGCCTCGAAGGTCGAGGCTCTGAAGCTCGTGCTCTCGATGATCGACCTGACCACGCTCGAGGGCCAGGACACGCCGGGCAAGGTGCGACAGCTGTGCCAGAAGGCCATCCACCTGCACGACACCCTGCCGGACCTGCCCCACGTCGCCGCCGTCTGCGTCTACCCGACCATGATCGGCGCGGCCAAGCGGGCGCTCGCGGGCACCGACATCGCCGTCGCCGCCGTGGCCACGGCATTCCCCAGCGGCATGTCGTTCACGGACATCCGCCTGGCCGAGACCCGCATGGCCGTGGAAGAGGGCGCCGACGAGATCGACATGGTGATCTCCCGCGGCGCCTTCCTGGCCGGCGAGTACCGGCGGGTGTTCGACGAGATCGCCGCGGTGAAGGAGGCCTGCGGCCCGGCTCACCTGAAAGTGATCCTCGAGACCGGCGAGCTGGGCACCCTCGACCGGGTGCGCCAGGCGAGCGTGCTGGCCATGCATGCGGGCGCGGACTTCATCAAGACTTCCACCGGCAAGATCCAGCCGGCCGCCACCATGGAGGTCACCCTCACCATGCTGCAGGCGATCCGCGACTACCACCGGGAGACCGGCCGCATGGTCGGCATGAAGCCCGCCGGCGGCATCTCGAAGGCCAAGCTGGCGGTGCATTATCTGGTGATGCTACGCGAGACCCTCGGCGAGGCGTGGCTCACGAAGGAGTGGTTCCGCTTCGGCGCGAGCAGCCTCGCGAACGACGTGCTGATGCAGCTCGTCAAGCAACGGACCGGCGTCTATCAATCCGCCGACTACTTCTCGAAGGACTGATTCGAAAGGACAGATGGTGAACAGAGAAACGAGCCCCCTCGCCTTCGACACCGGCTGGCAGTACGACCCGGCCCCGGAGAGCACGGATCACGTCACCATCGACGAGCGCTACGGCCTGTTCATCGACGGTGAGTTCGTCTCGCCGGCGAAGCGGCGTTACTTCGACTCGATCAACCCGGCCAGCGAGCAGGTGCTCTCCCGCGTGGCGGACGCCGGCGAGGCCGACGTGGACCGCGCGGTGGCCGCCGCCCGCCGCGCCTGCGAGGGCGCCTGGTCGAAGCTCGCCCCTGCCGAGCGCGGCAAGTACATCTACCGCATCGCCCGCATCCTGCAGGAGCGGGCCCGGGAGTTCGCGGTTATAGAGTCGCTGGACGGCGGCAAGCCCATCCGCGAGTCCCGGGACATCGACATCCCGCTGGCCGCCGCGCATTTCTTCTACTACGCCGGCTGGGCGGACAAGCTCGACTACGCCTTCCCGGGCCGCAAGGCGCAGCCGCTGGGCGTGGCCGGCCAGATCATCCCCTGGAACTTCCCGCTGCTGATGCTGGCCTGGAAGATCGCCCCGGCGCTCGCCTGCGGCAACACGGTGGTGCTGAAGCCGGCGGAGACCACGCCGCTCACCGCCCTGAAGTTCGCCGAAGTGGTGCGCGACGCGGGCCTGCCGCCGGGCGTGGTGAACATTCTCACCGGTGCGGGCAAGACGGGTGCCGCCATCGTCGAGCACCCGGACGTCGACAAGATCGCCTTCACCGGCTCCACCGAAGTGGGCCGCATCATCATGCGCTCGCTGGCGGGCACGAAGAAGAAGTACACGCTGGAACTCGGCGGCAAGGCGGCCAACGTCATCTTCGAGGACGCGGCCATCGACCAGGCGGTGGAAGGCATCGTCAACGGCATCTTCTTCAATCAGGGCCACGTCTGCTGCGCAGGCTCCCGGCTGCTGGTGCAGGAGTCCGTCGCCGACGAGGTGATCGAGAAGCTGAAGGAACGCATGGAGACCCTGATCGTCGGCGACCCGCTGGACAAGAACACCGACGTCGGCGCCATCAACTCCGCCGCCCAGCTCGAGACCATCCGCGACTACCTGAAGGTGGGCAAGGCGGAAGGCGCGGAGATCTACCAGCCGTCCTGCCGCCTGCCCCGCAAGGGCTACTGGTGCCGGCCGACGCTGCTCACCGGCGTCTCCCAGTCGAACCGGGTGGTGCAGGAAGAGATCTTCGGCCCGGTACTGGCCGTGCAGACCTTCCGCCGCATGCAGGAGGGCCTGGAGAAGGCCAACAACACGCCTTACGGGCTGTCCGGCGGCGTCTGGACGGACAAGGGCGCCAAGATCTTCCGCATGACCGGCGGCGTGCGCGCCGGCGTCATCTGGGCCAATACCTTCAACAAGTTCGACCCCACCTCGCCCTTTGGCGGCTACAAGGAAAGCGGCGTCGGCCGCGAGGGCGGACTGCACGGGCTGGACGCCTACCTGGCACTGGACTGAACCATGAACGACACCACGAAGCGCCAGCGCAAGGCGAAGGACACGGGCAGGCAGGCCGGCGGCCGGCTGCCGGTCGCCAAAACCTACAAGATCTACGTCGGCGGCAAGTTCCCGCGCACCGAGTCCGGGCGCTACTACCCGCTCAAGCCCGACGGCGAGACGGTGATCGCAAACGTCTGCCGCTCGAGCCGCAAGGACTTCCGCGAGGCCGTGGTAGCCGCCCGCGGCGCGGTCGCCGGCTGGTCCGGCGCGAGCGCCTACAACCGCGGCCAGGTGCTGTACCGCATCGGCGAGATGCTGGAGGGACGACGTGAGCAGTTCGTGGCCGAGCTCGCGCTGCAGGGCGTTAACCGCCGCCGGGCGGAGAGCGAGGTGGACGCCGCGGTCGACCGGCTGATCTATTACGCCGGCTGGTCCGACAAGTATCAGCAAATATTCAGCACCGTGAACCCGGTGGCCTCATCCCATTTCAACTTCTCGGCGCTGGAGCCCACCGGGGTGGTGGCGATCATCGCGCCGGAAGAGAGCGGGCTGCTCGGGCTGATCTCGAACGTGGCGCCGGCCATCGTCGGCGGCAACACCTGCGTGGTGCTGGCCTCCGAGACGCGACCGCTGACCGCCATCAGCTTCGCCGAGGTGCTGCATTCCTCCGACGTGCCCGGCGGCGTCGTGAACCTGCTGACCGGATTCCGCGACGAACTCACCGGCCAGTTCGCTTCCCACATGGACGTGAACGCCGTGGTCTTCTGCGAGGCCGAAGACGACGCGGCGAAAGAGATCCAGCTGGCCGCGGCAGACAATCTCAAGCGGGTGATCGACCGCACGGACACCGACTGGCGCCGCCCGGCGGCGCAGGGTCCCTATCACATCCGCGACACCCAGGAAGTGAAGACCACCTGGCACCCGATCGGGGGCTGAGAAAGAAACGCCCCATGGCCAATTTCACACGCCGCAGGTTCCTGGAGATGGTCGGTGCGGCCGGCGGCTCCGCGGCGATGTATCACGTGGCCTCGGCGATGGGGCTCATGGCAGCGCCGGCGCACACACCGCTCGCCGGAGTCAGGCAGCTCGGCGGCGCCCGCCGCCGCGTGGCCATCCTCGGCGCGGGTATCGGCGGTCTCACCGCCGCGCTGGAGCTGGACCGGGCCGGCTACGACGTCACCGTGCTGGAAGCCTCCTTCCGCCCGGGCGGGCGCAATCTCACGCTGCGCTCCGGTGACGTCGTCGACGAGCTGGGCAACCGGCAGGTGTGCCGATTCGACGACGAGCCCGGGCTGTACCTGAACGCGGGCCCGGCACGCATCCCGCCGGACCACACGGCGCTGATGGGCTATTGCCGGGAGCTGGGCGTCCAGCTCGAAGTGTGGATCAACGACAACCGCAACGCCTACTTCCAGGACGACGACATGTTCGGCGGCCGGCCCGTGCGCCAGCGCCAGTACATCGCCGACGCCCGCGGCTTCATGTCCGAACTGCTGGCGAAGTCGCTCTCGGCGGATACGCTGGAGCAGCCGTTCGACGCGCGCGACACCGAGCGCCTGCTCGCCTTCGCCCGCATGTACGGCGACCTCGACGAGAGCCATCTCTACGTCGGCTCCGAGCGGGCGGGCCGACGGAGCGGCGGCTGGATCGCGGAGACCGAGCTGAACGAGCCGTTCGACCTGTCCGAGATACTGGACGGTCGCTTCTGGGAAGACTTCATGCACTTCCCGGAGATCGCCGACCAGGCCTCCACCATGCTCACCGCCACCGGCGGCATGGACCACATCGTCACGGCATTCATGGGCGAGGTGGGCCACCTCGTGCAACTCGACGCCGTCGTGCACACCGTGGGCCTGCGCCACGACGGCGTCGACATCGGCTATACCAGGAAGGGCGAGCCGATGACGCTGCAGGCCGATTACTGCCTGAACAGCATCCCGGCCCATCTCCTGACCGGCCTCAGGCACAACTACCCGCGCGAGTACGTGGATTCGCTCTCGCACATCAACCGGGGCGAGCTGATGAAGATCGGCCTGCAGGCGAGCGAGCGGTTCTGGGAGCGCGACCGCATCTACGGCGGTATCTCCTGGACCCACCAGGACATCACCCAGATCTGGTATCCGCCCCACGGCATCCACAGCGGCAAGGGCATCCTCCTCGGCGCCTACACCTTCATGCCCGGCGCCGCGGGACGGCTCGCCCGCCTGAGCAGCGAGGAGCGCATCGCCGAGGCCGTGCGCCAGGGCTCGAAGATTCACCCGGACTACGCCCGCTACATCGAGAACGGCGTCAGCGTGCCGTGGAACCGCATGAACCACATGATGGGCTGCGCCGGCGTCTTCGAGGACGACGGCGACGGCAGCCACTTCCGCCGCCTGCAGGCGCCGGTGGAGCGCCACTACATGATCGGCGACCAGATCAGCTACCACCCGGGATGGCAGGAGGGCGCCATCCGGTCCGCGCATTTCGCGATCGCCGATATCGATGCGCGGGTTCAGGCAGAATTGCAGACCGCGGCACCGGCGTGACGGCCGGCCGATTCTTCACAGGAGAGATCCCCATGGGAACAGTCCCGAGAACAGTCACGAGAATCATCACAAATAAGGTCGTGGCCGCCGTCATGCTGCTCGCCGCCGGCCTGGCCCAGGCCGGCGATCGCACCCAGCATCCGCTGCCGAACGACTCCACCTTCCCCATCGCTCGCGCCGTGGAAGTCTCCGCCGGCGCCACGCTGGTGTGGCACAGCGGCATGGTGCCGCGGCCCGCCAACCCCGACGCGGAGCGCAACAGCCCGGAATACTGGGGCGACACCGAAGCCCAGGCGCTGAGCGTATTCGCCCGCATGGAGGAATCGCTGAACGATCTCGGCCTCGGTTTCGGCGACATCGTGAAGATGACGGTCTTCCTGGTCGAGCCGCCGGGTGAGGACGGCATGGACTTCCAGGGCTTCATGCGCGCCTACACCCGCTACTTCGGCGCGGAGGCGGAGCAGATGAATCTGCCGGCCCGATCCGCCGTCGAGGTGGCCGGGCTCGTGGCCCCGGGCATGCTGGTCGAGGTGGAAGCCGTCTTCGTGCGGCCTTAGCCGGACCGCCCCGTTGAGCCGGGTCGCGCTGCTGCTGCTAACCGCCTGCCTGGCGCTGGTGTCCCGTGCGGAGGAACCGACACCTCCGCAGGCACCGCCGGCGAGCCTGGCCCTCTGCATCACCTGTCACGGCGTCGAGGGCCGCGGCAACCCCCGGGTCGATGCGCCACGCATCGCCGGCATGGAAGCCTGGTATGTCCGCAGGCAACTGCAGGCCTTCCGCAACGGCTGGCGCGGCACTCACGACGACGACCTCGTCGGCTGGGAGATGCAGGCGATGGTGCGGTCGCTGACTCCGGCAGATGTCGCCGCGGCGGCCGCCTGGTTCGCCGGGCTCGATGCGCCCCGGCCGGAAATTACGGTGCAGGGCGACCCCGTCCGCGGCCGCTCGCTTTATGCCCCCTGCGCCGCCTGCCACGGGTCGGACGCGCGCGGCGACGCGGAACTCGGTGCCCCGGCCCTGGCCGGCCAGAGCGACTGGTACCTCGTCGGCCAGCTGGAGAACTTCCGCGCCGGGCGCCGCGGCTATCATGCGGACGATGCGCCCGGCCGTCGGATGGCGGCCAGCGTCGGCGATCTGGGCGACGAACGGGCGATGCGCGACGTCGTCGCCTACATCGCGAGCCTCGACTGACGAAGAGCGGAGACGGCACCGATGTTGCGCGAACTCGAGGAAGCGGCCCGTACCCTGCCCGCGCCCCGCGTGGTTCTGTTCGACTGGCACGCCACCCTGGTCGATACGCTGGACGCCATGTATCACGCCGTGGACGACGTGCTGCCCCGTCTGCCCGAACTGGGCCTCATGGAAAAACTCGTTCCCGCCGATCTCTGCAAGACGCCGGAGGACGCACGGCTGGTCGACTACGTGCGCGAACACCGCCGGCTGCATCCGAAGATCAAGGCGGACCGACGCATCTCGCGCACCGACATCTTCGAGGTGCTGTTCGGCGCCGACGAGGACGCGAAGCACACCGCCCACGAGGCCTTCAACGAGGCCTACCGCCACCACTACGGCGAGGTGCACCCCTTCGAGGGCGGCGAACTCGAGTTACTCACCGAGATGTACGAACTGGACGTGCACCTCGGCATCCTCACCAATCGGGACCGGGAGTTCTTCGAGCACGAGTTCGCGGTGGTGGACGGCGGTGCGTGGCTGGAGCTGTTCGACGTCACCATCTGCGGCGGCGACACCTACCGCCGCAAACCGAACCCGGAGCCCGTGCTGAAGGCCCTGGACGAGTTCGGCGCGGAGCCCGGCCCGCACTGCTGGTACCTGGGCGACAGCACCACCGACGTCATCGCCGCCAAGCGCGCGGGCATCACGTCGGTGTTCTTCAACGGCACGGGCTGGGAACACGAGTGGATCAACAAGATCTTCCCCGGCACCGCCGCCCACTCCCATCAGCCCGACGCGATCGTCGACAGCTTCCGGGAATTCCGCTGGCTGGTGGAGGAATGCCTCCACGTCGGTCATCCCTGGGATGCCGAACCCCCGTTCCCGGCGGCTCCGGACGCCTCGTCGTAGCCGCCCTGCCCGGCGAGCGACGCCCAGGCCCGGAACGCGGCCGACGCCTCCACCTCACCGTCCGCGATCAGGCGACGCCACACCTCCGAGGCACGGGCGAAATAGGGCACGCTGCCGGGGAACATCGCCAGCGACAGCGCCTCCGCCAGGCCCTGCTCCGGCGCGGCAGCGGCATAGGCGGCGCGGATCTGCCAGGCCAGCGCCTCGAAATTGCCCTGGCACATGTGCACGGCGGCGCCGGCCATGTGCGCCAGCGGCAGCGGAGCGCCCTGCGCCGCCCGCTCGAACGCGGCGCGGTAGGCGGCCTCCGGCTCCATGTCCGGCAGATGCGGCAGCCAGTGGCCTTCGACGAATTGATAGCAGGACACTCCTTTCGCGAGGGCCGTGAACGCGAGGATGGCGGCGAACTCGTCCCGGCTGCCGCCCGCCTCCAGGTAGCGAGGTATGTGGTGGGTGCCGAGCGGCTCGTCGATGGAGCTGAGTACGGCCATCCAGACGAACTCGTGCTCGTGGCGGCTGAGGTACGCCGGCGTCAGGGTGAGGCGGGTGTAGAGCGCATCGTAGGCTTCCAGGAGGCCGTTGCCGGCGAGCGCCATGAGGCCGTGATGGGCTAACAGGTAACCGCGCTTGTCGCGGATCTGCTCCAGAGCCGTAGTGAGGTCATTTTCCGGCATATAGCACTATCGTCACTGCACCGCACGCTGCTGGCGACTCCCCTTTGCGCCCAGCAGAAACGGTGCACGAGGACTCGCCTTACCGGCCACCAGCGCCGCCACGTGCGCGCCCACTGCCGGTCCGTGCTTGAAGCCGTGACCCGAGCCGCCGCCGACGACCCAGACGTTGTCGAGACCCGGATGCCGGTCGATCACCAGGTGGCCGTCGGAGCTGTTCTCGTACTGACACACCCGGCTCTCGCTGAGCGGAGCCTCTGCGAGAGCGGGGAAGCGCCGGGCCAGAAATGCCCGGGCCCTGCGCTCGCCTTCCTCGCTGGCACGCCGGTCGCCGCTATCCGGATCCATCGGCGTGCCGTGCGTGTCGTCGCCCACCTTGAAGCCGCGGCCCTCGAGGTCGGGGAAGCCATAGAACGGCAGGTCCGCCCACACGGGCAGTGCACCCGTAGCGCCGGCCGGGACGGCGAAATAGAACACCTCCTGCCGGCTGACGAACAGCCGCCCGGCCATGGCCTCAGGGCAGACCTGGTCGAGCCAGGGCCCGCACGCGAAGACGAACTGCTCCGCGGCAATGGTCCCGCCGGCGCTGGTCGTGACAGCGGTCAGTGAGCCTCCGATGCCCTGATGGGTACGTACCGGGTTCACCCGGGCGCCGAAGAACGGCACACCATTGGCCGTCAGCTCCGCCGCCATGAACTGCACGGCTCGCCGGGCCATCAGCGCCCCGGCCCGCGGTTCGAGGAAACCGGCCTCGCCGTCGTCCGTCCGGAGCACCGGATAGCGGTTGCGAAGATCGGCGGCCGGGAGGAATTCGTGGGGGATGTCGAGGCGCGAGAGGACGTCGGCGCTTGCGCGCACCAGCGCGTCGCGCTCCTCGTGCAGCCACAGCACACCCATGGGATGGAAGACGGGCAATCCGGTGCGTGCCGACAGCGCCTGCCAGTCCGCCAGCGAGCGCCAGGCCCATTCGGAGTAGACCTCCTGGTCGCCGTAGCCCGCCCGTATGACACGGCTCTCGCCGCCCGAGGACGCCCGGCTGTGAGCCGGTGCGACGGCATCGATGACGGCGACGCGCCGGCCGGCCCGGTGCAGCTGCCAGGCGCTCCAGATGCCGAACACGCCGGCGCCGACCACCACGACGTCGAACTTCGCCCGCTCGCCTGCGGCCGCGGCGGACCTCCCGGCCGTCATCGTCGTAGAGACGCCGAGCGCGGCGAGGAGTTTCAGGAGCTGACGGCGTCCAATATCTATGGTCTTCGCTCCGAGGAGGTCAATTGCGGCGCGGCGAGGGCCATTGCCAGCAACGCCAGCAACGCGAGCAGGCCGAAACTGCCGGAGCCTCCCTTACCCTCTTCCCAGTTCACTTCGGCGAGCGTCGGTTCACTCTTCAGGCGGTCCTCGAACCGTTCCAGCTCGGCCTCCAGATTCACCGTCATTTTGTCCATGGCGGCAGCAAAACTGCCGGTCCGCTCCCGGCGCAGGGTCTCGTTCGACTCCACCGCGGTACTGCGCGCATCCCGCTGGTCCGTTCCCGGCGCCCGGAACAGCAGGCGGCGGGTCGGCACATCGAACACAGCCGTATCCACGAAGGTATTGACCGCGTTCTTCGTGCCCTTGACGACATAGGCGCCGACGATCGTCCAGTACAGGACCGAGGCATCGGTGTCATGCGACACCGACACCTGGTCGTAGGACACCAGCGCCATCACGTCGAGACCGTATAGCCGCGCCACCTGCTGCATGCCTTCGAATCCCTGGCTCGAGCGCAGATAAGTCTCCGGGATCACCTCGATATGCGCTATGTACTCCCGATCCGCAAAGGCGTCCCGGACCCGGGCCAGCAATTCGGCCTTCGTGGCTTCGGGGATACCGATGCCGCTACCGAATCCGCTGGGGTAGCGCGATGGCACGAACGCGATCCCCGCGCGCAGCGGAAGGTCCAGTCTCGGGATTCCCTCGGGTTGCTCCGGCGGCACCTCTCCCTTCGGGTACAGATAGTCGACCAGGCTGCTGGAGACGCCGTCCCGGCTGCCGGACGACGACCCGGCCTGCCAGAACGACGTACAGCCGGCAGCGAGGCAACAGAAGACGATTATCGGAATCAGGCGGACATCCCTACGCATTGCATTCCCTCCGACTGCCGGCCGGGCCGGCGAAGATCACGCACCAGTTTGACACAACAGATCGGCCGCCAGGCCGCGAGACGCTCACGCCGTCAGATACGAACCGGCGAACGCAAGCCACATGACGAGCAGCAATCCGTAGCCGGCCACGAAGACGCCGAACCGGTGCATGACCCGGTTGTAGGTGCACTGGATCAGGCTGTGCACCACCCGCAATGCCACGAACAGCCACGCGGCATAGGCCAGCCAGCCGGGGACGTGTCCGGTGGCGAGGGCGAGGCCCGCCAGCGCGTAGAACAATACCGGCAGTTCGAACAGGTGATTGTAGTTGTCGGACGCCCGCGTATCCTCGAGTCTCTCGGCACGCTGGCCCGACAGTGCCACGTCCTGCGGCCCGATGCCGCGCCTGCGCATCTCGCCGATACGCACGTACAGCATCCTGATGCCCACGACGAAAGTCAGCAGCGCGAGCGCGCAACACGCGGCGACAAGCGAGGTGACTGGCTCCATATGATTGCTCCCATCCGGGCCTGTGACGAACCGGTGCCGGTCGGCTCAGAAATCGTAATCCCGATTGCTGGCCTTGTAGTCCTCGATGGCCTCTTCCATGTCTGCCATCAGCGCCTTGATGATGGCACCGCGCCCGCCGATGCCGAGCTGGACATAGGTCTCGCTACCGATCCAGTCGCTGAGCTCCCGATCCAGGGAATCGAATTCGACCGCGGCCCGGAATACCCACACCCCGTCGCCATGCTTCTCGCATTCCACGCTGCCGGCCAGGAACAGCGCCGACGGCTTGCCGCTGAATGGCACCGCTTCGATACCCTCCCGCTCCAGCACGCTTTCCATGTGCACCTTCACGTCTTCCGGGGTCACCGGGCAATCGGACTCCGCGCCGGCCGCGATGGACAGCTCGCCGGGAGTCTCGCTGCGCATCCAGGGTTCCGGTTCCGCGGCCAACGTGACGGGAAGCAGCATCGCCAGCAGCAGGGTCGGTATCCTCATCGATCTCTCCTTGATTGACAGCGGGCCAACCCTACCACGGCCGGTGTGGTTTTCCGGGGCTTTGCGTGCCGCCGCCGTCCGGATATCCTCGCCGCTGGCTCGATCGACGGGAATGCACATGGAAACGAACGGGAAATTCTGGGCAGGCATGGCGGTCTTCCAGATCGCTTTCGGCCTGGCGGTCTTCGGCGCGACACGCGCCTATTATGCGGACGATGCGACGGCGACCGCCGCCGCGGGTGCCGCGACGAACCCGGCCACCGTCCGTCAGCGCCCGGCGCCGCAACCGGGCGGCATCTCCGCGAACGACATAGCGCTGAGTTCGGCGATGACGATGCCGACGGACGACCCCGCGGAGATGGGACGGCAGGCCGACATGCTCTTCCGGGAGCAGCAATACGGCCGCGCCGCGGAACTGTACGCGCGCCTGATGGAACTGGAGCCGGACAATGCAGAGGCACGCAACAACCTCGGCCTCACCCTGCACTACCTCGGGCGGCACGAAGAAGCTCTCCGGCAACTGCGCGAGGGTGCCGAAGCGAATCCGGAGCACCAGCGCATCTGGCTTACGCTGGGGTTCGTCTCGAGCCAGCTCGGCAACGTGGAAGAGGCGCGCGCCGCGCTGACGAAGGCCACCGAGACGGGCGGCAACATGACCATCAAGGAGTCGGCGCAGCAGATGCTGGACGCGCTGCCCCAATAGAACGGTAGGAGGGCCTTCAGGCCCGATCCCTTTTTCAAATCGGGCCTGAAGGCCCTCCTACATCCCCTTCACGCCCAGCGTATATTCAGCGCTTTCAGGCCGCGGAAGACGAGGCCGGTGTGGTATTCCGGTTCCTCGGCCAGGTGCAGCTCCGGCAGGCCTTCCAGCAGCGCGGTGAACAGCGCGCGGAGTTCCAGCCGGGCCAGCGGGGCGCCCACGCAGAAATGGGCGCCGGCGCCGAAGGCGAAGTGGCGATTGGGGCTGCGGGCGATGTCGAAGCGATCCGGCTCGGCGAACGCCTCCGGGTCCCGGTTCGCCGACCCGTACAGCAGGCCCAGCGTATCCCCGGGCCGGAAGCGACGCCCCGCGTACTCCATGTCCTCCAGCACATAGCGGTGGAAGAGATGCAGCGGCGCGTCGTAGCGCAGCATCTCGTCCACGGCCGTATCCACCAGCGCCGGGTCGGCACGCAGTCTGGCGTACGTCTCCGGGTGGCGCAGCAGCGCGAGCAGGCCGTTGCCCGCCGCATTCACGGTGGCTTCGTGGCCCGCGTTCAGCAGCAGCATGCAGCTGGCGACGAGTTCGTCCCGGTCCAGCAACCCCTCGTCGCGGGCCAGCGCGGCCAGCTCGCCAATGACGCCGTCGTCGGGATGAGGCAGCCGCTCCTCCACCAGTTCGCCGATGCGGGTGGCGAACTCCGCCGCGGCGGCCTCCGCCGCCTGCTCGTCCGCCTCGGTGGCATCCTTCTCGTACAGCCGCACGATCGCCGCGGACCAGGGCCGCAGACGCTCCCGCTCGTCCCCGGGCCAGCCGAGCAGCTCGGCGATGAGGTGCACCGGCAGCGGCGTCGCGAGCTCGGAGACGAATTCCATCCGGCCGCGCGGTGCCAGCGCCGCCACCCGCTCGCGCGCCAGGGTCTCGATGCGTGCCTTCAGGCGCCGGATCCGGTTCGGATTCATCACCCGCATCAGCACACGGCGCAGCCGCGCGTGCTCCTCGCCCTCCGTCTCCAGCACGTTCACCCGCACGTAGCGGGCGTAGTTGGGCAGGTGCTGCCAGGGCTCGTCGTCCGCCGCCCGCTCGGCCGGGGACATCCGGTGGCGCATCGTGCGGCCCAGCCGGGGATCCTGCAGCAGGCGCTCCACGTCCGCGTAGCGCGTGAAGAAGGTCATGCCGAACTCGGCGGAGTGGAATACGGGCGACTCGCGGCGCAGCCGGGCGTAGACCGGATAAGGGTCCCGTGCGAAGTCCTGTTCGTAGGGCCGGAATGCGCTGGTCGCCTCCGCGTCCGTCGCGCCGGTGGTCCCCGTTCGGCGCATGGGGTCGCTCAGCTCTCCGGGTAGCCTTCCAGGATGTCGCCCTGGTAGCGGGCGCCCACCTGCTGGATGACCCGCGCACCGCACCAGGAGGCGATGCGGGCGCAGCGCTCCAGCGGCTCGCCCTTGACCAGCGCGGCGAGAAAAGCGGCGGTGTAGGTGTCGCCGGCGCCGGTGGTGTCCACCACCTTGTCCACGGGGAAGGCGGCCTGTTCGATGAACTCGTCGCCGTTGATCACCACCGAACCTTTCTCCGAGCGGGTGACGACAAACAGGCCCGCGAGCATGGAGGCCTCGGACATCACGCCCTCGATCGAATCGGTGGCAAACAGCTGGTAGATCTCCTCCTCGTCGGCGAAGACGAGATCGATCTGCTCCTCGACGAGCTCGCGGAAGACCGTGCGGTGACGCTCCACGCAGAGCGAGTCGGACAGCGACAGGGCGACCTTGCCGCCGCGCCGGCGCACGGTCTCGATGGCGAGCCGCGCCACGTCCGGCCCCTCGGGCAGGTCGAAGATGTAGCCCTCGAGCAGCACGATACCGGGTTCGCCGATCGTCTCCTCGTTCACGTCGCCGAGACCGAGCTCGGTGCAGGCGCCGAGATAGGTCTGCATCGTGCGCTGGCCGTCCGGCGTGATCAGGATATAGCAGCGCGCGGTGGTCTTCTCCGCCGGCGCTGGCGGCACGCGCATGTCGATGCCGAGCGAGTTCATGTCGTGCTGGAATACCCGTCCGAACTGGTCGTCGGCCACCCGGCCGACATAGGCGGCCTTGCCCCCCAGTCCGGCGAAGACGGCCACGGTGTTGGCGACGGAACCGCCGGACTTCTCCGTGGCGGGTCCCATCATGCCGTACACCTCGTCGGCACGGCTCTCGTCGATCAGCGTCATGCTGCCGGGCGCGGCGTCCACGCGCTCGAGGAACCCGTAATCGACGTGGCTCAGGATGTCGACGATGGCATTGCTGATGCCGAGCAACTGTACGGCAGAACTCATCTGGTCTCCTTGCTGGATATGCGGGTCGCCCCCGTCGGTGGCGAGGCCGGGGCAGCGCCGGGGTAGCCCGGGACACCGCCCGGGGTACGCGATAGTAGCCACTCGGCGTCGCCATATAAAGGGAGCCGTGCCGCGCCGCGCTTGCGACGGCCGTCGCGCGGGCCGGATAATGGACCTTCCGACGGACATGGACGGATATGGGAATCCTGTCCGCCAGGGAGAGAAACCATGGGCCGATTGACCACCCACGTGCTGGATACCGCCCGCGGCCGACCGGCCGCCGGCGTCCGCGTGGAACTGTACCGCCTGGACGGCGGCCGCGAGCGCGTACACACCACCGAGACCAACCGGGACGGCCGCACCGACCATCCCCTGCTCAACCCGGATGCGTTCGCCACCGGCCAGTGGGAGATCCTCTTCCACGTGCGCGACTGCTTCCCGGATGAGGGCTTCCTCGACGTGGTGCCGGTGCGTTTCCGCATCGACGCTGACCAGCACTATCACGTGCCACTCCTGGTCAGTCCCTGGAGCTATTCCACCTACCGGGGCAGCTGATGGCCGCGCCCCAGCCGACTCGTGATGCTGTGCGCTTCCTGCTGGACGGGGAGACGGTGGAACTGCGCGACATCGACCCCACCCGCACGGTGCTGCAGTGGCTGCGCGAGGACGCCGGGCGCACCGGCACGAAGGAAGGCTGCGCTGAGGGCGACTGCGGCGCCTGCACTGTGGTGCTGGCGGACCTCGACGGCGACGACGGGCGCCTGCGCTACCGCGCCGTCAATGCCTGCATCCAGTTCCTGCCGACGCTGGACGGGCGGGAACTCATCACCGTGGAAAGCCTGGGCAGTCCGCAGACCGGGCTGCATCCGGTGCAGAAAGCCATGTACGAGTGCCACGGCTCCCAGTGCGGCTTCTGCACGCCGGGTTTCGTGATGTCGCTGTTCGCGCTGTATCGGAACCGCCGGGATCCCTCCCGCCGGGACATCGACGACGCGCTGGCGGGCAACCTGTGCCGTTGCACCGGCTACCGCCCCATCGTGGAGGCGGCACGGCGCATGTACGACTACGAGCCCGACCTGCCCGCCGACGATGAGACGCCGGCCAGGCTGAAGTCGCTGGTCGACAGTGCGGCCGACGACTCCGCCGGCGCCGGCATGCTCGCGCTCGAGCGCGGCGGGCGCCGCTATTTCGCGCCGACGACCGCCGCCGGCCTCGCGGCCCTGCTCGCCGAGTACCCGGACGCGTGTCTCCTCGCCGGCGGCACCGACGTGGGTCTGTGGGTCACCAAGCAGCACCGGGAACTGGACACGGTGATCTACGTCGGCCGCGTGCGGGAGCTGGCCGAAACCTCGATGAACGACGAGTGGCTGAGCATCGGCGCGGCCGTCACCCTGACCGACGCCATGGCGCCCGTGGTCGCCGAGTATCCGGAGCTGGAGGAGCTGTTCCTGCGCTTCGCCTCGCCGCCCATCCGCAACACCGGCACGCTGGCGGGCAACGTCGCCAACGGCTCGCCCATCGGCGACTCGATGCCGGCACTGATCGCGCTGGGCGCAACGGTCGTGCTCGCGAGCCGCGACGGCCGCCGGGAGCTCGCGCTCGAGGATTTCTACCACGACTACCGCAAGACCGACCTCGCGCCGGGCGAGTTCGTGGCGGCCGTGCGCATCCCCCGCCGCCGCCCGGGCCGGCTGGTGGCGGCCTACAAGGTCTCCAAGCGCTTCGACCAGGATATCTCGGCCGTCTGCGCGGCTTTCGCCCTGGACATCGAGGACGGCCGGGTGGCAAGCGCCCGCATCGCCTGCGGCGGCATGGCGGCCATTCCGAAGCGGGCCGCCGCCGCCGAGCGGGCCCTCGCGGGCGGGGCATGGGACGAGGCGGCAGTCGGCCGGGCCATGGCGGCGATGGACGCCGACTTCGCGCCGATCACCGACATGCGGGCGGGCGACGCCTACCGGCGCGAGGTGGCGAAGAACCTGCTGCGGCGATTCCATATCGAGAGCACCGCCGCCGGCATTGCGACGCGGCTTTATTCCCATGGACGAGATAGCCATGGACGAGATACCCATGGACGGTGACCGGCGCACCGCAACCGGCAACCTGCGCACCGTGGGCAGGGCGATACCCCACGACAGCGGCCACCTGCACGTCAGCGGCGGCGCTCTCTACACCGACGACATCCCGGAACCCCGCGACCTCCTGCACGTGGCCGTGGGCATGAGCGCGCGCGCGCACGCGACGATAGAGCGCCTGGATCTGGCGGCGGTCGCGGCCGCGCCCGGCGTGGCGGCGGTCATCACCGCGGCCGACATCGCGGGCGAGAACAACTACGGGCCCGTGGTGGCGGACGACCCCATCTTCGCCGAAGACGTGGTGCAGTACGTCGGCCAGCCCCTGTTCGCCGTGGCTGCGGCCACTGTCGACCAGGCCCGCAAGGCAGCCGCCCTGGCGCGGGTGAAATACGGCGACCTCGAGCCGATCCTGGACCCGGATACCGCGGTGCGGAACGAGTCCTTCGTGCTGCCCTCCGTGCGCCTCGAGCGCGGCGACGCCCGCCGGGCCATCGGGGGCGCCGCGCACCGGCTGGCGGGCCGCACCGCCGTGGGCGGCCAGGACCACTTCTACCTGGAAGGCCAGATCGCCATGGCGCTGCCGCGCGAAGACGGCGATCTCTACGTCTACAGCTCCACCCAGCATCCCGGCGAGATACAACACGCGGTCGCGCATGCAGTCGGACTGGAAGCGAAGGACGTGGTGGTGGAATGCCGCCGCATGGGCGGCGGCTTCGGCGGCAAGGAGAGCCAGCCGGCGCTGATCGCCTGCATCGCCGCCCTGATGACCCGGCACACAGGACGACCGGCGAAGCTGCGCCTGGACCGGGACGTCGACATGATCATGACCGGCAAACGCCACGACTACGTAATCGACTACGACGTGGGCTTCGACGACGACGGGCTGATCCGCGGCATCGAGTTCACCTTCGCCTCGCGCTGCGGCATGTCCGCGGACCTCTCCGGCGCGGTGAACGACCGCACGCTCTTCCACTGCGACAACGCCTACTTCCTGAGCGACGTGAGCGTGGTCTCGCACCGCTGCAAGACGCACACAGTCTCCAACACGGCGTTCCGGGGCTTCGGCGGACCCCAGGGCATGTTCGGCATCGAGCACGTGATCGACGAGATCGCCCGGCACCTCGGCCGCGACCCCCTGGAGATCCGGCTGCGCAACCTCTACGGCATCGGCGAGCGCGACGTCACCCATTACGGCCAGAAGTTCGAGGACAACGTGCTGCCCGAACTGATCGACCGGCTCCGGCGTGACAGCGATTACGACGTGCGCCGGGCGGAGATACGCGCCGCCAACCGGAACGAGCCGGTGATCAAGCGCGGTATTGCTCTCACGCCGGTGAAGTTCGGCATCTCCTTCACCGCCACCCACCTGAATCAGGCCGGCGCGCTGGTGCACGTCTACACCGACGGGACCGTGCACCTGAATCACGGCGGCACGGAGATGGGCCAGGGACTGAACACCAAGGTGGCGCAGGTGGTCGCCGAGGAATTCGGCATCGGCATGGACCGCATAAAGATCACCGCCGCCGACACGAGCAAGGTACCGAACGCCTCGGCCACGGCCGCCTCCGCCGGTTCCGACCTGAACGGCATGGCAGCCCGGGATGCCTGCCGGAGCATCCGCGAGCGCCTGGTGACCTTCGCCGCGGAACGCTACGGCGTGGCTCCGGACCGCATCGAATTCCGCGACGGACGCGTGCGCATCGGCGAGGAGGAAACCGGCTTCACGGAGATCGTGCAGCTGGCCTACTACGCCCGCATCCCGCTCTCCGCCACCGGCTACTACCGCACGCCGAAGATCCATTACGACCGCAAGACGCTGAGCGGACGGCCCTTCTATTACTACGCCTGCGGCGCGGCGGTGAGCGAGGTGGCGATTGACGTCCTCACCGGCGAGTCCCGGGTGCTGCGGGTGGATATACTGCACGACTGCGGCCGCTCGCTGAATCCGGCCATCGACCTCGGCCAGATCGAGGGCGGCTTCATCCAGGGCATGGGCTGGCTCACCACCGAGGAGCTGTGGTGGGACGAATCGGGCGCGCTCAGAACCCACGCGCCGTCCACCTACAAGATACCGGTCTGCTCGGACCTGCCGGTGGATTTCCGGGTGACCATGCTCGACTCGGCGGGCAACCGGGAAGAGACCATCCACCGCTCCAAGGCGGTGGGCGAGCCGCCGCTCATGCTGGCGCTGTCGGTCTTCCATGCCATCCGGGACGCGGTCGCCGCGGCGGGCGATTACCGTGGCAGCCCGCGCCTCGCGGCGCCGGCCACGCCGGAGGCGGTGCTGGCGGCGGTCGGCGAGCTGCGCGGCCGGGAGGCCCCGTGAACGAGTGGGTGGCAAACGCGCTCGATCTGCGCGCGCGGGGCGAGCCTTTCGTGCTGGTGACCGTGGCGGCCGCGCGCGGCTCCTCGCCGCGGGAGCCGGGCGCGCGCATGGTCGTCACCCGCGAGGAGATCCTCGGCACCATCGGCGGCGGCGAACTCGAATACCACTGCGCGCGTCTCGCCTGGGAGCGCCTCGGGCCGGACTCGGCGCAGCCGCGTTTCGAGCTGCGGTGCTTTCCGCTGGGCCCGAGTTTCGGTCAGTGCTGCGGCGGCATCGTCGACATCCATTTCGAGACGGTCCGGGCCGACGATGCCGACTGGCTCGGACAACTGGCCGGCGGCACGGCAGACGGACTGGCAAATGGAATGGCGGAGAGCGATAGCGCGGTCCTCGTCACCCCTCTCGACGGTGAGGCAGACGGCATCGCACGGGTCCATGCGGCGGACCATGACGGCGCCGCGGCAGCCTATGGCGATGACGACATCCGCTCGGTCATCGATGCCTTCCTCGCAGACGATGCCGGCGCGGCGGTATACACCTTCGGCGGGCGCGATTATCTGCTGACGGCGGAGCGCGAACCCGACTTCCGGATCGCCGTGTTCGGCGCCGGCCACGTCGGCAGCGCGCTGGTGCACATGCTGGCACCACTGCCCTGCCGTGTGGACTGGATCGACAGCCGGCCGCTGCTGGCCGACGAATCCCTGCCGCACAATATTCACGGCCGGGTCACCGCGGACCCGCCCGAGGCAGCGGCCAACCTGTGCGCCGGCACGTACTGCATCGTGATGACCCACAGCCATCCGCTGGATCTCGAGATCTGCGCGAAACTGCTGCCCCGCGAGGATATCCCCTTCTGCGGCCTGATCGGCTCCCGCTCGAAGAAGCGGCGCTTCGAGAAGCGCCTGCGTGCGCTCGGCCTGACGCCGGACGAGATCGGCCGCCTGGTCTGCCCCATCGGCATCGAGGGCATCGGCGGCAAGCGGCCGGCGGAGATCGCGGTGGCCGTCGCCGCCCAGCTGCTGCGGGAGCGCGAGCGCATGACCGCAGAGACGGGTTTCACGCCGGCGCGGCCGGCGGAAAGCGGGACGAGCGCGTGACAGCGTACGCCATCGAGTGGCTGAACCTCCTAGGCCGCTGGCTGCATTTCATCGTCGGCATCGCCTGGATCGGCTCGTCGTTCTATTTCGTGTGGCTGGACAACCACCTGGTGGCGCCGGCCTCGCGCAGGGATGCCGAGCGCGGCGTCGGCGGGGAGATCTGGTCGGTGCACGGCGGCGGCTTCTACCACGCGCAGAAATACCGCGTGTCGCCGCCGGTGCTGCCGGAGACGCTGCACTGGTTCAAATGGGAGGCCTACAGCACCTGGCTGTCCGGCATGTTCCTGCTGGGGCTCGTCTACTGGCTGGGCGCCGAGGTATACCTCATCGACCCCGCCGTTGCGGATCTCGCGCCTGTCACGGCGATTGCCGTCTCTATCGCCTGGCTGGTCGGCGGCTGGCTGATCTACGACGCACTGTGCCGATCTCCCCTGGGGCGCTCGGAGAAGGGCCTGGCCGCCGTGCTGCTGGTGCTGGTGACGGCGGCGGCGTGGGCGCTGTGCCAGACCTTCAGCGGGCGGGGCGCCTACATCCACTTCGGCGCCGTGCTCGGCACCATCATGGTGGCCAATGTCTTCTTCGTGATCATCCCCGGCCAGAAGCGCATGGTGGCGGCGGCCGCCGCGGGCGAGACGCCGGACCCGGCGGACGGCCTGCGCGGCAAGCAACGCTCCGTGCACAACACCTACTTCACGCTGCCGGTGCTGTTCGTAATGATCAGCAACCATTACGCGATGACCTGGGCGCACGCATACAACTGGCTGATCCTGATCGCCATCTCGCTCGCCGGCGCGCTGATCCGCGTGTATTTCGTCGCCCGCCACTCGGGTCGCAATCCGCTGCTGCCGCCGCTGGCCGCAGCGCTGCTGCTGGCCGGCGTGGCCGCCGCCATCGCGCCCCGGGCGGACGGCGGCGGCGCAGGCGCCCCGGTCTCGCTGGAGCAGGCCCGGGCGGTGCTGGAGGCACGCTGCGTCTCCTGCCACGCCGCCGAGCCGAGCCATCCCGGCTTCGCGGTGCCGCCCGCGGGCGTGATGCTCGAGACGCCGGAACAGGTGCTGGCCGCCGCGTCCCGCATCCACCAGCAGACGGTGGTGCTGCAGGCCATGCCCATCGGCAATCTCACCCGCATGACAGCGGAAGAACGCGCCGTCATCGACGGCTGGTACCGCTCGCTGGCGACGGAGCCCGAGCCATGAGCGGGACCGACTATCCCCGGGACCTCGCCGGCTACGGCCCCCGCCCGCCAGCTGCCGGCTGGCCGGGCGGCGCCCGCGTCGCGGTGCAGTTCGTCATCAACTACGAGGAAGGCGGCGAGCGCTGCGTGCTGCATGGCGACACCCATTCGGAGGCCTTCCTGTCGGAGATCGTCGGCGCCGAGGCCTACGAGGGCGTGCGCCACATGAACATGGAGTCCCTCTACGAGTACGGCGCCCGCGCCGGCTTCTGGCGGCTGCACCGGCTGTTCACGGAGCGTGACCTGCCGGTGACGGTGTTCGGCGTCGCCATGGCCATGCAGCGCAATCCGGCCGCCGTGGAGGCGATGCTCGCAGCCGGCTGGGAGGTGGCGAGCCACGGTTACCGCTGGATCGACTACCAGTTCGTCGACCGGGAGACCGAACGCGCCCACCTGCGCGAAGCGGTGCGCATCCACACGGCGCTGACCGGGACGCCGCCGGAGGGCTGGTATCTCGGCCGCTGCAGCCCGAATACGCTCGGCCTCGTCGTCGAGCACGGCGGCTTCACCTACAGCGCCGACAGCTACGCGGACGACCTGCCCTACTGGGATGCGAGCTGCGGCCGGCCCCAGCTGATGGTGCCCTACACGCTGGATGCCAACGACATGCGCTTCGCCACGGCGCAGGGGTTCAACAGCGGCGATCAGTTCTACCGGTATCTCCGCGACACCTTCGACTGCCTGTACGCGGAGGGCGAGCGTCAGCCGCGTATGATGTCCGTGGGCCTGCACTGCCGGCTCGCCGGCCGCCCGGGCCGGGCGCAGGCGGTGGCCCGTTTCCTCGACTACGTCGCCGGCCACGACCGGGTGTGGGTGGCGCGGCGCATCGACATCGCCCGTCACTGGCTCGAGCGTCACGAGGCACCCGCGTCATGAGCGCCTCCCGCGATACGCTGCTGCCGATCCCCGGCGACGAGGCCGCCTTCGTCGCGCGTTATGGCGGCGTCTACGAGTCCTCGCCCTGGGTGGCGCGGGAAGCCTGGGCCCGCGGCGACCTGGCGGCGGCGCCCGATGCGCCCGTCCATGTCCCGGTCGATGTCCTGGCGGCACGGCTCGCCGCGGTGGTAGAGGACGCCGGCCGGGAGCGCCGGCTCGCGCTCGTCCGCGCCCATCCGGACCTCGCCGGCAAGGCATCCGTGGCGGGCACTCTCACCGAGGAGTCCACTGCCGAGCAGCAGAGCGCCGGGCTCGACCAGTGCACACCGGAGGAATACGAACGCTTCCAGAGCCTGAACGAGGCCTATCACCGGCGTTTCGGCTTCCCGTTCGTGATGGCGGTGCGCGGCGCCGGCCGCCGCGACATCCTGGAGGCCTTCGGCAAACGTCTCGGCAATGACCCGGACACCGAGTTTCGCCGGGCCCTCGACGAGATCCACCGCATCGCCCGGCTGCGGCTGGATCAGATGAGCGGGCCGCCGGATGAGCGAGGCCCCGATGAGTAATCGCCCGATCGGCAACGAGCGCCACCCCTTCCACCAGTGGACGCCGCTGGAGCAGCCCCGCTTCGGCACCCGCGTGGTGGACGCCAACGACGAGTTCTTCGGCGCGAAGGAGCGGCTCATCAAGCCCGAGGCCCCGGTATTTCTGCCGGACGAGTACGACGAGCACGGCAAGTGGATGGACGGCTGGGAGACCCGCCGGCGCCGGGAGCCCGGCCACGACTGGTGCATCGTCCGGCTCGGTCTGCCGGGCATCGTGCACGGCCTGGACATCGACACCTCCCACTTCACCGGTAACTATCCCGAGGCCGCCTCCATCGAGGCGTGCTTCACCGGCGAGGAAGTGCCGGGCACGGATGCGGCCTGGCGGGTGCTGCTGCCCCGGGTCGAACTCGCCGGCGACTCGCACCACCGTCTGCCGGTGGACGACCGGCAGCCGGTCTCGCACCTGCGCCTGAACATCTACCCGGACGGCGGCGTCGCGCGGCTGCGCATCTACGGCGAGGTGCGGCCCGACCCGGGCGCCCCGGCACCGTCGGAACCCATCGACCTGTTCGCGCTGGAGCACGGCGGCCGGGCGCTGGCCTGCAGCGACGAGCATTTCGGCAGCATGCACAACCTCAACGTGCCCGGGCGCGGCGTCAACATGGGCGACGGCTGGGAGACCCGGCGCCGCCGCGGCCCCGGCCACGACTGGGTGATACTGGCGCTCGGCCGGCCCGGCCGCATCGAGCAGGCCGAGATCGACACCGCACACTTCAAGGGCAATTACCCGGCCCGTGCCACCCTGCAGGCCGCCCGCGTCGAGGGCGCGGACCTCGATTCCCTGCTGCAGCAATCGGCCGACTGGCCGGTGCTCCTGCCCGCGGCGCCGCTCGGCGCCGATACCCGCCATCACTTTCGCGACGAACTGAACGACCTCGGCACCGTGACCCACGTGCGCCTCGCCATCTACCCGGACGGCGGCGTGAGCCGACTGCGCCTCATGGGCCGTGCAAGTGGCCATGCAGCGGGCTCAGACACGGGCCGGGCAACCGGAGACGCCGGTGAGTGATACCGATACCCCGCGCACGCTGACTCTCGAGCCGCTGTCCGCGGACGCGTTCCGTCCCTACGGCGAGGTGATCGGGGCGGGCATCGCGAGCGCGGACCCCATGAACGAGGCGCGCTTCGAGCGCTACGACGACCTCGCCCGGCTCACGGCCGAGGGGCGCGTCGGTGTGAGCATCGCCCGCTGCCGGCGCGCCGCGAGCCAGCCGGTGACCTGCCCGATGGTCGAGCGTCATCCTCGCGGCAGCCAGGCGTTCGTGCCGCTCGCCGGCTTCCGCTTCGTGGTGGTGGTGGCGCCAGCCGGGGCGGCGCCGTCCGCGGACGATCTGCGCGCCTTCCTGACCGACGGCAGCCAGGGCGTGAATTACCGGGCCGGCACCTGGCACGTGCCGCTGATCGGTCTCGCGGAAGGTCAGGAGTTCCTGATCATCGACGACGTCGCCAGCAAGGACAATTGCGACACCCACACGCTGGATCGGCCGGTGGTCGTGCCCGCCGTCCCCGAACAGGCGGAGCGCGATGCCGGGGTGCGGGCATGAGCGGCCCGGCGGTCCGCGCCTTCCGGGCCTCCATCCTGCACCTGCTCGCCGACCCGGGAGACGGGGATGGCGACTCGGCGCTGGAGTATTTCGAAGACGGCCTGCTCGTCACCGAAGACGGGAAGGTGGCGCGGGTCGGCCCGGCCGAACCGCTACTTGCGCAGCTGGGCGACCAGGGCGGCGACCCGGCGTCCGTCACCGACTACAGCGGCTGTCTCCTGACACCGGGCTTCATCGACTGCCACGTGCATTACCCGCAGATCGACATGGTCGCCTCCTACGGCGAGCAGTTGCTGCAGTGGCTCGAGCGCTATACCTATCCGACGGAACGCCGCTACGCCGACCGTGCCTTCGCGGACCGCGTGGCCGGCGATTTCCTGGACCTGATGCTGGCCCACGGCACCACCTCCGCGCTGATCTTCCCCACGGTCCATGCCGCCTCGGTGGACGCGCTGTTCGAGGCCGCGCTCGCGCGCCGGCTGCGGGTGGCCTGCGGCAAGGTCCTGATGGACCGCAACTGCCCGGATTATCTGCGCGACACGGCGGAGAGCGGCTACGCCGAGAGCCGGGAACTGCTGGAGCGCTGGCACGGCACACAACGGCTCGAGTACGCGATAACGCCCCGCTTCGCCCCCACCTCGAGCCCGGAGCAACTGGCACTGGCCGGCCGCCTGGCCGGCGAGTTCCCGGAGGCATTCGTGCATACCCACCTCGCCGAGAGTCGGGAAGAGGTGGCCTGGGTGGCCGAGCTGTTCCAGGGGCGGCGCAGCTACCTGGACGTGTACCGCGCCGCCGGTCTGCTGCGCGAGCGCGCGGTCTTCGCCCACTGCCTGCACCTGGAGGACGAGGACTACCCGCTCATGGCGGCATCGGGCGGCGCGATCGCGTTCTGCCCCACCTCGAACTCGTTCATGGGCAGCGGCCTGTTCGATCTCGCGCGTGCGCGTGGCCACGGCATCCCGGTGGGACTCGGCACCGATATCGGCGCCGGCACGACGCTCAGCCTGCTCGGCACGGCGGCGGAGGCCTACAAGGTGCTGCATCTCCAGGATCAGATGCTTTCGCCGTGGCAGGCAATGTATCTCGCCACCCTGGGCGCGGCCCGGGCGCTCTCCTGGGACGAGCGCATCGGCAACTTCGAGACCGGGAAGGAAGCGGATTTCGTGGTGCTGGACCCCGCCGCCGGTAGCCTGCAGCGGCGGCGGACGGCCGCGGCGGAGGACTTCGCCGAACTCGTATTCGCCCTGCTGATGCTCGGCGACGAGCGCTGCGTGCGCGCCACGCATATCCTCGGCGAGCCGGTCCGGCCCGTCTGAAGCCGGCCATTCGCGGGAGTCACGCCGGCGTCAGGCCGTCCCTATCTTCTCCGCCAGGCTCTCGATCAACCGTGCCGCCGCCGGCTTGTTGGCACGAATCTCGTCGCGGCTCAGCCCCTGCAGCTCGTAGGGCAGCACCAGCCAGTTGGCCGTCTCGTGGATGAAGAAGTCGGGCGGCGCGACGGTGCGCTCGGTCGGCCGATACCAGACCGTCGCCGTGCGGATGTCGTGGGGCAGGTTGCGGCGTGTCTTGCGCGTCAGCTCGGCGATGACCGCCTGCACGCTCGCGCCGGTGGAGTAGACGTCGTCCACGATCAGCAGGCGGTGCTCCGCCTCGAGGCGGTCCACGAGATACTGCAGCGCGTGCACCCGTATGCCGGCCGCCGCAGGGTCGCGCTTGTGGTAGGAGTCCGGCCCGGTATAGGACGTGCGCACCGCGATGTGGTCCGTCTCCACGCCCAGATACTCCAGCCCCTCCTGTACCGCGATGCCGACGGCCGTGCCGCCGCGCCAGAGGCCCACCAGGAAGTCGGGGCGGAATCCGGCGTCGTGGATATCGACGGCGAGCCGGAAGGAATCCAGCAGCAGGTCGTTGGCGGCGATGAAGCGGCGTTCCATGGCGTGTCGATGCCCCCGGGCAAAAACGTTAACATCGGCGGTCTGGGATTCCACATTATAGAGATTGCGCCGCCCGCCGCACGCTCCGAAGGACAGGATGGACAAAATCTACATCTCCGCCCAGCGACTGCTGGAAGAGTCGTTTCTGCTCGGAGCCAAGATCCTCGAGAGCGGCTTCCGCCCGACCATGATCATGGCCATCTGGCGGGGCGGCACACCGGTCGGTATGGCGGTGCAGGAGCTGCTCTACTACTTCGGCGTGGACTCCGACCACATCGCCATCCGCACTTCCTCCTACCGGGGCATCGACCAGCAGGACGCCGTGGTGAAGGTGCTGGGTCTCGACTACATCGTGGACAAGATCTGCCATGACGACCGGCTGCTGATCGTCGACGACGTGTTCGACAGCGGCAAGAGCATCGCCGCCGTCATGGAGGAGCTGAGGCGCAAGACCCGCGCCAACATGCCCGGGGACGTGCGCATCGCGGTGCCCTGGTTCAAGCCCGCGCGCAACCGCACGAGCATGGCGCCCGACTACTGGAATCACGAGACCGACGAATGGCTGGTCTTCCCCCACGAGGTGCTCGGCCTCGACGCGGACGAGCTGCAGGCGAAGAACCCGGCCCTCCACGACCTGCTGGCCTCGGCCCGCCGCCCCGCGGACGCCTGACACGCCGGTGGCGGAGACGCTGCTCATCCTCTTGCTGCTCGGCCTCGCCGTCTGGGCCGTCCTCATCTTCAATCGCCTCGTCCGCGATCGTAACCGCACCCGGGCCGGCTGGAGTGACATCGACGTGCAGCTGCAGCGCCGCCACGACCTCATTCCCCGGCTCGTCGAGGCGGTGAAGGCCTACGCCGACTACGAGCGAGCCACCCTGACGGCGGTGACGGAGCTGCGCCGGCGCAGCGAGGACACGGACCGCCCGGCGGCGAAAGCCCGGCTCGAGGACGAACTCGCCCGCGGCATCGACCGGCTGCTCGCCGTGGCCGAGAGCTACCCGGACCTGAAGGCCAACCGGAACTTCCTCGACCTGCAGGAGCAGCTCGTCGACACCGAGGACAAGCTGCAGTACGCCCGCCGTTTCTACAACGGCGCGGTGCGTGACCTGAATACGCGCATCCAGTCGTTCCCGGACGTGATCGTCGCCCGCACCCTCGGCTTCCGGGAGGCCGAGTACTTCGACGCGGAGGCCGGCACCGAAGCCGCGCCGGCCGTGAAGCTGGGCGCCTGATGCGCCGGACGGGAAGGACCGCGCTGGCCGCGCTCGCGCTGGTGCCTGTGATGGCTATGGCGGTCACGGTGGCCACGGTGGCCGTCGCCGACGAGCGCATCCACCACTACCATGCGGAGATCGACGTGCCGGCGTCCGGCCCCATCACCGTCACCGAGACCATCGAGGTCAGCGCCGAGGGCGAGCGCATCCGGCGCGGCATCTACCGGGACCTGCCCACCGACTATGAGGATGCGGCCGGCAACCGCATCCGCATCGTGCCGGAGTTCCGCTCGGTGCGGCGCAACGGATCGGCCGAGCCGCACCATACCGAGCGGCGCGGCAACGGAATACGCCTGTACGTCGGCTCCGCGGACGAGTTCGTGCCGCCCGGCCGGCATATCTACGAGATCACCTACACGGTGGACCGGGTGCTCGGCTATTTCGACGACCACGACGAGCTGTACTGGAACGTCACCGGCAACCAGTGGGCATTCCCCATCGAAGAGTCGGCGGCCACGGTGCACCTGCCGGAGAGCGTCGATGCGGCCGACATCGCGGTGGAAGCCTATACGGGGCCTTTCGGCGCGACGGGACAGGACTACGAGGCGAGCGTGGATTTCCGCGGCAACGCGGTCTTCCGCAGCACCCGCGAGCTCGGTCCCGGCGAGGGGCTGACCATCGTCGTCTCCTGGCCGAAAGGCCACGTGGACGAACCGACGGCGGCGGACGACCTGCGCTTCCTGCTGTCGCAGAACCTGGGCCTGCTGATCGCCCTCTCGGGCGCCGCCGGCTCCCTGTTCTACCTGCTGAGCGCCTGGCGGCGCACCGGCGTCGATCCGGAGCCCGGCGTGATCTTCCCTCATTACGAGCCGCCGGAAGGCTACTCGCCGGCCTCGCTCCGCTACGTGGCGGAGATGGGCTACGACAAACGCACCTTCACCGCGGCCGTGCTCAACCTGGCGGTGAAGGGCTTCGTCGCCATCGAGGAGGAGGACGACGACTACGCGCTGGCCCGCACCGCGAAGAAAGACAACGGCTCGCTCGCGCCGGGCGAGTCGGCGCTGCTTTCGACGCTGTTCGCGCTCGGCTACCGGGTGGCGCTGGACAACGAGAACCACAGCGTCGTCGGCGGCGCCATGAAGGCCCACGAGAAGGCGTTGAAGCGAGACTATTACCAGCGCTACTTCGTCAGCAACAGCTCGCTTCTGCTGCCCGCGGTCGTCCTGCTGGTGGGTGCCGGTATCGGCGCTGCGATCGCCGACCGGCTTACCCTGTTCGCCGTCATCGCACTCGCGGCCGGCGGAGCCGGCGTCCTGCTGTTCGCCTGGCTCCTGAAGGCGCCGACGCCGCACGGGCGCAGGCTGCTGGACAAGGTGGAAGGTTTCCGCCTGTACCTGGAGGTGGCGGAGAAGGACGACCTGAACCTGAGGAATCCGCCAGAGCGAACGCCGGCGCTGTTCGAGACCTACCTCCCCTTCGCCCTGGCGCTGGAAGTGGAGCAGACCTGGGCGGAGCAGTTCGCCGACGTCTTCGACCGCCTGCGCGGCGAGACAGGCAGCGACTGGCGCCCGGGCTGGTACGCGGGACGCTGGGACGCCGGCAACCCGGTGAAGATGAGCCGGGCCGTCGGCAGCTCGCTGAACTCGGCGATTGCTTCGGCGGCCACGCCACCGGGTTCCTCGTCGGGCAGCGGCGGCGGCGGTTCCTCCGGTGGCGGTGGAGGCGGCGGCGGGGGCGGCGGCTGGTAGCCCCTCAGCCGATGTAATGGATGGCCAGCCCGTTGATCAGGACGTGCAGGACATTGTCGATGATGATCAGCAGCCAGCCGGCCATCCAGGGCGGCGTATCCGGGGGGAAGCCGGTCTGCGAGCATTCCGCCCAGGGCCGGGAGCCCGGCCAGGGTCGGTTCTTCAGCCAGGCGACGTAGCGCGCCACGTGCCAGCGGTCCAGCACGAAGTGGCTGCCCGCGATCACCGCAAGCGTCCAGGGATCCTGCGTGATGAACAGGAACGGCAGCACGTAGAACAGGCAATGCACCAGGGCGGCGAGTGAGCGGCGGGTCTTCTCCCGCACCATCCAGTCGCTCTGCAGTACGTAGTCGCCGACCGCGTGCGCGACGAGTTGATCGGCGGTGAACATGTGCTCTCCCGGATGATTTCCCGGCTGCTGTCCCGGTCAAGGAATACGGCCACGGATCGAAGCGGCCAGGCCCCCGCCCGGCAGTATAGCGTCCGGCGGGGCGGGCGGCATGCACCAGCGGCGCCCGTGCTATATTGCCCGGCGGGGGGGCAATCGTCCCATATACAAGAACAAGAAGCGGCCAGCCTGTCTGCGGGCCCGGGGAGAAGGGGGAGTCCAGAATGTTGGAGGCTTGTCGGGAATCGCGTCGGCCCGCGCTTGCCGGCGCGCTGGCGGTCGCGATACTGCTGACCGGTTGCGTCGAGCCGGCGGCATCGATCGAGGATGACGCGGCGCCGGCCGACCCGGCTCCGCCGGCGGCCGTCTCCGCGCTGGGCCGCCTGGAACCGAAGCACGGCATCATCACGGTATCCGCCCCCTCGGAGCCGGAGGCAATTTCCGGCACCATACTCGCCGAGTTGCTGGTGGAGGTCGGCGACGACGTGGAACGGGGGCAGTTGCTCGCGGTATCCGACACGGCCGTTCTGCACGAGGCAGAGATCGCACAGACGGAAGCCGAGCTCGCGCTGGCGCGGCAGGAAGCGCAAGCCGCCGCCAGCGTCGCCGACGCCACCTGCGTGCGGGCCGGCGTCGCCGGGCGCGAAGCGGCGCGCCTGACCCGGCTGCGCGAACAGAACCTGGCCTCCGAGGAAGAGACGGACCGCGCCCGCGGCGATGCCGAGGCCTACTCCGCCGACTGCACGGCGGCCCGCAGCCATGCGACGGTGGCGGAATCGGCCGTCGCCGTGACCGAGGCGCGGCTGGCGCGCCACCGCATCGAACTGCGCCGCTCCCATATTCATGCACCGATGGACGGCCGGGTACTCGCGGTCAACGCCCGCCCGGGCGAACTGGTCGGCATGGTGGTGGGCATGCAGGGGATCCTGGAGCTCGGCCAGGTCGACCGGATGTACGCGATCGCCGAGGTCTACGAGACCGATGTCGCGCGGCTGCGCCCCGGCCAGAGGGCCACCGTAACCAGCGCCGCCCTGCCCCGCCCGCTCGGCGGCCGGATCGAGCGTATCCGGCCAAAAGTGCAGAAGCAGGACGAAACGCATACGGACCCGGCGGCGCGCAAGGATGCCCGCATCGTCGAGGTCGAGGTGGCTCTGGAGGAGTCCGCGCCGGCTGCCGGCCTGACTCACCTCCAGGTCGAAGTGATCTTCCAGCCCTGACGGGCGGCGGCCGGGATGAGCAGGGCACCGATAGGCTGGCTGCAGTTGCGCCACCGCCCCGTGCGGCTGCTGGTGGCCATCGCCGGCATCAGTTTCGCCGTGCTGCTGATCATGATGCAGCTGGGCTTCCGCTCGGCGCTGTTCGAGAGCGCCGTGCGCTTCCAGGAACGCTTCGACTACGACGTGGCCCTGTTCAGCCCCGACAGCGTCTTCATCGTGCGCCCGCAGCCCTTCTCGATCCGCCGCCTCTATCAGGCGCTGGCGCTGGAGGCCGTGGCCGACGTCACCCCGGTCTACATTTTCCCGGCGGTCTGGAAAAGCCCGTGGGGTGCCGACCGGCGCAGTATCAATGCCGTCGGCATCGACCCGGAGAAAGACGTCCTCAGGACGCCGGGCTTCAGCGAGAACCTGCCCCTGCTCACCCGCCAGGATACGGTCATCTTCGACGCGCTGGCGCGGCCCGAATTCGGCCCGGTGGCGGCAGCGCTGGCCGACCGGGGCATGCTCACAACGGAAGTGAACGACCGTCGGGTGGACGTGGCAGGCGTGTTCGAGATGGGCACCAGTTTCGGCATCGACGGCACCATCATCATGAGCGACGACAACTGGCTGCGCCTGTTCCCGGAACGCCCGAGGAACGATATCCAGCTCGGGCTGATCCGCCTGGTCGACGACGCCGACCCGGACGCGGCACGCGACCGACTGCGCGCCTATCTGCCGGGGGACGTGCTGGTCATGACCAAGCAGGACTTCATCGACAGGGAAACCGCCTACTGGGGCTCCGCCACGCCGATCGGCTACATATTCGCCTTCGGCGCCATCATGGGCTTCGTCGTCGGCGCCATCGTCGTGTACCAGATCCTCTTCGCCGACGTCTCCGAGCACCTGAACGAGTACGCGACGCTGCGGGCCATCGGCTACTCCAACCGCTTCGTCTCGGGCATCGTGCTGCAGCAGTCGGTGATACTGGCCGTGCTCGGATTCCTGCCGGGACTCGCCATCGTCCACTGGCTCTACGGCACCGCCGCCGGCGCCACCAATCTGCCGATCTACATCACCTGGGAACGCACCCTGAACGTGTTCCTGATGACGCTGGCCATGTGTTCCATCTCCGCGCTGCTGGCGGTGCGCAAGGTACGCCGGCTCGATCCCGCGGAGGTGTTCTGATGGACGCGCCGATCACCGTGGCCGAACTGGATCACAGCTACGGCAAGGGTGCGCTCAGGAAACAGATCCTGTTCGGCATCAACACCGAGATACCGGCCGGCGAGATCGTCATCGTCACCGGCCCGTCCGGCTCCGGCAAGACCACCCTGCTCACCATCGTGGGGGCGCTGCGTTCCGCGCAGAGCGGCAGCGTGAGGGTACTCGGCGAGGAACTCCGCGACGCTAAAGCGCGCCGGCTGGAAAGCGTGCGGCGGCAGATCGGCTTCATCTTCCAGCAGCACAACCTCCTCGGCGCGCTCACGGCGCAGCAAAACGTGGAACTGGGGCTGCGCATGGCGCCACGGATGCGAGGTGCCGCGCTGCGCCGCCGGGCTGCCGGCATGCTCGAGTCCGTCGGTATGGCCGAACACCGGCACAAGAAGCCCGAGCAGCTCTCCGGCGGCCAGCGCCAGCGCGTGGCGATCGCCCGGGCGCTGGGCGCGGAGCCGCGGCTGCTGCTGGCCGACGAACCCACCGCCTCGCTCGACAAGCAGTCCGGCCGCGAGGTGGTCGAGCGCATGCAGGCGCTGGCGAAGGAGCACGGCACCACCATCCTGATGGTGACCCACGACAATCGCATCCTGGACGTGGCCGACCGGATCATGCACCTGGAGGACGGCCGCCTGCAGACCTTCACGGACGCGGTGATCGCCAACACCGAGCACATGATGCAGATGCTGGCGGAAAACCGGCAGAAACAGCCGCTGGAGAGCGTGGTGGAAGAGATGGACGAAACCCGCTTCCGCGCCTCGCTGGCGGAACTCACCCAGGAGTCCCAGCACTTCCTGCAGGCTACCCGGCTGGCCAACGACGCCGCCTTCCAGAGCATGCTCGAGCGGGCGCTGCGCGCATTCACCGCCCGGGTGGCCCGGCTGCTGGACGCCGAACGGGCCTCGCTCATGCTGGTGGACCCGGCTACCGGCGAACTCGTCGTGCGCGTCTCCCAGGACCTGCCGGAGATGGGCGAGGTGCGCATACCGCCGGGCACCGGCATCGCCGGCGCCGCGGCGGTGTCGGGCGAGACCATCCGCATCGAGGACGCCTACGCCGACGCGCGCTTCAACCCGGAGGTGGACCGGCGCACCGGTTTCCGCACCCGCTCCGTCCTGTGCGTGCCGCTGCGAGACCACGACGGCGAGGTGTTCGCCGTCACCCAGCTGCTGAACCGGCGCGACGGCCGGCCTTTCGACGCGGCCGACGAGGAGCGCTTCTCCGCGCTGGCCGGGTCCCTCGGCGTGATCCTCGAGACACTGCATCGGCTCGACCGGGAACATCCTGCCCGCGGAGGTGATAGATGAGTTTCCCCTACGAACTGCTGGACGACCCGGCACGACTCGCCGGCTACCAGGGTTGGGGCGAGGAGGTCTACCGGGACTTCCTGCGCCTGCAGCGGGGCGAGATGAGCCCGGAGGAGTTCGGCGAGAAGTATCACTGGCAACGCGCGATCCTGAACATGGACATGACCGGCTTCACGGCCAGCGCGATGCGCGAGGGCGAGCTGGAGAGCCTGCTGCGTATCTTCGACGCCCAGAAGGTCTGCCTGCCGGTGCTGGAAGAACACGGCGCCGGGCTGGTGCGCTGCTTCGCGGACGACATCGTCGCGCTGTTCGAGTCGACGGACGCCGCCCTGGACGCGGCCCTGGAGATACACCGGCGCGTGGAGTTCTTCAACGACTCGCCGCTGGCCTCCCGGCACCCCACCCGCTGCTGCGCGGGCATCGGCTTCGGCACCGTCTTCGCCATCGGCCCGAACCTGGCCCAGGGCGACGAGATGAACAAGGCCTCCAAGCTGGGCGAGGACATCGCCCGCGCGGGCGAAACGCTGCTCACCGAGCGCGCCCGGGCGGCGCTCGCCCACCGCGACGACGTGGCGTTCGAACAGCAGGACCAGGACGACCAGCTGTTCCCCTTCTATCGGGCAGTGCCGCCGGGAAGGTGAGCGCCTACCAGTCGTAGTAGACGTTCAGCGACAGGTTGCGGCCCGCCGCGTCCACGCCGGAACCGTGGGTCCGGTAGGCCTTGTCGAACACGTTCTCCGCGGCCAGCCGCAGCCGCCAGTTCTCATCGGCACGGTAGGTGGCATCGAAGTTGAGCGTGGCCCAGCCGGGCGTGCCCTCCGGGTCGATACGGACGTCGCGGATATCTCGGGACGCCAGCCGATCCTGTTCGGCGGCGAATTCCACCCAGGACTCCAGCGCCAGCCGATCATCCGGCTCGTAGCTGAGCGCCACCCGGCCGTTCAACGGCGGGATGCGGTCGGCCGGTTCCGTCTCGCTGCCCGGCTCCCGCTCGTCGCCATAGGTGTAGTTCACGACGGCATCCAGCCCCCACCGCTCGCCCCAGTCGAAGCGAAAGCCGGACTCGATGCCCCAGATCTCGGCCTCCGCCAGATTCCGGCTCTGGACGATATCCCGCCCGTCCGGCGTGGTTTCCCCGGTCAGGACGGAGGTGATGCGGTCCCGATAATCGAGCCGGTAGACCATCAGCTCGAACTGCCAGCCGTCGCCGGCCCCCTTGAAGCCGGCATCGTACTGATAGACCTGCTCCGGCCCGAGGGAAGTATTCGCGACGTTGAAGCGATTACCCGGACGCGGCCCGAGCGTGCCGAGGTCGAAGATATTCGGCGCGCGGAAGCCCCGGCCCGCGTTCGCCACCAGGTTCCAGCGATCGGTCAGACGATAGACCCAGCCGATATCGCCGCTGATGTCGTCGGGGGTCAGCGTCGCCGCCGGAGAGGCCGCAGTCTCCGCCAGCTCGATGCGGGCCGAGCTGAAGCGCAGTCCGGCGGAGATGCCATGCCGCTCGCCGATATCGCGCAGCGCATGGACGTACACCGCACGCTGCTCCATCGTGGAGCCGTCGGGGAAGCGGGCGGCCACCGTCTCCGTTTCGCCGGTAGCCAGATCCAGCGCCACCCGCGTGCTGTCGACCGTGTCGTAGTACCACTCGGCTCCGTACGTCCAGCTGGTCTCGCCCGCCTCGCGCGCGCCGTTGAGGGTGACCCCGAAGAGGTCGCTGCGGTTGTCCTCGAAGCGACGCAGATCGGAGCCCGTCTCCCGGTTCCTGCGATCATCCACCACCCGTTGCCAGCCGACGTCCAGGGTCCAGTCCGTCGCGAACGGCCCGTTGCGGCGCTCCCCCTGGACGTGGACGAAGCGGCGTTCGTTGGGTTCGAAATAGAATTCGGCCGAGGAAGGCTCCGTCTGCCCGAAGCCGGGGACGAGTTCGTCCACGCGCGGCGTCTGCGGCTGGCGCAGGTACTGCAGGTCGACGAACCAGCCCACGTCGGGCGAAGGCCGGCCGGCGAAGGCGAGGCGGGCCGCCTGCGATTCGAAGCCGCTCGGGCTGATCCGCTCCCCGTCGCCGGTGCGCCGGTCGCCGATGTCGCGGTAATCGATGCTCGCCAGCATGCCGAGGCGCTCCGTACCGGCTTCCACGTCGGCCGCAACGTAACGGGCGCGTTCCGCCGTATCGGCGCCCAGCGCCAGGCGGCCGCGGCGCTGATACTCGCCGCCCTCGAATACCGGTTTCCTAGACAGCACCTGCACCACGCCGCCCATCGCGTCGCTGCCGTAGAGCGAGGCCTCGGAGCCCCTAACGACCTCGATGCGTTCCACCCAGGACGGGGCGACCAGCGCCAGGTACTGGGTGGGAGCGTTACGGAATATCGCATTGTTGAGGCGCATCCCGTCGACCAGGTGCAGCACTTCGGAACCCTTCAGGCCGCGGATGATCGCCACGCCCTGGCCGGGCGTGGTCTGCTGCAGGTAAACGCCGGTGGTCTGACCGAGCGCGTCGGTTACCAGCGTCTGGGCAGCGATCTCGTCTGCCGATATGAGGGTGACGCCGGTCGGCACGTCGGTCACCGTGGTGGGTATCCGGGTGGCCGTCACCTGTATCTCGTCGATGGGTTCCTCCGCCGGGACCGGGGCCGCGCTCAGGCCGAACACGAGACCCGCCGCAAGTAGCCGAACAACCATGCCGTGACTTTCCCTGTTTTGGTGCAATACGCCGGGGGCAGACCACGATGCGACCCGGGCACAAAGCGCGCTAGGATAACCGGGAACGCAGGGTCGCGCCCAGCATCCGCAGCCGGACCGGCGGTTACTGGGCATCAAGAGCGCTATGCTAGACTCCTTGCGCCTCTGGCGGCACGACGGGCGGAGCGATGAGCAACTTCATACAGGAACTGCGCCGACGGAACGTGTTCCGCGTCGCCGGCCTGTACGTCGGTGTTTCCTGGATTCTCATCGAAGCGTCCAGCGTGCTGCTGCCCACCTTCGAGGCGCCGGAATGGGCGCTGCGCTGGCTGGTCATCGTCACGTTCATCGGCTTCCCGGTAGCGCTCGTACTCGCCTGGGTCTTCGAGATCACCGAGCGTGGCGTGCTGCGCGAGTCGGAGATCGACGCCGCCACCAAACCGCTGGTCGGCGGACGACAGGCCGACTTCATCGCCATCGGCGTCCTCTCGGTGGCGCTGATTTTCTCCGTCTACCTGAATATCACCCGAACCACGACGGTGGAGGCGGTCGAGATGGAACCGACGTCGGTGCTGATCGCCGACTTCGAGAACGCAACCGGCGACCCCCTGTTCGACGGGCTGCTGGAGCAGGCCCTGAACATCGGCATCGAGTCGGCGCCGAACATCACGGCGTACCTGCGCAACGCGGCGGAGACGGTGGCCAGACAGGTTTCGCCGGATACGAAAGGCATCAGTGCCCAGGTGGCACGGCTGATCGCGGTCCGCCAGGGCATCGACCTGGTGCTGGCCGGCCGCATCGCACAGCAAGGCTCGGGTTACGAGCTGAGCCTGCAGGCCATAGACCCGCAGAGCGGCGAGGTGGCGTCCGAGACCAGCCGCGATGCCAAAGCCAAAGACGCCGTACTCGCCGCCGTGGGCGAACTGTCCGGCGACGTCCGCGAGGCCCTGGGCGACGTCACCCTGAAAAGTGGGGAGGAGGCCACGGCCGAAACCTTCACGGCGGCATCCATCGAGGCGGCACAGGCGTATACGACCGCCATCGACTTCGCCTACGAGGGCGATCACGACAAGGCCATCGCGAAGTTCCAGGAGGCGACCGAAATGGATTCGCGCTTCGGCCGCGCCTACTCGGGCTGGGCGCTCAGTGCCTTCAAGCTCGGCCGGCAGGAAGAGGCGGAAGCACTGTGGAAGAAAGCCCTGTCGCTGATGGACACCATGACCGAGCGCGAGCGGCTGCGCACACAGGGTCTCTATTATTCGGTGGTCACCGGCAACATCGATAAGGCCATCGAGAGCTTCGAGCGCCTTGTGGAGCAGTACCCCGCCGACGCGGCCGGCCATAACAACCTGGCGGTGTCCTACTTCCTCGGGCTGGAGTTCGACAAGGCGGCGGAACAGGGCAGCCACATCCTCGAAATCTACCCGACGAGCGAACTCTATCGCACCAACTATGCGCTTTATGCGATGTATTCCGGCGAGTTCGATAAGGCCAGAACGGAAGCGCAGAAGGTGCTGGAGCGGAATCCGGACTACGGCTCCGCCTACCTGCCGCTGGCCATCGGCGCTCTGGCCCAGAGCGAGCCGGAAGCGGCGCGGGAGGCCTACCGCAAGATGGCGGAGGCCTCGAAGAGCGAACACGGTCCGTCCCTGGCGAAGCTGGGCCTGGCGGACATCGACATCTTCGCCGGCCGCTTCGACTCCGCCCGCCAGATCCTCACGGAGGCTATCCAGACCGATATCTCCAACGAGAACACACGCGCGGCGGCCAGGAAATACCTCGCTCTCGCGCACGCCTGGCTCGCAGAGGGTCGGTACGACGAGGCCGTCGCCGCAGTGGAGGAAGGTCTCGCTCTGGCCTCCGGCCTCGCCGAGCGCGTGCCCGCCGGCATCATCTACGTGATGACCGGACGGCTGGAGAAGGCGGGGGAGATCGCCGACGAGCTGGCAAGCCAGCTACAGCCCCAGAGCCGGGCCTACGGCCTGATGCTGAAAGGGATGATCGCCCGCGAGGACGGCGACTACGTGTCCGCCGTGGACGACATGCGCAAGGCCATCGACCTGGCCGACCTGTGGCTGATCCACTTCGAACTCGGCCAGACCTACCTGGCCGGCGAATACTACGCGGAGGCGCTGGACGAGTTCACCGTCGCCGACCAGCGCCGCGGCGAGGCCTCTGCGGTCTTCCTGGACGACATACCCACCTATCGCTACATGGCGACGATGCCCTACTGGCAGGGCCGCGCCCAGGAGGCGCTGGACATCAAGGCCGCCGCCCACGAGAACTACCGCGCGTTCCTCTCCCGCTGGGAGAGCGGCGGGCGCCTCGTCGAGGACGCCCGCCAGCGGTTGCCTTGAACCCGGAGCCTCGGCAAGCGCCGGAACTCCACGCCACGAGAGCCGTTACGGCTTCAGCTTCAGATCACCGACCTGCGACTGGATCTCGGCCCCGTCGATGCTGACGGTGACGATCGCGCAGTAAGGCGTGCCGCCCCGCGCCGCGGGCAAATCCTCACCGTTCTGCTCGGACTTCGCCAGGAAGTTGAACTTGTAGCTGCCGTCGCCCTGCTGCTGGAAGCCGCTCGAACCCGGGTCCTCGTCGTACACGAGCGTGCCCGGCTGATCCGCGCAGGACAGGCTGAATACCTCCAGCCTCTGGTTGCCGTCACCCACGCTCACCGGCGCTCCGCTGCCGTCCAGCCAGGCCCAGACCAGCGGGATCGAGGAGCCCGTCTTCAGGTTGTTCGGGTTCTGGTTGGTCGTGACGCCCGTGAAACCGAGTGCCACCTCCACGTCGAACGTCTGCGTGGCGGTGTTCAGCGGCGGCTGGTTGTCACCCAGTCGGCCATTGTCCGTCGCCGTGCAGGTGACCGTAGTGGTGCCGATCGGAATCGTGTCGCCGGATACGACGGTCCTGGTGCCACCGCTGCCGTCCGGGATGGTGCAGCTCACGTCCACCGCCGTGTCCACCAGATCGGTCGCAGTGGCAGTGAACGTCACCTGCGCCCCGGCGAGCCCGCTCGCGGTCGCGGTAACGTCCGTCAGCGGCGGATCGAACTCGGGCGCCGTCGTATCCCGGACGCCGATGTCGAAGCTGTCCGTCGCGGTATTGCCATCGTCATCGGTCGCGGTGCATTCGACACTCGTCGTACCCAGCGGGAACGTGCTGCCGGACGCCGGGGTGCAGACGATCTCGACGTCGTTATCGACGGTATCGGTGGCCGTCACGTCATAGGTCGCCGTGTCGTCGAATTCGACGATCGCGCCGCCCGGACCGGTGGCCTCCACGCTCGTGATGTCGCCCGGCACCGTGATGGTCGGCGCCGTCGTATCCACGACCGTCACCGAGAACGGCGCACTGGCCGCATTGCCGGAAGAATCCGTGCCGGTGCAGGTCACCGATGTCGTCCCCACCGGGAAGGCACCAGGCGACGTGATCGGCGAACCGTCGACATCCCGCGTGCAGACACTGGCCGGCGACGGATCGTAGAG
>DASRVH010000080.1:0-37041 GCA_035655155.1 Woeseiaceae bacterium
CCGGCAGTCGTATTCCATGTCGGCGGTGGACGACTACGGTCCGGTCATCGACACCATCTACCGCTTCGCCGAGGACGCGGGTCTCGCGATCGACACGGTGATCCAGGAGGACGGCGCCGGCCAGGTCGAGATAAATCTCACCCACGGCGAGCCGCTGCTGCTGGCCGACCAGGTGTTCTACTTCAAGCGCATCATCCGGGAGGCCGCCCTCAATCACGACATGTTCGCCACGTTCATGGCCAAGCCCATGCGCGACGAGCCGGGCTCCGCGATGCACGTGCACCAGAGCGTCCTGGACGCGGACGGCAACAACCTGTTCAGCCGCACCGATGGCAGCGAGAGCGACGTGTTCCGGCACTTCATCGGCGGCAGCCAGCACTACCTGCCACAGGCGATGCCGGTGCTGGCCCCGTACGTGAACAGCTACCGCCGCTTCCACGACGAGGAATCCAGCGCCCCGACCAATTTCGCCTGGGGCTACGACAACCGGGCGACAGGCCTGCGAGTGCCGAACTCGAGTCCGGAGAATCGCCGAATGGAGAATCGCGTGGTCGGCGTCGACGCGAACCCGTACCTGGCGATCGCCGTCGGTCTCGCCTGCGGCTACCTGGGCATGCTGCACGCCACCGAACCCGGCCCGCCCGAGCCGGGCGAGCCCGACGAGGACGCCTGGCCGATCCCCACCACCCTCGACGAGGCGCTGACCCGTTTCGAGGCCGCCACCGAGATGCATGAGGTGCTGGGCGAGCAGTTCTGCATGGTGTTCGACGCCGTCAAGCGCGCCGAGATGCGGCAGTTCCACCGCGAGATCAGCCCGTGGGAGCGCGAGCACCTGCTGCTGAACGTGTGAGCGCAGCGACGAAGTCGACGAAGCGCGGGTCATCCCGGATCGAATCGTAGTAGGGCAGGTACGGCTCGATAAAGGGAATCGCCTGGCTCGGCTCCGCGAGTCCGGAACGCAGACACTCCACCGCGGCGGCAGCAGCGGCGGCAATGCCCAGGGCCCGGCAGGCGTGATGTCTCAGGGTGAGCCGCTCCGCCAGGTCCGCGGTAGCCTCGCGAAACCAGGTCCGGACCAGGCGCTGCGTCTCGGTCCGGTCTCCCTCGGCCGCCGTTACATAGGCCATGGCCAGGTAGCCGTTGACTGCGAAGTCCGGGACCGCCCGCTCCGCTGCCACCTGCCGTCGCGCCTCGGCCAGGACCGAGCCTCTCGGTTCCGGTCCATTCAGGACCCGCTCTGTGATGGCGCGAGCCAGCCCGACATCGGGAACGTCGAGCGGCGACCAGACCTCCTCCGGAAAGTCGGCCTGCTGAACGGCGCGGAGCAGGGCAGTCGCGCCAGCGTAATCCCGGGCGGCGATATGCGCCTCCCACAGCTCGAAAGGGGCGGCCTCCGCGCCGTACTCCCGTTGCAGCGCCACGAGATCGTCGAGCAGCCGGCCGGGCTCCCCGTGCTCACGCACGCGCAGGGTGCTGCGCAAGGCGGACAGCCTGAAGCTCTCGAACGGCGCGCTCTCGAGTTCGTCCAGCGCCTCGTCGTATCGGTGAGCAGCCATCAGGTTGATCACCAGCCTGCGGGTCCAGTAAGGACTCCTCGGGTCCAGGGTACGCGCCTCGCGGAGCGACTCGATCACGCCGTCGATATCGCCCTGGCGGCGCTGTATCCACGACTGCAGCTCCAGCACCTGGGGGTCGCTCGGCCTCAGGTTCTGCGCCTGCGTGATCAGGTCGAAGGCGCGATCGTGGTCCTTCAGAATGTAATAGGTGTAGTAGCTCTGCGCGATCAGGTACTCGGAGGACTCCGGCGCCACCATCCGGATGCGCTCCAGCTGGCTCTCCAGGCGCCGGATCGATGCCGGATCCCGATGCTGGATATTGCTGTAGCTCAGCGAGCCGGCCAGCTCCGCCCAGGCCCGGACGAACTCCGGGTCCAGCGCCACGGCGCGCTCCAGCGCCGCCACATAGGCGGGTGCCGCGATGGTCTCGGTGTCCCGCAACTCCATCGCCTCGTGGTAGGCGCGGTACGCGGCCATGTTGTCGGTCGGGAGCACATCGAGCTGGGTGGCATCCTGCCGGGTCAGGGTGGATTGCAGGGCAGAGGCGATCGATCGTGCGATCTCTGCCTGGATGTCGAAGATATTCGCCGGGGTCAGTTCCCGGTCGTACTGCTGAGCCCACAGGTGCACGTCGGTGCGCGCATCGATCAACTGGACGTTGATGCGGAGCTGGTCGCCGATGCGCTGCACGCCGCCCTCCAGTATGGCGTCGGCACCCAGCTCACGGCCGATCTCGCGGATATTGCGCTGACTGTCCCGGTATTCCGACACCGAGGTGCGGGAGATCACCCGCATCGACTGCAGCTGCGCCAGCTGGGTCAGCAGGTCATCGTGCACCCCGCGGGCGAAGAAATCGCTTTCGCCGGCCAGTCCCGCAGAGATAAACGGCAGCACCGCCACCATCGGAGCGCCGGTAGTCTCCGACCCGCCGGCGGACTGCAGCCCGTCGCCGAGCAGGCGGAATACGCCGAATGCGACGGCCGCCGCCACGACGATCAGAGCGACGGGCATCCAGCGCCTGCCGCTTTGCGGCCGATGGGCGGCCGTCGCGGGACCAGGCGCCGCGTCGGCCGCGCCGTCGTCTGCCGCTGCGCCTGCGGACCGGTCCGACGGTCGGTTCGACGGTCGGTTCGACAATTGATTCGACAATCGCTCCGGGGGCGGCGGGAAGTGGCTGATGAAGCCCCGCCGCACCACTGTCTCGATGTAGGCATTCCGGTCATCCGGCGACAACTGGTTGCGCAGGATCGAGATGCAGCGGTTGACGGCGTGGTCGGAGACGACCCGATTGTCCCACACCGCAGCCATCAGCTCGTCCCGGCTGATCAGCGTGTCCTGCCGGGTCAGGAAGTAATCCAGCAGCCTGGCCACCTGCGGCTCCAGCCGGGTGGTCGTCGCGCCGTCGAAAAGATCGCCCGTGCCGGGGTCGAACCGCCAGCGACCGAATTCATGGGGCATCGGACCGACGCTGGCGGAGCCGTTCACCGGGCACTCCGCCGGAGAGTCGGGCCGGACGGGCGGGCGGGCAGCCGGAGACTGCCGCGTTCATCGCTTTTCCCCAGAAACATCCGAACCCCGGCCGTATCGATACAGATCAGCAATACATCGGCAGAAAATCAGCGTTCGATCAGGCGCCCGGGCCCACTCCTCGCCACACTCTGATGCCATGCCGCCGGACAAGGGGGCAGGCCCAGGAACCCGATTGTAGAGCCAATCGCGGCTCGTGGGCGCAGCCAGTCGACAAATTTGTCGATCCACAGGCCGTTCGGGGGAGATATGAAAACGACGAGCCTGAGTGCCGCGGAATCAGTCAGCCGCACGAGCGAGAAGATCGACAGCCGGCAGGTCTCACCGGCGGTCCGGATGTATGACGTCCTCTCCCCAGAGCGTCAGACGCCGGGCCGCCGGGTCTTGCTGCCGGACAACCATCCCGATTAAAGGATCCTGGAGGAGAATATGAACAAGAAAATCCTGATTGCCACGCTACTGCTGACCGCCTGGTCGCTGCCCGCGCAGACCGTTCAGGCCGGGGAGACGCCGTCCGCCAGGCCCTTCGCCAAGACCGTTCCCGCCCTGACCGGCGCGCCGCCGGAAGGATTTACCATCGGCCGGGGATCGATTGCCTACAACGGCTCCGTCGACGGCTCCATCTACAAGGTGGACCTGCGCAGCGGCGAGGGGGAAGTCCTGGTCCCGGCCGAACCCGGTTTCGACATATTCACGCAATGCTACAAGCTCGGCATGCGCGTCGATCGCCGCAGCAATTACCTGTTTGTCGCGGGGTGCCTCGGAGGCAATGCCTACGTCTTCGACGCGGAGACCGGTGACGAGATCATGAACTACGAGCTCGCACCGGCGTTCTCGACGGTCATCAACGACCTGGCAATCACGAGGGAAGCCGTTTACTTCACCGATTTCACGCAACCGTTCCTGTACCGGCTGCCGCTGGCCGGGAACGGCCGGCTGCCTCCCGAGTCCGCCGTCATGGCGTTGCCCCTGAGTGGCGATTTCGTGGCCGACGACCCGACCTGTTGCGCCGGCAACGGCATCGTCGCCACCCCGGACGGGGAGACGCTGATCGTCGGCAACTCGAACAACGCACAGATCTATAAGGTGGACCCGGCCACCGGCCACGCGGACAGAATCGACGTGAATCCGCCGCTGGTCGGCTTCATCGACGGCATCGTGCTGCGCCAGGGCAAGCTGTACGTCCTGACTCCCTCCGGCGACGGCTCCGGCGGCGACTGGGTACAGGTCGTGGCACTCGACAAGGACATGCTCACGGGCACTGTCGTGCAGGTCATCACCGATCCCGACATGGATGGTGTGGCGAGCGGCGCGTTCTTCGGCAATTCCCTGTACGTGAACAATGCCCGCTACACGACGTTCCCGGAGGCCGATACCGAGTACTGGCTCACGCGGCTGGATGTCGGCAGCGGAGGCAGCCGGAAAGAGTAAATCAACCGGGCCCGCCCGAGGCCGCCCTGTGATGGATCTCACGGAATCCGCCCCGCCCCTCGCGGTCTAATATCTGCGGAGGCCGGCAAGCCCGATTCTCCCAAGACGGCGCCGGCCCCCGCAGGCACCAGGATGGTGCAGGAGGTATGGCATGGACTACGTCGACGTCTATTTCACGTTCAATGCGGTCTCACTCGCGGTTCTCTGTGCGGCTGTGGCCGTAGCCTGTTATCTGGCCCATCGCCACCATCATCACTGAGGCCGCACAGGCCGCCTCGATTCCGCCGTCAGTCGGCAGCCGCGTAGCCCGGTCCCTTCACGAAACGGCCGGGCGTGGCGCCGGTATGTTCGCCTTCCAGCAGGACAGGCACGCCGTTGACGATCACGTGCTCGACGCCGGTGGAGTACTGGTGGGGCTCGGCGAACGTCGCGTGATCCTGGATGGCCTCAGGATCGAACACGACGACGTCGGCATAGTACTGCTCCTTCAGAGCGCCGCGCCCGGCAATCTTCAGATTCTCCGCCGGCAGGCTGGTCAGCCGCCGTACGGCCTCCTGCAGCGTGATCACCTGCTCTTCGCGCACGTATTTGCCCAGTAATCTCGCGAACGTCCCGTAGGCGCGCGGATGCGTGTTCGACAGGAGGAACTTGCCCTCCGGCGCCAGGGATTCCGCATCGGAGCCGAACGCCATCCAGGGCTTCGCGATCTTCTTCTTCACGTTCTCCTCGGACATGATGAAGTAGATCGTACCCACCCGACTGCCGTCCTCGAGCACCAGGTCCATCATTGTCGTGACCGGCGCGGTGCCGCGCATCTCCGCCACCTCGGCCAGGGTCTTGCCGGTCAGCGACTTCAGCTCCGGGTTCTTGAAACCCACCAGCACCAGATTCTCCGGTCCGCCGGCGGCGAGATACAGGTTCTCCCAGTCGTCCGAGGGCGTGAGGATCTCCTTCTCCAGCCTGGCCCGCACTTCCGGCCTCCGCAGCCGCTCCGCCCAGGCTTCGTAGCCGCCTTCCTGCACCCAGGGCGGCATCGACGCGTTCAGGCCGGTGGCGCCCGCGGTGTAGGTGTACATGTCGGCGGTGATATCCAGCCCCTCGGCGCGGGCCGCCTCGATGCGCTCGAAGACCGTCTCCAGCTTGTCGAAGTTGGCCGCGCCGGCGGCCTTCAGGTGATAGATCTCCGCGCCGATGTCGGCCTCACGGGCGATGGTGATCAGCTCGTCCACGGCCTCCACGAACTGGGCGCCCTCGCTGCGCATGTGGGAGATGTAGCGGCCGCCGTACTCCGCCGCCACCTCCGCCAGCGCTATCAGCTCCGCCGTGTCCGCATAGAACGCCGGCGCATAAATCAGGGACGAGCCGACGCCGAGCGCACCCTCCTCCATGGCCGTGCGGACGAGTCCGCGCATGCGCTCCAGCTCCTCCGGTGTCGGCGCCCGGTCCTCGTAGCCCAGCTCGTGGATGCGCACCGTCGTGGCGCCGACGAACGAGGCCACGTTGGTGGAGATGCCCTTGTCCTCCAGATACTGCAGATACTCGCCCAGGGTGGACCACGTGATGTCGAAGGTGATGTCGCCCTGGCGCTCCAGCGCCTCGGCCTTCATGGCCTCATTGACGGGCCCCATGGTCCAGCCCTCACCCATGACCTCCAGCGTCACCCCCTGGCGGATGTCGCTCTGCGAGCGCCCGTCCTCGATCAGCGACTCGGTGGCCCAGCTCAGCATGTTGATGAAGCCGGGCGCGACGGCCAGACCGCTCGCATCGATGACCCGCTCGGCCGTGCCGAGATCCGTGCCGATGGCGGCGATGCGGTCGTCCGCGATGGCGACGTCGGCGACGTACGGCTCGCCGCCGAAGCCGTCGTACACCGTGCCGTTCTCGATCAGCAGGTCGTAGCGGACCGCCTCCGGCTGCGCGGTCTGTCCTGACTGCCCGGGCGTCTGTTCGCCCGCACAGCCGGTGACCACGAGCGCGGCGAGAACGAGCAGAGAGTATCTTTTCAGCATGAGTTCCATCCTTTCCGTTAGCGCGACGGGCAACCCCGCATCGAGCCCCCTGGGGCGGCTTTGGATCCGCCGCCAAGGATACGTTATCCGGCTACCCGTATTCCTGCCGGATTCCTGGCGGCGACCTCCCCATCGGCGCGCGGTAAGGCTAGACTGGCCGCCTGACCGACCGGGAGAGATTCATGACCGCACTGCTCGAAGTCACCGAACACGAAACCCACTGCCTGCTGGCCATGGACGACGGCAAGGCCAACGCCCTGTCCTTCGACATGCTCGACAGCCTGAACGCCGGCCTCGACCAGGCCGCCGCCGCCGGCAAGATCGTTATCGTCACCGGCCGCCCGGGCAAGTTCTGTGCGGGCTTCGACCTGTCGGTGATGGGTCAGGGCGGCGAGGATGCCGCGAGACTCCTGCGCCAGGGCGCCGAGGTCGCCAACCGGCTGCTGACATTCGAGACACCGGTGGTTCTGGCCGTCAGCGGGCACGCGCTCGCCATGGGCGCGCTGCTGTGCCTGTCGGCCGACTACCGCATCGGCACGGCGGGCGATTACAAACTCGGCCTTAACGAGGTGGCCATCGGCATGACGCTGCCCTGGTTCGGGGTAGAACTCGCCCGGGCGCGGCTGGCGCAGGTACACCTCGACCAGGCCGTCGGACTGGCGAGAATCTACGACCCCGCGGGCGCCGTGAAGGCCGGGTTCCTGGACGAGGCGGTGCCGGCGGGCGAGCTCGGGAGCCGGGCCGCCGACATGGCCGCTGCCTTCGCCACCCTCAACATGGAGGCGCATCGCAATACCAAGCGGCGGGTACGGGAGCCGCTCTCGGAGCGCCTGGAACTGGCATTGCAGCGGGATTTCGCGGCCGGCGGCGTGCAGGTGGCCTCGTCCTGAGGCCGCAGCGCTGATACCGTGAAAGACAACGGATTCCGCGCACCGTCACCGCACTTCGAGAGTACCTCCAATGAAAGACGACGATTATCCGTTACCGGGCGGACGCGCCCGGCGACGCCAACTGGAAGACGAGCGCACCGCACTGCACGGCGAGATGGCTGCCCTCCGGTCGTCGTTGCCGAATGACGAGCCGGACGCCGCGGTTGCGGAGACGCTGGCCGCACTGGAGCAACGGATCGAGTCGATCGAGGGGGAACTCGAGCGCATCACGCTCGCAGCGGAAATCGAACGCCAGAAAGACGCATGAATCCGGCATTCCGCCGCGGTAGCGTGTCGCGTTACGAGTCCAGCTGTTGAAATTGCCTGGTTCTCCCGCCTATCGGCTAGACTGGCTGCGAGGTGCGACCGGCTTCGGCGCACGCGGTGAAACAATAATTCCAGCGGGGCGTGCCTATGAAATCGGCTCTTTCCATTTGTTTGTCCGCCGGGCTGCTGTCTGGCCTGGCGATCGGTACGGACGCCAGCGCCGAGGTGGTCGTGGGCGATCGCAGCGTGGGCTGCGCGGACGATCCGGCGTGCATCAACCGCCTGCATCCCGATATCCCGATGGTCGCCAGCGCCGAGCCGGGCGAGCGTATCGTGTTTCTCGGCCGCGACGCTTTCGACCTGACCCTCGATCCGGATGAGTCCTCGAGTGCGAAGAGCATGCCGCGGGAAGGAGTCGGCATCGTCCACGCGCTGACCGGACCGGTCTCTATCGAAGGCGCCAAGCCAGGCGATGTGCTGGCGGTGACCATCGAGGCACTCGAACCTGACGACGTCGGCTGGACCACCGCCGGACCGTTCGGCTTCGCAGGAGACCAGTTCGGCACGGACGAGCGTTTCATCGTCTGGCGCATTAATGAGGAATACGCCGTCAGCGACGCACTGCCGGGCGTGCGCATTCCGAACGCGAGTTTTCCGGGCGTCGTGACGACACTGCCCGGCGAGGCGTTGCTCGCCGATGCGCTGACGCGGGAGAGTCAGCTGCTCGGAGCCGGCGGCGCCGTGATGGGCCCCGACCCGGACGAGGCGGCGCCTGCGGCCTTGTGCGGGCCGGAAGGCACGAAGCCCTCGGAATGCCTGCGAACCATCCCGCCGCGGGAGCACGGCGGCAACATGGACATCCGTTACATCACGACCGGCACCACCGTCTATCTGCCGTGTCTGGTCGATGGCTGCGGACTCGCTGTCGGCGACTTCCACTATGCCCAGGGCGACGGCGAGGTGGCGGGCACGGCCATCGAGATGGGGGGCCGGCTGACGGTCACCACCCGTATCGTCGACGACCCGCCCGACCTGTCCCGCGGCCCGCATTACGAGGGGCCGGCAGGGGTACTCGGGATACCCTCGGAGCGCTTCTACGCGGTGACCGGGTTCCCGCTGAAAGAGAAGGGCACCGTGCCCGCGGACCTCGCATACCTGGAGTCGCCGAAGATCGCGGAACTGACCAATCTGTCTGCCGACATCAATCTTGCGGCGCGAAATGCGCTGGCTGCCATGATCGACCACATCGTCGCGGAGTACGGCTATGACCGGACACAGGCGTACATGATCGCCAGCGTCGCGGTGGACATGCGTATCGGCCAGCTGGTCGACGTGCCGAACGTCGGTGTGACCGCGGTATTGCCGCTGGATATATTCGTGGACCGAGAGTAATGCCGGCGGCGGAGATCGAGCGGCAGCAGGACGCCTGACTCCGCGGTTCCCCGCACCGGTCACGATGCCGTCGCGCCGGGGCCGGCGCTCATCTATCATCGACCGGCGCGGATTCCTGACATGAGCGGGCGCCAGTGTACGAACTCATCCACCAGTCGCCGTTCACCGAAATCGCCTCCTTGCTGGTGCTGGCGGCGGCGGTCGGCTCGATCGGCCTGCTGCTGCGCCAGCCGCTCATCGTCAGCTTCATCGCCGTCGGACTGCTGGCGGGCCCCTCCGTGCTGGACCTGGTCCGCTCGGAGCCCCAGATCACACTGCTCTCGCAGCTGGGCATCGCCGTCCTGCTCTTCCTGGTCGGAATCAAGCTCGACATCAAACTGATCAGGACCCTGGGCACGGTCTCGCTGATGACCGGCCTCGGCCAGGTCCTGTTCACCTCTCTGTTCGGCTTCCTGATCGGGCTTGCGCTGGGCTTCGATGCGGTCACCAGCCTGTACGTCGCTGTCGCGCTCACGTTCTCGAGCACGATCATTATCGTCAAGCTCCTGTCCGACAAGCGCGAAATCGATTCGCTGCATGGCCAGATCGCGCTCGGTTTCCTGATCGTCCAGGATCTGGTGGTGGTGTTCGCAATGATCGCCCTTTCGGCCATCGGGATGGGCGGCGGCGAACATGGCGGCGCATCCGTGCTCCGGGTGCTGGTCTCCAGCCTGGCGCTGGTCGCGGTGGTCGTGATCTTCGTGCGCTACATTGCCGACCCGCTCATCGAGAAGCTGGCGCAGGCCCCGGAACTGCTGCTCGTATTCGCCATCGCACAGGCGGCGCTTTTCGCCGCGGCCGGCGACCTCGCCGGGCTCGGCAAGGAGGTGGGCGGCCTGCTGGCGGGAATCTCTCTCGCCTCCACCCCCTACCGCGAGACCATTGCAGCCAGGCTCGCGCCGCTGCGTGACTTTCTGCTGCTCTTCTTCTTCATCGCCCTCGGCTCTGCGCTCGACCTGTCGGTGCTGGGTTCCAATATCTTCGCGGCGGTCGTGTTTTCGCTCTTCGTCCTGATCGGCAACCCGCTGATCGTGCTGGGTATCATGGGGGGAATGGGCTATCGCAAACGCACCGGCTTTCTCGCCGGTCTCACCGTGGCGCAGATCAGCGAGTTCTCGCTCATATTCATCGCCATGGGAGCCTCCCTGGGCCACGTGGCATCCGATGCGCTCGGCCTGGTCACCCTCGTGGGACTCGTGACCATCGGCGTATCCACCTACATGATCACTTACTCGCACCAGCTGTATGCCGTATTCGAACCGCTGCTCGGCGTGTTCGAGCGCAGTAACACGCCCGCCGAGCCCGCGGAGGGCGAAGCACATGTCGCGGACCGCTATGAGGTGATCATTTTCGGTCTCGGCCGGTTCGGCACCGCGATAGGCATGCGTCTCGACAACATGGGCATCCCGGTCCTGGGGGTCGACTTCAACCCGGTTGCCGTGCGGCGCTGGCGCTCCCTGGGTCTCGAGGCGGAATACGGCGATGCGAGCGACCCGGAATTCCTGGCCACGCTGCCTCTCGACCGGTCCGGCTGGCTGGTCTCGACGATGCCCGTGCAACCCACGAGCCTCAGTTACGAGGACGTCCAGGAGACGCTGCTGCAGGTGAGCCGGAGCGCGGGTTTCACGGGCCGGATCGCCGTTACGTCACACAAGCAAATGGACACCGAGGAGCTCAGGGAAGCCGGTGCCGACCTGGTGCTGGAGCCCTTCCAGGATGCGGCCGACCGGGCCGTGGATCTGCTCACGGGGAGTGAGCAGAGAGCGCGCACCGCGATCCCCGAGGGCGAGCTCGGCGACAAGAGCCTGCCCTGAGCCTGCAGGCAGCGGTCAGCGGGGCAGGCGTACCGGCGAGACGAAACCCGGTCCTTTCACGGCCAGTACCGCGCAGGGCAGTTGTTCCAGGATCGACTCGGCGGTATTGCCGATGATCAGCCCCGAGATTCCGGTCCGCGCCACCGTCCCCATCACCACCAGATCGGCTTCCAGTTCCGTGACGAGGTGTGGCACCGCAGTCACGGCCGGGCCGCGCGCGAGATGGTATCGAGGGGCGATGTAGTCATAGCTCTCGTCTCCGAGCCAGTCCTTCAATTGGGCTCCGATGTGCTCCAGTCCTCTCGCGTGCGCCGACCGCTCCGCCTCCGCGTAATCCGCAGCCGCGCTGTCGGGCACGGCGGCCCAGCGCCGGATCACATCCTCTGCCGGCGCATCCCACGCATGGACCACATGCAACTCGGCAAAATCCGAGACCGACAGCGCAGCGGCCAGTTCCAGAATCGTGCGGTTGAGTGCTGTGGCCGCTTGCTGCGGCTCCGCCGGGTCGAAATCCACCGCGGCGAGAATCCGGCCGTAGTTGGTCTTCTCCGCGGGCCTGGTCAGCCACAGCGGGCAGGGACACTTGCGCAGAAGATGCATGTCGTCGGCGCCGAAGAGCCGTCGGAGATAGGGCGGGTCCTCCGCTGCCTTGATAACCAGGTCGTAACCGTCCGCCAGCACGGCGCGGATGACCTGCAGGAATTCGGTCCCCTCCAGCAGCCGCAGGGCGAGATCGATCCTGTCGCCGAAGGGACGAGCCATCGCCTCCAGCGACTCCAGATGCTGGGCTCTCGTCCACTCGCGCAGTGCCTCGGACGTGGGGCCGCCCTCCGGCAGGCGCATGTCCGTCGAGAGGCGGGGGATCACCCGGGCGAGAGTCAGCGCGGACTGGTTGTTCTCCGCCAGGGACACGGCGCGCTCGAGTGCCGCGGCATCCGACGGCTTGTCCACCACACAAAGGATGTTCCGGAAGCGTTGCATGTGAGGGTTCCCGCCTGCGGTCATGGCGCCTGAGGCGCACAACGGGGGTCATTATCGCGACAATGCAGGGCCGTCACCAGCCCCGGCCGGGGACGCAACGACTGCCTCGGCGTAACGGCACGGTCAGTTCGGCGGCAGAAATACCCGGAACGAGCTCGCTTGATATGCTGGTCGAGCAAGCAGAGGACTCCACTGGCAAGACACCGGAGGCGAAACATGACCAAGCACATCTTCGTGATCGGGCTTGACGACTTCAATCTGAAGGAACTGCAGACGGTCCGCAACGCCACCGAGTACGAGTTCCACGGACTCGTCGACTACGACACCATGGTGCTGCCGGCTTCCTACCCCATGGACGAGATCATGGCCGAGGCGCGCAAGACGCTGGAAGAGGCACCCGCCGTGGACGGCATCATCGGCCACTGGGACTTTCCCACCACATCCATGTTGCCGATACTCCGGCGCGAGCACGACCTGCCGACACCTACGCTGGAGAGTGTGCTGTATTGCGAGCACAAGTACTGGAACCGGCGCGCCGGTGAAGAGGCACTGCCCGAGTGCACGCCGGACTATCAGGGGCTGGACCCCTTCAGCGACGACCCCGTGGCCGACCTGAATATGGAGTACCCGTTCTGGCTGAAGCCGAGCGTCTCGTTCTCCTCCTACCTGGGCTTCCGGATCGAGAACGAAGAGCAGTACCGTGTCGCCATGCAGACGATCCGGGACAACATTTCCATCTTCTCGGAACCCTTCAACAACATCCTTCAATACAGCCACGACCGGGAGGCGCTCCCGGATCGTGGCGACGGTGCCACCTGCATCGCCGAGGCCATCATCAGCGGCCGACTCTGCACGCTGGAAGGATACGTCTGCAAGGGCGAGACCACCGTCTACGCGATCCTCGATTCGCTCAGGACTTCCAACCAGGTGAGCTTCTTCAGCTACCAGTATCCCTCGCAATTGCCGGAGGGTGTGCAGGAACGCATGAAGCAGCATGCCGCCACGATCCTCGAGCGCATCGGCCTGGACCATACGCCGTTCAACATGGAGTTCTTCTGGGACGAGTTCGAGGACAGAATCTGGCTGCTGGAGATCAATCCACGCATCTCCAAGTCCCATTGTCCGATATTCCAGATCGCGACGGGGTCCTCACACCACGAGGTAGCGATCGACATAGCGCTGGGCCGGAAGCCCGATTTCCCGCGCCTCGAGGGCCGCTTCCCGATGGCGGGCAAGTTCATGCCGCGGGTGTTCGGGGATACGGTGGTGACTCATACGCCGTCCAGGGAACAGATCGCGGCGCTGCAGCGTATCTATCCCGAGCTGTTGATCCATATCGGCGTGGAGGAAGGCATGCGGCTCTCCGAACTGCGCGGCCAGGACAGCTACAGCTTCGAGATCGGCGACATCTTCATCGGCGCCGGGGACCAGCAGGAGTTGCACGTGAAGTTCCGCAATATCATGGACGTGCTGGACCTGCGCTTCGAGGACGTGCTGCCGAACAGCTGGGGCAATATCCTGGTGTGAGCCGGGACCGTGGCATTGAACCCGCAGATGCGCCTGGTTCAGGACGCGGAGGGGCGCGCCCGGCTGCGGGGCCGGCCCAGGGTGTCGCGGTACTCGCTTTCGAGTATGGAAAGCACGTGCATCGACACGTACTGCTCACCCCGTCGCTCGCAGTCCCTCGCGATACCCTCCTCGACGAAGCCGTGCTTCAGGTACCAGCGATAAGCGCGTTTGTTGTCCACGGCGACATAGAGCCAGAGCCGGTGAAAACCCAGTACCTCGAAGCAGTAGCGCGCCACCAGCCTCAGCGCCGCGCTGCCGTGTCCCCGCCCCTTGCCGGCGATGGCTATGCGCCGCAGCAACAGGCTCCGATTCGGGTCGTCGGCATCCTCCAGCACGGCGTAACCGATGGGGAGGTTCCCGGACTCCACGATCCAGTGCAGGCTGTCGGCACTGGTCATGCATTCCAGATGGCGCTCCGGCGGCCACTGGCCGACGAAGCGGGCGTTTTCCGGGTGCGACTCCACGGACACAACGAAGTCACAGTCGGCCCGCGTGCTCGGCCGCAATGTGACCCGGCCTCGCTGCAGCACGGGTTGCGGCGGGTGGGTCGCGTCGTCGTCGCGTCGGCTCATGACCGGGGATGATACCTCTACTGCGCCAGCCGGTTACCCTGCTCCCATGACCGAGCCCGTCCGACGAGATGACTACACGCCGCCGGCCTTCCTGGTGGACAGCGCCGACCTGATTCTCGATCTGGATGCTGCGGCGACCCGGGTGACGGCCACGCTGTCCCTGCGGCGCAATCCGGACGCCACTGATCGCGCGGCACCGCTGCGGCTCGACGGCGAGGATCTCGCCCTGGAATCCGTCGCGCTGGATGGAGAGCCGCTGACGGGAGACGCATTCATAAAGAGCGCGGCCGGCCTCGTGATCACCGATGTGCCCGATCGTTTCGAGCTGTCCACGACGGTCGTGATACGCCCGGACCGGAATACGGAGCTGATGGGCCTGTATTGCGCCGGCGGCATGCTGTGCACGCAATGCGAGCCCGAGGCATTCCGACGCATCACGTTTTTCCCGGACCGACCCGACGTGCTGGCCGTGTTCACGACCACCCTGATCGCCGACACACGGCGCTATCCGGTCCTGCTGGGCAACGGTAACTCGATGGAACACGAGGACCTCCCGAACGGCCGCCACCGCGCGGTCTGGCACAACCCCCACCCCATGCCGAGCTACCTGTTCGCGCTGGTGGCAGGCGAGCTGGAAAGCCGCAGTGGCCGCTTCGAGACGGCGTCGGGACGCGAGGTGACCGTCAATATCTACGTCGAGCCCGGCAACCGGGACCGCTGTGCCCACGCGCTGCAGACGATCGGACGCGCCATGGCCTGGGACGAGACGCGTTACGGGCGCGAGTACGACCTGGACGTATTCAATGCCGTGGCGGTCAGCGCCTACACCATGGGCGCAATGGAGAACAAGGGACTGAACATCTTCAACGACCGCTACGTGCTGGCCGATCCCGAGACCGCCACCGACCGCGACTACCGCGACATCGAGGCCCTGGTCGCCCATGAATACCTGCACAACTGGAGCGGCAACCGGGTGACCTGCCGCGACTGGTTCCAGCTCGCGCTGAAGGAGGGTTTTACGGTCTTCCGCGAGCAGCAGTTCGTGGCGGACCAGGGCTGGGGCGAGGTGCGCCGGCTGGAGGACGTGGCAATAATGCGCACGCGGCAGTTCGCGGAGGACGCCGGCCCGCTGGCTCACCCGGTGCGGCCCTCGGCCTACCGGCGCATCGACAATTTCTACACCGATACCGTCTACAGCAAGGGCGCCGAGTTCATCCGTATGCTGGCCCTGCTGATCGGTGAACGGACCTTCCGGCGGGGCACGGACCGCTTCTTCGAGCGTCACGACGGCGGCGCGGCCGTGGTCGAGGATTTCCTGGCCTGCATGGAGGCGGTGTCGGGTCGGGACCTGAGCCAGTTCGCGCACTGGTACGACCGGGCCGGCACGCCGACCCTGGAGATCACTCTCGAGCATGATCCGGAATCGGCCTCCGCGACGCTGAGCGTGCGTCAGTCCGGAGCGCCGCACACCGATAAACCGTTGCACATGCCTCTGGCCCTGGCCTTTCTGGACCGGGAGGGTCGACGGCTGCCGCTGCGGCTGGAAGACGAAGCGGCACCTGCTGCCGATGTCCGGGTGCTGGAGCTGTGCCACAGCACGCAGGTCTTCCGCTTTCAGGGCATGGACGAGCCCCCCGTTCCTTCGCTGCTGCGCGGCTTTTCCGCCCCCGTGCACATCCATTACGACTACACGGAAGCCGAACTCGTAACGGTGGCGGGCCTCGACGACGACGCCTGTGTGCGCCGGGATGCGATCCTGCGGCTGACAGGGAGGCACATTCGGGCCGCCGTCTCGGGCGAGCCGGACGCGCCCGAGTCGCTGCTCGAGGCCTTTTCCGCCATTCTCGCGCAGGCCGGAGACGACCCCGGTCTGGCGGCCAGTCTGATGACGCTGCCGGGCGAGAGGGCGTTGACGCTGCTGGAACGGCAACCCGATTACGAGGCAATCCACCGCGCCCGCCAAGCCCTGCAGCGCAAGCTGGGCGAGCGGCTGATCGATGGGTGGCAGACAATCATCCAGCCGCCGGGTAGCGGCGTAGCCGGGCCACCGACCGTTCGCCAGGCAGGCTCGCGCAGGCTCAGCGACGTGGGCCTGGAATACTGGTTCGCGACCGGTGACGCCGACGCGCTCGCCCACTGCCGGCGCCAATGGCGGGAGGCTGCAGGCATGAGCGAACGGCTCGCCGCCCTGGCGCTACTGGCGGACAGCGACGCCCCGGATGCCGAAGACCGGCTTGCCGACTTCCGGCGGCACTGGGCACACGAACCCCTGGTCATGGATCAATGGCTTGCCCTCCAGGCCCGGGCCGCACACGGGGACGCGCTGGCGCGAGTCCGGCGCCTGATGCAGGACCCGGTTTTTTCGCTCGACCAGCCGAATCGCGTGCGCGCACTGGTGGAGACCTTCTGCACGGAAAACCTGCACCATTTCCATCGGCCGGACGGCGCCGGTTACTGCCTGCTGGCCGACTGCGTACTCGCCATCGACCGGGAAAACCCGCCGCTGGCCGCAGGACTCCTTCGTAATCTGGTGGACTGGCGCCGGCAGACGCCGGGTCGGGCCGAGCGCATGCGGGCCGAGCTGACGCGGGTTGCCGAGGCTCCGGAGCTGTCGGAAATGAGCGCGGAGATCGCCGCCGCCGGGCTGGCCGGCTGACATGGCCGGCTTGCAGCGGCTCACCGCCCCGGCCGATACTGACATGGCGATCCTGGGTCCCGAGACCCGCCAAACGGGAGAATGCCGACATGGCCAGACGCACATCGTTCGTCGACGAGGACCGTATCCGGGACAACCTGGTTTCCCTCATCCGCATCCCCTCCGTCACCGGCGAGGAGGACGCGGCGGTCTCGCACATCGCCAACTGGCTGCAGCAGTTCGACGCCGAGATCGACTATTGGAACGACGGTATTGCTTCACTGCAGCGTGATCCACGCTACCCGGGTCACGAGGTCGAGCGCGCCTGGGCGCCGGTCGTGGTCGGCGTACTGCGCGGCGAGCAGCCGGGTCCTTCGGTGCTTCTGACCGGACACGTGGACGTGGTTCCGCCCGGCGACTACGCCAACTGGAATGACGAGCCCTTCTCCGGCGTGGCCCGCGGCGACCGCATCCACGGCTGCGGCGCTTCGGACATGAAAGCGGGCCTGGTCGCCGCCATGGCCGTGTTCGAGGCTTTCGCGGAGAGCGGCCGCAATTTCCCCGGACGGATCATCTTCGCCGCCGTGCCCGCCGAGGAGGACAGCGGCCTCGGCACCCTCGCAGCCATACGCGGCGGCTGGGACGCCGATGCCTGCATCATCCCGGAGCCGACCCTCGGCGCCAATGGCATACCGGAGCTGGTCATCGCCCACGCTGGTGCCATGTCGCTGAAGATCAACGTGCCCGGCAAGTCCGCGCACGCCAGCAAACGCCTGCAGGGCGAGAGCGCCCTGGACCATTTCATGACCATCTACGAGGCCATGCGCGAGGACGAGAGAAAGCTCAACGAAGCGGTGGAACACCCGCTGATGAAGGTCCACCCGCTGCCGTACGCCACCAACGTGGGCACGATCCACGGCGGCCTCTGGTCATCCAGCGTCATGGATTCCCTGGAGGCGCAGGTCCGCGTCGGCGTGGCTCTGGGCGAGACCATCGACGAAGCCGAGGCGCGTTTCCACGATGCCATCATGGACCACATCAAGGACGACCCCTGGCTGAGTCAGAACCCGCCGAGGATCAGGCGACTGGCGTCGGGCTTCGGCTCCGCCGAAACGAAACAGGATCACCCTCTGGTGGCCGCGCTGGCCGAGTCCGCCGAGGAAGAGTTCCGCACCACCACACCGATAGCCGCCGCGCCCTACGGCTGCGATATGTCGGGCTGGGTCCGGCATGCCAATGTGCCGACCGTCATCTACGGCCCGGGCGAGATCGAGCAGGCCCACGCGCCCAACGAATCCGTCTCCCTCGAGGCCACCTGCAAGGTGGCGCGTACTCTGGTCAAGACGACGGAGCGGCTGCTCGACATGCACGTGGACGAGCTTCGCGCGCACAAGCAGGTCAGTGCGGCAGGCTGAAAGGCCGCCGGCAGCAGATAACACCGGCACACCGTGAAAGTCGTCGAGGAATTTCCAGAAGGCGTCAGGGTTTTCGAAAACGTCTGGATCCCCATGCGCGATGGCGTGCGGCTGGCGGCTCGCATCTGGATGCCCAGTGACGCAGAGGATGCGCCGGTCCCGGCGATCCTTGAATACATGCCCTACCGCAAGCGTGACTTCACCCGCCTGCGCGACGAGCCTCTGCACCACTACTTTGCCGGCCACGGCTATGCCGGTATCCGGCTGGACGTGCGCGGCACCGGGGACTCCGACGGCATCCTGCGCGACGAATACCTGGCCCAGGAGCAGGACGACGCCGTCGACGCCATCGAATGGATAACGAACCAGCGCTGGTGCAGCGGCAACGTCGGCATGATCGGACTGTCCTGGTCCGGCTTCAATTCGCTGCAGGTGGCGGCCCGACGCCCGCCGGCGCTGAAGGCCATCATCACGATGTGCTCCACCGACGACCGTTACGCGGACGACGCCCACTACAAGGGCGGTTGCCTGCTTAACGAGAATCTCACCTGGGGATCGGCATTTTTCTCGCTGACCGCCTGTCCGCCCGATCCGGCGATATCCGGGGATGACTGGCGCAACAAGTGGCTGCAGCGACTGGAGAGCAATCGTCTTTTTCCCGCGGTATGGATGCAGCACCCCGATCGGGACGAGTACTGGAAGCACGGCTCGGTGTGCGAAAACTATGACGCGATCGAATGCGCCGTCTACGCCGTCGGCGGCTGGGCGGACGGCTATGTCAATGCCATCCCCCGCCTCATGGCAGGTCTGAAGGGCCCGAGAAAAGCGCTGATCGGCCCGTGGCCGCACGCCTTTCCGCACGTTGCGACGCCTGGACCGCGCATCGGTTTCTTCCAGGAGGCCGTCCGCTGGTGGGACTACTGGCTGAGGGGCGAGGACAACGGGATCATGGAGGAACCGGCGATGCGCGCATGGATGGAGGAGTGGGTCCCGCCCGCGCCGTTCCACGACGAGCGTCCCGGCCGCTGGGTGGCCGAAGACAGCTGGCCGTCGCCCCGCATCGCGTCACGCCGCTGGTATCTCAACGTGCTCTCGCTGGGCGAGCGACCGGACGCGGAGGACCGTATGCGCCTGATCTCGCCGCAGACCACCGGCCTGCGCGGCGGCGACTTCTACGGTTTCGGCGCCGACGGTGACGCACCGCTGGACCAGCGCCCCGATGACGGCAAGTCGCTCGTGTTCGATTCCGATCCATTCACCGAAACCCTGGAGATATTCGGCTCGCCGATTGTCACCCTGGAGCTCGCGGTGGACCGGCCGGTCGCAAACGTCATCGTACGATTGAACGATGTGGCACCCGACGGAGCCTCCGGTCGCGTCAGTTTCGGCGTGCTCAACCTGACCCACCGCAACGGTCACGAGCACCCGCAACCGCTGGAGCCGGGCCGACGTTACCGGGTTGCGATCCGGTTGAACGACATTGCCTACTCCTTCGCGCCGGGCCACACCCTGCGGGTTGCCGTCTCCACCACCTACTGGCCCATGATATGGCCGGCACCGGAGCCGGTGGAGCTGACCGTGATCACCGGCGCAAGCGAACTCGAGCTGCCGGTACGCCCGCCCCGGGCCGAAGACGAGAACCTGCCGGGCTTCGAATCACCGGAGAGAGGTCCCGGGCCGGACCACACGCCGCTGGAATGGGCCGAGGCCCAGCGTATGATCGAGCTCGATCTCACCAATGAAGAGACCGTCTACACGACCTTCGGCGACGGAGGCGACTTCGGGGGCGCGGCTCTGGCCTGCATCGACGAGATCGACCTGACCGTCGGCTATACCGTGCGCAAGACGTTCCGTATCAATGCCTACGATCCGCTCACGGCGCGAGCGGAGCTGGAGCAGAAGACGATTTTCCGGCGCGGTGACTGGCGCGTGCGCATCGAATGCCGCACCGCCCTGTCCGCGGACAGGGAAAACTTCCGAATCCAGGCGAGCCTGGAGGCCTTCGAAGGCGGCGAGCAGGTCTCCCGGCGCGATTGGGACGAGACGCTCCCGCGCCGATTGCTCTGAATCGAATCCGCCGCCGGGAATCAGCCCGATGCCCGAACGGGCTTTACAGGCCGTAACGGCCCCGCGCTGCCGCCAGGATCATGCCGAGCAGCTCCGGGTAGTCGTAGCCGGCCCAGCTCGCCATGAGTGCCATCTTGCCGTCGTGGGTCCAGGTCGGATTGAAATTGGGGTCGAGAAGACGCGGTACGCCGTCCGCGCCCGAACGGAAATCGATCCGGGCATAGTCGCGGAAGCCGAGGCGCTCGAACACCCAGGTGCTGTATTCCACCAGGCGGGCATAGGTCTCGTCGTCGAATTCCGCCTGCCTGAACTGCAGCGTCTGCCAGTACGGCGAGTCCGGATCAGTCTTGGAGCCGTAGGTGAGTATCGGCGGCAGTGACGGATCGAGCGCGCTGTAGTCGATCTCCAGCGGCGGCAGCACGGTGAACCCCTGCCCCGGGTTGCCGACCAGGCCGATCGTGTATTCCGGGCCGGTGAGGAAATCCTGAATCAGCGCCTGGGTCCAGTCGGTCTCCTCGGCCAGCCAGCGCAGGTAGGCCTCCGCCTCGGCCGCATCGTTGACCACGGCATCGCGGGTCACGCCTATGCTTCCACAGCCGCCGTTGGGCTTGATGATGGCCGGGTACAACTCGGGCCGCACCAGCGGATCCGAGCGCAGGTCGACCAGAGTCTCGTTGGGCACCGGAACCCCGTGGGCGGCGGCGAGCAGCCGCACCATCGCCTTGTCGCCGCACAGATGCATGGCCGCCGGCCCGGCACCCGTGTAGGGAATCTCCAGCAGCTCCAGCAATGCCGGGACATTGGCCTCGTTGGCCAGGAGATTACGGTAACCGGTATCGCAGAAGTTGAGGGCGAGATCCGGCGGCTCCCGGCGCAGGTGATCGATCAGCTGCTCGTGGTCGCAGAGATGTCGTGCGGTATATCCGTCAAGACCATCCACCGCCGAGAGTACCCGATCGGCCGCATCGACGTCGTCCGGGCTGATCCGGCCATCGATACCGTGTTTATAGGGTATGACGGGATCGCCACTCAGCAGGACGATATCGAGCTGGTTACGTTGCCGGGTCATGGTCGTTGCTCGCTCACCGGATACTGGCTTACTCGCTTTCCTGCCGGCCAGCTTGGCAGAACCGGGCCGGCATTGCAGCACTCCGGTGTCGACGTAGTAGCCGTCGGCGCGCCTGCGCTATGATGGACCGAGACAGTGGCGCGTCGTCTCCTCCGGAGCCGAACGTGCCGATTGCGACCGGTCCCCGAGAGGTCTCATGCGCCCAGACAACCCGAGGAGCACGCGCCCGCGTCATCCCGGTTCCGGGCGAGGCCGGACCCGGCATGTCCCACGGGGTCGTCAGGTCGATGCGGATGCCCTGGCCGAGATCCGCACACTGCTGGACGGGCAGTCACTGCGACGCGACCTCCTGATCGAGCACCTGCACCGCATCCAGGACCGCTTCGGCTGTCTGTCGCCTTCCCACCTGGCAGCGCTGGCCGAGTACATGAACCTGCCGCTCGCCGAGGTCTACGAGGTGGCGACCTTCTACGCCCATTTCGACGTACTCGGCGACGGCGAGGAGGCGCCACCTCCCGTGACCATCCGGGTCTGCGACAGCCTGACCTGCCGGATCATGGGGGCGACCGAGCTGCGCGAGGCGCTGCAGCGCGACGCGGGGGCCGATGTCCGCGTCCTTCGTGCCCCTTGCGTCGGGCGCTGCGATCATGCGCCCGTGGCCGTGGTCGGCCGGCGCCAGATCGACCGCGCCGATGCGGCGACGGCACTCGAGGCGGCGCATGGCGGGCGCACCGAGCCGGACCTGCCGGACTACGTCGACCTGGACGCCTATCGGCAGGCGGGCGGATTCCGGACGCTCGAGCGCTGCCTGGACGGCGGGCTGGAGCGGGACGCCGTACTCGCCGAACTCGAGCGGGGCGCGTTGCGCGGCCTCGGTGGCGCCGGCTTCCCGACGGCGCGCAAGTGGCACATCGTTCGCTCCCGGCCCGCCCCTCGACTCATGGCCGTCAACGCCGACGAAGGCGAGCCGGGCACGTTCAAGGACCGGTTCTATCTCGAGCGCGATCCGATGCGCTTCCTGGAGGGCGTGCTGATCGGCGCCTGGGCGATCGAGGCGGAAGCCGTCTACATCTACCTGCGGGACGAGTACCCCGCGATCCGGTCCCTATTGCTGACCGAACTGCCGAAGCTGGAATCCGCCGGGCTCATGCGCCACACGAGCATGCACCTTCGCCGCGGCGCAGGTGCCTATATCTGCGGCGAAGAGTCCGCCATGATCGAGTCCATCGAGGGCAAGCGCGGCCTGCCGAGACTCCGCCCGCCCTACGTCGCGGAGGCCGGGCTGTTCGGGCTGCCGACGCTGGTGCAGAACGTCGAGACCCTCTACTGGGTGCGGGACATCCTCGAGAAAGGCGGCGACTGGGCCGCCGGTCACGGACGTAACGACGGCGTCGGACTGCGCAGCTATTCCGTATCGGGGCGGGTGCGCGAACCGGGCGTGAAGCAGGCGCCGGCAGGAATCAGCGTACGCGAACTCATCGACGAGTACTGCGGCGGCATGCAGGAGGGACACACGCTCAAGGCCTACCTGCCGGGCGGCGCATCGGGCGGCATCCTGCCGGCCCGGCTCGATTACCTGCCGCTCGATTTCGGCCGCCTGGAGGAACACGGCGCGATCATCGGCTCGCATGCCGTGATCGTCCTGTCCGACCGGGACAGCGTAAAGGACGCTGCGCTGAATCTGATGCGCTTCTTCGAGGACGAAAGCTGCGGCCAGTGCACGCCATGCCGCGTCGGCACCGAGAAGGCCGTCGCCCTCATGAGCCGGCCGGTCTGGGACGAGCCGCTGCTCAGCGCTCTGGCGCAGACCATGGCGGATGCATCCATCTGCGGTCTGGGCCAGGCCGCACCCAATCCCCTGCGCTGCGTGCTCGAGTATTTTCCCGAGGAACTCGAATGACCGCGCCGGTCCGCTTCACGCTGGACGGCGTGCAGGTCGAGGCGCGCGCAAGCGAGACGATCTGGTCCGTCGCGAAACGCCACGGCACCGTCATCCCCCACCTGTGCCATGCGGATGCGACGGGCTACCGGGCCGACGGCAACTGCCGTCTGTGCATGGTGGAGATCGAGGGCGAGCGCGTCCTCGCCGCCTCCTGCGCGAGACTCCCGGCCGACGGCATGGAAGTGTCCACCGACAGCCCCCGCGCCCGTGCCGCGCGCGCCGGCGTGCTGGAGTTGTTACTGGCCGACCAGCCGCCGCGGGACATGGCTCCCGACCCGGAATCGCGATTCTGGCACTGGGCGGAATCGATGGACGTCAGGTCGAGCCGGTACCCGCAGCGCACCGCGCCCGTGCCGGACGCCAGCCATCCCGCCATGCACGTGCGCCTCGATGCGTGCATCCATTGCACCCTCTGCGTGCGGGCGTGCCGGGAGGTACAGGTCAACGACGTCATCGGCATGGCCCACCGCGGTATCGGCTCGAAGGTCGTGTTCGATTTCGACGATCCGATGGGCGACAGCACCTGTGTGGCCTGTGGGGAATGCGTGCAGGCCTGCCCGACGGGTGCACTGATCGAGGCGGCACTGGTCGACGAGCGCGGCGTGGGCCGCGACGAGTCTTTCAAAGAGGTGCACAGCGTCTGCCCCTATTGCGGCGTCGGCTGTCAGATCGCCTACCGGGTGGCGGACAACGAGATCCGTGCGGTGAACGGACGCGACGGCCCGGCCAACGCCAACCGGCTCTGCGTGAAGGGCCGCTTCGGATTCGACTACGTGAGCCATCCGCACCGGCTGACGCAGCCATTGATCCGCCGTGACGACGCGCCGAAGGCATCCGATTGCGACGTCGATCCGGCCGATCCCTGGACCCATTTCCGTACGGCCACCTGGGAGGAGGCCCTCGATCGGGCGGCCGGTGGATTCTCGCGCATCCGCGACCGCGACGGCGCGGATGCGCTGGCCGGCTTCGGCTCGGCGAAGTGCTCGAACGAGGAAGCCTACCTGTTCCAGAAACTGGTGCGGACCGGCTTCGGCACCAACAACGTCGATCACTGCACCCGCTTGTGCCATGCCTCGTCGGTTGCGGCACTCATGGAGGGCATCGGCTCGGCGGCGGTCACCGCCCCGTTCACCGCCTGCGCCGACGCCGACGTGATCCTGGTGACCGGCGCGAATCCCACCGAGAACCACCCGGTGGCAGCCACCTTCTTCAAGCAGGCGGCGAAAGAGCGGACGCTGATCGTCATGGATCCCCGCGGCCAGGCGCTGAAGCGTCACGCGACCCACATGCTTCAGTTCCGGCCGGGTAGCGATGTAGCGCTGCTGAACGCCATGCTCAACGTCATCGTCACAGAGGGACTCTACGACCGCTCCTACGTCGAGCAACATACCGAGGGCTTCGCGGACCTCGAGCGCAATCTCGAGGAATTCACACCGGAGTCGATGGCCGCCGTGTGCGGCATCGATCCGGATACCATCCGGCTGGTCGCCCGTACCTACGCGAAAGCCGAGCGCGCAATCATCTTCTGGGGCATGGGCATCTCCCAGCACGTGCACGGGACGGACAACGCGCGCTGCCTGATTGCGCTCGCGATGATCACCGGCCATGTCGGCCGACCGGGGACGGGGCTGCACCCGCTGCGCGGCCAGAACAACGTGCAGGGCGCATCGGACGCGGGCCTGATCCCCATGGTCTACCCGGACTACCAGCCGGTCGACGACGACGACGTGCGCCGGCGATTCCAGAACGTCTGGGGCACGCCGCTCGAACCCGCAGCCGGGCTGACGGTGGTCGAGATCATGCATGCGATTCGCGACGGTGATGTGCGAGGCATGTACATCATGGGCGAGAACCCCGCCATGTCCGACCCCGACGCCGACAATGCCCGGGCGGCTCTCGCGAAGCTCGAACACCTGGTGGTACAGGACCTGTTCCTGACCGAGACCGCCTTTCACGCCGACGTGGTGCTGCCGGCCTCGGCATGGCCGGAGAAAGACGGCACGGTCACCAATACCAACCGCCAGATACAGATGGGGCGCCGTGCGCTGGAGCCGCCCGGCGATGCACGGCAGGATCTCTGGATCGTCGAGCAGATGGGCCGGCGCCTCGGTCTGGACTGGCATTACGGCGGGCCCGCCGAGGTTCACGCCGAGATGCAGTCGGTCATGGGATCGCTGGACAACATCTCCTGGCAACGCCTCGCCGCGGAGAGCGCCGTGACCTACCCCTGCGAAGCGCCGGATGCGGCCGGCAAAGCGGTGGTGTTCGAGGACGGATTCCCCACCGACAGCGGCCGCGCGCGGCTCGTGCCGGCCGACCTGGTGCCGCCCGATGAGCTGCCGGACGAGCAATATCCACTCATCCTGACCACCGGTCGACAGCTCGAGCACTGGCACACAGGGGCACTGACCCGCCGTTCGCATGTGCTCGACGCCCTCGAACCGGAAGCCGTCGCCAGCGTGTCGCCGTCGGAACTGCGCCGGTTCGGCCTGGAGCCGGGCGCCCGGGTGCGCATACAGACGCGTCGCGGGCATATCGAGCTGACCGTCCGCGCCGATCCGGCCGTGCCGGCCGGTGTCGTCTTCGTGCCCTTCTGCTACGCGGAAGCGCCGGCTAATGCCCTCACCAACCCGGCCCTCGATCCGTTCGGGAAAATACCGGAGTTCAAATTCTGCGCGGCACGCCTGGAGCGCTCGGAGACGGCCTCGGCGGCACGCGCCGAATGACCGGAGAGGCGGGCGGCGTCAGCCGATCCGGGACGGAACGGGCGGTTTTGCCGTCGGTTGCGCACGGCTTTTGCGCTGGTCGACCCGGGTCCGGCTGCCACGATCGTCGAATCAAAGGGTTGCCGGACGCTTCGGAAAACCTTTTTGACCCGGACGCATTTTCGGGTAACTTCGGATAGTCCCTGGACTGCTCCAAATTCGCCACCGCATGCACGCGTGGCGACGGCCTCCTTTTGTCCGCAGCACGCGCGGACCGGTGAGCCGGGGGGCCTCATTTGTCGCGCCAGCGCCGCAGCAGCGTCGTATCAACATAGAGCGAGAACCCGTGGAACCAATCTGCAACCTCATTCAGACATCCATGGATGCGCCCAGCCCGATAACCGATGTCGTGGTCTTCCCGAGGTCGGAGTTTCTCGTCGGACCCCCGGCTCTCGGCCACATAAAGAGCGTGGCGCTCATGCGGCTGGAGGACGCGACCGTCTGGATGCTGATGCTCCAGAAAGCCGCCTGGACGGATGAACGGCTGAGCGCCGCCGCCGAGAGCCTGGCTCGCGTCTCGGCGCAGGCGTTCACAAAGAGCTCGATCGAGTCCCTGCTGCGTAAAGATCTCGGGGTCGGATCGCTTTCCCTGGCGCCTCCGCCGATTCGTCGCATCGATGAGCGCCTCTGGGAGATCGAGAAAGTCGCATTTGCGTACGTCAGAGGGCCGACCGCGAGAGGCACGGCCGCGGGGATTCCCGAAACCCGGCTCGCAAAGCGTGAGTGGACCGCCCGGGCAGAGTTGCGACACGATCTCGGCGAGGCGCTGCGGAGTTTCCGCAGGTTGATGGACCCCGAGGTGCTGCCCATGGCCAGCACCGGCCGGCGCTTCGATCTGCGGGTCTACAACTACCTCGCACACAGTCGGTTTCAGCGCTATCGCCTGCAGTTCGCCAAGACGTTCCCCAGCCTGCTACTGACGGCCGTCGTCGCGGAACCCCGGAGCTTCGGGGAAGACCTGCGCTCATTCGTCGACTCGGGCGCCCCGTTGATAAAGGGCCTGGCCGCCCGCTGGAATGTCCGCCCGGGTGTGGTCCGCCATCTCGTCGGTCGGGACTGGAATAGCGTCGGTCAGCAATGGTCGAGGGACGCCAGGGGACTGGCGGTGGCGCTCGACGCATTGCATCCCCAGGATCTCCCCGGCGACGACCCCGCGGAGTGGGAGGCATTCAATCGTATCGCCGTCACCGGCCAGCGGTTGTTTCTCCGGCCGATCTGGGAATCGGCCGCGGGGCTCAAGTGGCTGAGAGTCTGCGTTCGCCTGTCGAGGCGCGGCGACGAACAGACCCTGGATCGCTGGCTACCCGGCTGGAACGACATCGAGCAGATTACCCGGTTCCGGGCAGCCCTCACCCGGACCGTGCGCCAGGAGACGGGCGATGCGCCGTTGGCTGCCGGGAACGATAATGGCGCTGCCGTCATCGATGCGATCGACAGGGTCGTGTTGCAGATCGCGGATCAGGGACTGGGCGAGGTCGCCTCCCTGTTCGCGGAGGAGGTGGCGCGGACGAGAAGATGCGATGCCGTCTGGAGAATTCACGCCCGCGAGACCCTGATGCCATTGGTCCCGGAGGACTTCGTTTCCGCGGATGGCACGACGCGGGTGACGCCGCTATGTACCGATCGCGAACTCCGGGCGCACGGCGCCAGGATGCGGAACTGTCTGCGCTCCACTTCTGCATTCTCGGTGGCTCGCCTGTCGCGGCTCGGAACCGTGTTCATCGTCGGCCTATACGACGTACACTCGGGCAAGGCGTTGTCGACGGCGGAGATCAGGGCAGTCCCGGCCCGCCAGGGTACGGCGTATCGCCTGGTGACCGAGCAACACACGGCCAGTGCGAATCGGACGCCGTCCAGTCGATGTATCGACACTCTCCAGCAGTTCCTCTGCCATTCCCGGAGCGAGGAGGTCCGGGCGCATCTGACGGAGCAATGGAGGGCGCTGCGGCACCTCGGCATCACGGATTACGCCCCACCGACGCCCTCGCCCCGCGCACTGCGCAATACGCTGGGCGAGCAGGTCTACGAGAGTCTGCTCGGCCGTGTACGCGCCGGTTGACCGGGCGATGCTGCCCGATTAGTGGCATGCTGTGCGCCGTTCGTAATCGGGGCGACAGCCGTCGCGTATGCAAGAGCTGAAGCAAATATTCCTGCGGGCGCCCGGGCGCTGGATCATAGCCGCCCTGCTGGGCGCGCTGCTGATCCACGTGCTCGTGGTCGGCATCGGCGCGATCCGCCAGTTCGAGGATCGCCGCTGGGACATCCCCGCCGGCGTCTACGCGGCTCCGCTGGAGTTATACGCCGGCCTGCCCCTCGATGCGCCTGGTCTGTCCACCGCGCTCGACCAGCTCGGCTTCCGGCAGGTCGACGTCGTCGCAAGACCGGGACAGTACGCGCTCGAGCCGAACCGGGTCACGCTCTGGACGCGGGCCTTCCGGTTCTGGGACAGGGTCGACCCCGCGGCACGGCACACCGTCAACTTCGGCGGTGGGCGCATACGCTCGCTCGAGAACGCCAATGGCGAACGAATGGCGCTGCTGCGGCTCGAACCGATGCGCCTGGGCAGCATCTTCGCCACCCATCACGAGGATCGCCTTCTGGTGGAACCGGACGCGATTCCGCCCATCCTCGTGGATGCGCTGAAAGCGGTTGAGGACCGCAAGTTCGATCGGCACTTCGGCCTGGACCTGACCGCGATCCTGCGAGCCGCATGGGTGAACCTGCGCAGCGGGGAAATCCGGCAGGGCGGCAGCACTTTGACCCAGCAACTGGTCAAGAGTTATTTCCTCGACGGCCGCAGGACCTTCCGCCGCAAGTACCGGGAAGCCATCATGGCGATGGCGCTGGAGCTGCGCTACGACAAGGAAGCGCTGCTGCACGCCTACGTCAACGAGATCTATCTCGGCCAGCAGGGTGCGCGCGCCATCCATGGTTTCGGGCTCGCGAGCGAATTCTATTTCGGCAAATACCTGTCGCAACTCGAATTGCACGAGACCGCGCTGCTCGTTGCGCTGGTCAAGGGGCCTTCGTACTACGACCCCAGGCGCCACCCCGAGCGCGCGTTGCAACGTCGCAACCTGGTATTGAAGACGCTCGCCGAGCTCGAGGTCGTCGACAATAACGCCGCCGCCGAGTCGATCGACCGGGAGCTGGGTGTTACCGCGCGATCGCGCGTGGGGTCACGCTACCAGCCGGCGTACATGGACCTGGTCCGCCGGCAGCTCGCCGCCGAGTACTCTGACGAGAGCATTGCGACGAAGGGCTTGCGGGTATTCACGAGCCTGGACCCGGGCGTGCAATGGCTTGCCGAGCGAGAACTGGTCGATGGCCTCGAACGCCTGCAGTCGGAGGACGAAGAGGCAGCCGCCCTCGAAGGCGCAGCCATAGTGACGCAACCCGCAACAGGCGCGGTGATTGCGATGGTCGGCGGCCGCGAGATCGCCGCTGACGGCTTCAACCGCGCGCTCGACGCAAAAAGGCCCGTGGGTTCGCTGATCAAGCCGTTTGTTTATCTCGCGGCGCTGCAGTCGGGCGAGTACACGCTCGCGAACACCGTCGAGGACGCGCCGATCGAAGTGGTGATGGAGAGCGGCCGGAGGTGGCTCCCGCAGAATTTTTCTCGCGAATCACATGGCGAAGTATCGCTGCTTCAGGCGCTCGCGGCATCTTACAACCAGGCGACGGTGCGGCTCGGGCTCGCAACCGGTATCGAGCCGCTGCTGGAGATACTCGTGGAGTTCGGCCTGGAGGAACCGCCACCCGCTTATCCGTCGTTGCTGCTGGGGGCCGTGGAGTTGTCGCCGTTCCAAGTGGCCGGCCTCTACAGCACGCTGGCGAACGACGGCTTTCGCACACCGCTGACCGCGGTGCGTTCGGTGGTCGATACCGAGGGCCAGCCTTTGAGCCGGACCGCACTCGAGGTCGAGCAGGTCGCGGACCCGAACGCTGTGCACCAGCTGAACCGGGGGCTGGTCGAGGTCATGCAGCGGGGCACGGGGCGATCATCCAGGGCCTACCTTCCCGACGGCCTCGCGGTTGCGGGCAAGACCGGCACGTCGGACGACTTGCGCGACAGCTGGTTCGCGGGCTTCAGTGGAGACCACCTCGCCGTCGTCTGGATAGGTCGTGACGACAACGAACCGACGGGACTCACCGGGGCTGCCGGCGCGTTGTCCGTCTGGGCACCGATGATCGCGGCCATGCCGGCGACGACGAGCTATGACCCGGCGTATTCGGCGGACCTGGAGCCCACGTGGATCGACTACGATACCGGCCTGAAATCCCGTCGCGGCTGCGGCAATGCCGTGCAGATCCTCGTGCCAGAGGGCACCCGGCTGGGACGCCAACCCGGCTGCCGCAACGTGCTCGGCGAGATCGGCGAGCGAGTACGCGACGTAATTGAATCCCTGGGGAACTGACCACTATGCGCCTTCTGCTGTTCGTCCTGCTCTTCGGTCTGTCGGCCTGTGCCAATCTGCCGTTCGATCCTTCGCCGAGCCCCGCGGCCGGAGATTCTGCCAGCGTCGCCGGGGAGCGAGTGGAACCGGAAACCAGGAGCGGTTCCGCCGAGGCGGTGCGGGAACTCGTTGCGAGCAGCAGGGCGTCCCGGGCAGGCGGCGATTATTCCCGTGCGCTCGCGGACATCGAGCGTGCCATTCGCATCGAACCGCGTAATCCCTACCTGTGGCTGGAACTCGGTGAGACCCACCTTATCCGGAACGATCCGCGGCAGGCCGCTGCCACTGCAAGAAAGGCCATGAGTGTCGCAGGCCCGGACGGCGCCGCGAAGGCGGCGGCAGAAGATCTGCTGGAGCGGGCGTCCCGGCGTTGATCCGTCGGCTCCGGGCCCGGTTTCAGACAATGCCATGGGCCTCGGGAATAGCTGACGGCTTCCCTTCGGGCCGTGCTGTCAGCTCGGCTTCACTGGCGCCCGCGCGATAACGTGCCAGGAGCGCCTCAGGGTCCACTTCAACCCCGACGGGATTCTCTGCGAACGCTCCACTTCGCATATAGTCGAAGGCGTCTTTGGAACCGCAGGATTCAACCTGAAGCTCAATTCGATTACCGTCCGGGTCCTGGTAATAGAAGGAAAGCGTGAAGCCGTGATGAACTGCCCAGTAGGGAGTGAGTCCCTGCTCCTCGAGTCTCGCGTAGGTGTCGAGCAAGTCTGCCGCCGAGGCGTAGGTGTACGCGATATGGTTGACACCGATATCACCGGGGCCAGAATCCGCGGGCCTGTCAGGCTTCAGCACGTCGAGATTCGCGATTGCAAAGCGATGGCTCTCCTCGTCATAGGTCAGAAATGCGAGGGCGGGATCCCCGTGCACAATCTCCGCGCCGAAGACCGTCATATACCACGACTTCATTTCCTCGAAACGACGCGTCATGAATACAGCATGCGAAAAGACTGGGGCCGTTGCCATGTTTTATCTCCCCCTGATTGAGATGACTGGCCACTTTCGGCCAGTGGCCCTCAGTCTAGCTCACGGTTCAGGAAAACGCCCTTATCGGCGATCCGGCGAATACGCAGTCCGGAGCAGTCAGTCCGGCTGAAAGTACGGGTAACCATCCGGGTCGTAGAGGTAGCCGATTTGCTCTCCAATCACTGCAAGCCACTGATTAACTCAGGCGACGTTGGTTTCACGGACTTGCGGCAGCAAAGAGACTTCGACAGCAATCATAACGGCGAGCCCGGCCAGGTATGTGGAATGAAAGGAGCCGCGACGGTCAGCGTTACAGTGGCGGGCACATTCGAAACAGGCTTGCCAGTGGCGGAAACTCTTGTGGTCTGAAATGATCGAATCAGCATCAGACACCTCCAACCGGTTCACGCTATGCCTGATCCAGTCGATACCGTTCTGCGAACGGTGGCCGTCATGGCCGCGATCCTGCTGGCTTCGCTCTTGTTCGCGTCCGCCAGACAACGACCGGCAGCGCTCCCGGGCGCGTTATTCTGCCTCGCCGTGGCCGCTTTCTTCGTGACCTCGGCACCCGGCGGCGGCGCCGGGCTCGGCGGCTGGGGCTACCTGCTGACGGCACTCTGCGTCACGAAGGCCGTCTGGTTCTGGCTCTTCGCCCGCGCCTTGTTCAACGACGACGCGAGACTCGGCAAGAGCCAGCTCGCGATCGTCGCCGCCGTCGCAGTCGCCGGCACGTGGCAACAGACGGTCTTCCTCGCGAATTTTCGCGCGGGTACGGCGAACGGATGGGAGATCTTGGCGGGTTACGGCTTTGAGGCGACCCTGCTGTTGTTCGTCCTCCTGGGCGTTCGTGAGGCCTGGCGCGGCCTGGCCGTCGACCTCGTCGAGCGCAGGCGGCGGCTGCGGCTCGGGTTCATGCTCGCGACCGGCGCCTATCTCACGGCAGCCCTGGGCGTGCAGTCCTACAACCTGTTACAGGGAGTCTCCACGCCGCCGCTTGCCGCGTGGGCCAACATGACGCTGGTGGCCGCGGCCTGCCTGACCGCTGCCTGGTTCCTGGTACGGCCGCGCAACGAGAGCTGGCTCGATCCGGCGCGCACCGCCGCGACAGTTGCGCTCACTCGCGCAGAATCCGCGGCTCTCGAAAGACTCGAAGCGGCGCTGGAGTCCGACCGGGTGTTCCTGCAGGAGGGGCTCACCATCGGCGCGCTCGCCGAGCATCTCGGTACCCGGGAGCACGTGCTGCGCAAGGTAATAAACCGCGGCATGGGCTATCGAAATTTCAATGACTTCCTGCATGCACAGCGCATCCGCCAGGCCTGCGATGAATTGGCTCGCCCCGAGCAGGCCCGGCTCCCGGTGCTGACCATCGCGATGAATGTCGGCTACGGCTCCATCGGCGCATTCAACCGTGCGTTCAAGGCGCGTATCGGCATGACGCCGACGGAATACCGGCGCAATACGGCCGGGGGCGCTTCGCAGACGCTCTGAAAGGCGCCAAATCCGGAAATCGGCAAGGATTCTTCGAGAATCCGGCAAGACCGGCCGGCCGGCGGCCGGCTAGCCTGCGGTCTCCTGATTGTTTTCGGAGACCCGCTATGACTCGACTGATCCTGATCCTGCACCTGGCCCTCGCCGGCGCTGCACTCACCGCTCAGGCCGAAGAGTCGATACCAGGCGTCGCCTCGCATTACGGCGTGGTGGAGGTGGCCGACGGCTCACGCCTGACGACGATCATCAGCCGGCCGGTCGGGGAGACCGAGCTGCGGCATCCGTTGCTGTTCACTCAGTGGGTGTCCTGCGACTCCCTGGAATACCGGCCGGGCTCGAACTCGTCCGAGTTGCTCGCCGCACTGGCTCGTGACTCCGGGCTCGCCCTCGTGCGCGTCGAGCGTACGGCGCTCGACGGAACCGGGCCGGCCTGCGAGAACCTGGACTACGACACGGAGCTCGCACACTACACCGAGGCGTTCACGCATCTGCTGGAAGACGAGCGCATCGATGCCGGCCGTGTCTATCTCTACGGCTCCAGCCTGGGCTCGACGACCGCGCCTCTCGTCGCGAACCGCCTCCAGGACGCGGGCTTCGATATCGCCGGCGTCGTCGTCCAGGGCGGCGGAGCGGTCACCTACCTCGAACGCATGCTCAACTTCGACCGCATCTATCTCGAGCGGCGCCCGGATGCCGTGGCCCCCGCCGACATCCACGACGAGATGCTGCGGCGGGCGAGATTCCACTACGAGTATCTCGTGCGCAAGCGTCATCCCGACGACGTCGCGAGTGACAGCCGCGAGATGGCCGCTGTCCGCGAGGACATCCTCGGCATGGGGGACGAAGACCACTACGGGCGACCCTTCGCCTGGCATCAGCAGGCGGCGTCACACAACTTTCTGGCGGCTTGGGCCGCGCTGGACGCCCCGGTGCTCGTGATATTCAACGCATTCGACCAGTTCGAGGCCCGGCACGGGCACGAGTTGATCGCCGATACGGTGAATCGTGAACGGCCGGGGACGGCGACATTCGTCGAGCGCCCGAATGTCGGCCACAGCGGCAACCGCTACGCCACGATCGAGGATGCCTATGCATGGCGGGACGGCACGAAGGCCTGGGAGGGAGCGGCGACGCTCATCGTGGACTGGCTGCGGCACTCTCCACCGAACGTCAGTCCTGTCGCAACACACCGGTGAGCGTCAGCACGACGACCGCAGAAAGGGCCGCGCCACCGATCACATAGAGGCTGTGGAGCAGCAGCCAGAACCAGCGCAGCTGCCCTTCCGGCGTGAAGCGGCAGCGCGTGTCCTGGGCCAGGTCGATGACGGGCAGCGCCGAATCGACTGCATAGTGCAGAACATCCAGCCCCGGGCAACCACGTTCCGCGGCAGTCTCCGCCAGACCGAATGGCAGGTGATAGGTGACGGGCTCCGGATCGCTTTCCACCGGAAGAAACGGCTGCCCGAAACCGAACAGCGCGATCGCATACAGCGCGGCGCCGAGCAGGACGAACACCAGGAACGACAACGCCGCACGACTCGACGAGTAGCCGTACTGACTGACCAGCATCAGCAGATTCGGGAACGCCCGGGCCCAGGGACGATCAACACGGGCCTGCAGCCGCGCACGAATCTTTTCCACCGCGATCGCATTGGCCTCCCGCGTCAACCCGTGCTGCCGCAGTACCCGGCTCAGCTGTTCGTAAGGTTGTGGTCGAAACCTGCGTTTGCTCGGCGTGCCGGCCGGGTACTGCCGCCTGAGCCACGCAATGCGTTTGGCCGTCAGGTCGCCGTCCCCGACGTGGCGGATACGCTCGTAGGTGGCACCGTCCAGCATCAGATAACCCGGTGCCGGCCAACCGGTATCCGTGTCATCGAGTATCGAGTTGACCTGTATGGCGTCCAACAGGAAGCAGCCGCGGACCGGCACGGATTTCTCGTGCGGTGATGCAGGCGTCGACCCGTCACCGAGCGCCCCGATGTTATTGAACGCGAGCGCATTGGACACTCTCGCCTGCTGCAGATTTATCGCGACCGGGCCGCCGGTGCGAAGCAAGCCGCCGTAGTCCGGGCCCGGCGCCAGTCTCGCATTGGTAAGGAAGAAACTGCCGCCGATCACCGCCGTGAGGAAATTGAGTCTGCCCCGGGCTTCGAACGGCAGGCTTCCCTCATCACCCGAAGTCAGGAATACCGACTCCACCCGGAGGTCTTCGCAGTGCAGGGCGCGCCCGTCGGGATTCTCGAGCCGCGCACCGGCACACCCCAGGTCGCCGGTGATTTGGGCCGCGGCGAACCCGACCTCCCCCCTGGCCTCGCAACGGTGCCCCGAAGCCGACCCCAGATCGACGTTACCGCCTACCATGATCGAACGGGCGCTGAGCGCCGCATCGCCGGCGCCGTCGAGCGAGGCTCCCGCGAAGCTCACGTCCCCTTCGATATGCGCACCCTCCAGCCGAACCGTCCGGGAAGCCGTGAAACGCGATCGGGCTGTCGACGACAGATCCAGCTTGCCGCCGATACGCGCATTGTTGAGGTGAATCGCACAGTTTCCTACGTGGCTCAGTTCCGATTCGTAGTCGCTCACGCCCGGGAACTGCGAACCGGACAAATCGAGGTCGGCTCTCACGCTCAGGCTTGCACCGATGAAGGCCGGCAGTCTGCAATCGACGAAACGCAAGACGAGAAACTCGGCGCCGCTGAGGTCGACCGGCGAATCGAACCGGCATTGCCGGAACTCCAGTGCGGCTCTTCCTCCGCCCGGACCCGCGGACGGCGCTCGCATCAGACCAACGATGTCGGCACCCCGGATTCGCAGCGGACAACACAATTCTCCGCCAGTGCCATAGGAACCGGAGATCAGGCGTTGCAGGAACGCGGCGGACAGACGGCGTTGCGCACCGGGCAGGGACGTGAAGTCGGCTATCTGCCGGGCTTCGATCGCGGCGAGGATCCGCTGCTGCGCCGCCTTCTCCAGGCGCTCCGTGTCATCTGCCGGTATCGACATGTCCGACTCGCCTGTAGGCTGTCACTGATGATTCTCAGTATAGCAAGCGCGCTTGGCGACACTCAGCCGATCGGGCGATTACCGATCGCGATTCCGCGGGGTTTGGTGGTCGGAATGCACCCTGATAGATATGGTGGCCAGGGGCGGAATCGAACCACCGACACGCGGATTTTCAAAGCCAATAAAATCAATAAGTTATGGATTTTATTGGATTAGGCTATTTTCGGTACAGTTAGGGAAAATGATTCGGAATCAATAGGTTGTGTTAGTTTGGCGAAAGGGTCGGGTTTTCCGAAGTGTTCCGTAATTGTACCGCTGTTTCATGCTGAAAATTCTCGTTAGCAGACCCCGAGAATCCAGCCTTCGAGACGGGATCTACGCGACTCGGGCAGGCTGAGCGGCGGCTTGAAATAGTAGTCGAGGGCGCCGCGGCGATCGACTTCGGCGAGCCATGCGGCGACGCAATAGGCGTCGTGCTCGTCGGGAGTCCGGTCTTCTTTCGGATAGCGGCGGCGAAAGATCGACGGATAGACCTCGGCAACGACGCTCCTGGCGTCCGGCACCTCGAATCCATCGAACGGCCAGAAGTGAGGACGGGGTTTCGCGCCGAACATCTCGCGCAGCCATAGGAGCCAGGGCAGGCCTGCATGGGTCGATTTGGCCACCTGTCCCTGCACGTCGAAATGGAACACGCTTTTGGGCCCGGCCGTCCACTGTTCGCAAAGCCGGAACTCGCTCGCCTCACCCGTTCGCGCGTTGCCATCACGAAGAAAATCGACGTAGGTATTCGGATCCGCCGTCGGCCAGTGCCGCATGAAGTCGTCGAGGAACTGATCCCAGCTCTTGATCCTATAACGCTGCATGTAGCTGATGGGGAATGAGAAGGCGTGGTCGATACCGATGATTACCGGCTCGCCGGACTCGATGGCCGACGCGCAGAACTGCGCAACCTCGAGCCGGGTCCAGTTCTTCGCCCCCTCGGTGGGTGTACTGACCCGCTCCGGCTTGCCGCCGCCTCGTGACTGGTAGACCTGCAGGGCCTTCAGCCGGCTCTCTGCCGTTTTCGCGCCAGAATAGTCGATGCCAATGTGACGGGTGAATCTCATTCTTGATCCCCGCTCCGTCAGGGTCCGAGTAACACGGCCGGA
>DASRVH010000081.1:0-7411 GCA_035655155.1 Woeseiaceae bacterium
GCAGCGCACCCGCGGCCGGGTGACGCCACACGCATTCACCCACGGCACCTCCGAGCAGCGCATGCGCTGGTTCGACCGGGGTTACGCGAGCGGCCGCATCGAGGACGGCGACACCTTCGGGATGCCGTACGCAGAACTGTAGGAGGGGATTTATCCCCGATTCATTGTCCAATCGGGCCTGAAGGCCCTCCTACATTATTCCTCGCCGAAGTTGTAGCGGAAGGTGACCCCGTACATGCGGGGCTCCTGGTAGACGGCGCGGTTGATGCCGAGGAACGCTACGCTCTTGTAGATCTCGTCGTCGCTGTCGGCCAGGTTGCGCCCCCAGGCGTACACCGACCAGGTGCCGTCCAGAGACTCGTAGCCGACGCGGCCGTTCCAGAGCGTATACGAGTCCACTTCGTTCACCGGCTCGTTGTTCGGGTTGGTGAAGAAGTCGTCCCGATAGCTGTAATCCAGCTGCGCCACCAGCTCGCCGCCGGTGCCCACCGGGAAGCGGCCCTCGATGCCGAGGCCGTAGGTGGTCTCCGGCGCGTCCGGCAGCTTGTTGCCGTCGTAGTCCACTCCGGGACCGCCGCCGTCCTTGAAGCTGTCGAATTCTGCATCCGTGTAGCCGTAATTCGCCCACAGGGTGAACGCGTCGCTCAGGGCCCAGTTGGCGTCCAGCTCCAGGCCCTGCGACGTCACCTCACCCGCATTGGTGAGTGTGAGGATCGTGCCGCCGGTGGACAGCGGCACGAACTGGAAAACCTGGAAGTCGGTGTACTCCATGCGGTAGACGGCCGCGTTCAGGCGCAGCCGGCCGTCGGCGAGCGTCGACTTCACACCGGCCTCGTAGCTGTCCACCTCCTCGTCGTCGAAGGCGATCTGTTCGAACGTACGCAGGAAATCCACGTTCCAGCCGCCGCTCTTGAAACCCTTCGAGTACGAGCCGTAGACCATGATTTCGTCGTTCAGGAAGTAGTTCAGACCGATCTTCGGCGACAGATCGTCGGCGTCACGGTCGTCCTGGAAGCTGCCGTTGGTGAAGAGGCCGGTGGTGTCGGTGATGGTGAAGTCGACCTCCTTCTCCTCATAGGTGTAGCGCAGGCCGCCGGTGAGCTGCAGCTTGTCGGTGAGCTGGTAGCTGCCGTGCAAGAACACTGCCCAGGAGTTCACGTCCACGGTAGCCGGCACGGTCACCGCACTGTTCGGCACCGGGAAAAGGGCCCCACCCCGGGCGGAGGTGGTGGAGTCGTTGGTCTGGTCGAAGTAGTACAAGCCCACCACGTAGTCGTAACGCTCGTCCGCCGGCGAGGCCAGCCGGAACTCCTGGGAGAAGTGGTCGCTCTGCTCACCGATGGCGCTGGAGGAGATGTCGAGGGGCGCGTAGTCCTCGTCGGCCTGGTTCTGGAACTCCGTGTCGCGGTAGCCGCTGATGGAAGTGAGGGTATAGCCGTTCGCGAACTCGTGGTCGACGGTGACGCTGGCGCCGAACAGATCGATCTCCTGCAGGGACTCCACATCGAAGTTCACCTCGTAGATGGCGGGCGCGGCCGGGTCCGGCACCGCCTCGCGGCCGTGGAAGAGCGCGTCGCTCTTCATGCTCTCGATGGCGAAGTTCACCTCGGTCGCCTCGCCCAGCCAGCGCAGCTGCAGGCGGCCGCCGGTGTCGTCCAGCCCGTTCAGGTCCTCGCCATTGAAGAGGTTGGTGACGTAGCCGTCCCGTTGGGTGGTGTTGATCACCGCCTTGGCGAACAGCTTGTCCTCCACCAGAGCTCCGTTGAGCATGCCGGTGACGGCATAAAGGCTGTCGTTACCGGCTTCGAGCTCCACGAAACTCGCGAACTCGCCCTGGGGCTTGCTGGTGGTAAGGCTGATGGCGCCGGCAACCGTGTTCTTGCCGAAAAGCGTGCCCTGGGGGCCCCGCAGCACCTCTACCCGCTCGATGTCCAGCGCAGCCTGGTTGGAGGCGGCCGAGCGGCCGACGTAGACGCCGTCGACATACACGCTGACCCGGTTGTCGTAGCCCGGGTTGCGGGAGAAATCGGAGACGCCGCGCAAGCCGACGCGGAGGTTGGAGCGGTTCTGCGGGCTGATGGTCAGGTTGGGCGTCGAGTACTGCAGATCGGAAAGCCGGTAGGCATTGAGCCGCTCCAGGTCGCCCTCGCCGAAGGCGGTAATCGCGATCGGCACGTCCTGCAGGCTCTGCTCGCGCTTCTGGGCGGTGACCACGATCTCCTCGATGGTCGGGCCGTCGGCCTGCTGGGCCGCAACAGGAACAGAAGCCACGAATGCCGCCAGCGCTGCGGTGATGCCGCAGGCCCGTGAAAAGTTGACACCCATCTGAAGACCCCCCGTCTTTGTGCCGGTGTGAGCGATGGATGATAATGACGGGACTTCGCCGACGGCCAATACCGTTTGCGCAGCGACCGGTAACATTACTGCATGAACAGGGGCGCGCATCCTTGGACCTGAAGTGGCTGGAAGACTTCCTGGCGCTGGTCGAGCACGGTAGCTTCACCAAGGCCGCCGAGGCGCGTTTCGTCTCGCAGCCGGCGTTCAGCCGCCGCATACGTGCGCTGGAGAACTGGCTGGGCGTCGAACTGATCGACCGCAACGCCTACCCCACTCGGCTGACCCGGCTCGGCGAAGACTACACCGACTCCATCCGCGATCTCGTTGCCCGCACCTATCGGCTGCGCAGCGAGATGCGGGCACGCGACGCTGCGGGCGACCGCCTCGTGGTCTCCACCCAGCACTCGCTGAGCGTGACGTTCTGCCCGCGCTGGTTCGGCGAGATCCGGCCTCTGCTTGGCGACAACAGCATCCGCGTGAAAGCGCACAACCTGCACGACTGCCTGGATCAGTTCCTGTCCGGCCAGAGCGATCTGCTGCTGTGCTATTTCTCGCCGGACGTCTACCCGGAGCTCGAACGCAGCGACCTCGCCCGTCTGCAGCTGGGCACCGAGCAGCTGATACCGGTGGCAGCGCCCGGCCTGGCCGCGGCGGGCGGAGCGCGCTATCCGCTGGTGGGCTTTCCCACCGAGTCCTTCTTCGGGCGCCTGGTACAGACGGACTGCATCCCGGCCTCGATGGAGAGCGGCGTGGAGTTCGATCTGGTGTTCGAGACGGCGTTGTCCGAGAGCGCGCGGGCGCTCGCACTGGAAGGCACCGGCCTTGCCTGGCTGCCGGCGAGCCTGGTCCGTCGCGACCTCGAGGATGGCCGCCTGGTCCGCGTGCCCCACCTGCCGGCGGTACCCATGCAGGTGGTACTGATCATGAACCGGGCCAACCAGAAGAAGGTGTTGCGCTCCATCTGGGAATACATGGAAAGCGACCATGCAGGAATGCTATCGGTCGCACCGTAATTGGCATTAGCCCGCCGCCTGCCGGATTCCTAGTATTGGCCCCTGCGATTCGAAGGCAGGGGGCGCCACGACATGCATCTTTCCCGTTTTCCGCGGCTGCGGTTCGCGCATCTGCCCACACCGCTGGAGCCGATGGACGAGTTGACCCGCCTGCTCGGCGGCCCGCGGCTGTGGATAAAGCGAGACGACTGCACCGGCCTGGCCGGGGGCGGCAACAAGACCCGCAAGCTCGAGTTCCTGATGGCGGACGCCGAACGCAAGGGCGCCGATACCATCGTGACCCAGGGCGCCACTCAGTCGAACCATACCCGGCAGACCGCCGCGGCCGCGGCGCGGCTCGGTATGGCATGCCACATCCTGCTGGAGGACCGCACCGGCAGTGCGGACGCCGACTACAATTACAATGGCAACGTGCTGCTGGAGCAGCTCATGGGCGCCTCGGTGACCCTGCATCCGGGCGGCACGGACATGGATGCGGCCATGGCGGAGCTGGCCGGTTCACTGGCGGCCGACGGCCGGCGACCCTACGTCATCCCCGGCGGCGGCTCCAATCCTGTCGGCGCACTCGGTTACGTCAACGCAGCGCTGGAACTCCTCACCCAGGCCAACGACAGCGGGCTGCGCATCGACCGGGTGGTGCACGCGACGGGCAGCGCGGGCACCCAGGCCGGGCTGGTGACGGGCCTGTGCGCCAGCGGCAGCGGCATCCCGGTACTCGGCATCGGCGTGCGCGCGCCGGCGCCGAAGCAGCACGCGAACGTGCTGCGGCTCGCCGAGGCGACGGCGGAGCACATCGGCTGCCCCGGCGCGGTAGGCGCCGACGACGTGCAGGTGAACTGCGACTACGTGGGAGAGGGCTACGGCATCCCCGCCGAGGACACGCTCGAGGCCCTGCGACTCACGGCCCGCCGGGAAGGCATCCTGCTGGACCCCGTGTACTCCGCGAAGGGCATGGCCGGACTGATCGACCTGGTCCGACGGGGTGAACTGGCCGGTGACAGGAACATCGTCTTCCTGCACACCGGCGGCAGTCAGGCGTTGCCCGGCTATCGGCATATACTGGGCCTCGACGACTACCGGGCGGACTGATCCCGGCACCGCGGGGTAACCGGGCGCGATGGGCAAAGACGACGCAGAAACGGAGACGGACGGCCGCGCCGGCGTGCCCATCTGGACGCGGGTGCTGATCGGCCTCGTTGCCGGCGCACTCACCGGGGCCGTCTTCGGCGAGCGCATCCTCTGGCTGGATCCCGTGGGTCAGGCGTTCATCGCCGCCATCAAGATGCTGGTGGTACCGCTCATCTTCGTTTCGCTGGTCGGCGGCATCAGCTCCATCGGCGACCTGGGCCGGATGGGTCGCATCGGCGGGCGCACCGTCGGTTGGTATCTGGTGACCACCGCGGCCGCCATCCCGGTGGGACTCGCCATCGCCGTCTGGCTGCAGCCGGGCGCCGGCATGGGGCTCGTCCCGCCCTCGGCAACGGCGGCGACGGAGACGCCCTCCCTGGCGGATTCGCTGGTGGCTCTCATCCCGGAAAATGCCTTCGCGGCATTCTCTTCCGGGGACAACCTGCAGGTCATCGTTTTCTCACTGTTGTTCGGCATCGCGCTCGCGGCCGTCGGCGAGAAAGGCACGCCGGTGACCCGGCTCGTTGACGCGCTGGCCGCCGTCATTTTCAAGCTGACGGAAATGATAATCGCCGTGGCACCCATCGGCGTCTTCGCACTCATTGCCGTGACCACCGGTCGCTACGGCATCGACGTGCTGCTTCCGCTGGGCAAACTGATCGCGGGCGTCTATGCCGGCTGCCTCATCCATGCGGTCGTCACGCTGGGCGGACTGCTCGCGTTCGTCGGCGGAGTCAGTCCGTTGCAGTTCTTCCGCGGCGTGCTCGAAGCGCAGATCGTCGCCTTCAGCACCACCACGGCCGCCGGCACGCTGCCGGTGACCATCAGCTGCGCGCGGCACAATCTCGGCGTATCCGAAGAAGTGTCGGGTTTCGTGCTGCCGATCGGCGCCACCATCAACATGGACGGCACGGCCATCTACCAGGCCGTCGCTGCGGTATTCATCGCCCAGGCCTACGGCATCGACCTGACGCCGCTGCAGTACGCCACCATCCTCGTCGCCGCCGTGCTGGCCTCCGTCGGCACCGCCGCCATCCCGGCCGCCGGCCTGATGGTGCTCTCCATCGTACTCACGTCGGTGGGCCTGCCGCTGGAAGGCATCGCCCTGGTGGCCGGTATAGACCGCATCCTCGACATGGCGCGCACCACGGTGAATGTCACCGGCGATGCGGCGGTGTCGGTACTGGTTGCGAAGGGCGAAGGTGAGCTGGACCTGGACATCTTCAACGAACGTCCGGAATAGGGACGGAAATAGCTTTATGAAACACGCAGCAAGACCACTGATAAACCTTGCCGCGGCGACGATGCTTCTCGGCGCCTGTGGAGAGCGGCCGCCGGGGACACCGATCGTCGATCGCTACGACCTCGTGCTGCACGGTGGACGGGTCATCGATCCGGAGACGGGGCTGGATGCGGTGCGCGACGTCGGCATCCGTGACGGGCGTATTGCCGCCGTGTCCGAGACACCCCTGCACGGCGACGAGACGATGGACGCCACCGGCCACGTGGTGGCGCCGGGTTTCATCGATTTGCACAGCCATACGCCGACGCCGCTGGGTCAGCGTTACCAGGCCCTGGACGGCGTGACCACGGCGCTGGAGCTCGAAGCCGGCGCCTATCCGGTGGGCGCACTGGAGGCATTCGTGGACGGGCGGCCGTTCATCAATTACGGCGCTTCCGTAAGCCACCTGGCGGTCCGACTGCTCGTGAAACAGGGCATCGAGAAGCCCCATCTCCTCTCGGGCATCGACTTTGTCGCGTCGCGCCCGACGTTCACCGAGCCGCTGACGGCGCAGGAGCTCGGCGAGCTGCGCGATCATCTCGAACGGGGGCTCCGGGACGGCGGCCTCGGCATCGGATTGTTGTTCGATTACCTGCGGGCAGCTGTCGGCCCGGAAGAGCTGGACATCGTGTTCGCTGTGGCGGCCGAGTATCGAGCGCCGGTGTTCGTGCATATCCGTCGGCGGCTGCCGGGAGACGCCGCGGGCCTGGCCGAGATGATCGAGCTGGCGCGACGTCACGGCACAGGCCTCCACGTGTGCCATCTCAACGCGAATGCGATGAGCAACGTGGACGGTTTCCTGGCGATGATCGACGAGGCACGGGCCGCCGGGGTCGACGTCACAACCGAAGCCTACCCATGGAACGCGGGTTCCACGTCTATCTCCGCGGCTGTCTTCAGCCGCGACTGGCAGTCCATCTTCGGCATCTCCTATGAGGACGTCGAGTGGGCCGAGACCGGCGAGCGATTCGACGAGAAGATGTGGAACGAGTACCGGGAGAAGTACCCGGGCGGAACGGTCATCCACCATTACGGCCGCGAGGAATGGACCCGCGAGGCCATCACCGCACCGGGCGTGATGATCGCGAGTGACGCGATGCCGGTCACGGCACCAGAGGATCGGGTGCATCCCCGTGGCATCGGTACGTTCGCGAAGGTGCTTGGCGATTATGCCGGCGACAGTGAGGGTCGGCTGCCTCTCGCCGAGGCGCTGCGTAAGATGACACTGTTGCCTGCACAGCGACTCGCGAGCGTGGCGCCCGCCTTTACCCGCAAGGGCCGGCTGCAGGCGGGTGCCGATGCGGATATCACCGTATTCGATCCGACGGCCGTCGCAGCCGCGGCCAGCTATCGGGCACCGCTCAGGCCCTCCCGCGGCATTGCCCATGTGATTGTCGGTGGCCAATTCGTTGTACACGACGGAGAATTGGTGGAAGGCGCCGCCCACGGTCTCTTGATTAAGGGGGCAGTCAACTCAATGACTGACTAAGTGGATTGCTCGCGGAATACAGGAGGCCGAGCCATGGACATGACCATCGAATCCCCCGCCTTCGAGCACAACGGCGAGATCCCCTCTGTCTACACCTGCGACGGACGGGACATCTCCCCGGAACTCCGCTGGTCCGGCGTGCCGGAGGACGCGAAGAGTCTG
>DASRVH010000082.1:0-3400 GCA_035655155.1 Woeseiaceae bacterium
TCCTTGACATGGTACATGTTGGCGCCGGAGCGCAGGAGCTCGGTCGTGCAGGAGCGGCGGAAGGTGTGGGGGGTGACGTTGACGGCGATGCCGAGGGCGTCGGCGTATTTGTGCACGAGCCGCCGGAAGCAATGATACGGAAGGCGCTTGCCCTGGGGGTCGAGAAATACGGCTTGCTCGGTCCGGTCGCGGAGGAGGAACGGACGCACGGCGGTGAGATAGCTCTCTGTGTAGCGCAGGGCGGTCTTGCCGATCGGAACGACTCGCTCCTTGCGACCCTTGCCGTAGACGGTGGCCGTGGCGTTCTTGAGGTCGACGCGGGCCACATCGAGGGCGAGGACCTCGCCGGCCCGGATGCCGGTGGAGTAGAGCAGTTCGAGCATGGCGCGGTCGCGGTAGCCGATGGCGGAGTCGGTCCGGATGGAGCGCAGGAGCTTGCGCACCTGCTCATGGGTCAGTACCGAGGTGGGCAAGAGCTTCGGTTCCTTGACATACTCGAGCGCCGCGGCGAGGGCGGAAGGGATTAGGCCCTCGGCGGCGAGATAGGACAGGAAGCCGCGCACGTTCTCGATCTTCTTGTTGATGCTTTTCGGTTTCAGCGGAAGACCGCGCGTGGTGCGATGCTCCTGCAGATGGGTGAGCCAGGCGGCCAGATGGGCGCGGCGGAGCTGGTCGGGGCCGGCGATGCGGTGGCTGGCGAGCCAGTCGAGGAAGCCGGTGGCATTGTAGCGGATCGAGCGCAGGGTGTAGGCGCTGAGGTTGAGGCTGCGTTTGTGTTCGATGTAGTCGGCAAGATGCTGTCTCATTGGCCGGGCCTCGACTGGCTGTGCATCTCCCTGATCTCCCGGATGGTGAGGCGCAGATACTGCGCGAGGTGGCGCATGGTGGCGTGGCCGAGAAGCATCTGGATCTGCACGGGGTGCGCGCCGTTGCGGAGCATGTGCGTGGCACAGGCGCGGCGCAGACTGTGGGGGGTGATGTTGACGGAGAGCTTGGCCTGGCGTCCGTACTTCTTGAGCATGACGCTGATGCCCTGGCCGTTGAAGGGCTTGCCGCGGGCGCTGATCCAGAGCGCATCGACGGCGGCGGGCGCAGGCAGGCGCCCGAGCAGCGCGGGGCGGGCGTCGTCGCAATAGCGGCGGAGCCAGGCGCAGGCTTCCTCGCCGAGGGGGAGCATGCGTTCGCGGCTGCCTTTGCCCAGGACGCGCAAGGAGCGCTGCAGGAAGTCGGGATCGCGCAGAGCGAGCCGGGCGAGCTCCTCGCGGCGGAGGGCGCAGCAGTAGCCGACTTCCATGATCGCGCGGTCGCGGATGCCGACGGGGGTCGCGACGGACGGCTGCGCGAGCAGGCGCCGGAGCTCGGCCTCGTCGGGGACCGGCAGGAGTTTGCGCTCGTACTTGGGGGTCTTGAGCGCGGCGGACGGGTTGTCGAAGAGCATGCCTTCGGCCTCCATCCAGTTGAAGAGGTTGCGGACGGCCCGCAGGAACACTTCCACCGTCGCGTCGGCCAGATCGCTTTCGACCAGTTCGAGCCGCCAGGCGGCGAGGTCGTCGCGGCCGACATCCTGCAAGCGAGATGCGGACCGGGCGGCCAGAAAGGCGGCGAAGAGCTCCAGCGGATGGCGGTAGGTGGCGATGGTCTTCGGGCTGTACCTCCGGCGCTTGAGCGCCTTGAGGTATGCTTCTATGACCGTACTGCTATGATCACTCTCAACACGCATAACTCTTACCCTTCCTTCCGAAACCGTTCTTTTTTTCTTTAGTCGTTGCCTTTCAATGGGTTTACCCTTTTGGCGGCCACCCTAAAACCGCCCTAAAACGGGGCTAAAACCGCCCCAAAACCACCCTAAAACCGAAGCGCTCAGGTTTCGGCGGGGGGGTCTTTGAGCCCGGGCATGAAGCGGGAGCCGTCCCTGCCCCGGCCGTCGTAGAGCAAGCGGTAGCGATAGGTGTTGTTGACCCGGTCGCTCTCGACGCCGACATATTCGAACTCGACGAGTTCCTTGAGATGGATGTGGACGCGGTAGTTGCTCCAGCCGCTGAACTCGCGGATCTGGCGCCGCGTGAACGAGCGGCGGGGGTCGTCTCCCCCGGCTTCGGGCGCGCCGGGATCCCCGCCGCGGCGCAGCATCTTCTCGAGCTCGAGCAGCAGGTTGCGGCTGGGGCGGCTGAGCTCGTTCAGACTGTGGCCGAGTATCTCGTGGGCGAGCCGGTTGGCGAGCTTCACATCCTCGGCGTCGACCTCGATGTATTCGACGGTCTCGCCGCCGCGCTTGTCGCTCCGGACGGGCTTCTGCAACTGGCGCAGGAACGCGACCGCCCGGATGAGGGCGAGGTATTTGGGCTGGTCGCGGCGGCCCTGCAGGCGGTCGTCGGCATAGCTCAGCTCCGTATGGATCGGGTTGACGATCGACAGCGGCTTCAGAAGCCGCTGGAAGTTGCGATGGCGCTTCAGGGTGTCGTCCACGGCCCGGCTGCTGAAGAGTCCGTCGAGCCCCTCCCGCCGGCGCTGGAAGTCCAGTATCGCGCGGGTCTGCCCGCGCGATTCGTCCACGGCGGTGACGATGAAGCGCGAGCGGGTTTCGGGGTCGATCTCGGGGTTGGTGGTGGTCATGAGTATCCCGGTCGGGCCCTCGACGCGGTTGGTCATGGTGGTGATCCGCCCGGTGGCGGGGTCCTTCATGGCGGCCTCGACCACCAGCGCCCCGGCGCTGATGAGGTTGCGGATCGCGTAGCTGGCGTCCTCCGCCCCGGCCCCCTCTTCGAGGGCCAGCACCTTGTGCTTGAGGCTCATGCGGTCCTTGTAGAAGAGCGCCTTGCCCGAGAGGCTGGTGAGCTTGACGAGATCCTCGGGCGGAACAAAGCCGCAGACGGAGTCCTGCAGGGCGGTCTTGCCCGCCCCGGAGCTCGAGAGGATCAATACGCACAGGGGCGCGGACATCTTGCGGCTGGTAACGGCCAGCCCGGATTTCTCACCGGATTTCGTCGCGAGAGCGTGAAGAGTGCTGCCAGTGTGGTGTAAAACGGCCAAGTGTCGGTGTAGCTGTATCGACATACTGCAATCTGACACTTGGTCGTTTTTACGCCGCAATGGCGGTGCTATCCGCGCTCGCAGCAGGAATTCGGTGAGAAATTCGGGCCAGGTAGCAGAGGAGCTTGTTGGCCTCCTCGCCGACGAGACCGCAGGTCTCGAAGTCGGCGAGGATGGCGTCGAAGAGGTCCGGGCGCTTGCCGAACTCGATGGCCTGGTCCTTCTCATTGGCCGTCAGCGCCGGCGCGGCGTCCTGCTCGGACTCGGCGGTCTCGCGGACGGCCTCGCAGCGCTTGACGAGCTTGGCGATGTCGGCCTCGACGATCTCGGGCGTCTCCTCGAAGAGCCGGCAGAGGTCCTGGGAGAGCGT
>DASRVH010000083.1:0-8448 GCA_035655155.1 Woeseiaceae bacterium
CGCCGGTTGTGACGACATCTCCCTCGCCCGTCAGATCCACCCGACCCTTACGACGATCAGGCAACCGCTCGCGGCCATGGCCGAGGCGGCGACACTGGCGCTGGTGGACGGTTCGAGGAAGGACCCGCCCCGCCGTGGAACCGCAGTCGTGCCCGGCCAGCTACGGATTCGCGAGTCAACGGGGCCCGCGCCCTCCCGCGCTTTATCCTCCGGCGGAACCTGAGCGCCCGCCCGGGCGATCTCAACGAAGGTAACGGATGCGGTCGAGATAGACGGTCACAGGCGTGGCCCGCCCGGTCAGCGTGACCACGAAACCCGTCTTGATGCTCGAGAGATCAGCGCCCTTTAACGGTATCGTGTAGCGCCGCCAATCGCGGGTCAGCACGATGTCGTCCGCCTTGCGGATGGCGGAGTCGGGATGCGCCTTTTCGTCCCCAAGCAGACCGACGCCGAAGCTCACTTTCTCGCCGCCGTACTCCCCCCGTGCCCAGAGTTCCAGCTCCCGGGCGCCGCGGAGATCGTAGCCCCCTTCCTGGTCGCCCCAGTTGTTCGGCGGGTGTTGCCAGGCGACGCCCGCCCAGCCATACGGTTTCTCGAAGCGCAGTCGGATGCTGTACGCACCCTCGTGAACCTTGTCGGCGTGCTCGCCGTCCAGCACCAGGTGATCGATGTCGCCCATCCAGCCGGACGGTGCCCAGGGCATCCCGGCGAGGCCGTCCTCGTACACCGGGAATGGCAGCGGCGTGCGCGGCTCGCCTTCCACGAGCAGCGGGACGTTGGCGGTGGCCGCATGGCCGGCCTCGTCGTAGGCAAACAGGAACAGGCGATAGGGTCCCGGCTGTTCGGGCATGCGCAGCCTCGCCCCCTCGATGTCTCCCGCCTCGACAGCGCCATCGATCGCGGGCATACCAGGCCGGAAATCGCCGCCAGTCAGGTACTCGGACGAATCGGGCCGCAATTCCCAGCGGGCGCGGATCTCCCCGCCTTCCGGGTCCTTGACCGACGCGCGGACCTCCACAGTCGTGCCCGGCTCCACCCGCGTGGGGCCGGCGATCTCCAGCGGCGCCGCCCGCGGCGCCAGGTCGTCCGGCGGCGCCCCCGACCAGATCGCGGTCATGACGTCGACAGCCGCCGTCTTCGCGCCGTCCTCGAGGAACATGCCGAACCAGGTCCCTGTGGCCTCCATCTTATGGCCCCACAGGAAGGCATAACCGCCCAGCGCCAGCCCGGAAGCCGCCGCGATGCCCTCCTCCCAGGCCTTGCGGTAGAACGCGGCTTTAGCCGCGCTTGTCTGTTCAAGGGGAGCGCCCCACTCGGTCGCGGGCATCTCCCAGGGACCGACGGGGCCGAACTCGGTCAACACGAAAGGCTTCGTCGCGCCGGCATCGCGCAGCAGCCCGGGCACCAGCGGCGCGCCGCCATAGGCGTTGATGCCATGGATGTCGATGGCGGGACTGCGGCGATGGACCCATTCGATGCGCTCCCCATGGACGAAGGTCGTGACCGTCATCGTCGGGTGGTGCGGGTCCAGGTGCTTCACCATCACGACGACGTCGTTCACGACCTTCCAGACGGCCGGATTGTCGCCCTGCTCGAAGCCCTCCATCTCGTTGCCGATTCCCCACAACAGGACGGCCGGGTGATCCTTGTAGCGCATTACGGCCCGGCGCACGCGCTCGCGCTGCTCATTCACCTGTTCCGGATCATCGTAGTCGAAGCCGTGTCGCTCGTGGCCCAGCCAGATACCGACGGTCACCGTGAGTCCGAGCGCATGTGCCTCGTCGAGCAGTGGCTCGAGATTCTCGGCGCCCCAGGTGCGCACGGAGTTGGCGCCGGCCGCCGCCAGCAATTCCAGCGAGTGGTCTCCGCCGGCGCCGCGGATAAAGTAGGCTTCGCCGCCGCGAAGCAGTTCCCAGCCTTGCTCTGTCTGTCGCAATTCGACCGGAACCGCTTCCGCCATGACCGGCTTCCATAAAAGGAAAGGCCCCGCGACCAGCAGGGCCTTTATGAGGGTTGCTCCGCGCACCTGGTGCCCCGCTCAGCCCCCGTTGACCGACACTACGCCGTCGTTGAAAAGAGGCGGCGTGGCAGGCTGATAGGAATAACCCCAGTCGAGCAGAACCTCCAGCACGAGGATCGGGGCGCCCGGCACCAGCCGCCGGAAGCCGGTCGCTTCAGTCCGGTAGAGAGCATCAGCCGTGAGTTCGTTCAGCGGAACGGAAAACGGGACGGGCTCGCCGTCCGGGCTGGCGGCAGGGCAGCATGTGAACACCGTGACCGAGCTGAAGAAGTTGTCCAGCACGGAGCGGTACGCCTTGAGGGCCTGCTCACGGACCAGTTCATCCGTCGAGATCGCGTTGCTGTTTGCGTCGTATAACTCGTGCAGTGCCAGCGCGGTGTAATACTGGTTCTCGCCGGAAGGCCGCTGCGCCAGTGCAGTCGCCCAGAAGTAGAAGCGCGCCTTCGCGCCTGACGGCCCGGGCGGGAGGGAGTTGAACAAGTCGAACTTATTGTCGGCTTCCGGGTTGTTGATGTCGAACTCGATGATGGTCGTGGTCGCGAACGGATTCTCCGGGTCCTCCAGGACGCAGGTCTCCGGGTGGACACCGACGTCCTCGCAATAGAGATCCAGGACCACGTCCGTCGGCAGGACGATGGAATTGATCAGCTCGCCATCACTCTCGTCACGCTCGCCGCTGCAGCCGGCAGAAGCCAGCGCCGCCGAACCCAGCAGGGCGAGAAGCAGGTGCTTGCCGCAAGCCGGCCTGGCATGTTGTCGATTCAGTTCTCTCATTCCAATATTACCTCGGCTGTGCATGCACTTCGCTAGAACTGATAGATGAAATAGACGTTGACGCTGAAGATGTAATCGCTGCCCGGGTACTCTTCCTCGGCCTCCGAGTCTTCACCGAAGGAACGGTACAGCGCGCGGACACCGATCTTGGTCGCGTGCTCTTCAGACAACCGGTCCGCGACCGCCGTAAAGCCCGGCCCGAGCAGGTAGGAGTAATCCAGCTCGACCTGTTCCGGGAACGTGATGTTGAACTGGCGGTAGAAGTCGTAAGGGCCCCAGCGGTCCTTCATGAAATAGCCGGACAGCGTGTGCTTGCCGCCCCAGATGGCCTTGCCGTGCAGTTCCCAGAAGTCGCGAGTCCCGCCGTTCGGGCTGCCCGTGGACTGCTGGAAACCCCGGATTCCCTTCAAGATCAGCTTGGTCCGGTTTCTCGTGTTGAAGGTCATTCGGCTCGAGACTGTCCAGACATCCTCGGCTGGCAAGCCCTCGCCGAATGCCGCGTTGGAGTCGGTGGGCGCGAAGAAGAAGCGGTACGAATCCGTGCGGGTCGGGAACTCCGTGTAGGTGCCGCCGAAATCGATCGCGAACGGCGCGTCCTCCCGCCACTCGTTGTCCCAGTCATAGTAAGGCGTTGCACCGGTGGGATCCCAGGTGAAGTAGATCTCGGCCGAGCGCGCCTCGCGGTTGCCCAGCACGGCGAACGGATCAGTGTCACGGTTACGCGGATTCGTGCCCGGAGACAGGATGCCGTCTACGATCTCCGGCTCCACGAGCGGGTTGGCGTGAACCAGGTTGTCCCGGTACATCAGGCGCGGGAAGACCATGAAATTCCCGAAGAACATCTGCATGCCGGCCTCGTACTCCTGCTTGTTGCCGAGGCCGGAGTAAGGGAGGTTGCTGGGATCCAGGACGCCGTAGACCCGGTGGTGCTGGCCGCCGTCCGCGACCAGTCCGGCATAGTGGGCCGACAGGTAGGTGCGCGTGCCCAGCAGCGGGAAGGTGACCTTGGTCTTGAAGCCGAGGGTATCTTCCCAGTCGATCTCGTCCAGATAGACGTCCCCGCCCGCATAGCGATCGAAGGTTTCGCCGACTTTTTCGGTCGCCGACATGATCCCGCCAAATTCGAGTTCCCAGCCATTCAGGAACTCCTTCTTGCCGTAGATCGTCGTCTGCCGGGACTGGCGCTCGGTCTGCCCGGCGCCGCCGACGGAGCGGCCCAGGCGCGCGACGTCCTCGGAGTGGATGAACGTCCAGTCCATATCCGCGAGGCGGAAGTCATATTTGACGACCGCTTTCGGGTTGGCGCCCCAGTAGACTTCGGGGCCGAACAGTAAGGTCAAGCCGTCCCAGTTGCCCTTGCCCTGGATCTCGACGCCGGAGGGCGCGCTGGCGTCCCAGACGTCGATGCCCGAAATGTCCGTCGCCTCCCGGACCAGGCCGAAGAAATCGCCTTCATAGCCCCAGTGGAAGCGCGGCGTGTGGTAGAAGGCTTCCAGGTCGAAGTTCTCGCCCTCGTACTCCGCACTGAAGTCATAGATTTCTACGCGCCGGCCGTCGTCGATCCTGACCGGAGTGACAGGGATGCCCTCGATCTCCTCCGTGGCCACCTGGATTTCGCGCTCCAGTCCCCGGTCACCGTAACTGAACTCCAGCGGGCGCTTGTCGGCGACGTCGCCGAGAACGTTGATCGTGAACTGGCCGTTCAGCCTGGAGTTCGGCTCGAAAGCGAAATCCAGGAACACCATCTGGCCGTCGCTGAACTCGATGGCGTTTTCCCCGTCTTCCTCGATGCGCTGGTCCTCGCCGCGCGCCACGAATTCCGCCTGCAACCTGCCGCCCGTAAACCTGAGCGTGCGGTTAGCCTCGTTGACCTCGGCCTTGACCCGGCGGACATCGCCCCTCAGTTCGTAGTAGTCCAGGTCCATGGTGGCGAACATCGAGTTGATCTCGCTCCGGGAGGCCTCGTAGGGATCCAGCGAGAAGACCTCTTTCATCACGTCGTAGGCCATGCGCGGAATCGCCTGGTACACGCCCTCGGCATTCGGCAGGCCGAGCGCCGTGATGCCGAACCACTCCTCGTTCATGTTGTTGCCGTCGGGAGTCCAGTCGAACAGGTACGCCTGGTTGGACCAAGAGGCGTTGGTGTCCTGGATGTCGAGGTTCTCCGTCTGCAGGTATTTCCACCACTCGTCGCGCCACTCGAAGATGTAACCGCCGATCGAGTTACCCTCCTCGCCGTTGCCGTAGGCCTTGTTGTACATCTCCTGCCACTGCTCCTTCAGGATCAGGGCCTGGGCTGCCTGGTCCTCCTGGAAGGTGCGGGCATTGAAGGCATCGCTGCCGAACTCGAAGAACACGACCGGCAGATCGAGTTTCTCGTCGACACGCTGCCACAGGTCCGTGAAACTCGTGCCGCGGTAGACGTTGCTGCCGAGGATATCGAGCGACGGGACGAGCTCCGCGATCAGGTCGATGTACTGGATGTCCCCGTTCACGATGCTGAACGGGTGATTCGGGGCGATCTCCTTGCCCGCGGAGATGACCTCTTCGTACAGGCTGTAGAGGTAGCGCGCCTTGGCCGTATTCTGCTCACCCTCGGGCAGGTTCTCGATCTCGAAGCTCGACCAGGACAGGCCGTAGTTGCTCTCGTTGCCGAATGCGAACATCAGGACGCCGGGAGTCGCCTTGTACTGGCGCACGACCTCCTGCATGTCCCGCTTCAGAACCTCCCGGGTGAGCGGATCGGAGTAATCGGTGAACGGCACCCACTGGCCGTCGACGGTATAGCCGTAGCGACCCATCAGCGGATTGACGACGCTCATGATGCCGTGTTCGCGGTAGATGTATTCCACCCACCTGGGCGGGATCGTGGTGAAGCTGCGGATGGTGTTCACGCCCATCTTCTTCATCAGGCCGAACTCGTAGTCGAGCACCTTGCGGATAAAGTCGTCGGATTCGTTGAACAGGCCGTAGGTGTAGTTCTGGCCGCGCGGCGAGTAGCCCCAGACGACGCCCTTGACGTAAAAGTCCTCGCCGTCGACCTTGAGCTTCCAGCCCTTCTCGTCCTTGTAGGTCTCGACCTTGTTCACCTGCGCGTAAGTCACGTCCGGCGCTGCAAAGATCAGCACGGCGGCCAGCAGGCTGCCGATGAAGGCCATACGATTGGAGAAGCTCGATTTCGCCATTGCGACTACTCTTTCTTGAGGTTTGACTTCTTGGTGAAGTTCGATCCGGGTGATTTTCTCTGCCGGCTTCGCCATCAGTTGGCCACGATAGAGACGTTGTCGATATAAATGTCCGAGACGCATCCGGCAACGGCTCCGCAGATCGCCGTAAACTGCAGCGTCACGCCGCCACTGACATCGGGCCCGGTGGTAATTGTCAGCGGACCCACGGTCGTCCAGTCCGACGGGAAGCCGGCGCCGCTGAGAATCTGGTCCGTCTGTGAGACACCACCGGCACTCAGTTCGGAGAACAACACCACGTCCACGACCCCGCCGTTCGCGTCGGTGCCTTTCCAGTCGAAGGAAACCGTAAGCTGCTGGCCAGGCGTCAAGTCTCCCGCGCCCAGGTTGGCCGCTTTCAGCGTCGGATTACCTGCCGCGGTGATATTGAGATTCGCGGCAAAATTGCCGGTCGAACTGTCGCTCGTCGTCGTGATCGTACCGCCGTTCGGCGACGTCTCCCAGCCGCTCAGATCCCCGGTCTCGAAGCCGCCGTTGACAGCCAGCTCGCCGATCGCGCCGCCGCCGCCACCACTGCCCTCCGTGGAGAAATAGACGTCATCCACGTACAGCGTGCCGAAGGCAAGACCGCTGCCATCGGTCGGGTTCCAGAAACCCAGGTTGGCCGCAGCAGAAAAGTCGGTCGCCGTGAAATCGGCCAACGGGATAGCATAGGTCGCCCAGTTACCCGAGGTGGCTACCGGCGTGTAGGCCGACAGCGCCACGTTGGTGCCGGCCGCACCCGCACCCGGCGGCTCGATCTGGATCGTCAGGTCCGCAAACCCCGCAATCCCCGACGTATCAACCGTGAAATTCAGCGTGTCAAACGCCGTCAGGTCGACACCGCCAAAGTTCAGAACCGCACCGCCAAAGGTCGAGCCGCTGTCCTGGTAATCGATCGACAGGACGACGTCGCCCTCGAAAGCGGGGATCGCCGTGCTGGCGGGATCGGCCACCGTGTTGTTACCGCCGAACTCGATGCTGTTGGTAATGCCGGTGATCGCGATCGTCGATTCCGTGGTTGTCTCCGTGAAGACGCCCGCGGTGCCCGGACCGTGGTTGACAGAAGCTGCCGCGACGGCAATATCGTCAAAGTAATAGCTCTTCTCGCCCGCTGTCGCCCCGTCGGTGCCGAAGTTGAAGAAGATCGAGACCTTGTTGTAGGTCGCCGTTGGATCGAATGCCGAACCCTGTTGCGGATTCGAGAAATCAAAGGTCAGCGTCTCCCAAGTGTTGACGGCCGTCGTGCTCGCCAACGCCTCTACAAAGACGGCCGCGTTCGATGCATCCTCAATCTTCAGCAACACGGGGATTCCCGCGTCCGGCGAGAACACCCGCACCGACATCTGCGTGTTGTCAGCATCCAGCGGGATCGCCGGCACCGCTTCACCCGGCAGGGTCGATACCGTCGTGCCCGCCCAGACCTGGGCTGCAGCCGTCTTCACCGTCAGCACGACCTGGTTCGCGCCACCGTCGGGATCGTTGGTCACCGTCGAACTGGTACCACCAAAATCGATCAGGGTGTACGTGGTCTCCGGATCGTCAAATGTGATCGTCGCGAACTCCGGCTCAACCGGCGGTACCGTGCAAGGCTCGCTCGTCTGCTGGATATCGTCGTAGAAGAACGTCCAGTTGTCCGGGTCGTTCGCCACGTCGCCGACCGCGCCCAGGTCGAAGAAGATCGAGATACCCGTGACGGGCGCGCCCGCAGTATTGCCTGTGAAGTCGAAGCACAGTTCCTGCCAGACACCACCACCGTCGTGGGTGCCGCTCTGCTCGGCGGGTGGTGCACCCTCCACCTTGAACAACACCGGCACCGTGCGTTGCGACCAAACCTTCATCCTGAAGATCTCGCCCTGGCTCCAGTCCACACCCTCGGATAGCGCCAGCGTGCTGCCGCCGAACGTCGACTCCGACGTCCGGGTCATCTGCACGACCTGGCCGCTGGTGTTGATCCCGCTCGGGTCCGGGTTGGCGATCACAGTCGATTCGCCGCCACCGAAGTTGTCAAAACTGAGGCTCGAGGTATCCCCCTCGAAGTTTACTGACGTCGTGGTGTCGACAGGGCCTTCACCGCTGAAACCGACATCGGTCATCAGGTAGGTGAAAGACTCGGCCGGCGCGGGGCTTATCGTCTCGAACAACAGGCCATCCGACACGTCGGCGCCCGGAATGTCGGCCACCGGTAATGCCACCTGGAACCAGCCATTACCGAGCGCCGTCGCATAGGGCGAACTGGTGAGGTCGATATCAACAAAATCGGGCGAAGGCAGAAGCTTCACGCGGATCACGTCACCGCTCAGGCCTTTCACCTTGAACTGCAGCGTTTCGTACGCCGTTGCAAACCCGGGCGTGAAGCCCGTATAGGCCAGCTGCGCATTCCAGATGTCGTAGCCGAAGCCGGTCGTGACCGCGAGCGCCGGGCTGAAA
>DASRVH010000084.1:0-66053 GCA_035655155.1 Woeseiaceae bacterium
GCGAGGACATCATGCTCGGCCTGGACGTGGCGAGCTCCGAGTTCTACCGCGACGGCGTGTACCGGCTGGAGTCCGAGGACCGGGAGTTCGACGCCGCGGGATTCGTGGATTATCTGGCCGGCCTGGTCGACGCCTATCCCATCATCACGGTCGAGGACGGCATGGCCGAGGACGACTGGGACGGCTGGAAGCTGCTGACCGAGCGCCTCGGCGGCCGCATCCAGCTGGTCGGCGACGATCTGTTCGTGACCAACACGCGTATCCTGTCCCGGGGCATCGAGGACGGCATCGCCAACTCCATCCTCATCAAGCCGAACCAGATCGGTACGCTCACCGAGACGCTGTCCGCCATCGACATGGCGGTGGAGGCCGGCTACAGCGCCGTCGTGTCGCACCGCTCCGGGGAGACGGAGGACTCCACCATCGCGGATATCGCGGTGGGCACCCGCGCCACGCAGATCAAGACCGGCTCGCTGTCGCGTTCGGACCGCATCGCGAAGTACAATCAGCTACTGCGGATCGAGGAGGCCCTGAATCATCACGCGAGCTATGCGGGTCGCGGGGCCTTCCCGCTTTCGGAGGCTGAAGAAGGCTGAAGACTGACGTGCGCTGGTTCCTCGCCCTGCTGCTGTTCCTGTTCCTGGGTCTCCAGGCGGACCTGTGGCTGTCCGAGGACGGTTATCGCAAGACCCGCGAGCTGCGCCACGCAGTGGCCGAGGCGCGGGAGGAGAACGAGGCCCTGGCGGCGCGCAACGCGGCGCTGGAAGCCGAGGTGCAGAACCTGAAGACGGGATCCGAGGCGGCCGAAGAGCGTGCCCGCAGCGATCTCGGCCTGATCGGCCCGCGCGAGACCTTCTACCAGGTCGTCCCGGCCGACTGAGCCCCGTGGACATCCCCGACTGGCCCCGGGCGGGCGGACCCGCCGCCGGCGCGGCCCGGCTGAAGGCCTCCGCCGAGGATTTCGTGGTAGAGGAGGAACTCGGTTTCGAGCCGTCCGGCGACGGCCCCCACCATTACTTGTTCGTCGAGAAGACCGGCTGCAACACGCAGTGGGTGGCGTCCCGCCTGGCGCGTCACGCCGGCGTGCGCGCGCGGGACGTGGGCTATGCAGGATTGAAGGACCGGCACGCCCGCACCCGGCAGTGGTTCAGCGTGCCACTGCGCGACGCGGCGCCGACCGACTGGGAGAGCTTCGCGGCGGAGGGGGTGCGGCTCCTGTCGGTGACGCGCAACCGCCGCAAGCTGCGTCGCGGAGCGCTGTCGGGCAATCGCTTCGAATTGCGGCTGCGCGAGGTGCGGGCCGACCGGGCGATCCTCGATTCCGGCCTGGAGCGGGTCGCCGCCGACGGCGCGCCGAATTATTTCGGCCGCCAGCGCTTCGGCCGCGAGGGCGGCAACCTCGAGCTGGCACGGCGGCTTTTCGACGGCGAACGCCTCGGTCGACGCGAACGCGAGTTCGCCCTGTCCGCGGCCAGAGCCTGGCTCTTCAATGAGGTGCTGGCGCGACGGGTGGCGGACGGCAGCTGGGACCGTGCGCTGGACGGCGAGGTGCTGATACTCGACGGCCGGGGCAGCGTCTTCCACACGGAGGCGACGGACGAGTCGCTGTCCGCCCGGGTCGTGTCCGGCGAAGTGCATCCCACAGGGCCGCTGTGGGGCCGGGACGGGCCGCGGCCGGCGGCAGCGGCGGCGGCCGTCGAGCAGGCGGCGGCGGCGGAGTGGGAATGGCTGGCCGCCGGGCTGGAGGCGGCCGGTCTGGAGATGGCCCGGCGCAGCCTTCGCCTGGTGCCCCGGGCCCTGGAGTGGTCCTGGGAGGACGACAGCTGCCTGCTGCTGTGTTTCTCGCTGCCCGCCGGGGAGTACGCGACCACCCTCGTCCGCGAGCTGCTGGAGACCGACTGAGGCGTCAGAGCGGTTTCAGCAGGACGTAGACCGCCCCGGTCCCGCCGTGGGCGGGTTTGGCGGAGGCGAAGGCGAGCACGCCGTCCCATTGCCGCAGCCAGCCGTCGACGCGCTGCTTGAGTACCGGGCCACGATGTCCGGAGCGCTTGCCCTTGCCGTGGATCACGCGCACGCAGCGATGACCGAGGGCGCGGCTCTCGACGAGGAACTCGTTCAGCGCGTGCTTTGCCTCGTTTGCGGTCAGGCCGTGCAGGTCGGTCTCGGCCTCGATCCGGTAGCCGCCGCGCACGAGTTTCTGCATGGCCCGGGAGCTGAGGCCGGGCCGATGGAAGCGCAGCTGCTCGCCGCTGAGGCGCTCCTGGTCGGCCACGCTATGGGTCAGGCTCTCGGCCAGTACCTCGGCTTCGTCGGCGCGGCGGAAGCGTGCCTCGGGCGCCGGCGGGCGGCGGCGCGCCTCGATGCGGTCCAGGCGGATGCGTCTCGCGTCGCCCACGCTCGCGCGGAAGAGTTCGATGTCCTCTTCGCTCAGCCCGTCGCCGTGGCCGCCCTGTCTGTCGTCCGTCATCGACCGCCTCCCTGCCCTGGTGCGCGGCGCCCCCCGGGCATCCGCGACACGGCCTCGTTCGCCCTAGGTACCGGTGCGAACATTGAGTATAGTTAGCGCCGTCCATCAGCACCAACGACAGGCTCACACCGGTTTGCGAATTCTTGTCAGTAACGACGACGGGCACCTGGCCGAAGGCGTTCGGGTGCTCGCCGACGCACTCGAGCCGTTGGGCGAGATCACCGTGATGGCGCCGGATCGCAATCGCAGCGGTGCCAGCAACTCCCTGACCCTGGAGTCGCCGCTGCGCGTCATCCGCACCGGCGAGCGCCGCTATTGCGTCAACGGTACGCCGTCGGACTGCGTCCATCTCGGCGTCTCCGGATTTCTGCCGGAAGAACCCGACATGGTCGTGTCGGGCATCAACGAGGGCGCGAACCTGGGGGACGACGTCATCTATTCCGGTACGGTGGCGGCGGCGATGGAAGGGCGTTTCCTCGGCCTGCCCGCCATCGCCGTCTCGCTGGTCGGCAACAATCCCGAGCATTACCCCACCGCCGCGCGGGCGGTCGTGTCGCTGCTCGAGCGCATGCAGCGTCATCCGCTGCCCTCGGACACCATCCTGAACGTGAACGTGCCCGACCGCCCGTGGGAGGAGCTGGAGGGCATCGAGATCGCCCGACTCGGCTTCCGTCATCGCTCCGAGCCGGTGATGCGCGACCGGGACCCGAAGGACAAGCCCATCTACTGGATCGGTCCGGCCGGCGGCGGCCAGGATGCGGGGCCCGGCACCGACTTCAATGCCGTCGCCCGCGGGCGTGTCGCCGTGACGCCGCTGAAGGTGGACCTCACCCGCCACGAGGTGCTGGACGACATGCGCACCTGGCTCGCCGATGATTGACAGCACCGCGCACCGGGGCATCGGCATGACGTCGGCGCGCACGCGCAGCCGGCTGGTCGAGCGGCTGCGGGCAGGCGGCATCCGCGACGAGCGCGTGCTCGAGCGCATTCTGGCCGTGCCGCGCCACATCTTCGTCGACGAGGCGCTGGCGAGCCGGGCCTACGAGGATACGGCGCTGCCCATCGGCCACGGTCAGACCATCAGCCAGCCGTTCATCGTGGCGCGCATGACCGAGGCGCTGCTGAAGGGGTTGCCGGGCGGGCGCATCCTGGAGATCGGCACCGGCTGCGGTTACCAGACGGCGGTGCTCGCGCCCCTGGTCGACGAGATCCACACGATCGAACGCCTGATGCCGCTCATGACCCGTGCCCGCCAGCGCATCCGCGAACTGGGCATCGGCAACGTGCGCTTCCGCCGCGGCGACGGCTGGGAGGGCTGGCCGAAATACGGGCCCTACGACGGCATCCTGGTGGCGGCCGCCCCGGAGCGGGTGCCCGAAGCGCTGCTCGCCCAGCTCGCGCCGGGCGGCCGGCTGGTGCTGCCGGTGGGCTCGGCCCGGCGCCAGGAGCTGATGGCCATCGTGCACCGGCACGACCGCTACGAACAGATTTCGCTCGGCCCGGTCAGTTTCGTGCCCCTGGTGGCGGGGGCCTCGGCGTGAGGATCTTCGGCGGGCTGTACGACCGGGTCCTGTCCTGGTCCGCCCATCCCCATGCCCGCTGGTATCTCGGCGGGCTCAGCTTCGCCGAGTCCTCCTTCTTCCCGATTCCACCGGACGTGATGCTGGCGCCGATGTGCCTGGCGCGGCCTGACCGCGCATTGTCGCTGGCGGCGCTCACCACGCTGACCTCGGTGGCGGGCGGCATCGCGGGTTACGCCATCGGTTACTTCGCGCTGGAGGCCATCGAGCCGCTGCTGAAGAACGTGGGCTACTGGGATGCCTACCTCGAGGGCCGGGACTGGTTCGCCGAGTGGGGAGTGCTGGCGGTGCTGATCGCCGGTTTCTCGCCGATCCCCTACAAGATCTTCACCATCTCCGCCGGCGCCGCGGCGATGGCCTTCCCGGGTTTCGTCATCGCCTCGTTCTTCGGCCGCGGCGCCCGGTTCTTCCTGGTGGCCGGGCTGATCGCCCTCGGCGGCCAGCGATTCGCCGACGGGCTGCGCCGTCGCATCGATCTGCTCGGCTGGCTGTTCGTCGCGCTCTGCCTCATCGTGGTGGCCATCGTCGCGGTCAGGTGATGGGGCGGCTGACGCGAGCGCTGGCGCTCTGCCTGGCCGCCGCCCTGCTTACGGCCTGCGGCGGCCGGGCGCTCAACTGGGAGGCCGAAGTGCCCGCCGCTCATATCGTGCGCAGCGGCGACACCCTGTATTCCATCGCCTGGCGCTACGGACTGGAGGTGCGCGACGTCGCCCGCTGGAACGGCCTCGGCGACGGGTCGCTGATCCATCCGGGTCAGCGCATCGTGCTGCGCCCGACGGCGGCCGCCTCGCGCAGCGGGACGGCGCGTTCCGGGTCGCCGGGGCCCGGCCGGAGCGGCAGCAGTCAGCCCCGGCCCGCGCTGCCGGACCTGCCGTCGCCCGCCTGGCGCTGGCCCACCGAGGGCGCCGTTGCGGCCGGATTCGGCGAAGACAACGCCGCGCTCACGGGTGTGCTGATCGAGGGGCGGATGGGCCAGGCGGTGCGCGCGGCCGCCGACGGCCAGGTGGTGTATGCGGGCAGCGGCCTGATCGGCTACGGCAATCTGGTCATCATCAAGCACAACGCCACGTATCTGAGCGCCTACGGCCACAACCGGGCGCTGCACGTGGCGGAGGGGGAGACGGTTAAGCAGGGCGAGCGCATCGCCGAGATGGGCGAGGGCCCGGGCCGCAGACCGCGGCTGCACTTCGAGATACGCCGTAACGGCGAACCGGTGGATCCCCGGCCGTTCCTGCCGCGCGAACGCTAGGGGCCACTGCTGAACGGGGGGCACCGAGGGGGACGCCGCGGGCGCCGCCCGATCCACGATGTCCGGGGGTCTCCGGCTAGTCCACGATGAGCGCCGCCACCACCCGCCGCTCCTCCGCGGTCAGGATATTGAAGGTACGGCATGCCGCCGGGGTGTCCATGACCTCGAGGCCGATACCCTGCCTGGCCAGGCTGCGAGCAAGCCCGGCGTCGGGGAAATGCAGGCTGCGCCCGGAACCGAGCAGCAGGATCTCCGGCGCCAGCTCGACCGCGGGCTCGAGGGTGGCGGCGTCGAGGCTGTCCACGTCCGCGCAGTCCCAGTCCCGTACTTCCTCGGGCAACAGCAGGATGCTGGAACGGTACAGGGTGCCGCTGATGGTGATGCCGGCCTCGGAGCAGGCCGTGATGCTGAGTCCTGCCGGTGTATCCAGAGTGAATTTCATGGGGTGAATTTCATGGGGTCAATTTCATGGCGTATCATGCGTGCCCGGACGCGGGCGACGGCCCGAGCGACGGCCCGAGCGACGGCCCAGGCCCCGACCTTAGGGATTCCGCGGGTCGTGTCAATGCCGCACGGCCCGATCTCTCTCAGCTCACCCGACACGCTTGATGAAGTCTCTCCTGTTCCTGACGGATCTCGATCAGCCGGCGCTCGCGCAGGTGCTGCCCGGCGTGCGGGGCGCTGGCGTGGACCGCGCACCGGATGCCGCAAGTGCCGTGGCCCGGTGGCTCGGGATCAGTCTGCCGGCGCCGCCGGCGCATCTGCGGTTGGAGGGCGAGGGGTTCCGGCGCGGCCGGGACCCGGCCGTGGGGGGAGGCGCCCCGCAAGAGAGCTGGCTGGCCTGCATGGATCCTGTATCGATGGCTGCGGACATGCGGGAGCTGCACATGCTGGAGCACGCGCCCGTGCTCGCGGACGACGAGGCCGCGGCGCTGCGGGAGAAGATCCTCCCGAGCCTGGAGGAGCGCGGCTTCTCCCCCTGCGTCGGCGGCGCGGGCCGCTGGTACGTCGCATCGGAGCGGGAGCACCGGTTCACGGCGGCCTCTCCGGCGGTGGCGCGGGCCGGACGCATCCGCGACGAACTCCCCGAGGGGCCCGACGCCAGTGTGTTCCGCGCCCTTGGCAACGAGATCCAGATGCTCTGGCACGACCATCCGGTGAACCGGGCGCGTGCCGGGCGCGGCCTGCCGCCGGTGAACTCGGTCTGGTTCTGGGGCGGCGGTCGGGCGCCGGCCGGGCCGGCGACGGGCGGGCAGCGCCTGCCGCCGCTCCATGCGGACGACCCGCTGCTGACCGGTCTCTGGCGTCGCCTCGGCGGCGAAAGGGCGGCACCGCCTGCCGGTGATGCGGCAGTGCGGGCGCTCGCCGCGGGTTGCGTGATGGCACTGTCCGGCGAGGCGCTCGCCCGACCGGCCGTGGTGAAGGCCCTGCGGCGGGGTCGCGTCCGCATCGTCACCCGTGACGGCCTGTCAGCCGCATTGCCCCGGCGCGGCCCGGCTGCGCTGCTCTCGGCCTGGAGACGGCGATGAGCGAGGGCGGGCTGCCCATCGCACGGCGGACGGCGGGCGAGGATGCCGCGCTGCCCGCCTCCCTGCACCCGGTGCTGCGCCGGGTGTATGCGGCACGCGGCATCAGAACGGCGGAGGAGCTCGAACTCGGACTCCGCCGCCTCGCGCCGGTCGGCGGCCTCGCCAACCTGGACCGTGCGGTGGAACTGCTGCTCGCCCACCGCGGCGGCCGCGTCACGATCGTCGGTGACTTCGATGCGGACGGCGCCACCAGCACGGCGCTGGTGATGCGCTGTCTGCGCCGCTACGGCTACACGGCCGTGGACTCGCTGGTGCCGAACCGCTTCGACTTCGGTTACGGGCTGACGCCGGAGATCGTCGAGGTGGCCGCCGAGGCCGGGCCCTCGTTGATCGTCACCGTGGACAACGGCATCTCCAGCGTGCGCGGCGTCGAGCGTGCTCGCGAGCTCGGCATCGACGTGCTGGTCACCGACCATCATCTGCCCGGCGAGCGTTTGCCGGCGGCAGCGGCCATCGTCAACCCGAACCTGCCCGGCGACCCTTACCCGAGCAAATATCTCGCCGGCGTGGGTGTGGCGTTCTGCGTGATGGCTGCGCTGGGGCGCCGCCTGGCGGCGGAGGGGCAGGCGGGAGCGGAACGCATCGCCGCGGACTATCTCGACCTGGTCGCCCTCGGCACCGTGGCCGACGTGGTGCCCCTGGACCGCAACAACCGGGTGCTCGTGCGCCAGGGTCTCGCACGCATCCGCGCGGGCGCCGCAGTGCCGGGCATCCCGGCGCTGTTGCAGGCCGCCGGTCGGGATCCGCGGCGTGCGGTGGCCAGCGATCTCGCCTTCGGCGTCGCGCCGCGTCTGAATGCGGCCGGACGGCTGGAGGACATGAGCACCGGCATCGAGGCGCTGGTGTCGGACTCGATCGCCGAGGTGCGCGCGCTGGCGGGCCGTCTCTCCGAGATCAACGACGAGCGCCGCCGCATCGAGGCGCGCATGCAGGCCGAGGCGCTGTCATCGATCGAGGACATCGACCTGCCGGTCGGGGAGAGCGCGCTGCCGCACTGCGTCACCCTGTACGATCCCGGCTGGCACCAGGGCGTGGTCGGCCTGGTGGCCTCCCGGATCCGCGAACGGGTCAACCGCCCGGTGATCGCGTTCGCCGATGCCGGCGGCGGGGAGCTGAAGGGTTCGGCCCGCTCGGTACCGGGCGTGCACATCCGCGACGTGCTCGCCGCAGTGGCCGCGTCGGCGCCGGAACTGATCGGGCGCTACGGCGGCCACGCCATGGCCGCCGGACTCAGCCTGCCGCGCCCGAATCTGGAGCGGTTTCGCCGGCTGGCGGCCAGCCGGGTGGCGGAGTGTTTCCCCGACGCGGACTTCAGCGGCACGCTGCTCACCGACGGCGAACTCGAGGCGGCGGACATCGGCCTGCCGCTGGCCGAGGCACTGCGCGAGGCGGGTCCGTGGGGCCAGGCCTTCCCGGAGCCGCTGTTCGACGGCGTCTTCACCGTCCGCGAGGCCCGCGTCGTCGGCGAGCGGCACTGGAAGCTGAGACTGACCGGCAGCGGTGCGGGCGCGCCGGTGGACGCCATCGCCTTCAACCAGGTCGACGCGGTGACGGTGCTGCCGGGACACCGGGTGCACGTGGCCTATCGGCTCGACGTCAACGAGTACGGCGGCATCCGCCGCGCGCAGCTCGTGGTGGAGAGCATGCAGCGGCTGTAGCGCCGTCGTTCGCGCCACTCGTGATAGACTGCGCCGCTTGTTTTCGGAGGGGTGCAATGGACACCAACCAGATCAGAACTGAGATCGAGGACCTCTCGGAGAGGGCAGAGGCCCTGAGGAGGTATCTTTGACTACCCGGGCAAGTCGGAGAGACTGACCGAAGTCCTGCGCGAGCTGGAGGACCCGGCCGTGTGGCAGGACCCCGAGCGTGCCCAGGCGCTCGGCCAGGAACGCGCCGAACTCGAGAAGGTGGTCGGTACCCTCGATCGCATCGGCACCCGCGTCGCGGATGCGGGCGAGCTGCTCGAGATGGCGGCCGAGGAGGACGACGAGGACACCCTGTCGTCCATCGCCAGGGACATCGGCGGTGTTGCGAGCGACGTCGCGGGGCTGGAGTTCCGCCGCATGTTCGCCGGCGAGATGGACTCGGCCAACGCCTTCGTCGATATCCAGTCCGGCGCCGGCGGCACCGAGGCGCAGGACTGGGCCGAGATGCTGCTGCGCATGTATCTGCGCTGGGCCGAGCAGCACGGCTTCCGCACCGAGATGATCGAGGCCTCCGAGGGCGAGGTGGCCGGCATCAAGAGCGCCACGGTGAAGTTCGTCGGCGAGTACGCCTACGGCTGGCTCCGGACCGAGACCGGCGTGCACCGCCTGGTGCGCAAGTCGCCGTTCGACTCCGGCAACCGTCGCCACACCTCGTTCGCGTCCGTGTTCGTCTCGCCGGAGGTGGAGGACGACATCGACATCGAGGTGGACCCCTCGGACCTGCGCATCGACGTCTACCGGGCCAGCGGCGCCGGCGGCCAGCACGTCAACCGCACCGAGTCGGCAGTGCGCATCACCCACGAGCCCACCGGCATCGTGGTGCAGTGTCAGAACGACCGCTCCCAGCATAAGAACAAGGCCACCGCCATGAAGCAGCTCAAGGCAAAACTCTACGAGCTGGAATTGCAGAAGCGCCGGGCCGAGGCGGATGCGCTGGAAGACTCCAAGGCCGACGTCGGCTGGGGCAGCCAGATCCGCTCCTACGTGCTGGACCAGTCGCGTATCAAGGATCTGCGCACCGGGGTCGAGACCGGCAACACCCAGGCCGTGCTGGACGGCGACCTGGACGAATTCATCGAGGCGAGCCTGAAGCAGGGCCTCTAGCAGAGCCTCTGGCAGAGCATTTGAGGAAAGAGCATTGAGTCAGGACAAGCCCGCGGAATCCGAGAACAAGCTGATCGCCGAGCGCAGGCGCAAGCTCGCCGAGCTGCGCGAGGCGGGCGGCGCCTACCCGAACGACTTCCGCCGCGACGCGCTGGCGGCCCAGCTGCATGCCGCCTGGGACCAGGAGGACGGCGAGGCGCTGGAGGAGCGGGGCATCCGCGTATCCGTCGCCGGTCGCATGATGGCAAAGCGGGTGATGGGCAAGGCGAGCTTCGCGAAGCTGCAGGACCACAGCGGACAGATCCAGCTCTACATCCAGCGCGACGCGCTGCCCGAGGGTCTGTACCGGCAGTTCAAGGGCTGGGACCTCGGCGACATCGTGGCGGCCGAGGGCACGCTGTTCAGGACGCGCACCGGCGAGCTCAGCGTCAAGGTCGACGTGCTGCGGCTGCTGGTGAAGGCCCTGCGTCCGCTGCCCGAGAAGTGGCACGGTCTTACCGACCAGGAGACCCGTTACCGCCGGCGCTACGTCGATCTCATCATCAACGAGGACAGCCGGCGGGTGTTCACCACGCGCTCCGAGATCGTCTCCTTCATCCGCGCCTTCATGGACGAACGGCAGTTCCTGGAGGTGGAGACGCCGATGATGCAGACGCTGCCGGGCGGCGCGCTGGCGCGCCCCTTCGTGACCCATCACAACGCGCTGGACATGCAGCTGTATCTGCGCATCGCGCCGGAGCTGTTCCTGAAGCGGCTGGTAGTCGGCGGTTTCGAGCGCGTCTACGAGATCAACCGCAACTTCCGTAACGAGGGCATCTCCACCCAGCACAATCCGGAGTTCACGATGCTGGAGCTCTACTGTGCGTATGCGGATCACCGCGATCTGATGGAACTGGTGGAGAGCCTGATGCGCGGCCTCTGCGAGGCGGTCAGCGGCGCCACCGCCGTCGAGTACCAGGGCAGCACCTACGACTTCGGGCCGGCCTTCCGCCGGGTCACCGTCGAGCAGTCCATCCTCGACGCCAACCCGGGCCTGGAGGCTGCCCGCGTTCGCGATCGGGATCACCTGGCCGAGGTGGCGGAGTCCCTGGGTATTGCGGTGCTGCCGGGCTACGGGCCCGGCAAGCTGCAGATCGAGATCTTCGAGAAGACCGTGGAGGACACGCTGGATCAGCCCACGTTCGTGACCGCCTATCCCGTGGAAGTGTCGCCGCTGTCCCGGCGCAACGACGACGACCCCTTCGTCGCGGACCGGTTCGAGTTTTTCGTGGCGGGCCGGGAGATCGCCAACGGCTTCTCCGAGTTGAACGACCCCGAGGACCAGGCGGAGCGTTTCCGCGCCCAGGTCGAGAATCGAAGCGCCGGCGACGAGGAGGCCATGTCCTACGACGAGGACTACATCCGTGCGCTGGAATACGGCATGCCGCCCTGCGCCGGCCTCGGCGTCGGCATCGACCGGCTGGTGATGCTGCTGACCGACTCGCCGTCGATCCGGGACGTACTGCTGTTCCCCTACATGCGGCCGGAGCACGGCCAGGAGCACGGCCAGGAGCACGGCCAGGAGCATGGCCAGGAACATGGCCAGCAGCAAGGCACGGACGACTCTCAGCCGGCTTCGAGTTCCGGCACGGAGTAGGGCAGCGAGCCGGGGTCGGCCGGCGTGCCGTCCTCCAGGCGCAACTCGCCGCCGAGCTGCTTGATGGAGACCACGGCGAGGAATTCACTGCCACCGTCGCCGGACGCGGCGCGCACCACCGTGCCGGCCGCGCCGCCGGCCTCGTCCAGCAGACGCGAGCCCGGCGCCGGTGGCTCCGCCGCCGCCCCGAACCGCAGCATGCGCCGCGACGGGCGGCCCAGGTTCTCCGTGCGCGCAACGACTTCCTGGCCCGTGTAGCAGCCCTTGCGGAAGCTGATCGCGTCCAGCAGGTCCAGGTTCAGCATGTGGGGCGTGAAGGACTCGGCCGTCTCGGGATACAGCGCGGGACGCCCGGCGCGGATGGCCGCGCGGCGCCAGTCGTCGGCAGGGAGCAGCGTATCGCCCAGACCCTCGAGATGATCGGCCGCCGTGCAGATCTCCATCACGCGCGGTTCGGTGCCCGGCAGCAGCCTCCTGGCCAGCACGGGTTCGCCCTCGGGCAACTGCATGCCGCCCGGCCCCGAGTCGACGGCGACGAGCCGCGTTTCGGGCTCCGGCTCTATGTCCACGTCGGCACGCAGCCGATAGCGCAGCAGGCGCGCGGTGAAGTCGTCCGCCTGCCAGGCGGGCAGGAAGAGCAGCACGCGATCGCGGCCGTGCACCAGGGTGAGCAGGGCGATCACGCGGCCCTTCGGGTTGCACCAGGCGGCGGTCAGGATCCGGTCGGCCGGGAGCCGTCCGAGGTCCTGGGTGAGCTGGCCCTGCAGGAAATCGATCCGGTCCGCGCCGGTCGCCGCGAGGCAGACCGGGGCGTCGCTGATGGGGTTCGACGGTTCGCTCAATTCGTCTCCTCGGCTGTTCTGCCGGCCCGCTCCGGACGTCGCCGTACTGGCCCGGTTTCAAGGGTTTGACTCAGTTCTGGCGGGTGCATCGAATGATCGCCTCTGGCATACTTAGAACATGTCTAAGCAGCCGCCCGAAACCTCCCCGGAGAGCAACGACGGAGCCCGCGAAGAGGCTGAAAATGCGCCGCTCCCGGCGGACGACGCGCCGAAAGAGATCGGCGGCCGTCAGGGTCCCGATCCTACGCGTTACGGTGACTGGGAGAAAGGCGGCCGTTGCATAGACTTCTGAGGTGCCGCCGGACCCGCGGGCCTGAAAGGTGTCGTCGGGCCGCCGGGCCCGGGGCGCCGGGCACACCCGCCGCGAAGAGGCCGTCGTCCGCAGCCGGATGACGAGACCGCGCGGCCGTGTCCTGCGTGCACGACAGAGGTTCGACGCCGGCATCGGGAACAGCTTCGTCAGACGAAAAAGAGGGACATGGACAACACCAACAGGCCACTCTCACCGCACATCGGTGTCTACCGCTGGCGCATTACCTCCACGCTTTCCATCCTGCATCGGGGCACGGGCGTGGCGCTGTCTCTCTCCACGCTGCTGCTGGCTGCCTGGCTGCTGGCCGCGGCCTCGGGCGCCGCAGCCTACCAGTCCGTCGCGGGCTTCATCGGTTCGCCGCCGGGGCTGCTGATCCTGCTCGGCGGCAGCTATGCGTTCTTCTTCCATCTCGGCAACGGCATCCGGCACCTGTTCTGGGACGCCGGCATGGGCTTCGAGATCGAGCAGACGAGGGCTTCCGGCTGGACCGTGGTCGCGGCCAGCATCGTGGCGACAGCGGTCCTTTGGGCCTTCATCCTGGCCTCTGGCAGCTAGAGGGAGTGCGGATATGACCATCAAGACTCCCATGGCCCGCGCGCTCGGGCTCGGATCGGCCAAGTCGGGCACGGAACACTGGTGGATGCAGCGGGTGACCGCGGTGGCGCTGGTGCCGCTCACCCTGTGGTTCGTCATCGCACTCCTCGGCCTGGAAGGACTGGATCACGGCGCGGTGACTGCCTGGATCGCCCGGCCGGTGACGGCAGTGCTGCTGCTGCTGCTGGTCGCGACCCTCACCTATCACTCGTTCCTCGGCACCCAGGTGGTGATCGAGGACTACACGGGCGGCGCCACCCGCGTGATCACCCTGCTGGCCGCGCGTTTCCTGCATGTCGTGGTGGCCGTCGCGGCGCTGTTCGCCATCCTCAAGATCGCTTTCGGGACTGATACATGAGCCTGGACAAGGACTTCATCGACCACAAGTACGACGTGGTCGTCGTCGGCGCCGGCGGCGCCGGACTGCGCGCCACCTTCGGGCTGGCCGAGGCGGGCTTCGCGACCGCCTGCGTGACCAAGGTCTTCCCGACCCGCAGCCACACCGTGGCGGCCCAGGGCGGCATCAGCGCGGCGCTGGGCAACATGGGCGAGGACGACTGGCGCTGGCACATGTACGACACGGTGAAGGGCTCCGACTGGCTCGGCGACCAGGACGCCATCGAGTACATGTGCAAGGAGGCGCCGAACGCGGTGATCGAGCTCGAGCACTACGGCGTGCCGTTCTCCCGCACCGAGGACGGGCGCATCTACCAGCGGCCCTTCGGCGGCATGACCACCCACTTCGGCGAGGGCACCGCGCAGCGCACCTGCGCCGCGGCGGATCGCACCGGCCATGCCATGCTGCACACGCTGTACCAGCAGTCGCTGAAGCACGAGGCGGAGTTCTTCATCGAGTACTTCGCCATCGATCTGATCATGGAAGACGGCGTCTGCCGCGGCGTCGTGGCACTGGATCTCGCCACCGGGCGCCTGCATCGCTTCAGCGCGCATCAGGTCATCCTCGCCACCGGCGGTTACGGCCGCGCCTACTTCTCCTGCACCTCCGCGCATACCTGCACGGGCGATGGCAGCGGCATGGTGCTGCGTGCCGGCCTGCCGGTGCAGGACATGGAGTTCGTGCAGTTCCACCCCACCGGCATCTACGGCGCGGGCTGCCTCATCACCGAGGGCGTGCGCGGCGAGGGCGGCTACCTCACCAACGCGGAGGGCGAGCGCTTCATGGAGCGCTATGCGCCCAACGCGAAGGATCTCGCCTCCCGGGACGTCGTCAGCCGGGCGGAAACCATCGAGATCCGCGAGGGGCGGGGCGTGGGCGCGGAGAAAGACCATTGCTACCTGCACCTGGAGCACCTCGGCCGCGAGGTGATCGAGGAACGTCTGCCCGGCATCGCCGAGACGGCGAAGATCTTCGCCAACGTCGACGTACTGAAAGAGCCCATCCCCGTGCTGCCCACGGTCCACTACAACATGGGCGGCATTCCCACGGACTACAAGGGCCGGGTGGTGACCTCGAGGGACGGCGACCCGGACAGCGTGGTGCCCGGTCTCATGGCCGTCGGCGAGGCGGGCTGCGTATCGGTGCACGGCGCCAACCGACTGGGCTCGAACTCCCTGCTGGACCTGGTGGTGTTCGGCCGCGCGGCGGCGCGGCATTGCGCCGAGAGCATGGACCGGGGCGCGCGCCACAAGCCGCTGCCGGACGAGGCGGGCAAGGCGACGGTGGAGAAGATCCGCGGCCTGCTCGCGCGCGACGGCGAGCGCCCGACCGCGGAGATCCGCCTCGAGATGCAGAAACTCATGCAGAATCATGCGGCCGTGTTCCGCACCGGCGACCTGCTGGCGGAGGGCATCGAGAAACTCGAGGGCACCTTCGGCGACTTCGGCCGGGTGAGCGTGGCCGACAAGTCCATGATCTGGAACTCCGACCTGGTGGAGACGCTGGAGCTGGAGAACCTGCTGCTGAACGCGCTGGCCACCATCCACTCCGCGGCCAACCGGAAGGAGTCCCGCGGCGCCCAGGCGCGCGAGGACTACCCGGACCGCGACGACGAGAACTGGATGAAACACACGCTCGCCTGGGTGGGCGAGGATGGCGGGGTGGAGATCGACTACCGGCCCGTGCACGGTCAGACGCTGACGGACGAGGTCCAGGCCATCCCGCCAAAGGCGCGCACCTACTGACGCGGGCGGGCGTACCCGACTCGGCAACACCAAGAGGAATCGGCAGACGTGGCAGAATTTCGACTCCCGGAGAACTCACGGATAGGGAAGGGCCGGCATTTCCCCGCCCCGGACGGCGCGAAGAACGTGCGCCGCTTGGTGGTCTATCGCTACGACCCGGACAGCGGCGAGAACCCGCGCATGGATACCTACGAGGTGGACATGGACGAGTGCGGTCCGATGGTTCTCGACGCGCTGATCAAGATCAAGAACGAGATCGACCCCACGCTCACCTTCCGCCGCTCCTGCCGCGAGGGCATCTGCGGCTCCTGCGCGATGAATATCGACGGCGGCAACCAGCTGGCGTGCACCACCGCCAACGAGGACGTCGGCGGCGACATCAAGGTCTACCCGCTGCCGCACCTGCCGGTGGTGAAGGACCTGGTGGGCGACCTCACGAACTTCTATGCCCAGTACGCCTCCATCAAGCCCTGGCTGCAGACCCGCACGCCGGCACCGCCGGACCGCGAGCGCCTGCAGTCCAAGGAGGACCAGGAGAAGATCAACAGCCCGTCGGCCTGCATCCTGTGCGCCTGCTGCTCCACTGCCTGCCCGAGCTACTGGTGGAACGGCGACCGTTATCTCGGCCCGGCCACGCTGCTGGCGGCCTACCGCTGGCTCGTGGACAGCCGGGACGAGGCCGCCGGGGAGCGGCTGGATGCCCTGGAAGATCCGTTCCGCCTGTACCGGTGCCACACCATCATGAACTGCACCCAGACCTGTCCGAAGGGTCTCAATCCGGCGAGGGCCATCGCCGAGACGAAGAAGATGCTGGCAGAGCGTCGGCTCTGAGGGCCGCAGGATCGTGACCGATTCCGCAGCGCCGCCGGGGCGGCTGCGCTGGCTGTGCCGGCGCGGCATGCGCGAGCTCGACGTCCTCCTGAGCGCATTCCTGGAACAGGAGTATCCGCGCCTGGAAGAGCCCTTAAAGGCGGATTTCGCGGCCTTACTGGAGTCGCAGGACCCGGAAATATGGGCTTACCTGCTCGGCAGAGCCGAACCGGAGCCCGGCTTTGCCGCCATCATCCGCCGCATTCGCGATTTCTCTGCCCGTTGACCGTTCGCACGGGCGCTGGCTGCACGGCTACGTCGCGACGGCCGCGCTGCTCACGGCCGTCGCGCTGGCTGCGGTCGGCACGGGGTGGGGCCGCATGGCCGGCACTCTGCCGCTGACAGCAGGGCTGCTGTGTCACCGCCGCCTCGCCGGCCTTGCTCCGCTGCCCGAGTCGGTGAGCTACGATCCGGCCCGCGGCTGGGCGCTCGGCAGCGGCGGCCGGGAGGTGCCCGTCAGGCTGTCGCCGGCGAGCTGGTTCGGCCGCCGGGCGGCGCTGGCGGCATTCCGCAGCGAGGGCGGGCGGCGGTGGCTGGTGCCGCTGCGGCGGCCGCGATCGGGGAGCGGAGACGACTGGCGCCGCCTGCGCATACTCTGGCGGACGCGCCGAGGCGCTTTGGTTGCAAACTCGCCCAACTGCTAGAATTGAATCCGTCGTCCAGGCGGCTTTCATCAGGTTCGTCATTCGCTGCATCCCGCCGCGGCGTCGGCACGCCGCGTGAGGCGCATCACAAACGAGGATTTTCCTTCTCTCCGATGCCTTATCCCGAGAACTTTCCAGACGGCCCCCTGTCTATTGCGTTGGCAGTGCGCGATACCGTCCTGCGTGAGTCCGGCCGATGAGCGCGAAGCGGAGCGACGCCGCACTGGTGAAGCGGGTACAGCAGGGGGACAAGCAGGCTTTCAACCTGCTCGTTCTCAAGTACCAGACGAAGATCGTGAACCTGGTGATGCGCTATGTGCGGGACCCCGACGAGGCCAACGACGTGGCCCAGGAGGCATTCCTCAAGGCCTACCGGGCCCTGCCCCGGTTCCGCGGCGACAGCGCCTTCTACACCTGGCTGTACCGCATCGCCGTCAATACGGCCAAGAACTACCTGGTGGCGGCCAAGCGCCGGCCGGTGGAATACGACCTGGATCTCCAGGATCCGGAACAATACGACATGCAGGCCCGTCTGAAGGATATCGACAGCCCGGAACGGGTCCTGATGAAGGACGAAGTGCAGCAGACCATCGACGAGGCGATCCAGGACCTGCCCGAGGATCTGCGCACAGCCATCATCCTGCGCGAGTTGGAAGGCATGACCTACGAGGAGATCGCAGAGACCATGGAGTGCCCCGTGGGTACCGTGCGCTCGCGCATCTTCAGGGCGAGAGAAGCCATCAGTAAACGGATCGAGCCGCTCCTCGCATGAGGCGCGCGGTCCGGCAGTCGAAATCGGCGGACGAGATCGGTGTGACATGAACGACAAGCTACGAGACCAGATGTCGGCCTTCCTGGACGACGAACTGCCCGACGGAGAAGCGGAGCTGTTGTTGCGGCGGCTGCAGGGCGACGCCGATCTCCGGCGCGTCGCCGGACGCTATCTGCTGATAGGGCAGGCGCTGCGCGGCGAACGCCTGGCGGGCGTCGACCTGGCCGCTCGGATAGCGGCAGCGCTCGACGGCGAAAGCACGTACCGCGAGGACGCAGCCGTCCGCTCCCGCTGGCTGCGGCCGGCGGCGGGCGTGGCGGTGGCCGCCGGCGTGGCAGTGGTTGCGCTGATGGGGCTGCAGAACACCGGGGAGGTGGCCGGACCCGAGGCGGTTACGGCGGAGACTGCAGAGGAAGAACGGGTCGCGGCGCCGCTGGATGCCACTGCAGAGGGTTATGCCTACACCGTTCCGGCGGACGCGGCCGTCACGGTCCGGCCGGTCAGCGCCGTGCCGGCGCGGCTGACAAACTACATGATCAGCCACGGCGAGCGGGCTGGTACACTGATGCGCAGCGGCATGCACAGCCGTATCGTCACGCAGCCGAACGCCCCTCTTGAATACGCCACGGACGACTCCACGGTGACCTCTGAAGACGGACGCACGGGAACGGCCGAGAATCCGGTGGATGATGCGGTCCGGTAACGCAGCGGTTCGCGGCGGCAGCTTCTTCGCCGGCTTCGCCGCGGCGACGCTGTGCGGCGCCGCGCTGGCGGCGGAACCCTCGCCCATGGAATGGCTGCAGCGGATGGCGGTGGCCGTCGAGCAGGCCAACTACAGCGGCACCGTCGTGCGGGTGCATAACGGTCAGGTGCAGACGCTGCGCGTCGTCCATCGCTACGAGGACGGCGAGGTGAGCGAGAAGCTGGAATCCCTGGACGGCGCCGGCCGGGAGATCATCCGTGCCGGCGACGAGGTGCATTGCATCCTGCCCGAGAGCCGCATGGTGCTGGTGGAGCAGCAGATCAATCAGGAAGGCCTGTTCGGCCGGCTCGCCGTGCAGCCAGAGGCGCTGTCCCGCAGCTACGACCTCACCATCGAGGACTACGAGCGCGTGGTGGGCCGCCCTTCGGTGCAACTGGCCATCCGCCCCCGCGATCATTTCCGCTTCGGCCACCGTCTCTGGCTGGACAAGGCCTCGGCGCTGCCGCTGCGGCGCCAGGTGGTGGGGACCGGCGGCGATATCGTGGAGGAGATGCGCTTCGCCGAGATCACCATCGGCAAGCCCATCCCGGCCTCGGCTTTCCGCCCGTCGATGGATATCGAGGGTTTCACCTGGGTGCGGGACGCCGGCCAGACGGCCGGACGCGACGACGTCAATCCCACCGGCTTCGAGGCCCGCGAAGTCCCGAGCGGCTTCCGGCTGGTTTCCGCGGGCACGGAGCGTTTCCCGGATAGCGAGGGCGAGGTGGCGCACATCGTCTACTCCGACGGCGTCGCCAGCGTGTCCGTCTTCGTGGAATCCCGGCAGCACGGCGCCGGCAAACTCGAAGGCGCCTCCCGGATCGGCGCCGCCTACGCCTTCGGCACCGTGATCAACGGACATCAGGTCACGGTGATCGGCGAGGTGCCGGGCCATACGGTGCGGATGATCGCCAATTCTCTCGCCGCCGCGCCCGCCGGTGAGTGACTGCGACGGACTGCTGTTCCGCGACGCCCGGGTCGAGGCCGTGGACGGGCAGACGGTCGCCGTCCGTGTGACAACGGCAGGGTCCTGCGCGCGCTGCGCGCGCGGCGAGGGCTGCGGTTTCGGTTTCGCCGCCGCGCGGGCGGGCGAGGGCCGGCTGGTACTGCCCCGGCCGCCGGGTTACCGGCCGGCGCCGGGCGACACCGTCCGCGTGGCCCTGGAGCAGCGCGGTCTCGCCGCAGCCGCCGTTGCCGTGTACGGCATCCCGCTTGCGGGTCTGCTCGCGGGCAGCGCGGCGGCGACCCTGCTCGGTCTCGGCGAGCCGGCGGTCATCGGTCTCGCGTTCGGCGGATTCGCGGCGGCGCTGCCACTGGCCCGCCTCGCCTCAAGGCGCATGGACGCGGCAGGCCGCTGCCATCCCCGCCTGCTCGTGACCGGACCCGCGGAGGCCCGCGCGGATGCCTGAACTCACCGTCTATACGCGGCGCGGCTGCCATTTGTGCGAGGTCCTCATCGAGGAACTCATGCCGCTGACGCGCGGCCGGGTCCGCATCCACCTGCGCGACGTCGATCGCGATCCGGAACTGGTCGAGCGCTACGGGCTGCGCGTGCCGGTGCTCGAGGCGGACGGCCGGGTGCTCTGCGAGGCCAGGCTGGACCGACCCAGGGTGCTGGAATACCTGGCTCGGTGCGGCGCGCCGGCCGAAAACGGCGAACCGGAGCCCCCGGGCCGTTTATAATCCGCGCTGCCCCGGGGACTCTCGGGTATCCGGGCCCGCCCGGGCACCGCGAGGCGGCTCCCCGCGCATCATCCTGAGTCGACTCCGCTTATATGAAGAACATCCGCAACTTCTCGATCATCGCGCATATCGACCACGGCAAGTCCACTCTGGCCGACCGCATCATCCACATCTGCGGAGGGCTGAGTGACCGGGAGATGGCCGCCCAGGTGCTGGATTCGATGGATCTGGAGCGCGAGCGGGGCATCACCATCAAGGCGCAGACCGTATCGCTGGAGTACACGGCGACGGACGGCAGCGTCTACGAACTGAATTTCATCGATACGCCGGGCCACGTGGACTTCTCCTACGAGGTCTCCCGCTCGCTGGCTGCCTGCGAGGGCGCGCTGCTGGTGGTGGATGCCGCCCAGGGCGTGGAGGCGCAGAGCGTCGCCAACTGCTATACGGCCATCGATCAGGGGCTGGAAGTGGTGCCCGTCCTGAACAAGATCGACCTGCCGGCGGCCGAGCCCGAGAAGGTGGTCAACGAGATCGAGGAGATCATCGGCCTGGAGGCGCACGACGCCGTGCTGGTCAGCGCGAAGACCGGCGAGGGGGTGCGCGAATTGCTGGATACGCTGGTCACCCGGATACCGCCGCCGGTTGGCGACACGGAGGCGCCGCTGCAGGCGCTGATCGTCGATTCCTGGTTCGACAACTACGTGGGCGTGGTCTGTCTGGTGCGGGTGGTGAACGGCACGCTGACGAACCGGGACAAGATCCGGGTCATGTCGACCGGCCGCGCACACCAGGTGGACCGGGTCGGCAAGTTCACGCCGAAGATGCTGGATACGGATACGCTGGAGGCGGGCGAGGTGGGCTTCGTCATCTCCAGCATCAAGGAGATCGACGGGGCGCCCGTCGGCGACACGCTGACCATCGACAAGCGGCCCTGCGAGAAGCCGCTGCCCGGCTTCCGCGAGATGCAGCCGCGGGTGTTCGCGGGCCTGTTCCCGTCCCAGTCCGACGACTACGAGACCTTCCGCGAGGCGCTGCAGAAGCTCAGGCTGAACGACGCCGCGCTGCACTTCGAGCCCGAGACCTCGGTGGCGCTCGGCTTCGGTTTCCGCTGCGGTTTCCTCGGTATGCTGCACATGGAGATCGTCCAGGAGCGGCTCGAGCGCGAGTACGGCATCAACCTCATTACCACGGCGCCCACCGTCGTCTACGAAGTGCTGACCGTGAGCGGAGAGATAACCAGCGTGGACAATCCGTCCGCCCTGCCGCCGACAGGCGAGATCGCCGAGATCCGCGAGCCGATCATCGTCGCCGGCATCCTGGTGCCCGAGGAGCACGTCGGTGCCGTCATGAAGCTGTGTATCGAGAAGCGCGGCGTGCAGACCAAGATGCTCTACCTCGGCGGCCAGGTATCGCTGGAGTACGAGATGCCCCTCTCCGAGGTGGTGCTCGACTTCTTCGACCGGCTGAAATCCGCCAGCCGCGGCTTCGCGAGCTTCGACTATCACTTCGCCCGCTTCCAGGCGGCCAATCTCGTGCGCCTCGACATCCTGATCAACAAGGAGAAGGTGGACGCGCTGTCGGTCATCGTCCATCGGGAGAAAGCCTATCCACGCGGCCGCGAACTGGTGGAGAAGATGAGGGAGCTGATACCGCGGCAGATGTTCGAGGTGGCCATACAGGCGGCGATCGGCGCTCACGTGATCGCGCGCAGCACGGTCAAGGCCCTGCGCAAGAACGTGACGGCGAAGTGCTACGGCGGCGACGTCAGCCGCAAGCGCAAGCTGCTGGAGAAGCAGAAGGAGGGCAAGCGGCGCATGAAACAGCTGGGCTCGGTGGAGATTCCTCAGGAAGCGTTCCTTGCCGTACTGCAGGTGGAGAAGTAAGGTGCTCAACCGGATCGTCGCGCGGAAATGAAATTGGACCTGTCACTGCTGTTGGTACTGGCCACGCTGATCACCGGCGTGATCTGGCTACTCTGGGCCCTGGCCGGCCGCGGGCGCCGCGCCCGCGCCGAGGCGGACGCCGGCGCCGGCATGCCGAGGATCGTGGAGTATTCGCGCTCCTTCTTCCCCGTGCTGCTGCTGGTGCTGGCGATACGCTCGTTCGCGTTCGAGCCCTACCGCATCCCGTCGAGCTCCATGGTGCCCACCCTGCTGGTGGGCGACTTCATCTTCGTCTCCAAGTTCTCCTACGGTCTGCGCCTGCCGGTGCTGCACACCGAGGTGGTGGAGACCGGGCGGCCCGAGCGGGGAGACATCGCGGTCTTCCGTTTGCCGTCCAACCCCGATATCAACTACATCAAGCGCGTGGTCGGGCTGCCCGGCGACGAGATCGTGTACCGCAACCATCGGCTGTTCATCAACGGCGAGCCGGTCGAGATGGAGGCCGCCGAGCGCTGGACCGAGGACGGCGAGGCGGGGCAGCTGTTCATCGAGCGCCTGGGCGATAACGAACACCTGGTCCTGCTCCAGCGCAGCCCGCTGTCCGGCGTCTACCGCTTCGAGGTGCCCGAGGGCTGTTATTTCATGATGGGCGACAACCGGGACAACAGCCGGGACAGCCGCTTCCCCCAGGTGGGCTGCGTGCCGGAGGACAACCTGGTGGGACGGGCCAGCCGCATCTGGCTCAACTGGCAGTGGGGCGAGTGGCCGCGCTGGGATCGCATCGGCGACAAAATCCGATAATGTGGCGCAGGTCACTGCGTGATCGGTTAATATCGCGTGACATAACGCTTTCCCAATAGGTTCCGGAGGCGGATATGGTGGAGCTTCGTCACATCGATTGCGGCGGCAGGCAGCGGGGCATGACGACCCTCGGCATGCTCATCCTCGTGGCCTTCGTCGGCCTGTTCGTCTTTGCCGGCATCCGCCTGGTGCCCGTCTATCTCGAGCACATGAAGATCGTGAGCGTGCTCGACGGGGTGAAGGACGAGTTCGAGGGACAGGGGCCCACCCGGCAGGACCTGATGCGCTCGCTCTCGCGCCGCTTCGACATCGAGAGCATCAACATCATCAGCGAGCGGGACCTGAGCATCAAGAAGATCGCCGACGGCTATGTCATCGAGGCCGATTACGAGAACCGCACGCCGTTCATCTCGAATATCTCGTTCGCGGTCAGTTTCAACAAGACAGTCGAGGTCCGCAGCTGACCGCAGCTGACCTCAGCTGATCCGGGCTGATCTGGGGGGCGACACGCCGGGCTTTGGAAGACATCACCCAATGGGTCCAGCGGACCTTCGACTACGAGTTCGGCGACGCCACCCTGCTGGAGCGCGCGCTCACGCATCGCAGCGCGCCGGGCCGCAGTAACGAGCGGCTCGAGTTCCTGGGTGACGCGGTGCTCGACTGCGTCATCTCCGATGCCCTGATCTCGCTCCGCCCCGAGGCCGAGGAGGGAGAACTGAGCCGGCTGCGTTCCCGCCTGGTGCGCGACCATTCCCTGGCGCAGATCGCCCGCCAGCACGGTCTGGGCGAGTACCTGAAGCTCGGCTCCGGCGAGATGAAGAGCGGCGGCTTCCGGCGAGACTCCATCCTGGCCGACGGACTGGAGGCGCTGCTGGGGGCCATCTTCCGCGACGGCGGCTACGCGGAGGCCGAGCGGGTGGTGCACCGCCTCTACTCCCGGCGGCTCGAGCACCTGCCCGAGGGGGACTCGCTGAAGGATCCGAAGACCCGCCTGCAGGAATGGCTGCAGGCCCGCGGCTTGCCGCTGCCTGCCTACGAGATGATCGGCGCCAGCGGACCGGCGCACGCGCAGCGCTTCGAGGTCCGCTGCCGGTTGGCGCAGCCGCACGGCGAAGCGACGGCGAGCGGCGCCAGCCGGCGGGAGGCGGAACAGGAGGCCGCGCACCGGCTGCTTGCCTCCCTGACCGCCGGCTCGCCATCATAGGACCCCCATGTCGGAACAACAGCAACAACAGGATCACAGGTGCGGTTTCGTGGCCGTCGTCGGGCGGCCGAACGTGGGCAAGTCCACGCTGATCAACCGCATCGTCGGCCGCAAGGTGAGCATCGTCACGCCCCGGCCGCAGACCACCCGGCACCGCATACACGGCATCACCGAGCGGGAGGGCGCGCAGATCATCTTCGTGGACACGCCGGGCCTGCACGGCAATCAGCCGCGCGCCATCAACCGGGCGATGAACCGTGCCGCCACCGGCGCGGCCGCGGAGGCGGATCTTTTGCTGTTCATGTTCGACGCCAGGGGCTGGCGCGGCGCGGACCAGATGGTGCTGGACCGCATCCGTGACTCGGGTCATCCCGTCATCGCGATCGCCAACAAGGCCGATCTCGTCCGGCCGAAGGAGCGTCTGCTGGAGACGCTGGCCCGGGTGGCCGACAAGGCGGAATTCGCCGAGATCGTGCCGCTGTCGGCGCGCACGGGCGACAACGTGGACCGCCTGCTCGCGCTCATTCCCCGCTACCTGCCGGTCTCGCCGGCGCTGTACGACCGGGATACCGTCACCGACCGCAGCGAGAGCTTCATGGCGGCGGAGCTGATCCGCGAGAAGCTGATGCTGAGGCTGCGCGACGAGCTGCCCTACGGGCTGACCGTGGTCATCGAGAAGTTCGATCGCAGCCGCACCGGCTACGAGATCGACGCCGTCGTGTACGTGGACAAGCCGTCCCACAAGGGGATCGTGGTCGGGCGGGGCGGCGGCGTCCTGAAGGCGGTGGGCACCTCCGCGCGGCGGGAGCTGAAACGGATGCTGGGCGCACCCGTGCACCTGGAGCTGTGGGTCAAGGTGCGCGAGAACTGGGCGGACAGCGAGAAGAGCCTGCGCGAGTTCGGTTACGAGACCCGGTGAGCCAGCGCTCGCGCATCGCCTCCCAGCCCGGTTTCCTGCTGCACAGCCGGCCGTTCCGGGACTCGAGCCAGCTGATCGAAATCTTCAGCCGGGATCACGGCCGCATCGGCCTGGTGGCCCGGGGCGTGCGCTCCGCCCGCTCGCGCTACCGCGGGGTACTGCGGCCGTTCGCTCCCCTGGAGTTGTCCTGGACCATCGCGGGCGACCTCGGCACGCTCACCGGCGTGGAGGCGGCCGGCCGGCTGCCCGACCTCTCCGGCGATGCGCTGATGGCCGGTTTCTACGTAAACGAACTGGTGCTGAAGCTCACCCATCGCCATGACGCTCAGCCCGATGTCTACGCCGCCTACGAGGCGGCGGTCACCGGCCTGGCCGGCCGTCCCGACGTCGAGTTCACGTTGCGCTGCTTCGAGCTGAGATTGCTGCGTGCCATCGGCTACGGCCTGGATCTGGAGCATGATATGGTTACCGGCCTGCCGGTGGAGGAGGACGCCTGGTACCGGGTGAAGGCCACCGAGGGCGTCGCCCGGGCCACAGCGGACGGTCCGGATGCCTCCCTGTACAGCGGCGCCGAGCTCCGGGATATCGCTGCCGAGCGGCTGCAGGATCCGGCGCTCCTCAAGCGGGCGCGCCGCATTCTGCAGTCGGCGCTGGAGCACTGCCTGGAGGGCAGGGAACTCAACAGCCGGCGGGTGATGCGCGCGATGCGCCGGCGCGCCGAGGCGGGCGACGGCGAGCCCGGCTAGGGTGGGACCGGGGCAAAACCGCCGCCGGGTCGGACAGGAAGACAGCGAGATGCAGACACTGAAACTCGGAGTGAACATCGACCACGTGGCCACCCTGCGCCAGGCGCGGGGCACCCGCTATCCCGATCCCGTGGAGGCGGCGTTCATCGCGGAGCGGGCGGGCGCGGACAGCATCACGGTGCACCTCCGTGAGGACCGGCGCCACATCCAGGACCGTGACGTGCGGGTGCTGGCCGGCACGCTGCAGACGCGCATGAACCTGGAGATGGCCGTTACGGAGGAGATGATCGCCATCGCTCTCGAGCTGTGCCCGGCCGATTGCTGCCTGGTGCCGGAGAAGCGGGAGGAGCTCACGACCGAGGGCGGCCTGGACGTAGTCTCGCGGCAGGACGAGGTGACCGACGCCGTGCTGCAGCTCTCCACTGCGGGCATCCGGCCGTCGCTGTTCATCGATCCCGATCCCGAGCAGCTCAGGGCGGCCTGGGATTGCGGTGCGCCGGTGGTGGAGCTGCACACGGGTGCCTATGCGGATGCGGAGGGAGCGAAGCAGGCCGGGGAGCTCGAGCGGATCCGCGAGGCCGCGCGCTTCGGCGCAGAGAACGGGCTGACCGTGCATGCGGGCCACGGCCTCCACTATCACAACGTCGGGCCCGTGGCCGCCATCCCGGAGATCGTCGAACTCAACATCGGCCATGCCATCATTGCGCGCGCTGTCATCGAGGGGCTCGGTCCCGCCGTGGCGCGCATGCGCGAGCTGATGCAGGGAGCGCGGGGCTCTTGATATTCGGCGTCGGCACGGACGTCGTCGAGATCTCCCGTATCGCCGATGCCTACCAGCGGTTCGGCGAGCATTTCGTGCGCCGGCTGCTGATGCCGCGGGAAGCCGAGCTGTTCCGGCGCAACAAGCGCCCGGTGCGATTCCTGGCGATGCGCTTCGCGGCCAAAGAGGCGGTGGTGAAGGCCATGGGCACCGGTTTCGCCCACGGCATGTGGATCCGGGATGCCGGCTTCGTGCCCGATCCCCGCGGCCGGCCGGTGGTGATCTTCTCGGAGCGCGGGCAGGCGGTCTGCCGGCGGCTCGGTATCGGCAACACCCACGTCAGCCTGACCGACGAGGCGGGGCTGGTGCTCGCATTCGCCGTCGCGGAGAGGGCAGACGAGTCGCCCGGCGATGATCCAGTGGATGATCGAATGGATGATAATTCAAATTAAGAAGATAGATTAATGCACTGTTTTGCCTTTGATATAGAGACCATACCGGACATCGACGCCGGGCGGCGCCTGTGGGATCTGGGCGACCTCTCCGACGACGACGTGGCGACGGCCATGACGTTCAAGCGGCTGCAGGACGCCGGCACCGAGTTCATGCCCCTGCATCTGCACCGGGTGGTCGCCATCTCGGCGGCGCTCAGGACCGGCGACAGCTTCCGGGTCTGGAGTCTGGGCGAGCCGGATGCCGACGAGGCGGAGATCGTCACCCGCTTCTTCGACGGCGTCGAGCGCTTCGCGCCGACGCTCGTGTCCTGGAATGGCAGCGGTTTCGACCTGCCGGTGCTGCATTATCGGGCGCTCCTGCACGGCGTGGTGGCGTCGCGTTACTGGGAGACCGGCGACACCGAGCGCGACTACCGCTACAACAACTACCTGGGCCGCTTCCACTGGCGCCACATCGACCTGATGGACGTGCTGTCCGGTTACCAGGCGCGCGCCCGGGCGGGCCTGGACGACATTGCCGTGATGCTCGGATTCCCCGGCAAGCTCGGCATGAGCGGCGACAAGGTCTGGGGCGCGTGGCAGGCGGGCGACATCGCGGGCATACGCAATTACTGCGAGACGGACGTCGTCAACACCTACCTGGTCTATCTGCGCTTCGAGTTCATGCGCGGCCGCATGTCGGCGGCCGATCTCGAGCAGGAATACGAGCGGGTGCGACGGACCCTCGGCGAGAGCGGGGAGGCGCACTTCGCGGAGTTCCTCGAGGCCTGGGATGGCGCCGACGGGCGCTGAGGCCTGACTCATGGCGAAGAAGCAGCGCGAGCCGGAAGAGGCCGGCATCCTCGGCATTACCCACGACGGGCGCGGCATCGCCGACGTGCCCGGCAAGAAGGTATTCGTCGACGGCGCCCTCGCCGGCGAGCGGGTGCGCTTCCTGCGGCTGCGGCGGCGGAAGAACTTCGACGAGGCGCGGCTGGAGGCCGTGCTGGAGCCCTCGCCGGACCGGGTGGAGCCGCGCTGCGCGGTGTACGGCATCTGCGGCGGCTGCTCGCTGCAGCACCTGGCCGCCGAGCGCCAGATCGAGGCCAAGCAGCAGGTCCTGCTCGACAACCTGGAGCGCATCGGCGGCGTCACGCCCGAACAAGTGCTCGAGCCGCTGCGCGGGCCCGCCTGGCATTACCGGCGCCGCGCCCGTCTGGGCGTGCGCTATGTCCACGGCAAGGGCAGGGTGCTGGTGGGTTTCCGGGAGCGTTTCAAGCCCTACGTGACCGACACGGGCCGCTGCGAGGTCCTCGCGGAGCCGGTCGGCGGGCTGCTCGGCGAACTGGCGGAACTCATCGCCGGGCTGTCGGTGCGCGAGCAGATCCCGCAGATCGAGGTCGCAGTCGGCGACAACCTGACCGCCCTGGTGCTGCGGGTGCTCGAGACGCCGTCCAAGGAGGACGAGGCGCGGCTCAGGGGCTTCGCGGAGATGCACGCGCTGCGTTTCTTCCTGCAGACCGGCGGGGCGGAGACGGTGCAGCCGCTGCCGGATGCCGACGGCGGCCTGCCCGAACCGCTCTGCTACGAGTTGCCCGAGTTCGACCTGTCGATCCGGTTCCGGCCGCTGGATTTCGTCCAGGTGAACGGGCCGCTGAACCGGGCGCTGGTGTCGCGGGCGGTGGAGCTGCTCGCGCCCGGGCCGGAAGAGCGCGTGCTGGACCTGTTCTGCGGTATCGGCAATTTCACGCTGCCTCTGGCACGGCGGTCGGGTGAAGTGCTGGGCATCGAGGGCAGCGCCGATCTGGTGCGGCGCGCCGAGGAGAACGCGGCGGCCAACGGCCTCGGCAACGTCTCCTTCCTGCATCGGGACCTGGCCGAGCCCGATCCGGCAGAGGACTGGTTGCGCTCCGAATGGGACCGGGTGCTGCTCGATCCCGCGCGGCCGGGCGCCGATACGCTGGCCCGTCACTTCGCCGAGCGGCCGCCGCGACGGCTGGTCTATGTCTCCTGCCACCCCGGCACCCTGGCCCGGGACGCCGGCACGCTGACCGCCCCGGGGCGCCTGCGATTGTCTGCGGCCGGCGTTCTGGATATGTTCCCCCATACGAGCCACATGGAATCCGTCGCGGTATTCGACAGAATATGATGAAGTTCAAAGTTTTATACTTAGCTTCTAAAGTATTTTGTCGGTCTGTGGCGAGACATTCGGGCGTAGCGACGGAGGGGCCATGTCACTCGGCCCGCTGATGGCGGATATCGAAGGGACGGAACTCACGCCGGCGGATCGGGATTTCCTCATGCATCCCGCCGTCGGCGGCGTGATCCTGTTCGGCCGCAACTATGCCTCGCCGCATCAGCTGGCGGCCCTGACGGAGGCGATCCACCGGCTGCGCACGCCGGCGCTCCTGGTCGCGGTCGATCAGGAAGGCGGCCGCATCCAGCGCTTCCGCGAGGGCTTCACGGAGCTGCCGGCCGCCCGCTGGCTCGGCCGGCGTTATGACGTCGATCCGGACACGGGCCGGCGGCTGGCTCGCCACACCGGCTGGCTGCTGGCAGCCGAACTGGGTGCGGTCGGGGTCGATTTCTCCTTCGCGCCGGTGCTCGATCTCGACTGGGGCCTCAGCGAGGTCATCGGCGACCGGGCCTTCCACGCCACCCCCGAAGCGGCGGGCGAACTCGCGGCGGCCTGCATGTACGGCATGCAGGACGCCGGCATGGCGGCCGTGGCCAAGCATTATCCCGGACACGGCGCGGTGGTGCCCGATTCCCACGAGGAACTGCCGGTCGACCGCCGTCCCTACGGCGAGATCATGGAGGATCTGAAGCCCTTCGAGCGCCTGGTGCGCGCCGGCGTGCCGGGCATCATGACGGCCCACGTGGTCTACAGTGAAGTGGATGCCCGCCCGGCCACCTTCTCCCCCTGGTGGATCGGCGAGGAGCTGCGCGGGCGGCTGGGCTACAACGGCGCCGTGTTCTCCGACGACCTCAGCATGAAGGCCACCGAGAGCGTCGGCAGCATGTCGCGCCGGGCCCGGGCGGCGCTCGACGCCGGCTGCGATATGGTGCTGGTCTGCAATGACCGGGCGCGGGCCGAGGCGACGGCCGAGGGCCTCGGCGACTACCGCAATCCGCCCAGCCTGGTCCGCCTGGCCCGCTTACACGGGCGCCGGCGGACCGGCCGGCAGCGGCTGCTGGGCGGCGAGCGCTGGCAGGCGCTGCACGCCGAACTGGCGGAGGCCATGGACCGACCGGTGCTGGAACTCGATGCCTGACGACCTCTCCTGCGATCAGGGCAGCGGCGTGCGCATCCCCGAGGGTGCCGAGCGCATCGCGAGCCCCGCGGAGGTGGCCGCCGCCTTCGACCGGCTGGCCGGCGCCATCAGCACCCGCCTGGCGGGCCGGGAGCCCGTGCTGGTCGCCGTGCTGGAGGGCGGGCGCATGCCCGCCGGCGAGATCTCCCGGCGGCTCGCCATCCCCCACGTGAACGATACCCTGCGGGTGGGGCGCTACGGCCGCGGCGCGGAAGGCGGGGAGCTGCGCTGGCATGCGCTGCCGGAGACGCCGCTCGCGGGCCGCTCCGTGCTCGTCGTCGACGACATCCTCGACGAGGGTGTCACGCTGGCGGCGGTCGCGAATCATTGCCGCGAGGCCGGGGCCCGCGAGGTGCTCACCTGCGTGCTGACCGTCAAGGACCTGCCCGACCGCGCGGCGCCGTTCAGCCCGGACTTCTGCGGTCTGCTGGTGCCGGACCGCTACATCGTCGGCTGCGGCATGGATTACCAGGGCCGATGGCGCGAGCTGCCGGGCCTGTACGCTCTCGAGGAACCCTTGTGATGGGGGAGGTAACGGGCGAGGCAATGGGAGAGGCGACAACGCACAGTGGCATCGCGGTGATCGGCGGCTCCGGGCTGGAACGCATGCCCGGCGTGGAAGTGGTGGACACCCGGGAGATGACCACGCCGTTCGGCCCGCCGTCCGCGCCGCTCATGGAGCTGGCCGCAGAGGGCGAGCGGTTCTGGTTTCTGTCACGCCACGGCGACCGTCACGACATCGCGCCCCACCGCGTGAACTATCGCGCCAACCTCTGGGCCCTGGACCAGCTCGGCGTGTGCCGGGTGATCGCGGTCAACGCCGTCGGGGTCGTCCCCGCCGAGCCGCCTCTGGGCACCCTCGCCGTGCCGGATCAGCTCATCGACTACAGCTGGGGCCGGGAGTCCACCTTCTTCGACGGCGAGTCCGGCCCGCTGGAACACATCGATTTCACCGACCCCTACGACGCGACTCTGCGCCAGGCACTGGTCGGCCGCGCCGCCGGCCTGGGCATTCCCTGCCGTGCGGGCGGCATCTACGGCGTCACGCAGGGGCCGCGCCTCGAAACCCGGGCGGAGGTGGACCGGCTGGCCCGGGACGGCGTCGAGTACATCGGCATGACGGGCATGCCGGAGGCGGTGCTGGCACGGGAGCTCGCGCTCGAATACGCTTGCCTGGCGGTGCTGGTCAACCGGGCGGCCGGGCGGGGCGAGGCGGCGATCCACGCGGATCTGGAGGAGAACCTCACCCGGGGCGCGGAAGCGGCCAGCCGCGTGGCGCTGGCACTGATCGTCAGCGCCGGGGAGCCGCCACCGGAGCACGCCTGAGAGAGCCGATGAAGTCACTGTCCAAGAGCCTGCTGGAATCACTGCTGCTCGGTCTGCCCGAGGGCATGATGGTGGTGGCGAGGCAGGGCGAGGACTGGCAGGCGGTGTTTTTCAACCCGGCATTCGGCGAACTGGCACGGCTCAGCCCGGGCGAGCTGTCGGGCCAGAGCCTGGAGAGCATCCTGCACAACGTCGGCGGCCGCGACGACTGGCCGCGGGTGGCGCGGGCGCTGGCGGACCGCGAGCCGATCTATCTCACCGTCTATCCGGGCACGCCGGACGAGCCGGGGCCGCCGCTGTCGCTGTGCGTGACACCGCTGGAGGCGTCCGAGGGCAGGGAGTACGCGGCCTGCCACCTGTCGTTGCGCCAGGGCGAGGCGCAGGCGGCGGACGGTCCGCCGAATCCCGCCGAGGCGCTGCCGGCGACCGAGCGGCGGGATGCGGCGACGGGACTCGCGCCGCGTGCGTTCTTCGACGGCGTGCTCACCCACGACTGGGCCCTGGCCCGCCGCGAGGGCCACCGGCTCTCCCTGCTCGTATTCCGCATCGAGGCGTTTCGCGCCTATCTCGATACCTTCGGCCGGCATGCCACCGAGTCGATGATCCGGCGGGTCGCCCGCTGCATCACCCGGCGTCTGCGCCGGGCGAGCGATATCGCTTCCCGGCTGGAGGAAGACTGCGTCGTGGCGCTGGTGCACGGCGGCGACGAGTCCGCCGTGCGCGCGTTCGCCGATTCCATCACCCGCCAGGTGCGGGAACTCGGCATCCATCACCCGCACTCTCCCGTGGGCCGGTTCGTTACCGTTCATTGCACCGTCACCGCGGCGCTGCCCGATGCCGAGCAGGACGCGAACGATTTCGTCATGGAAGCCCTGGCCTCATCGGCCGAGCACTGAGCGCGTCAGTCGGCCGCGGACGAGGCGCCCGCCGGCGCCGGGGCGGCCGGTTCCCCGTCGCCGGTGCCGGGTGCCGCGGCGGGTTCTTCCTCGGCTTCCACCGGCGTCACCTTAGCCAGCACACCGTAGCGGGGATGATCGTAGTAATGGAGTTCGCCGCTGCGCAGCTTGCGCCGTTCGCTGAGACGGTAGATGTCCGGCTCCAGCGCGTCCAGCGGCTCGCCGGCGTCCGTCCGGCCCCGATCGGGGAAGAGTGGCGCCGGCGTCGCCGTCTCCGGCGCGGACCGAGGCCGCCGCGGCTCCGACCACAACTCCAGATTCAGTTCCAGGTGCAGGAAGCGGGAACGGTACAGCCGGACCTCGCCCTGCAGGCCATCCGGAAGCTCGGCCAGCCGGGAGAGATCGAGCGGCCGTGCCGCCTCCGGCTCGTAACCCGGCTGCTGCCAGGCGACGTGCAGCAGCGGCTCGTAACCCTCCGTAGTGCCGAGCCGCCGATAGACCTCGCCCAGTTCGAGCTCCTCTTCCGGTAGCGGCATGAAGCGGAAGACCGGTTCGTCGGGCCGGTCTCCGTCGATGCCGGTTGCGCCCGCCGTGTCGCCCGACGCCCCGGGCGAGGCGGCGTCCGTGGCGGGACGCCCGGCCTGCCGGCCGGCCGGAACAGCGCCGTCCTGATGGGTCTCGGCGTCGGCCTCGTCGATATCGCTACCGGCTCCGTCGGCGGTTTCGGTCTCGCCGGCGGGGTCGGGCGGTGCCGACCAGTCCTCGGTGGTGCCCGCCAGAGAGTCGCCGTACTCGAACACGATCAGCTCCACCCGGTACTGCTCGAGCGCCTCTTCGGCCTCGGCCTCGGCCTCGGTATCGGTATCGGTATCCGACTCGGACTCGGCCGGCACGAGGCCGGCCGTCGATCCTGGCGTCGATCCTGGCGCCGCCTGCTGCTGGGCCGGCAGCGGGCCCGCGGCGAGCAGGGCCGCGACGAAGGCCGCGGCCAGTGCGGTCCCGAAGCGGCGTATTTCGGTGAACGGTGCGACCGGTGTAATCATCGCGCTAGCTTGCCATCGCCTCCGGCCGGGCGCCAGCCGCCAGCCGCCCCAGCAGCGCGTGCAGGTGCCCCACCCGATCGTCCACCTCGGGCAGCGGCGTGCGGAAGTTCAGCCGGTCGTCGTTCTTCAGGCGATAGATGCTGCCCGGTTCCTGAATGAGCTCGATCAGGGTGATCGGCTCGACGGCCGGTTCCGGACCGAATTGCACCGAGCCGCCCTCCGGGCCGACGTCCATCTTGCGGATACCGAGCGGCTCGGCGGCGATGCGCAGCTCGGCCACCTGCAGCAGCCGACGCGCGGGCTCCGGCAGCAGGCCGAAACGGTCGATGAGTTCCACCTGCAGCTCGCGCAGGTCGTCGGCGCTGTCGGTGCCGGCGATGCGCTTGTAGAGCACCAGGCGCAGGTGCACGTCGGGCACGTAGTCGTCGGGCAGCAGGGCGGCGCAGTGCAGGTTGATCTCGACGCCGCCGTGCAGGGGCTTGTCGAAGTCCGGCTGCTCGCCCCGGCGCAGACTCTCCACCGCCCGCTGCAGCATTTCGGTGTACAGCGCGAAGCCGATCTCCTGGATCTGCCCGCTCTGCTCGTCGCCCAGCAGTTCGCCGGCGCCGCGGATCTCGAGGTCGTGGCTGGCCAGCGCGAACCCGGCGCCCAGGTCCTCCAGCGAATCGATGGCTTCCAGCCGCTTCACGGCATCGGCCGTCATGGCGGCTTTCGGCGGCGCGACCAGGTAGGCATAGGCACGGTGATGGGAGCGTCCTACCCGGCCGCGGAGCTGGTGCAGCTGGGCCAGGCCGAAGCGGTCCGCCCGGTTGATGACGATGGTGTTCGCCGTCGGCACGTCGATGCCGCTCTCGATGATGGTCGTGCAGAGCAGCACGTTGAAGCGGCGGTGATAGAAATCCAGCATCACCTGCTCGAGCTCGCGCTCCGGCATCTGGCCGTGGCCCACGCGGATGTCGGCCTCCGGCACCAGTTCGGCGAGTTTCTCGCGCACCCGCTCGATGTCCTCCACCCGGTTGTGGACGAAGTAGACCTGGCCGCCGCGCTTGATCTCGCGCAGGCAGGCCTCGCGCACCATGGCGTCGTTCCACTGGCTGACGAAGGTCTTCACGGAGAGGCGTTCGGACGGCGGGGTGGTGATCAGCGACAGTTCCCTGAGCCCGCCCAGCGCCATGTTCAGCGTGCGCGGTATGGGCGTGGCGGTCAGCGTGAGCACGTCCACATCCGCGCGCAGCGCCTTCAGCGCTTCTTTGTGCCGCACGCCGAAGCGGTGTTCCTCGTCAACGATCACGAGGCCGAGGTCACGGAACAGCGAGGTGTGCTGCAGCAGCTTGTGGGTGGCGATGACGATGTCCACCTTGCCGGCGGACACGTCGGCCAGCACGGTGTCGGTGTCCTTGCGGGAGCGGAATCGTGACAGCACCTCGATGCGCACCGGCCAGTCAGCGAAGCGGTCGCTGAACGTCTGATAGTGCTGCTGGGCGAGCAGCGTGGTCGGCACCAGCATGGCCACCTGCTTGCCGGCCTGGACGGCGACGAACGCGGCCCTGAGCGCCACCTCGGTCTTGCCGAAGCCCACGTCGCCGCAGACCACGCGGTCCATGGAGCTCGCGGTGCGCATGTCGGCGAGCACCTCGTCGATCACGCGTTGCTGGTCCTCGGTGGGCTCGAACGGGAAGTCGGCCTCGAACGCCCGGTAGTCGTGCTCGTCCAGGCGGAAGGCGTGGCCGGGCCGCGCCGCGCGGCGCGCATAGACGTCCAGGAGTTCGGCGGCCACGTCGCGCACCTTCTCGGCTGCCCGGCGTTTCGCCCGCTCCCACTGGTCGCTGCCCAGCCGGTGCAAAGGGGCATTCTCCGGGGAGGCGCCGGTGTAGCGAGAGATCAGGTGCAGCGAATGCACCGGTACGTACAGTTTGTCGCCGTCCGCGTATTCCAGGGTGAGGAACTCGGCCGGTATGTCGCCCACCGCGAGCGTCGACAGACCCAGATAACGGCCGACGCCGTATTCCTCGTGCACGACCGGCGCGCCTTCGCGCAGGTCGCTCAGCTGGCGGATGATGTTCTCGGGGTCCCGGCTCGCGCGCCGCCGGCGGCTCGTCTGCCGCGCCCGCTCGCCGAACAGGCTCTGCTCCGGCACGATCGCGAGGCCGGCCGCGGGCAGCACGACCCCGTTCTCGAGCGGACCCAGCGCGATGGCCAGCGGCGCGTCCGTGGCCGTGAACTCCTGCCAGTCAGCGACCCGGGCGGGGGGGCGTTTCAGATCGGTGAGCAGGTCGGCCAGCGCTTCCCGGCGGCCGGCCGACTCCGCCGTGAACAGCACCCGGCCGTCGAAGTCGTCCAGGAAGGCGGTCAGGGCGCCGGCCGCCTCTTCCCGCCGGCTGTCCAGTCGCAGCACGGGCACCGGCTTCGCGCCGAAGTCCTCGCCTTCGCCGGGCAGCGGCTTGTTGGCGGATAGCAGGATGCGGGGGCGGCCCGCGAGCCGCTCGCGCACGGCATCCACCGGCAGGAACGCCTCGTCGGGTTCCAGCACGGGCCGGTCCGGATCGAGGGACACCAGGGCATGGCGTTCCTCGATCTCGGCACGGAAAGCCGCCAGCGAGTCGTCCAGTTCCGTACCTGCCGTGATCAGCGTGGATGCCGGCAGATAGTCGAGCAGCGTCGCGGTCTGGTCGAAGAACAGCGGCAGGTAGTACTCGATGCCGCCGTGGGCAATGCCTTCGGATACGTCCCGGTAGATCGGCGAGCGCGCGGCCTCGCCGGCGAAACGGGCCCGGTAGCGACGACGGAAGCCGCGGACGGCATCCGCATCCAGCGGCGTCTCCCGGGCCGGCAGAATCTCGATCTTCTCCAGCGACTCGCCCGACAGCTGGGTATCGGGGTCGAAGGCGCGGAGCGTGTCGATCTCCTCGTCGAACAGGTCGATGCGGTAGGGCTCGCGCGCCCCCATGGGGAACAGGTCGATGATGGCGCCGCGGACGGCGAACTCGCCGTGCTCCGAGACCTCCGGCACGCGCAGGTAGCCCGAGGCTTCCAGGCCGCGGATGAACTCGTCCCGGTCCAGGCTCTCGCCCGTCCGCAGCGACAGCGCGCGGGCCGTCACGTAGTCCGTCGGCGGCAGCCGCTGCATGAGGCAGGGGGCGGCCACCACGACGATGCCGCGGGTGAGCGCGGGCAGTCCGGCCAGCGTGGCGAGCCGCTCGGAGACGATATCCTGGTGGGGAGAGAAGCTGTCGTAGGGCAGCGTCTCCCAGTCCGGGAAGTGGAGCACCGGTGTATCGACACCGGCGAAGAAGCCCAGCGCCGCCTCCAGGCGATCCGCCTCGCGTGCGGAGGCGGCGACGACGAGTACCGGACCCGCGTGCCGGGCCGCGGCCTCGGCGACGGCCAGCGCGTCCGCCTCGCCCACGAGTCCGCCCCAGCGCACGGGCGATGCGCCGGTTGCAGGCAAATCCGGTCTGCGTAGTGTTGCCGTCATAATGAAAAAGGGCCGCCCGCAGGCAGCCCGCAAATGCGCGGGCTGCCTGCGGGCGGCCCATCAGTATCTCATAACCGGCGTGTCGTTGCCGCCGTCACCCGCGGCGGGGCGGTGGGTCGGCGGCGGTCGGCGGCGCTGGTCGGCGGTGGTCCGGCAGAAATGGCCGCGAAAACGGCCGGCAGGCGGCCTCAGCCGGCGCTGCCGTGCTTCAGGACGGCGTGGATCACCCGGTTGTGCTCGAAATAGACCACGAACTCCGGATACTCCCAGCGCGTGATCGGCGGCTCGCCGACCGGTGCGCGTCGCATGGCCGGCTGGCCCCACTCGTTCTGCACCTTCTGCATGGTCATGCCCCGGGTGGGCCGGTCGCCGCCGGTGAGCATGGCACTGCCGGTGTCCATATCGAGGCTCTCCGCGTGGGCGGCGCTGAGGGCAAGCAACAGACCCGTCGTCAGGGCGGCAAGCGTGAGTTTCAGGCTGTGCATGGCGGCTCTCCGCATCGAAACCGGGTCGAATATAGCACCGGGCGCATTGAGGAAAAATGTCGTAGTGCGTAGATTTGCCGGAATTTTTGTTGTAAGGAGCCGACCGTGGAGTTCGACCGCCCGCTGCGCGAGGCCCGCCTGGTGCGTCGCTACAAGCGTTTTCTCGCCGACGTGGAATTCGCCGATAGCGGGGAGGCGCGCACCGTGCACTGTCCCAATACCGGCGCCATGACCGGCTGCGCCGAACCCGGCTCCCGGGTCTGGCTCAGCCACTCCGACAATCCGCGTCGCCGTTACGCGTGGACCTGGGAACTGGTGGAGACCGCCGGCGGCACCCTGGTGGGCATCCACACCGGCCGCACCAACGCCATCGTCGGCGAGGCGCTGGAGGCGGGCCGCATACCGGAGCTGGCCGACTATTGCGCGGATCCTCCTGCAGACCCGGCGGCAGACCGTCCGGCGGAAAAAAGAGTCCTGCGGCGCGAGGCCACCTACCCGGATTCCCGCAGCCGGGCGGATTTTCTTCTGCCTGGCGAGCCGGCCTGCTGGGTGGAGGTCAAGAACGTCACCGCGGCGGTCAGCGGCCGCCGCGCCGTGTTCCCCGACGCCGTCAGCGCGCGGGCATCCGCGCACATGCGGATGCTGGCGGAGCGATTGCGGGCCGGCGACAGCGCTGCCCTGGTCTTCTGCGTGCAGCGCGACGACGTCGACGTCGTCGCGCCGGCCCGCGAGATCGACCCCGTCTACGCGGAGGCGCTCACCGCGGCGGCGGCGGAGGGCGTGCAGGTACTCGCCTGGGGTGCCAGCGTCACGCCCGAGGGCATCCGCCTGGACCGCCCGCTGGAGGTGGACATCGCCGGCTGAGCCGACAGCGGTCGTGGTTTTGTTGTGGTCTAATCCCGCCATGGCCGGAATGAAGGGACCGCTGGAAGTCGCGATCGGACTCCGATACCTGCGTGCGCGCCGGCGGACCCGCTTCGTCTCGTTCATCACGCTGGCCTCGTCCATCGGAATCGCGATCGGCGTGGCGGCACTGATCGTCATCCTGTCGGTCATGAACGGCTTCGAGAACGAACTCCGCAGCCGCCTGCTCAGCATGACCGCACACGCGTCGGTGACGGGCGCCGGCGGCACCCTGGAGCGATGGCCGCAGGTTCTCGAGCGGGTGCGCGCACAGCCCGGCGTGCTGGCGGCGGCACCGTACGTGGAATTCGAGGCGATGGCCCGGTCCCGGGCAGGCCTGCAGCCCCTGTTCGTTAGCGGCATCGACCCGGCGCTCGAGGCGGGGGTCTCGGCCGCCGCCGCCAGCATGGTGTCGGGCCGTCTCGACCGCCTTGAACCGGGCAGCTTCAACATCGTGCTGGGCCGGCTGCTCGCCATCAATCTGGGCGTGCGCGTCGGCGACGAGGTGATGCTGCTCATACCGCGGCTGACGGCAGGCGAGGTCCGCCCGGAACTCCGGCGCTTTTTCGTGGCCGGCGTATTCGAGGCCGGGCTGCAGGACCACGACGCCTCGCTGGCCCTGGTCGCGCTCGAGGACGCGGCGGCCATCCGGCGGCTCGGCGACGCGGTAAGCGGCATCCGGGTGAAGACCGGCGACGTCATGCAGGCACCTGCAATCGCGCAGGCGCTGGAGGACAGCCTCGGCGAGGGTTACGAGACCAGTGACTGGAGCCGCGAGAACGCGAGCTACTTCCGGGCAGTGCGTCTGGAGAAAACCATGATGTCGCTGATTCTCTCGCTCATCGTCGCCGTTGCCGCATTCAATATCGTGGCGAGCCTCGTCATGGTGGTCACCGACAAGGAAACCGATATCGCCATCCTGCGGACGCTCGGCATGAGTCCAGGCAGCGTGCTGCGCGTGTTCCTCACCCAGGGGCTCGTGATCGGGTGGGTCGGGGCCATCGGCGGCGTGGCGCTCGGCACGATGCTGGCCGTGAACGTGCCGGTGATCGTGCCGGTGCTGGAGCAGACCTTCGGCTTTCAGATCATGCCCGGGGACGTCTATTACGTCACCGAGATCCCCTCGGACCTGCAGCTGGCCGACGTCGTCGCGATCGCCGCGGCCGCCCTGGGGCTGACGGGCCTGGCCACGCTGTATCCGGCGCGGCGCGCGGCCGCGGTGCAGCCGTCGAGGGCGCTGCGCTATGACTAGACCTGCTTCTCCGCAATCGTCCCGCGCGGGCTACTGGGAGTGGCTGGTGGGCACGCGCTACGTGCGCTCCCGTCACCGCAACAGCTTCGTCTCCTTCATCTCGCTGATCTCGATGGCGGGTATCGCGGTGGGCGTGATGGTGCTGATCGTGGTCCTGTCGGTGGTGAACGGATTCGAGCGCGAACTCCAGGACCGCATTCTGGCGATGTCCGCCGAGGCGACCATCGAGGGCCCGGCGGGCCGTCTGGAGGAGTGGCAGCGGCTCGCCGAGGGCGCGCTCGCCGACCCGCGGGTAAAGGCGGTCGCGCCGTTCGTCTCGGGCCGCGGGCTCGTGGCGGGCGCCGAGACGATGAGCGGCATCGCCATCCGCGGCGTGGACCCGGCCCGGGAGCAGGACGTCTCCGGCATCGAGGGACTCATGCGGGAAGGCTCGCTCGCCGACCTGCAGCCCCGATCCTACCGGGTGATCCTCGGCGTCGACCTGGCCGATGCGCTCGGCGTCGCGCCCGGCGAGCAGGTGCTGCTGATGCTGGCGGAGGGCGTAGTGACGCCCGCGGGCATGATCCCCCGGATGCGCCGTTTCACCGTGGCCGGCACCTTTCGCGCCGGCATGTACGAGTTCGACCGCCGGCAGGTCTTCATGCATATCGACGACGCCGCCCGGCTGTTCCGGCTGGGCGACGACGTGAGCGGCCTGCGGCTCGCGCTGGGCGATCTGTTCGGTGCGCCGGCCATCGTGCGCGAGGTGGCCACTGCGCTCGGCGGCGGCGTCCTGGTCAGCGACTGGACGCGGCGGCACTCCGGCTTCTTCCGCTCCATCAAGATCACAAAGTCGATCCTGTTCGTGATCCTGCTGCTGGTGATCGCCGTGGCGGCATTCAATATCGTCTCGACGCTGGTGATGGTGGTGAAGGACAAGCAGAGGGACATCGCCATACTGCGCACCCTGGGCGCGCCGCCCGGCGGTATCCTGTCGGTGTTCGTGATACAGGGCGCCATTATCGGCGTCATCGGCACCGGCGCCGGCCTCGCGTTGGGCGCGCTGCTGACGCTGAATCTCGAGACCATCGTCGGTTTCGCCGAGGGGGCGCTGGGCTTCAAGTTCCTGGCGCCGGACGTGTATTTCATCAGCGATCTGCCGGCGGACCTGCGTGCGGCCGACCTGGCGCTGATCTGCGGCGTGGCGCTCGCATTGTCGCTGTTGTCGACGCTGTACCCGGCCTGGCGGGGCGCGCGAACCGACCCGGCGGACGCGCTGCGATTCGACTGATTTCCGGGCACGGCTGACAGAAATGTCGGCGGCTGCCGTCGCGACGGATGCACAAGATAGGCAAGGGAAGAGGACATTGACGGAAGGTACGGAGCCGGTCATCGAGTGCCGGGGACTGAAGCGCAGCTTCCGCGAAGCGGGCGGCGAATTGACGGTGCTGGAGGGCGTCGATCTCACGGTGGCGCCCGGCGAGCGGGTGGCCATCGTCGGCGCTTCCGGCTCGGGCAAGACCACGCTGCTGCAGCTCCTCGGCGGGCTGGATGCGCCCACCGCCGGCGAGATCAGCATCTGCGGCAAGGCGATGCACAGGCTCGCCGACGGCGAGCGGGGCAGGCTGAGGAACGAGGCCATCGGCTTCGTCTATCAGTTCCACCATCTGCTGCCGGAGTTCACGGCGCAGGAGAACGTGGCCATGCCGCTGCTGATCCGGCGGGTGGAGCGCGCGAGCGCGCTGGAAGCGGCGCGGGAGTTGCTGGCCCGGGTGGGACTGGCCGAGCGGACGCAGCACAAGCCCGGGGAGCTCTCGGGCGGCGAACGCCAGCGTGCGGCCGTGGCCCGTGCGCTGATCACCCGGCCGCGGGTGGTGCTCGCCGACGAGCCCACCGGCAATCTGGACGGGCATACCGGCGAGCACGTGCTGGACCAGATGCTGGCACTGAATCGCGAGTACGGCACCAGCCTCGTCATCGTGACCCACGATCTCGGCATCGCGGCGCGGATGGACCGGCAGCTGGAGCTGAAGGACGGCCGACTGGCGGCGGCCTGAGGGTCGTTGCAGCCAGCGGAAGCTCGTTCCGCTAGTCGCCAGGGTCACGCTGGTCGCGATCGCTCGCGTGCTCGCTCGGGTGCCCGCTGGGGTGATCGCCGGCGTCGCGGGCCGCGCGGCGGCGCCGCGCGCGGACGTAGCCGCTGACCGACAGCCGCCAGATCAGGTTCAGCGAGAAATAGCCGACGGCCGCGGTCGCGCTGCCGAGGATGAAGCAGCCGAGCAGGAAGGGCTGCCAGATGCCCATCATCTCCGTCACGGAGTCGGCGGGGATGTCCACGTTGGTCCGGGTCCGCATCTCCAGGATGGCGGCGCCGACCCGGTAGGCCGCGTAGTAGAAGGGCCCCATGGTCACCGGGTTGGTGATCAGCGTAGCAAGGACGGCGACAGGGATGTTCACCCGCAGGGCCAGTGCGACCAGCGCCGCGATGATGCTGTGCCCGGGCACCGGGATCCAGGCGCAGAACAGCCCCACGCCGACGCCGGGCACGATGCTGCGCCGGCGCGTGCTCCAGATGCGCGGCTCGTGCAGGATGCGCTCGAACGGGCGCATGTACCACTGCCGCGCCACGGCATGGCGGTCGAAATTCAGGCGGCGGAAGAAGCGTCTGGGCATGGTCCCTGCAGGGCGCGGTGTCCGGGCGCCGTCATCTTAACGGATCGGGGCAGGGGATTCCGACGATGGCGCGCACGGCTTTGGCCCTGCTTGCGGGCATGCTGCTCGCGGCCCGGCTGCCCGCGTTGCCGCCGCTGTGGCTCATTCTTGCCGGCCTCGTCCTGGGTGCGGCGGGGCTGGCGCTGCGTCCGGCGCGATTGCCAGCCGTCGCCCTGGCAGGGGCGGCCTGGTTCGCGCTGCACGCCCACTGGCAGCTCGCCGACCGCCTGCCGGCCGCCCACGACCGGCTGGAGACCACCGGCGCGTTCGTAATCGAGGACTTTCCCCGCCAGCGCGGCCGGGCGGTTACCTTCGTCACCCGCAGCACCGATCCCGCGCTGCCGGGACGGATCCGGCTGAACTGGTACGAGCCGGAGACGGTGCCGCGCATCGGCGAGCGCTGGCGCTTCACGGCGGTTCTGCGCGCCCCGCGCGGGCTGGCCAACCCGGGCGGCTTCGACTACGAGCGCTGGCTCTTCACGCGGGGTATCGGCGCCACCGGCTACGTGCGCGGCGAGGCACGGCTGCTGGCCGAGCCCGGACCCGGGCGGCTGGCCTGGTGGCGCTCGCGGCTCGAGACCAGCCTTGCGGCCGTGCTGCCGGACGGCGCGGGCCGCGGCGTCATGGTGGCGCTGGCCACCGGCAGCCGCCATCGCCTGGATGCGGCGTCGACCGAGTTGTTCCAGGCCACCGGCACCTCGCACCTGATGGCCATTTCCGGGCTGCACGTGGGGCTGGTCGCCGGGCTGGTCTTCGCCCTGGCGGGCCGGCTGGCCGGCGCCGGCGGCCGGGATCGCGCCGCCCTGGTGGCGCTGGCCGTCGCCACGGCCTACGGTCTGCTGGCCGGATTCGGCACGCCCGTGCGCCGGGCGCTCCTTATGCTCGGCACAGTGGTGCTCGCCGGCCGCTGGCGTCGGCCGCTCGGGCCCGCAACCGGGCTCGCGCTGGCGCTCATCGTCGTGCTCCTGGTGCAGCCCCTGGACTCTCTCACGCCCGGTTTCGCGCTCTCCTTCGGGGCAGTAGCGGCGATACTCGCGATCGCGGGCAGCGACGCCGCACGGGCGGACGCCGCCGGGCCCGCCGGCAGGGTTCGGGCCCTGGCGTCTCTGCAGTGGCGGCTCTGGGTGCTGCTGGCACCGCTGACGCTGCTGTTCTTCGACCGGGTCGCCTGGTCCGCCATCCCGGCCAACCTGGTGGCCATCCCCGCCTTCGGCCTGCTGGTCGTGCCGGCAACGCTGGCCGGCGCCGCCGCGGCCGCCGCCGGCGGGGTGTTCGCGCGTCCCGCAGCCTGGCTGCTGGCGCTGACCCACGAGGCCCTGGGTCTCGTGCTCGCCGTGCTGGAGTGGCTGGCCGCGCTGCCGGGCGCGGATTATCAGCCACCGGGTCGCGGGCCGGTCGTGATCCCGCTCGCTGCCGTCGCCACGCTGGCGCTGCTGTTGCCCCGTTGTCTCCCCGGCCGCTGGATACCGGTGTGGCTGACCCTGTCGCTGCTGCTGTGGCGCGGCAGCGCGATTCCTTCCGGCTGTGTCCGGGCGGACGTGCTGGACGTGGGCCAGGGGCTTGCAGTGCTCGTCCGCACACGCACTCACGCGATGCTCTACGATGCCGGTCCGGCCTATGCCAGCGGCTCCGATGCGGGGCAGCGGGTCGTCGTGCCGGCGCTGCGCGCACTCGGTGTGCGGAGCCTGGATCTGATGATGCTGAGCCATGCCGACAACGACCACGCGGGCGGCGCGGCGAGCGTCGCCGCCGCCGTTGCGGTGGCGCGGGTGGCAAGCGGCGAGCCGGGCGAGCTCACCGGCCTGGACGCCGCTGCCTGCGAGCGCGGTGATCGGTGGTCCTGGGACGGCATCGACTTCCGCGTGCTCTGGCCTGCCGCCGCGGGCGCCGCGGGCAATGACGGCTCCTGTGTGCTCGAGGTGAGCGCCGGCGATCGCCGCCTGCTGTTGCCGGGCGACGTCGAGCGCGACAGCGAGCGGCGGCTGCTCGCGGCGGGGGCGCTGCAGCGCGCCGACGTGGTGCTGATGCCTCATCACGGCAGCGCCACTTCGTCGAGCGCCGCGCTGGTGGATGCCCTGGCACCCCGGTTCGCCATCGCCACGGCGGCCTGGCGCAACCGCTGGGGCTTCCCCCGGCCGGAGGTTGCCCGCCGCTGGCAGGCGAGCGGGGCCCGGGTGCTGAGCACCGGAGACTACGGTGCGCTCGCGATCACGCTCTGCAGCGACCGGCACGAAGCGGAAATCGCGGCGCGCAGGGAGTCGCGGCGGCGGCTCTGGTCGCCGGCGCCGCCCGCCGCGGCTTCTGGTCCCGGCAGTTCCTAGCAGGTATATTTCCGTTTTCTGGCGCAGCCTTGGATTATGGTCGAAATCATCAAAGCCGGCGGCTGGCTGATGCTGCCCATTATCCTGTGCGCGGTCCTCGCCATGGGCATCATGCTGGAGCGGCTCTGGTCCCTGAAGCAGGAGCGGGTGGTCCCGCAGGACCTCACGGCCCGGGTCTGGGGCTGGATCAAGAAGAACGAACTCACCCAGAGCCACATCCAGTCGCTGCACCAGGGGTCGCCGCTGGGCCAGATCCTCGCCGCAGGCCTGGTCAACCGCAACCGGGATCGCGCGGTGATGAAGGAGAGCATCGAGGATACCGGCCGCCACGTGGTCCACGAGCTCGAACGCTACCTGGATACTCTCGGCACCATCGCGGCGATCTCGCCGTTGCTGGGACTGCTCGGTACGGTGGTCGGCATGGTGGAGGTCTTCACGGCCATCACCACCCAGGGCGTCGGTGATCCCGGCGCGCTCGCCGGCGGCATCTCCGAGGCCCTGATCACGACGGCCGCGGGCCTCACCGTGGCCATCCCGTCCCTGATCGGTTACCGCTATTTCCGCAGCCGCGTGGACGCGCTGGTGGTGCAGATGGAGAAAGAGGCCCTGAAGCTGGTGGAAGCGGTGCAGCGGCGGCGCGACGCGGGACAGCGCCAGTCATGAATCTCGCTACCCGTCCCAAGGGGGAGCCGGAGGTAAACCTGACGTCGCTGATCGACGTCGTGTTCCTGCTGCTGATCTTCTTCATGGTCTCCACCAGTTTCGTGAAGGAGTCCCGGCTCACCATCACGCTGCCCGAGGCGCAGAGCGTAGCGCCGGCTGCACAAGCCGAGCGCCTCGAAGTGGCCATCACCGCCGCCGGCACTTTCCTGGTCAACGGGCGGGAACTGGTCAACAACAGCCCGCTGACGCTGCGCCGCGCCCTGCTGGAGGTCTCCGGCGGCGACACCGGCCTGCCGGTCACCATCGTCGCGGATGCCGACGCCCGCCACCAGTCGGTGGTGACCGTGATGGACGTCGCCGGCCGCATGGGCTTCGTGAAGATCGACATCGCCACGGTCTCCGGCGAGGACTGAGCGACCATGGCCGTCGTCTCCGTCGACTCTCACGGTCTCTCCGTCTATCGGCGCCTGCTCGCCTACACCGCCCGCCATCGGCTGGTGCTGATACTGGCCGGCATCGCCATGGCTCTCTCCGCCCTGGTGGAGGCGGGCATCGCGATGCTGATGGAGCCACTGATGGACGAGACGCTGCTCGCGCGCAACGAGAGCGTCGCCGCCTGGATGCCGATCGCCTTCGTCGCCGCTTTCCTCGTGCGCGGCATCGCGGGCTTCGGCTCGGAGTACGGACTGGGCTGGATCGGCCGCCAGATCATTACGAAGCTGCGCGACGAGACCTTCGACAAGTACCTCGTGCTGCCGGCCTCGTTCTTCGATACACGCTCGTCCGGGCCGCTGCTGTCGAAGATGACCTACAACATCGAAATGGTGGCCGAGTCTGCCACCAACGTAGTTACCGTGCTCATCCGCGACACGCTGAAGATCATCTCCCTGCTGGCCGTGATGATCTACCAGAGCCTGATGCTCACCGCCTTCGTCGCCCTCGTGGTGCCGCTGATCGCGGTGCTGATCGGCTACCTGAGCAAGACCTTCCGCCGCTACTCCCAGCGCATCCAGAACTCGGTGGGCGACGTCACCCAGGTGACGGAGGAGGCGGTGCAGGGCCACAGGGTGGTGAAGGTGTTCAACGGCCAGGACTATGAGCGCCGGCGCTTCGGTGCGGCGAACGAGAACAACCGTCGCCTGAACATGAAGCTGGTGGCCGCCAAGGCCGGCGGCATCGCCGTGACACAGATGCTGTTCGCCGTCGGCGTGGCGGGCGTGGTGTACGTGGCCGGCGTGCAGTCCCTCTCCGGCGAACTCACGCCGGGCACGTTCACGGCGTTCATGACGGCGATGGTGTTCCTGCTCGACCCCCTGCGCCGGCTCACCAACATGAACGCGCCGCTGCAGCGGGGGATCGCCGCCGCGGACAGCGTGTTCGAGGTGCTGGACATGGAGGCGGAGCAGGACACCGGCACCTGGGAGGTGGACCGGGTGGCCGGCAAGGTGGAGTTCCGCGACGTCAGCTTCGCCTACGCGGAGGAGAAGGGCGTGGTGCTGAGAGACGTGAACCTCACGGTCGAGCCCGGGCGCACCGTCGCCATCGTCGGCCGCTCCGGCAGCGGCAAGTCCACGCTGGTGAGCCTGCTGCCGCGCTTCTACGAGACGGACGCGGGCGAGATCCTGCTCGACGGCCGGTCCGTGCGGGACTACACCCTTGCCAGCCTGCGCGCGCAGATCAGTCTGGTCAGCCAGGACGTGGTGCTGTTCAACGACACCATCGCCAACAACCTGGCCTACGGCGCGCCCGGCGGAGTCGACCGAGCCGACATCGAACGGGCCGCGGAGCACGCCTACGTAATGGAGTTCGTGCGCGAGCTGCCGCTGGCGCTGGAGACGGTGGTGGGCGATCGGGGCGTGCTGCTCTCGGGCGGTCAGCGCCAGCGCATCGCCATCGCCCGCGCGCTGCTGAAGAACGCGCCCGTGCTCATCCTGGACGAGGCGACGTCGGCGCTGGACAGCGAATCCGAGCGGCGCATCCAGCGCGCGCTGTCCGAACTGATGGAGGACCGCACGACCCTGGTGATCGCCCACCGGCTGTCGACCATCGAGAACGCGGACCTGATCGTCGTCATGGAGGCGGGCAGGGTGATAGAGACCGGTACCCACGAGGAGTTGCTGCGGCGCGAGGGGCCCTATGCCATGCTCCACCGCATGCAGTTCAGCGATAGCCAGGCCTGAGGATGCGCCGCTGGCTGGAAGACGTCTGGTACGGCGAGGGTTCCGGCGGCCTCCTGCTGAGGCCGCTGGGCGCGCTGTTCGCCTTTCTCGCAGGTCTGCGGCGCCGCCTGTTCGCGGCGGGCGTGCTGCCGCGCCACCGCGCCGGCGCGCCGGTGATCGTCGTGGGCAATATCAACGTCGGCGGTACCGGCAAGACGCCGCTGACCCTGTGGCTCGCGCGCCGGCTCGCAGAGCGCGGGCGGCAGCCCGGCATCGTCAGCCGTGGCTACGGCGGCGACCCGGGGCCGCGGCCGCTGCGGGTGGAGCCCGGCTCAGACCCGGCGCGGGTGGGGGACGAGGCGCTGATCTTCGCCCGTCATGCGGGCTGTCCGGTCTACGTGCATCCGGACCGGGTAGCGGCCGCCAGGGCTGCCGTCGAGGCGGGCGCCGACGTGGTCATCGCCGACGACGGCCTGCAGCACTATCGGCTGGCCCGGGACGTGGAGATCGCCGTGGTCGATTTCGACCGGGGCCTCGGCAACGGCCGCTGTCTGCCGGCCGGCCCGCTGCGCGAGCCGGCTGAGCGCCTCGACACCGTCGACCAGGTCTTCAGCCAGGGCCTGACCGGTATCGATCATGCCATCGGTTTCAACCTGCGCCCGGAAGGGGCGGTGAACCTGGCCGACGGCTCCCGGCGCGAGCTGACGGAGTTCGCCGGTCAGGCGGTCTACGCGATCGCGGGTATCGGCAACCCGGCCCGGTTCTTCCGCATGCTGCGCGATGCCGGGATGAAGGTGATCGAACACCCGCTCGCAGACCACGCGGAGCCGTCGCGGCAGGAGCTGGACCCGCCGGACGCACTGCCGGTATTCATGACCGAGAAGGACGCGGTGAAGGTGGGCGAGCGCGCCGGCCGACGTCACTGGTACGTGCCGGTGAGCCTCGACATCGATGCGGCGACCGCTGATGCATTCCTGGAGAGACTGGATGAGCGACTGGATGCGGCGCGATGAAGCATAGCGCCGGGAATAACGCCGACAATGGCGCCGACGTCACCGTGCCGTTTCACGTGGTCATACCGGCGCGCTACGCCTCCGAGCGGCTGCCGGGCAAGGCGCTCGCGGATATCGCGGGCCGGCCGATGATCCATCACGTGTGGGAGCGGGCGCGGGAGAGTGGAGCCGACAGCGTGATCGTCGCGACGGACAGCGAGCGGGTGCTCGAGGCGGCGCAGGCCTTCGGCGCGGAAGCAGTTCTAACCCGGGAAGATCACGCATCGGGCACCGACCGGATCGCCGAGGTGGCGCGCAGCCGGGGCTGGTCCGACGACACCATCGTGGTCAATCTGCAGGGCGACGAGCCGCTCATGCCGCCGGCGCTGATCGGCCGTGCGGCCTCGTTGCTGGCGGAGGGCGGGACGGACATCGCCACGCTGGCCGCCCATCTGCACGACGTGCGCGAGTTCCACGACCCCAACGTAGTGAAGGTGGTGCTCGACGAGGCCGGCAATGCCCTGTATTTCAGCCGTGCGCCGATCCCGTGGCCGAGGAGTTCGGCCGCCGAGCCGGGGCGTGTCGCCCCCCGCCACGCGCTGCGCCATCTGGGCCTGTATGCCTACCGCTGCGGCGCACTGGCACGCCTGGTGGACGCCGCGCCCGCGGAGCTGGAACTCACCGAACGGCTGGAGCAGCTTCGCGCCCTCTATCTGGGCCTGCGCATCCGCGTGGGCGTCGCCGGGGAGCTGCCTGCGCCCGGCGTCGATACCATGGCGGACCTGGAGCGGGTGCGACAAATCCTCTCCGAGCGGCTCTGAACTTCAGCGGGCGCCGGCATGCTCCAGCGCCGCCTGGCCGGCCGCCGTGGCCAGCAGCGTGGAGGCGTGCTGCACGCTCTCGCGCCGTGTCAGGCCGGGACCGATAAGGCGCCATTCGGTGAGGCCCGCCGACAGGACGGCGTCCGCGTCCGGTCCCGCCGCCCCGACGAGCGCCACCGTCGGCACGCCCCGGGCGGCGGCGGCCCGCGCGACCCCCAGACAGGCCTTGCCGGCCAGGGTCTGCCCGTCGATCCGGCCTTCACCGGTCAGGCAGAGGCCGGCTCCCCGCAGGCGCTCGTCGAAACGGCAGGTCTGCAGTACACGTTCGATGCCGGGTTCCAGCTTCGCGCCGGCGAATACCGCGAGCCCGGCGCCGAGACCGCCGCCGGCGCCGCCGTACCGGAGGGTGGCCATGTCCGCGCCCAGCTCCTGCCGCACGATGCGGGCGAGGTGGGCGAGGCCTTCCTCCAGCTCCGCGACACCGTGCGAGTCGGCGCCTTTCTGCGGCCCGAAGACCGTCGCCGCGCCTGCGGGTCCGAGCAGCGGCGCGTCCACGTCGCAGGCGCCGATGACCTCCGTGCCGGCGAGGGCCGCATCCGCGCCGCCGGTCTCGACGTGGACGACGGAGAGGAGATCGCCGCCGGACAAAGGGGATTCGAGCAGGCGGCCTTTGCCATCGCGGAACCGCCATCCCAGGGCCTGGGCCATGCCGCAGCCGCCGTCAACGGTGGCACTGCCGCCCAGTCCCACGATCAGGCGCCGGGCGCCGGCCCGGATGGCGGCGAGCATCAGTTCGCCCACGCCCAAGGTGGTGGTCCTGCGTGGATCCCGGCGGGTCCCCGGCACGAGTTGCAGTCCGGCGGCCGCGGCCATCTCGATGACGGCGGTGGCGGGGTCCACGAGCCCCCAGCGGGCGACGACGGGCTCGCCGCAGGGACCGGTCACGGCGCTCTCGCGGTACTCGCCGCCGAGTGCGGCCACCAGAGCTTCCACCGTGCCTTCGCCGCCGTCGGCGACCGGGCAGACGTCCACCTCGGCGTCAGGCAGCGCACGGCGCACGCCGTCGGCCATGGCAGCCGCCGCTTCCGTGGCGGACAGGCATTCCTTGTAACTGTCGGGTGCGCAGACGACCTTCACGCTGGCGATCACTTCTCTCCGGTCCGCCCGGTGACGATGTTATAGAATCCCGGTGTCCGGAATGTAGCAAGGCGGCAGCCTGGGAGCAGAGCGACGGTGACGGAAACGAGCGAGAAGGTCTCGGTACTCTTCGTCTGCATGGGCAATATATGCCGGTCACCCACCGCAGCCGGCGTGTTCCGCAGGCTGGTGGCCGATGCGGGACTGGAGGAGTTCGTGCACATCGACTCGGCAGGTACCCATGCCTATCACACCGGAGAACCGCCGGATCAGCGGGCGGCGGCCGCCGCGGAACGGCGCGGCTTCAACCTCTCCGGCCAGTCCGCAAGACGGGTGACGGCGGAGGACTTCGAGCGTTTCGACTACGTCCTGGCAATGGACCGGGACAATCACGAGATCCTGATGGCTGCCGCGATCGAGGATCATCACGGCCGGATCCGGCTGTTCCTGGAGTTCGGCAGCGACCCGTCCCGCCAGGAGGTGCCGGACCCCTATTATGGCGGTGCGGTGGGCTTCGAGCGGGTGCTCGACCTGGTGGAAGACGCCGCGCAAGGTCTGTTGCGCGACGTGCGCGCGAGGCTCGGGCGGGCCTGAGCCGGCTCCTGCCGACCCGGGCCCGCCCGGTGGCTCAAGGCTTGTCGCCGTCGTCCTCGGGGGTGGAGGACCAGACGGTGTAGCGCTTGTCCGGGTCGGAGCGGATGGGCATCTCCCAGGGCAGGAGCTTGTCACGGTCCGCCGGTTTCTCCTGGTGAGTCGTGTCTTTCTCCCCCGCGTCCGTCGCCTTTTCCGCCTTGCCTCCGGCAGAACGTGAGTTCGCTTCCCGGGTGCCGCCGGTGCCGGTGCCGGCGTCGTGGCGCGGGCCGCGTCCATTGCCGCCGTCGTCGTCGCCATTGGAGGCGGCGGCTTTCGCGGATGCGCCCGCCTGGTCCGGCTGCTCCTTCTTGTCGGCAGGGCGCCGTTCGGGAGCCGGGGATTTTTCCGCTGCCGTGGGTTGTTCGGCAGGCGCCGGCTTTGCCGGGCGATCACGGCCGCCGGAACTCTCGCCGGCGCTCTCAGCGCCGCCGGTCTCGTGGCCGCGCCGGGAGTCTGGTTTCGCCTCCTGCTGCCGCTGGCTCCCGCCGGCCGCTCTGGCGCCGGCGCTTTCGCCCGACTCCTTGCGCGGTGCGGACTCCTCGGGGGGCCCGGGCCGTGCGGAGCGGTCTTCCCCGCTGCCGCCGCCGGACTCGTCGCGGGATTGTCCGGTCTCGCCGGAGGCCGCCTGCTGCTGACCGTCCTGCTTCGGCCCGCGGCGACGACGTCCGCGTCCGCGGCTGCCGCGGCGCTTCTTCTGGCCGCCGCCTTCGCCGGCACTCTTCTGCTGTGGTTGCTGGCTCTCGCCCTGACCCTGAGCTTGAGCTTGAGCCTGGGGCTTCTTGTCGTCCGCGCTCTCCTTGCTCTCCGCGGCGGACTTCTGCTGCTTCTCGGGCTGCTGCTGGCTCTTGCCGTCCGGCTTCCGGCCCTTGCGCGCGCCGCTCTTCTTGCCGCCCCGTCCGCGCGGCTCGTCGCCATCCTTGCGGGTCTGCTGCTGCTTGCCCTTGCCGGCTTTGCCGCTCTTGCTGCTATGGCTGCTATGGCTGCCCTGGCGCGACCTGGACGGGGCCGGGCGCTTGCCGGAGTCCCGCTTCCCGCGGCTCTTCTTCCCGCCGGTGTCCTCGTCACCGGTGGCGAAGAGGTAACGCCACAGGCGCACGAGCAGTCCGGGTCCCTGTGGTCCCTGAGGCTGGTCTTCCGCCAGCCGCTGGGGCGGCGGGGCAGGGGCAGAGGGGACGATGGCCGTCACTGCCGGCTTCTCCACCGGCTTCTTCTCCGCCTGCCAGGAAGGCATTTCGTCTTCGCCGTCGATGGCTGCCAGCTCGTAGCTCACGCCGGTGTTCTCCGGCAGCAGCGTCTGGTCGTCGCGCACGCGGCGGATGGAATAGTTGGGCGTCTCCAGATCCGGATTCGCGACCAGCAGGAGTTCGACCTCGTTGCGGTCCTCGACGTTCTGCACCCAGTCGCGCTTCTCGTTCAGCAGATAGGTGGCGACGTCGACGGGCAGCTGGGCGATGACCTTCGAGGTGCGCTCCTTGCGCGCTTCCTCGCCGACGAGGCGCAGGATGGCCAGCGCAAGCGACTCCACGCCGCGGATGTTGCCGGTACCGTTGCAGCGTGGGCAGATCTGGTGGCTCGACTCACCGAGCGAGGGCCGCAGGCGCTGACGTGACATCTCCAGCAGCCCGAAGCGGGAAATCTTGCCGATCTGCACACGGGCGCGGTCCATGCGCACGGCCTCGCGCAGCCGGTTCTCGACCTCGCGCTGGTTTTTCTGCGGGCCCATGTCGATGAAATCGATGACCACGAGTCCGCCCAGGTCGCGCAGGCGCAGCTGGCGCGCCACTTCGTCGGCCGCCTCCAGGTTGGTATTGAGCGCGGTGCTCTCGATGTCCTCGCCCTTGGTCGCCCGCGCCGAGTTGATGTCGACGGACACGAGTGCCTCGGTGTGATCGATCACCAGGCTGCCGCCGGAGGGCAGGATCACCGAATGGGCGAAGGCCGACTCGATCTGGCTCTCGATCTGGTAACGGGTGAACAGCGGTACCGCGTCGTCGTAGTACTTGAGCTTGCGCAGGTTATGGGGCATCACCCGCTCGACGAACTCCCGGGCCTCGTTGTAGGCCTTGGTATCGTCGACCAGGATCTCGCCGATGTCGTTCGTGAGGTAGTCGCGCATCGCCCGGATGATGGCGTTCGATTCCTGATAGATCAGGAACGGGGAGGGTCGCTCGACGACCACCTTCAGGATGGCCTCCCACACCGCGAACAGGTTGTCCAGGTCCCACTTCAGTTCCTCGGCGGAGCGGTCGATGCCCGCGGTGCGCACGATGATGCTCATGCCGTCGGGGATCTCGAGCTCTTCCAGCGACTCGCGGATCTGCTCGCGGTCCTCGCCGACGATGCGGCGGGAGACGCCGCCCGACTTCGGCTTGTTCGGCTTCAGGACGAGGAAGCGTCCTGCCAGACTGACGAAGGTGGTCAGCGCCGCGCCTTTGGTGCCGCGCTCCTCCTTGTCGATCTGGACCACGATGTCCTGGCCCTCGCGCAGCACGTCCTTGATGCCGGGACGGCCGTTGCCTTCCGGCTCTTTCACGTAGTATTCGGGAGAGACTTCCTTGAAGGGCAGGAAGCCGTGCCGCTCTGCGCCGTAGTCGATGAAGGCGGCTTCGAGGCTGGGCTCGATCCGGGTGATCTTGCCCTTGTAGATGTTGGCCTTTTTTCGTTCCTGTGAAGGTGTCTCGATATTAAGGTCGTAGAGCCGCTGGCCGTCGACCAGCGCCATGCGCAACTCTTCTTCCTGAGTTGCGTTCACCAGCATTCTTTTCATATTGCCCTGCTTTGATTTCTTGTGCGGGCGACGAGTCGGTGTCTGCTGCCGGGACAGGCCGAGGGAACCGGGACGGGCAGGGGTATGCGGCGACCGGCCGGAAGCATCCGGGGTCGTCCTCGTACTTCAGATAAGACTTGCCGAGTCGATGCGCGACGATCGACAGCAGCGCGGCAATGATCATGAAAAACCCTTGAAACCCTGGCGGCTCAGATGCTCGGGTGTCGCCCGGCGTGTAGGCCGGCTCGCGACCACGCACGGCCCCCGAATTCGGGGCCTCTGAACAATGGCGTCCCTGTCTCTGTACCGGGAAATTACTCCGGGATGATGGGGGCGCCCCGCTGAATCCGTCCGATCCGGTACGATAGCGCACTACGGGACCGTGACCGGTCAGTAATATAGCAACCTCTTGCGACTTCAGCAATCGGCTTAAGTTATTGTCCTCCTTCGATAAGTCCTCCACAGACTCCGCCGCCGGCAATGCTCCGGTGCGCCACGGCGTGAGAAAGCTCGCCGTCGTCGCCGACGACGCCGGCCAGCGCATCGACAATTTCCTCGCCCGCGAGTGGAAGGGCCTCCCGCGGCCGCGGATCTACCGCCTGCTGCGCAAGGGGCAGGTGCGCGTAAACGGCGGCCGCGTCAAGGCCGACTACCGGCTTCGTGCGGGGGACGAACTCCGTCTGCCGCCGGTCACCATCGAGCCCGCGCAGACGGGCCGTCCCGACCAGGGCCTGGTCGAGCGGCTGCTGGCTGCCGTGGTGTACGAGGACAAGCGCCTGCTGGTCGTGAACAAACCGAGCGGGGTCGCGGTGCACGGCGGCAGCGGCATCAGTTTCGGCGTGGTCGAGGCGCTGCGCGCCGGCCGCCCGGAGCTGAAAGTGCTGGAACTGGTGCACCGGCTGGACCGGGAGACGAGCGGCTGTCTCGTGCTGGCGAAGAAGCGGAGCGCGCTGCGCGAACTGCACGCGCTGTTCCGCGAGGGTGCGGTGGAGAAGGTCTATCTGACGCTGGTCGCCGGCGACTGGCAGCTCGGCGCCCGCACGGTGGACCTGCCGCTGGCGGTGCACCGACGCAAGGGCGGCGAGCGCCACGTCCAGGTGGATCACGACGAGGGCAAGCCGTCGCGTACCCGCTTCAGCGTGCAGGCGGCCTACGGCAGCTGCACCCTGATGAAGGCGCAGCCGGAGACCGGGCGCACCCACCAGATCCGGGTGCACGCGGCGGCCTGCGTGCATCCCGTGCTGGGCGACGAGCGTTACGGCGACGAGGCGGCCAATGCGCGCTTTGCCCGGCTGGGGCTCCGGCGCCTGTTCCTCCATGCCCAGTCCATCGGCTTCGTGGACGGCAACGGCAACGATCGGCTGTTCACCGCGCCGCTGCCCGGGGAGCTGGACGCCGTGCTGGCAAGGCTGAAAGAGCGGCGCAGCTGACGGGTGGTCAGAGCAGCGGTACGCCGAGGTCCTCGAGCGTGCGGGCGAGCCAGATCAGCGGCAGGCCCACGAGTCCTGTCGGATCCTGGCTTTCGATGCGCTCGAACAAGACCGGCGCGCTGCCTTCGGCCTTGAAGCCGCCGGCACAGTCCCAGGAGCGGTCCCGATCCACATAGCGCTCCGCGAACGTGCGCTCGAAATGCCGGAAGCGCACCTCGGTGACGTCCGTATGGACCCTTTCCTCGCCGCCGTCTCCGACGCCGGGACCGTGTATGACGCAGACCGAGGTGAGGAATCGCATCGGCAGGCCGCGTGCCGCCAGCAGCTGCGCGACGGCGGCGTCCCGGCTGCCGGGCTTGCCGCAGACCCTGCCTTCCAGCACCGCCACCTGGTCGGAGCCTATGACCGTGGCACCGCTGTGCCGGGAGGCGACGGCGGCGGACTTTTCCCGTGCCAGCCGCAGCGACAGCGCGGCAGGGGCTTCGCCGTCGAGCGGGGTTTCGTCCAGACCGGGCGGCACGCATTCGAAGCGGCTCAGGATACGTGCCAGCAGTTCTCGCCGGTAGGGCGAGGAGGAAGCGAGCAGGACGGCGTTCGGAGCTGGATTTTCCATTCTCGATCAGTTACCTGTGTGGCCCAGCGGGGTACGTTTCCGGACGGTTTTTTCTTTGACAGCAGAGGTCAAGGCTCTTATTATCCGCCGGCTATGTCCAGCCCCATGCTTCAGGCGGTGCGGCCCGACGCGCTGGCTGCCCGACGTGAGGAGGTCAGGGATACCATTCCGCTGGGCTCCACGGATCGTCTGGCGGGCCTCGTCCGCGAGGCGTGGACGCGGTGCGACGGAGAGGTGCCCGGGGACTGGGAGCGCTGGCCGCTCGAAGTCGAACTCGAGTTCGAGCGCCGTCGCGTCGAGGGCGAGCAGCCGGTGCCGGCGGTTACCGGGAAAGCCCGGGTCACGCTGCCGCTGGTCTGCGAACGATGTCTGGGGCTGATGGAACTGGCGCTGGAAGCGGATATCGCGTTCCTGCTGCCGGACGCCGACATGACCGACGAGGCCCTGCCGGGCTTCGAGGTATGGCCGGTGGAGAGCCGCGGCGTGCGGCTGCTCGACCTGGTGGAGGAGGAATTGCTGCTGGCGTTGCCGTTGGCCCTCATGCACGAGGACCGTTTGCGCTGCCGCCCGGTGACGGAGCATTACGCAGCGGACGACGCGCAAGCGGAGCCGGACACGCAGCGACCGTTCAGCGCGCTGAAGTCGCTGCTGAGAGACGACGAGGATCAGGGCGAGTGACCCCACGGCCGGGCGCTCGCATGACTTAAAAATCGATTCGAGACCGATCCCGCCTGACGCTCCAGGGCTGCCGGCGGGTCACTTTTTTTTGGAGACCTGAAAATGGCAGTTCAGAAAAGTCGCAAGACACCTTCCAAGCGCGGCATGCGCCGCGCCCACGACGCGCTGAATGGCGAGACGCTGTCGGTGGAGCCCACCACCGGCGAGACTCACTTGCGTCATCACGTGAGCCCGGACGGGTTCTACCGGGGCCGCCAGGTGGTGAAGCCCAAGGTCGTGGAAGAGCAGGACTGATCCCTGCCTGAGCCGGTGCCGGACGACCCGGACCGGCTCTCTCCACACCCATGCAGGCCGTCGATTTCACCATCGCCCTGGATGCCATGAGCGGGGACCTCGGTCCCGGCGTCGTGGTGGCGGCAGCGAGGCAGGCGCTGCGGCGCCATCCCGCCCTGGCCATCGTGCTGGTGGGCGACGAGGCGGTGCTCGAGCCTCTCGTCGCTGCTGCTCCTGACGATGCCGCCGGCCGCCTCGTGGTGCGGCACGCAGCCGAGATAGTCACGATGAACGATGCGCCGGTGGATGCACTGCGGCGCAAGAAGCAGTCCTCCATGCGCGTGGCCGTCGACCTGGTTAAGCAGGGCGAGGCGCAGGCCTGCGTCAGCGCGGGCAATACCGGCGCGCTCATGGCCATCGCGAAGTTCGTGCTGAAGACGGTGCAGGGCATCGACCGCCCGGCCATTCTCGCCGAGATGCCCGCGCGCGGCGGTTCCGTGCACATGCTGGACCTCGGCGCGAACGCCGACTGCACGGCCGAGCAGCTGTTCCAGTTCGCGATGATGGGCTCGGTCGTGACCGGCGACGTGCGCGGGCTCGAGAATCCGCGGGTGGCGCTGCTCAACATCGGCGAGGAAGAGATCAAGGGCGACCAGACCGTGAAGGCAGCGGCGGCGATGCTCGCCGCCAGCGGGCTGAACTACGTCGGATACGTCGAGGGCAACGGCATCATCTCCGGCAAGACCGACGTCGTTGTGACCGACGGCTTCACCGGCAACGTGGCCCTGAAGACGATGGAGGGGACGGCGGGATTCATCTCCGAGATGCTGAAGGCGGCGTTCACCGAGACCTGGCTGTCAAAGCTGCAGGCACTCGCGGCGCGAGGCGTGCTCGGTCGGCTGCGCGCCCGACTGGATCCCAGGCACTATAATGGCGCGAGTCTGGTCGGTCTCACCGGCATCGTCGTGAAGAGCCACGGCAGCGCCGACGAGCTGGCCTTCCTGCACGCCATCGAGACGGCGGTGGTGGAGGTCGAGCACGACGTGCCGTCCCAGATCGGACGTCTGCTGCAACGGGAAGCCGCATGAAATATTCGCGCATCGAGGGTACGGGCCGCTGCCTGCCCGACAGGATCCTCACCAACGCCGAGCTGGAGAAGATGGTGGATACCACGGACGAGTGGATCCGCACACGGACCGGCATCGAGCGTCGCCACATCGCCGCCGACGACCAGTACACCAGCGATCTCGCGGTGGGCGCCGCGCGCGAGGCCATGGCGGCCGCGGGCGTCGGCCCGGGCGATATCGATTTCATCGTCGTGGGCACGACCACGCCGGACCGGGTCTTCCCGAACGTGGGCTGTCTGGTGCAGGAGAAGCTCGGCATCCACGACTGCGCCGCCTTCAGCGTCGAGGCGGCGTGCACCGGTTTCATCTACGCGCTCGGCGTTGCCGACAAGTTCGTGCGCAGCGGCGCGGCCGGCTGTGCGCTGGTGATCGGCGCCGAGACGCTGTCCCGGATCACCGACTGGGACGACCGCCAGACCTGCGTGCTGTTCGGCGACGGCGCCGGCGCGGTGGTGCTGAAGCCGGCCGAGGAGCCCGGCGTCGTGTCCACCCACCTCGGCGCCGACGGTCAGTACAAGGACCTGCTGTACTTCCCGGCGGGTCCGTCCGAGAGGCTGGACGACATGCTGCGGGGCGAGGCGGCCATCCACATGCGCGGCAACGAGGTCTTCAAGGTGGCGGTGAAGACCCTGGGCAACATCGTCGACGAGACGCTGGCAGCCAACAAGCTGTCGAAGAGCGACATCGACTGGCTCATACCGCACCAGGCGAACATCCGCATCATCCAGGCCACGGCGAAGCGCCTCGACATGCCGATGGAACGCGTGGTGCTTACCGTCCAGGACCACGGCAACACCTCCGCCGCATCGGTGCCGATGGCCCTCGACGTGGCGATACGCGACGGGCGCATCAGCCGGGGCCAGACCCTGCTGCTGGAGGCGTTCGGCGGCGGCTTTACCTGGGGTTCGGCGCTGATCCGCTACTGAAGGCGCGGCCGCGCTACCAGAGCGGGGCGGGTATCGCTGCCGTCTCACGGTCGCGACGGGTGCGCCGGAGCATGCGCTCGTGCAGCTGCTCGCGCCGCGCGGCGATGCGCTCGCGGCGGGTGGCCGCGTCGGTGCCCACCTTGAAGCGGCGGAAATAGTTGTCCCGGAACCCGCAGAAATCCTCGTAAGCCTCGATGACGTGCCTCAGTTCCCGCAGCACGAGCTCGATCATGATGGCATCGTCCAGATAGCCGAGTCCGGGCATGTCGTCAGGGATCAGGTCCTCCGGGTCGCCGAAGTAGATCAGCGCCGAGAGCAGCTTCAGACGCTCCGCGGTGGGCAGGTCCCACTCCTCGTCCTCGAGCATGGAACACATGGCCTGCAGGCGCGGCAGCCGCTCGCGCACGAAGTCCGGCAGCGCTCCCGGATGCAGGGACTCCATCACCTCCCGGGTGGCCGCGACGATATCCGTCTCGTCGGCATCCTTCGCCGCGGCGCGAGCGCCTTTCATGGCCTTGCGGAACTGCTTGAGGTCGCGTTCGCTGATATACAGGCTGATTTTCATGCTCATGGGCTTCGCTCGCCGTCGTAGGGCCGGGGACCGGCACGAGAGAAAGGTAGGCGACTCCGGAGAGTCGGTCAACGCCGGCACGTCGACCGGACGCGGGATATCTGGGAGAATCTCCGCCGTTGCACCGCGCGGTGCGTTGCGCAGAGATCCACTCGATGAGGACGGTTGCAGGCCGACTCGGCCTGGTCGCTACGGCGACGCTCGCTCTGTTCGTCACCCTGCCGGCCAGGGGCGAGGTGTTCGACCTGCCGGACAACGGCGATACCGTGGTCGGGCAGGTGACGAGCGTCGAGTCTCGCGAGTGGGACACGCTGCTCGATATCGCGCGTCGTCACGGACTCGGCTATTACGACATCGTCCGGGCCAACCCGGGCGTGGACCCCTGGCTGCCGGGGGACGGCACCGAGGTGATTCTGCCGACCCGCTTCATCCTGCCGGACGTGCCCTGGGAAGGGGTCGTGCTGAACCTGCCCGAGTACCGCATGTATTACTTCCCGCCGCCGGAAGCGGACGGCAGGCGCACGGTCATGACCTTCCCGATCAGCATCGGCCGGATGGACTGGGAGACGCCGCTGGGAGTGACCCGCATCACGGTCAAAGCCAGGGACCCGGCGTGGTACCCGCCCGAATCCGTGCGCAATGAACACGAAGCCGACGGCCGCTCGTTGCCGCGGGTTGTGCCGCCGGGGCCGGACAACCCGCTCGGGCAGTTCGCCATGCGCCTGGCGATCCCCGGCTACCTCATCCACGGCACGAACCGGCCGGCCGGCGTCGGCATGCGGGTGACCCACGGCTGCATCCGCATGTTCCCCGAAGACATCGAGTTCGCTTTCGGGCGCATCCCGACCGGAACGCCGGTGCGCATCATCGACGAGCCCTACAAGTTCGGCTGGTACGACGGGCAGCTGCTCATGGAGGCCCACGAGCCGCTGGAGACTCCCGCCGCGGAGACGGACGAAGCAGCTCCGGTCAGCACGCTGACACGGCTGACGGAACTCTACGTGGCGGCCACCGGCGAGCGGCGCATCGAGGTGGACTGGGACCGGGTGGAGGCGCTGCACCACGCCGCCGACGGCATACCGCGCCGGGTGGACGCGGCCAGCGTCGGCGAGACGCTGGTGGCGGAGCAGGACTAGCCTGCCGGAAGGGCGGAGAAGACTCGCGGACGAATCCTGCGGACAAAAAAACGCCGCGACGAGCGCGGCGTTGAAGAATCTCTGAATCCGCGAATTATTTGGACATCGATTTCTGGAACATGCGCTCCAGGCGTTCGCGGTTCGCATCGCAGCAGCTCTGCGCGCCCTGTGCGGCCGACAGCGCCTGGCTGGCGGTGCTCTGAGCGCTGGAGGCCATCTGGCTGGCACGGTCCGCTGCGGAGCGTGCGGCTTCAGCGGCCGACTTCGCAGCAGCGGCGTCGGCAGCAGCGCGCTCGGCGGTCGCCTGCACTTCGTCCATGGCGGTCTGGTTGGCACAACCGGTGACCAACAGCATCGTGGCTGCGACGGCGCCGAGTTTCGTTGCGATTCTCTTCATATGCTTTTCCCCTGTTGGAGGCATTAAAAACAACCGTATTATTTATTAAACGCGGTCAGTGTTCAACGTAATCCGGGTATCGGGGGCGTTTTTTTTCGCCCCGAGGCATTTGATTTGTCTGCGTTTTGCGACAGGTATCCGGCGCTGTCCGTCAGAGTTCGCTGAGCAGCCGGCGGGCTTCGTCCTCCAGCCTGGCGAGTTCGCGTTGCAGGGAATCGCGGTCGCGCTCGAGATTGCGGAGGCGGTAGTAGATCGAGCGGCGCTGATCGTCGGTCAGATCCCCGCGCTGGAGATCGAATTCCAGCTGCCGTACCGCCCGTTCGGCGTCGTCCAGTTCCTCGCTCACCCGGTGGATGCGCCGGCCCGGCTGGAAACCGGTATAGAAGTCTTCCTCGTAGCCGGGCGGGCAGACGCCCTGGTAGCTGCGCCCGTCGCGGCCGTGGGCCAGGCCGCCGGCGACGGTGCACAGGCGGTCGAGTCCCGCGAGGCGACCGCGGGCATAGGCCTGTCGGTCGGGGAGGACGCCGTATTCGGCGCAGGCCTCCCTGTGTTCCTCGATGCGTTCGGGCGGATAGCCGCGGGCGCCGTCCGCCTCTCCCAGAGCCTCCCAGTCGGCCTGCCTGCATTCGGTCTCGGAGAGGGTGGCGCAGCCGCCGGCCAGGAGGGCGGCGGGCAGGATGAGCCAGAGAAACTTGCGCCGGAACGGAACCTGTATATAATCACAGTATCTGGGCATGCATACAGGATAACACCATGGCCGATCTCACCCCACGCCAGTCGCAGATTCTGAAACTCATCCAGGATTTCATCACCGAGACGGGCATGCCGCCCACCCGGGCCGAGATCGCCGAGGAGCTGGGTTTCCGCTCTCCCAACGCCGCCGAGGAACACCTCCGGGCACTGCAGCGCAAGGGCGTGCTGGAGTTGCGGCCCGGCACTTCCCGCGGCATCCAGCTGAAGGATTCCCTGCGCGAGCAGATGGGTCTGCCGCTGGTCGGCCGGGTGGCCGCCGGCCAGCCCATCCTGGCCGAGCAGAACATCGAGGCCCATTACCAGATCGACAAGAGCCTGTTCCGGCCGAAGCCCCATTACCTGCTGCGGGTGCAGGGCATGAGCATGAAGGACGTGGGCATCCTGGACGGTGACCTGGTGGCCGTGCATCGCACGCCCGAGGTGCGGAGCCGCCAGATCGTCGTGGCCCGTCTGGAGGACGAGGTCACCGTGAAGCGCTACCGGCAGGAGGGCACCATGGTCTGGCTGATGCCGGAGAACAGCGAGTTCGCTCCGATACGGGTGGATCTCGCCCACCAGCCACTGGTCATCGAAGGCGTGGTGGTCGGTGTCATCCGTGACGGCATGCCGGTGCACTGACGCGTCTCCCGCCCCCGTGGACGAAGCCCTCGAACAATTACTCGGCAGTTACCGTCTCTGGCGCGGCAGCGAGGGCGCCGTGCGGGAGGGAGAGGCCGGCCGGGTGGCGGCCACCGGCTACTCCAGGCTCGATGCCTGCCTGCCCGGCGGCGGCTGGCCGCTCGCCTCGCTCACCGAAGCCCTCTCCGGCGCCTGCGGCATCGGCGAGTTGCGCCTGTTCATGCCGGCGCTCTCCGCACTGTGCCGGCAGCGTGAGGGCTGGGTGGTCTGGATCGCGCCGCCCCACGTGCCCTATGCGCCGGCGCTGATGCAGTGGGGGCTGGAAGTCTCCCGGGTGTTGCTGATCCATCCGGCCGGTGACCAGGAAGCGCTCTGGGCGATGGAGCAGGCATTGTCTTCGGGCACTTGTGTGGCGGTTCTGGCCTGGATCAACCGCATGGACGAGCGCACCAGCCGGCGGCTGCAGCTCGCGGCCGGCAGGGGCGAGAGCTGGGCCATCGCCTTCCGGCCGGCCGCCGCCAGGCGGGAGGCTTCCGCCGCCGCGCTGCGGCTGATGCTGCGCCCCGGCAGCAACGGCACCGATGTGGATCTGTTCAAGGTCCGCGGTGCCCGGCCCGCGCTGGTGAGCGACTATGACGGCCGGGACGGCAGTTGCCCGTTGCCACTGATGCGCCCGCCGGGGGAGGGCCTGACGGAGGTCACGGGCGCAGTGGGCGTCGGCGAGCGCGCCGGTTCGGGCTGACCACGTGGCCACGTTTTCATGGTTTCGCCGCCCGAGCCCGATTCCGTCCTGCCGGCCGAAAGAGGGACGCCGCGCCCCCGGCCCGAGCGGGGGCGCGTAACGGCCGTCCCCGGACCCGCCCGGCAGCAGCCGCTGCCCCTCGGTGGCGGCGAGCCGCCGGCCGAAGATCCGTCTCCTTCGTATTCGCGACAGCGCCGCTCGCAGCTGTGGCTGTGCGTCCGTCTGCCCGGCATCGCCCTCGAGGCACTGGGCGAGTCCGCGGCGGCGACCGCCGAGCCGGTGGCGGTGGTGGAAGAAGAAGGCGGGCAGGCCGTCGTCCATCTCGCGAATCGGGCCGCCGCGGCGGCCGGGATCGGGTCCGGCCAGACACTGAGTGCCGCCCTGGCTCTGGCACCGGGGCTCCTCACCTGCTCGCGTCGGCCTCGGCGCGAACGCATTCTGCTGGAATCCCTGGCTGACTGGGCGGGACGCTTCAGTCCCCTGGTCAGTCTGGAGGCCCCGGATGCGCTGTTGCTGGAAGTGCAGGGCAGTCTGCGTCTGTTCCGCGGCCTGGAGCGTCTCTGCCGGCTGGTCACCGAAGGGCTGCGACAACGGGGTCATCGGGCCCTCGTCTGCGTGGCCCCCACGCCGCTGGCAGCGCTCTGGCTCTCGCGGGACGGCGGCGGCCGGGTGGAGGGGGCAACGGCATTGCCGCAGCATCTCAATCCGCTGGATCTGCGCGTCACCGGCTGGCCGGCGGCGGTGCTGCGGGGGCTCGCGGGCATCGGCGTGACCACCATCGGCGAGTGCCGCCGTCTGCCCCGGGAAGGATTCGCCCGGCGCTTCGGCGCGGCGCGGCTGCAGGCGCTGGACCGGGCCTTCGGCCGACTGCCCGACCCGCGGCCCCATCACAGCAGTCCGCCGCGATTCCGCGAACAGATCGACCTGGGGGAGGAGACCCGGGACGAGGCGCTGCTCGCGGCCGGCTGCTCGCGCCTGCTGGCCTCCCTGGAGGATTTCCTGCTGCGCCATCAGCGTGCGGCACGCCGTCTGCGGTTCCGCTTCTTCCATCTGCGCGGCGGGGCGACGCCGCTCACCCTCGGCTTCAGCGACGCCGGCTGCGATGTGGAGCACTGGCGGAGTCTGCTCGGCATCCGACTGGAGCGTCTCCGCCTGCCGGCGCCGGCGATCGCCGTGGAACTCGCCACGGGACGGCTGGAACACCGCGGGGGCGATACGGCGGCCCTGCCGCTGATGGCCGACCAGGCTGCCCGGCAGGATGGCGGGCTGCCCCGGCTGGTGGAGAGTCTGCGGGCCCGGCTTGGCGAGGACGCCGTCCGCGGCCTCCGGTGCCTCGCGGAGCACCGGCCCCAGCAGGCCTGGCACGAGGTCGATCCCCTGGAAGGCATGACAGACGGCGGTGCGGGGCCGTCGCCCTGGAACCGGGTACGGGAGTTGCCCGCCGCCGCCGGCGGCGGAGAGGGCGACGACCTGCTGCTCGAGCGCCCCCTGTGGATATTGACGCAGCCCCAGCGGCTCGCCGTGCACGAGGGGCATCCCTGCCACGACGGCCCGCTGCGGTTCGTCGAGGGACCGGAGCGCATCGAGAGCGGCTGGTGGGACGGGGCGGACACGGCCAGGGACTACTACGTGGCCGAGACGGACGCCGGCGTCAGGCTCTGGATCTACCGGGAACGCCGCCCGCCGGCCGCGTGGTATCTGCAGGGCATCTTCGGCTGAGATGGCGCCTCGTTACGCCGAACTGCACGCCGTCAGCAATTTCACTTTCCTGCGTGGCGCCTCCCATCCGGAAGAACTCGTGGAGCGGGCTGACGCGCTGGGCTACACCGCGCTGGCTCTCACCGACGAGTGCTCCGTGGCCGGCGCGGTGCGCGCCCACGGCGCGGCCCGCGGGCGAGACCTGAAATTCATCGTCGGCGCCGAATTCCGCCTCACCGACGGACCGGCGCTGGTGGCGCTCGCTGCCAGCCGCCGGGGCTATGCCCGCCTGTGCCGGCTGATAACCCGGGGCAGGCGCAACGCGGAGAAGGGCGCCTACCGGCTGCAGCGGGAAGACCTGGAAGACGGCCTGCCGGACTGCCTGGTGCTGTGGCTGCCGGGCCGGGATCTCGGCGGCAGCCGGCACGGCGACTGGTTCGCCGGGCTGTTTCCCGGCCGCTGCTGGATCGCCGCGGAACTCGCCGCCGACGGGCTGGACCGGCCCCGGCTGGACGGGCTCGGCCGGCTCGCCCGGCGCACCGGCCTGCCGCTGGTCGCAGCCGGCGACGTGCACATGCACCGCCGCGGCCGCCGGGCCCTGCAGGATACGCTCACGGCCATCCGGCTGAAGGTGCCGGTGGCCGAGGCGGGGTTCGCCCTGCATCCCAACGGCGAGCGGCACCTGCGCTCGCGTTCGCGGCTCGGCGAGTTCTATCCCCCGGCATTGCTGAGCGAGACGATCGCCGTGGCGGAGCGCATCGATTTCTCCCTGGACGAACTCGCCTACGAGTATCCCCGGGAACTGGTGCCGGCCGGCCACACCGCCGCGAGCTGGCTGGCGCACCTGACGGAGGAGGGCATGACCCGGCGCTGGCCGCACGGCGCCCCGCGCAAGGTGCGCGACCTGGTGCAGCACGAACTCGCGCTCATCGCCGATCTGGCCTACGAGCCTTATTTCCTGACGGTGCACGACATCGTGGCCTGGGCGCGGTCCCGGGGCATCCTCTGTCAGGGCCGCGGTTCGGCCGCCAATTCCGCGGTCTGTTTCTGTCTCGGCATCACCGAGGTGGACCCGGAACGGATGTCCACGCTGGTGGAGCGTTTCATCTCGAAGGAGCGCGACGAGCCGCCGGACATCGACGTGGACTTCGAGCACGAGCGCCGCGAGGAGGTGATCCAGTATATCTACGCGAAATACGGCCGGGAGCATGCCGCGCTGGCGGCCACGGTGATCACCTACCGGCCGCGGAGCGCGATGCGCGACGTGGGCAAGGCGCTCGGACTCTCCTCGCTGCAGACCGACCGGCTGGCGCGTGCCATGCAGTGGTGGGACGGCAGCCATGTCGACCCCGAGCGGGTCCGCGAGGCCGGTCTCGATCCGGACAGCCCGGTCATGCGCCGGCTGCTCGCGCTGGTGCGCGAACTCATCGGCTTTCCCCGCCACCTGTCCCAGCACGTGGGCGGTTTCGTCATCTCGGACGGCCCGCTGGAAGAGCTCGTGCCGGTGGAGAACGCCGCCATGGAGGGGCGCAC
>DASRVH010000085.1:0-3484 GCA_035655155.1 Woeseiaceae bacterium
GCGAACTCGTCCACCGAGCGGGGCACCTGGTGCATCAGCAGCAGCGGCCGGGCGGCCGGGTCGCCGCTGTCCACGAAATGGACCTGACCGAGGGGGCTGTCGAAGAGGTGGCGTCGCATGGCGGCTCCCAGCGTAAGGAAACGGGAGCCTGCGCGCCAGCGCGGGGCGAAAAGGCAGTGACGGGCGCGGAGCCGGGACGGATGGCCCCACGCCCGTCGAGCCGTCGGGAAGGTCAGAAGGGCTGGGCGTAGAGACGGGTGCCCTCTATCGTCCCGGTGTACACACAACCGTTCCCCAGAATGGTGCGAAACTCGCCGACAACGGTGTCCTCACCGGCCATGGTTCCCGTAGCCTGGATTTCGTATCCCAGAACGCCGGCCGGTGACGGCGGAAGGTAACCAAAAATACCCAACGCAAAGGTCTTGCCGCGCAGGCGATACACTTCCCCTACACCGGCGCCGAGAAACGGATCTACATTGAGAATGGAACCGTCGGACGACACCTTGACGGTATTGACGAAAGACGCGGGGGGCGCGCATGAATTGCCCGGGTACGGCGTACCCGTAATCTCCCATATCCCCGCCAACTCGTTCACCTGTGGCGCTGCCGAGGCGGACAGCGCATAGAGCGCGAGGATCGCGGCCGCGGCCGTCAGGGCCGGAACGGACTTCATGCTTCTGATGGACATTATTGCTCTCCGTTATGTAACCAACTCGTCTGCGACGCGGGTGAGGCTGTCGCGCCGTTGGGATACGATAGTCAGCCGACGCAACCGAGTCCTGACCGCGCGCTGACCATTCGATGATCATTCCCGGATACACCGCCTGAACGCCCGATGAGCAGCCTGTTTCAGTTCGGCCCGTTCACCCTGGATTCCCGGGCCCGACGCCTGAGCCGTGCCGGCACCACGATCCCGCTGCAACCGCGGGTCTTCGACACGCTGCACCTCCTGCTCCGCAACAACGACCGTGTGGTGGGCAAGGAGGAACTGCTGGACACGGTCTGGAAGGGCCGGGTTGTCACCGACAATGCCCTGGCGCGCGTTATCAGCGCACTGCGTCGCGCGCTGGAGGACAGCCCGCGCGAGTCCCGCTACATCCGGGCAATACCCCGTGTCGGCTACCGGTTCGTCGGAGACGTTACCGCGACGGAAGCCGCGACCGGCGAACCGGCATCCCTGACCGCCCTGGCCGTTCTGCCCTTTACGCCGCTGCAGGGAGGGGGCGCGGATCAGGCGCTGGAGTACGGCCTCGCCGACACGCTGTCGTCGCGGCTCAGTAACCTGCGGGGCCTGGTGGTACGACCGTTCAATCACGGACTGCCTGCCGAGGCCGCGGTGAGTCCCATGGACACCGGCCGCCGCCTGGGGGCGGATTACTGCCTCTGTGGCAGCGTCCAGCGCAGCCGGGACCAGATCCGGGTCACGGCCACCCTGATGGCGATCCGCGATGGATCGTCGCTGTGGTCGGCTTCGTTCGACCAGCGTCTGGCCGATATCTTCGAGGTCCAGGATGCCATCTGCGAACGCATCCTGCGCGAGATTGCGCCGCGGCTGCGAAAGCGCATACCCCATGCGGCGGAAACGAATGTGGAGGCTTACAGGGCGTTCCTGGAAGGCCGCCTGTTTCTCGGCCGCCACACACCTGGAGATACGCGCCTGGCGCTGGAACGTTTCGAGGCCGCACTCGACGCAGATCCCGCCTACGCGCCGGCGTGGGCCGGCATCGCCGACTGCCACGACTCGCTCGGCACACTGGGTGAGGATCCACAGACCCACTTCGAAGCCGCGCGCCGCGCCGCCGCCCGGGCGCTCGCACTCGATCCGGACCTGCCGGAAGCACTCTGTGTGCTGGCGAAGGTGGCATGGCAATACGAGTGGGACTGGGCGAAGGCCGAGCGTTTGTTCGAGCAAGCACTTCAGAGCTACCCGAACCGCGCCGACCTGCACATCGCCTACTCGGATTTCTGCTGCTACATGCGCTACGGCGACCGGGCGATCGAGCACGCCGAGAAAGCCATGGCTGTCGATCCTGTCTCTCCATGGGTGTCCTCTCTCATGGCCCAGGCCTGCTACATGCACGATCGCAACGAGGAGGCGATCGAACACGCCCGCCGTACCCTGGAGTTGGCACCCGGTTTCCCTTTCGCACACTTCTTCCACGGCATGGCGCTGATGCGGCGCGGCGAGGCGGATGCGGCGATCGAGGAGATCGAGCGGGCAGCGGCATCCGGGCGGGGCGATTTCTTCGCCGTGCTCGGCAACTGGTATGCCCTCACGGGACGACGGGCCGAGGCGGAGCAGATACTGGCGGCGATGCAGGCCGCGGAGACACCCGCGCCGCCCATCGCCTTCGTCGGGCTGCACCTGGGCCTGGGCAACCTGGACGAGGCCCGCGAGGCATTCCGCCGCAGCATCGATGCACACGACTGGCACATACTGATCCAGCACGCCGACCCGCTTATGATCGAGGCCGCCCGTGGCACCGATCTGCCGGAACTACTGGAACCGCTGAATCTACCCGAAGACCGGGCATAGACCGACGGCACGGCCGAGGAATCCAGTAGAATCCGGCCCCATGCTCCAGCTCTCAGACGTCGCGCTGCGCCGCGGGCCGAGGCTCCTGTTCGAACACGCCAGCGCCCAGATCCACCCCGGGCAGAACGTGGGCGTGACCGGTGCCAACGGCACGGGCAAGACCAGCCTGCTGAGGATGATCCTCGGCGAACTGGCCCCCGACGCCGGCGAGTGCCGGCTGCCGCCCGACTGGGTCGTGGCCCACGTCGACCAGGCCACGCCCTCTGATACGCGGCCGGCCATCGAATACGTGCTGGACGGCGATGCCGACCTGCGCGCCATCGAGGCCGATCTGGCGGACGCCGAGGCGGCCGGCGACGGCACGGCCATTGCGAAAGCCCATGCCCGCATCGAGTCCGCCGACGGCTACACCGCCCGCAGCCGCGCGTCCCGCCTGCTGCACGGTCTGGGCTTCCTGCCGGGCCAGGAGGAGCGTCCGGTCGATACTTTCTCCGGCGGCTGGCGCATGCGCCTGAACCTCGCCCGCGCGCTGATGTGCCGCTCGGATCTCCTGCTGCTGGACGAGCCGACCAACCACCTGGATCTGGATGCGGTCATCTGGCTGGAGGGCTGGCTCAGGGAGTATCCGGGCACCCTGCTGCTGATCTCCCACGACCGGGACTTCCTGGACGGCGTGGCGGAATACATCCTCAACATCGAGCAGGGCCAGCTCACGCTGTATACCGGGAACTACACGACGTTCGAGACCGTGCGCGCAGCGCGTCTCGCCCACCAGCAGGCCCAGTACGCGAAGCAACAGCGGGAGATCGCCCACATGCGCTCATTCGTGGAGCGCTTCCGCTACAAAGCCACCAAGGCGCGACAGGCCCAGAGCCGGCTGAAGGCGCTGGAGCGTATGGAGACCATCGCGCCGGCCCATGTCGACTCCCCGTTCCGCTTCTCGCTGCT
>DASRVH010000086.1:0-2741 GCA_035655155.1 Woeseiaceae bacterium
GTTCGATCAGAAGTTCATGACGATCTTCTCGATGCTGTTCGGCGCGGGTGTCGTGCTCATGGCCGGCCGGGCCGAGGAGCGCGGGGCCGGCTTCGCCGGCATCTTCTACCGGCGCCAGCTGTGGCTGCTCCTGATCGGCGCAGCCCATGGTTATCTGCTCTGGTTCGGCGACATCCTGTTCCACTATGCACTGGTGGGCATGCTGCTGTATCCGTTGCGCCACCGGGCGCCGCGCACGCTGATCGTCGTCGCCTGTCTGCTCCTGCCGGTCTCGCTGCTCATGAACTATGCCGGCGCCGAATACATGGAGGAGGAGCAGGCCGCCACACGGCCCCTGCAGGAGCAGCGCGACGCCGGCGAGCCGCTCGGCGCGGAGGAGGCGGCGCGCCTGGAGGCGGCGGAGGCCATGCGCTCGTTCGTGGCACCCACCGCCGAGGACGTGCAGGCGGACCTGGAGGCCTACCGGGGCAGCTACGGCGAGATCGTCGAGCATCGCGCGCCGATGGTCGCCAGCATGCAGTTCCAGGGCGCGATTGCCTTCGCTCTCTGGCGCGTGGGCGGGCTCATGCTGATCGGCATGGCGCTGATGAAGCTCGGGGTGCTCTCGGCGAGGCGCAGCCCGGGGTTCTACCGGCGCATGATGATCGTCGGCTACGGTCTCGGGCTGCCGCTGGCCGCTTTCAGCGGCTGGAATCTCTGGCAGCACGAATTCGACGGCCTGTACGCTTTCCGTGTAGGCATGATCCCGAACTACTTCGCCAGCATCCTCGTGGCCTTCGGCCATGTGGGGCTGGTGATGCGCATCGTGCAGTCCGGCGCCCTGGCCGCGCTCATGCGCCGCTTCGCGGCCGTCGGGCGGATGGCGCTCACCAACTACCTGATGCATTCCCTGATACTCACCACTGTCTTCTACGGTTATGGTCTCGGCCTCTACGGGACCGTGCCGCGGTTCTGGCAGATGGCCTTCGTGGCTGCCGTGATCGGCCTGCAGCTCTGGCTGAGTCCGATCTGGCTGCGGAATTTCCGCTTCGGGCCCGTGGAATGGCTGTGGCGATCACTGACATACTGGCGACGGCAGCCGCTCAAGACCTGACGAGCACACCAACGCGAGGCACGTATGGAGAACAAGTCGCACCTCCGGGGCATCGACGTCCTGCGGGATCCGGATATCAACAAGTCCACCGCCTTCACGGCGGAGGAGCGCGAACAGCTGGGGCTGCGCGGTCTGCTGCCGCCGGCCATCTCCACCCAGCAGATGCAGATCACCCGGGTGCTGGAGAACCTCCGGCGCCAGTCGAGCGACATCGACCGCTACATCTTCCTGCGCGCGCTGCAGGGTCGCAACCGGCGGCTGTTCTACCGCACGGTCATCGACCACATCGAAGAGATCATGCCCATCATCTACACCCCGACCGTGGGTGAGGCCTGCCTCGAGTTCGCGCACATCTACCGTCATACCCGTGCGCTGTTCATCACGCCAGAGGACAAGGGGCAGATCCCGAGGCTGCTGGACAACTGGGAGAAGAAGGATATCCGGGTGATCGTCGTGACCGACGGCGAGCGGGTGCTCGGCCTGGGCGATCTGGGCGGCAACGGCGCCGGCATCCCCATCGGCAAGCTCTCGCTGTACGTCGCCTGCGCCGGCATCCGCCCCGAGCAATGCCTGCCGGTGATGCTGGACGTGGGCACCGAGAACGAGACGCTGCTGGACGATCCACTGTACCTGGGCCTGCGCCGCCGCCGCCTGCGCGGGCCGGAGTACATGGAGTTGCTGGAGGAGTTCGTCCGGTCGGTGCAGACGGCCTATCCGGATGCGCTGATCCAGTTCGAGGACTTCGCCACCGAGAATGCGCGCTCGCTGCTGGCGCGTTACCGGGATGACGTTCTCTGCTTCAACGACGACATCCAGGGGACGGCCGCCGTGGCGCTGGCCGGCGTCATCGCCTCCACCCGTATCACCGACGTCCCGTTCCGGGACCTGCGGGTCATGTTCCTGGGCAAGGGCAGCGCTGCGGCCGGTATCGCCGACCTCATGGTGTCGTCACTGGTTGAGGAGGGTGTGCCGGAAGGGGATGCGCGCAGCCGCATCCGCTTCGTGGATCGCAAGGGCCTCATCACCCGCGAGCGCACCGATATACCGGAAACACTGGTGGACTATGCCGCCGACAGCGCGCCCGCCGACTTCTTCGGCGCCGTGGAAGAGCACCGCCCCCACGTTCTGATCGGAGCCACCGGAGCGCCGCGGACGTTCACCCGCGAGATCGTCGAGCTGATGACCCGCATCAACCCGCGGCCGGTCATCTTTGCCCTCTCCAATCCCACCTCGCGGGCCGAGTGCACCGCCGAAGAGGCCTACGCGTGGAGCAACGGCCGCGCCATCTTCGCCAGCGGCAGCCCCTTCCAGCCGGTGACCTGGGGCGGGCGCTTCTACCGGCCGGGCCAGGGCAACAACGCCTATATTTTTCCCGGCATCGGGCTCGGCGCGGTCTTCGCCGGGGCCACGAGCATACCGGATACGATGTTCCTCACCGCCGCTCGGACCCTCGCGGACCTCATCAGCGAGAAAGACCTGGAGGCCGGCACGCTGTATCCGCCGCTCACCCGCATCCGCCAGATATCGGCCGCCATCGCCACCACCGTCGTGGAACGGGCGCTGGATGACGGCATCGCCCGCCTCGACCCCGTCCCGGAGGATCTCCGGTCGGCGATCGAGGCGACGATGTACGATCCGAGTTACTGAC
>DASRVH010000087.1:0-40043 GCA_035655155.1 Woeseiaceae bacterium
CTCGGCCGAGCCGACCCGCGCACCCAGCCTGCCGAGTTCGGCATCCATCCAGGCGGCGCCGTTACGGCTCACCGCCTCCTTCAGCGCGATGTCGTTCTCGTAGCAGTTGACGCCTTCCAGCGGCGGCGCCTGGTTGATGACCTCGTGGGTCGCGAGTTCGGTACGCGGCTTCAGGTGTCCCATCGTTCGCTCCGGTCGGTGGATCTGCCCACAATGTAACGCCGCCGCGGGGCGGCGTCAGCCGTGGATGGACCGGATGAGCGTGCGGGAGCCTGCGCGTCAGTTCTTCTCCCGGTCCACCAGCCGGTTCGCCGTGATCCAGGGCATCATCTCCCTCAGCCGCGTGCCGGTGGTCTCGATGAGGTGCGCTTCGGTGTTGCGCCGCTGCGCCGTCATCGACGGGTAGTTCATGGCGCCCTCGGCGATGAACGACTTGGCGTACTCGCCGCTCTGGATGCGCTGCAGCGCGTTGCGCATCGCCGCCCGGGACTGCTCGTTGATGACTTCCCTGCCGGTGAAGTATTCGCCGTACTCCGCGTTGTTGGAAATGGAGTAGTTCATGTTGGCGATGCCGCCCTCGTACATCAGGTCGACGATCAGCTTCAGCTCGTGCAGGCACTCGAAGTAGGCGAGTTCCGGCGCATAGCCCGCCTCCACCAGCGTATCGAAGCCGGCCTTCACCAGCTCCACGCAGCCGCCGCAGAGCACGGTCTGCTCGCCGAAGAGATCGGTCTCCGTCTCGTCGCGGAAGGTGGTCTCGATGATGGCCGTGCGGCCGCCGCCGATGCCGCAGGCATAAGACAGCGCGACGTCCTTCGCCCGGCCGCTCGCGTCCTGGAAAATGGCCACCAGGTCCGGGATGCCGGCGCCCTTCGCGAACTCGCTGCGCACCGTGTGGCCGGGCGCCTTCGGCGCGATCATGACGACGTCGAGATCCGCGCGCGGTACCACCTGGTTGTAATGGATGACGAAGCCGTGGGCGAACGCGAGGGTGGCGCCCTGCTTCAGGTTCGGCTCGACCTGGTCCCGGTACAGCGCCGCCATGGACTCGTCCGGCGCCAGCATCATCACGAGATCGGCGCCGGAGACGGCCTCGGCCACGCCCTGCACCCGCAGGCCCGCCCTCTCCGCCTTCGCCACGGAAGCCGAGCCCTCGCGCAGCCCCACGGTGACCTCCACGCCGGAGTCCTGCAGGTTCAGAGCATGGGCATGACCCTGGGAGCCGTAACCGATCACGGACACTTTCATGCCCTGGACGATGGAGAGGTCGCAGTCCTTGTCGTAGTAGATGTTCATGGCGGGCTCCTGTCGATGATGTGGAGGCATGTGATGATCATGTAGGAGGGCCTTCAGGCCCGATCCGGTTTACTGGATCGGGCCTGAAGGCCCTCCTACGCGGGATGGGGCACCATAGTGCAACGAGTGTATTTTCTGAAATGAAATATTTAAAATCTTGCGTTGCGTTTTTTGCAACACAGGAGCCGGCATGGACGATCGCAGCCTGCGTGCCTGCCTGAGCCTGGCCGACACGCTGCACTACGGGCGGGCGAGCGGGGCCTGCCACATGAGCCCTTCGACGCTCAGCCGCATCATCAGCGGCCTGGAGGAGGAACTCGGCGTCCGCTTGTTCGAGCGCGACAACCGCAGCGTCAGCCTCACCCAGGCGGGCGAGCGCTTCCGGGCCTGGGCCCGCGGAACGCTGGAAGAATGGGAGGCGCTGCGTGCCGGCCTGGCCGCCGACAGCGACGAGCTTGCCGGCGAGATCAGCATCTACTGCTCGGTCACGGCCAGCTACAGTTTCCTGTACGACCCGGTCGCCGAATTCAGGCGGCGCCATCGGCGGGTGCGCATCACGGTGCACACCGGCGACCCCGAGCAGGCGGTCGCCCGGGTGCGCGCGGGTGAGGAGGATCTGGCCATCGGGGCCCGCCCCCGGCGGCTGCCCGCAACCCTCGCCTTCGAGCCCATCGCCGTCTCGCCGCTGGTGTTCATCGCCTCGCGGGAGGACCCGGACGTGGACCGATTCCTGCGACCGCGCATGCGACCCGCCGACTGGGCGGCGGTGCCCATGATATTGCCCGAGCGGGGACTCGCCCGGGAGCGGGTCGAGCGGTGGTTCAGGGACAAGGGCATTCGGCCCCAGGTACTGGCCCAGGCAGCCGGCAACGAGGCCATCGTCAGCATGGTCGGGCTCGGCGGCGGCGTTGGTGTCGTGCCGCTGATCGTGCTGGAGAACAGTCCGCTGGCCGGCAGGGTGCGGCAGGTTGCCGCCCGGCCCGCGCTGGCGCCTTTCGAGGTGGGGTTGTTCGCGCGCCGCAAGCGGCTCGGCGACCGGCTGGTGCGGGCCTTCTGGTCTGCGCTGACCGCCGGCGGGCCGGCGCCCCCGGCGAATTCCTAGCCTGGGACGATACCGGCCAGTTCGGCGGGGGTGATCTTGAGCGACTTCGCCACCATGTCGAAGAAGTCCACCTCGCGCTCGCTGATGCGGCAGTCGCTGTGGATCACGTCGGCGAGCGCTTTGGCGACGGCGACCCGCTCCGACGACTGCAGCCGCTTCGCCACGCTGGACAGATAGTCCGGCAGCGGGGCGTTCTCGTAGATTTCGGACTTGGCGGCGACGCGGATGTCTGCGGCGTCAATGTCCTCGTCCAGCGTGCGCTTGAGGATGGTCTGCACCGTATCCACCTCGGCCGTGTCGATATTGGCATCGGCGCTCGTCGCGCGGGAGAGAGTCATCAGCAGCACTTCCTTGAACAGGGTGCGCCGTTCTTCCTCGGTCGGCTCCGTGCCGCCGAAAATCTTCAGTACGTTACTGAGATCCGCTATCGCCATGTGAGGTCTCCCGCCTTGTCCGGACGGCCGCTGCAGCGGCCCGCATTGTGATTGTGGGCGCAGTATATACGCATGGGAGACGATCTTGCACGGCCATGGTGCACCCGGGCGCATCAGCCCACGACACGATCTCTTCCCCCGCGCTTGGCCCGGTACAGGTTTGCGTCGGCCCTGCCGAGGACGGCGGCCCGGTCCTTGCTCCGGCCGCTGGCAGCCACCCCGATACTGACGGTCACCCTCAGCGAGGGCGCCAGATCCGACCAGTCCATCGAGGCCACCGCCACACGGATGGCCTCGCCGATGGCGGCGGCGGCAGCCGCGTCCGTGGCCGGGAGGCAGATCAGGAACTCCTCTCCGCCGTAGCGGGCCACCATGTCGGTCTCCCGGCAGTGGGACTCGAGCAGCCGCGACAGCCGCTCGAGCACCGCATCGCCCACGGCGTGGGAATGCGTGTCGTTGATCAGCTTGAAATGGTCGACGTCGGCCAGAACCACGCCCAGCGGGCGCCCGAGCCGCTCCGCGAGTTCGAGCTGGCCGTCGACGAAGCCGTCGGCATAGCGCCGGTTGAACAAGCCGGTCAGCTTGTCCCGGGTCGCCTGCCGCTCGAGCTCCAGCGTCTTGGCCCTGAGTTCGCGGGTGCGCTCCTCCACCAGCGCCTCCAGCCGCTGGCGCATGTCCGCGAACTCCTTCAGCGCCAGCATGCCCAGCGAGAGGACGAACAGCAGGATCATGATGACGGCCACCTCCATGCGGCCGAAGACGATCGCCACCAGGACGGCGGCCGGCACCGAACCGATCTCGATCATGGTCTGGAAGGCGCTGAACATCCCCGCCGTGTCCATGCCGCGCAGGCTCACGTAGATGCGCATGCCGATCTCGTTGATGGTCTGCATCGCCAGCGCGAGCAGCGCGATCAGGGCTGCGCTGCCCCAGTCGACCGCGGTCAGCGGCACCGGGCCGCCGAGCCTGACGTAGAGCAGCCCCGAGACCAGGACCATCAGCGACATGAGGCCCGCATTGTGCAGGGAGGCCGTGACGGCCCGGCGGATGCCGCCGCTGCGAAGCCGCTGCAGCGGCCACAGCAGAGAGGCCAGACCGTTGATGATGGCGGCATCGACCGGCCCCAGCAGCAGCAGACTGGATACCTGGGCCACGCGGTCGAAGGAGACGTGGCCGAAGGTCGGGTGGGGATAGCCCACCGTGATGGTGAACAGCCCGAACAGCAGGAAAAACCCGGCCAGCGGCAGCTCGTCGGTGGTTATGGAGGCGCCGGTCGCCACCGCCGCCGCGAATATCGCCGTGACGGCGACCGCGAACAGGGCGGCGGCGTATACCAGATCCGCCGGCAGCCGGGCGTTCAGCGCACCGCCTCCAGCAGTTCTTCGGCGAGGCGCAGGTGATCGACGACACTGCGCGGCTCGAGGAAGCGCTCGCTCACCCGCTCCTTCGCGGCGGCGCCCAGCCGGTCGCGCAGCCCGGTATCGCCCATGACGCGGTCCAGCAGACCCGCGAACGACTCCAGGGAGCGCGGGTCGTCCAGCAGCAGGCCGTGGCGGCCGTCCTCGATCTGGTCCTGTATGCCGCCCACCCGGCTCGCGAGCACGGCCGTGCCCTTCCACATGGCCTCGGTCACCGTGAGCCCGAAGCCCTCGTGCAGGCTTTTCTGCACGATGACGGCCGCATGGCGCTGGATGGCGTTCACGATGGCCGCGTTCTCCTCGACGTCGACCATCGGCAGCATGGCCAGGTGGATGCGACTGCGCTGGGCGTGGGGCAGCTCACGCCAGACACGGAATACCTCGTGAAACACCTCGATGCCTTCCGGGTCGTCGGCCACACCGGTCACGCTGGGCCCGACCATCACCAGCTCGGCGCGGTCGTCCCCGCGGTGACCCATCCAGGCCGCGAAGCCCTCGATGACGCCGCAGGGATCTTTCAGCGGGTCCCAGCGCGAGACCTGCACCACCATGGGGACGTCCGGCGGCGTCGGCTGACCGCAGCGTATCAGGTCCGCATGACGGTCCACGCGGCCGCGGCTGCCGTCGCTGCGGAAGAATTCGTAGTCCGGCGCCGCAGGCAGCGGACCCGACAGCAGGCCGGCATGCACCAGCAGCGTACGCACGGCATCCTCGCTCATGCCCTGGTTTTTCGGCGTGAAGGCATCGATGCTCGGCGGGATGATGGCCGTGCGCTCCCGGTCGATGATCGGCGGCACGTAGGCCTGCCGGGAGAATACGAACCGCCGGGGATAGGCGAGATAGGGACTCAGGAACCGCCAGGCGCGATCGTATTCCTCGTTCCAGTGGCTGTAGCCGATGTGACAGCGCCAGGCGACGGCGGCCCCGTGCTCGACCAGGTAGCGGGCCAGCCCCAGGGTCTGCGGGTCGTGCAGCAGGACGATGTCGCCGGGCTTCACCAGCGCCAGCAGCTCCGCCGCATTGTCCTCCAGGGTCTCCTCGTAGATGCGCCGTGCCTCGTCGTCCAGGGGGGTGCCGTCCCCCGGCTCGCCGTGCAGGCCGTGGTGCAGCCGCTTCGTGACCCGGAAGAACGCGGGGTTGCCGCCGACGACCAGCCAGCGGGAGTCGATGTCGAAATGACGGCAATAGCCGAGCAGGGAGGGCAGCATCTCGGCGACGCCGCCGCCCTCCGCCGTCGAATTCAGGTGCCAGAAGACCCGGCCGTCCATCGCCCTGGCGAGCCGCGCGGCCTCGACACGGAGTTCGTCGAGCAGCGCCGGCGCGGCGAGGCCCTCGTAGCGGTCGATGCTTAGCGAGTGGATATCGACTTCGGAAAGCCTGCCCGTCTCCTGTTCCATCCCCGCTCCGTCAGCTGCCAAAGTGGCGCATGATAGCGTGGCCGCCGCGCCGCTTCATGCGGCCGGCACGCGTCCAAGCGTGTAAGCTCCCGGGGATCCATCGGCAGAGGCGGTTCCGCGAAGATCGTGATGAGCAGCGACCCGGCGAACGACAGAACCGCCCGTCCGGCCCTCCTGCCCGTTCCCCTCATCGTGAACCCGGCCGCCGGGCGCGGCGCAGCCGGACGCCACGGCGAATCGATGTGCCGCCTGCTGGAGGCCGCGGGCCGTCCCGTCGCGCTGCGCTACAGCCGCGAGCCCGGGCACATGGAGGCGCTGCTGCGCGAGGCCGCCGCGGCCGGATCCGGTGAAGTCCTGGTGGCCGGCGGCGACGGCACGGTCCGGGAAGCCGTGAACGCCATCCTGGGCCAGCGTCTGGATCTCGCCCTCGGTGTGATCCCGGCCGGCACCGGCAACGATTTCGTCAAGTCCCTGGGCACGCCGCGGAGCTGGCGCAACGCCTGCACCGCGCTCGCGGTGGCGCTGGCCGAGCGCCGCCGGCGACGCATCGACGTGGGCCAGTGCAACGGCGAGTGGTTCGCCAACAGCGTGGGCATCGGGCTGGACGGCGTGGTGGTCCGCGCCGCCGAACGGGTGCGCTGGCTGCCGGGCCTGCTCGCCTACCCGGCCGCTCTGGCCCTCGTGCTGCGCAGCGGAGTGGCTGCGGCCGAGGTGCGCATCGAGGCGGACGGCCGCCGGCTGCAACTGCCGGCGTCGATGGTGATCGCCTGCAACGGCGCCTGGTTCGGCGGCCTGTTTCACATCGCCCCGCCGGCCAGCCTGGACGACGGCCTGCTGTCGGTGGTGGTCGCCGCACCGCTCAGCCGCCGCCGGGTGCTGACCCTGGTGCCGCAGGCGGTCCGCGGCACCCACATGAGCGCGCCGGAAGCCATGCTGTTCAGCGTGCGGGAACTCGCCGTCGAGACCTCCGTGCCGCTGCCCCTGGAGGCCGACGGCGAGGCCGCCGCCGCGCCGGTGACCCGGCTCGAGATCCGCTGCCTGCCCGCTGCGCTGTCGGTCGTTGCCTGACCGACAATCGCCCCAGCGCTCAGTCGAGCCCCGCCATGGCGAAGTACTTGATCTCGACGTACTCGTCGATGCCGTACTTCGAGCCCTCGCGGCCGATACCCGACTCCTTCACCCCCCCGAACGGCGCCACCGGCGTGGAGATCAGACCCGTGTTCAGGCCGACGATGCCATACTCCAGCGCCTCGCCGACCCGCCAGGCGCGGGCCAGATCGCGGGTGTAGAAGTAACTCGCCAACCCGAAGCGGGTGTCGTTGGCCATGGCAACGGCCTCGGCCTCGTCACGGAACGGGAACAGCGGCGACAGCGGGCCGAAGGTCTCCTCGCCGGCCACCAGCATCTCCGGCGTGGCGCCCTTGACCACCGTCGGCTGAAAGAACCGCCCGCCGAGCGCATGCCGTTTGCCGCCGGTGATCAGCTCCGCGCCGCCGCCGAGCGCATCGGCGATGTGCTCCTCCACCTTTTCCACGGCGCTCTCGTCGATCAGAGGTCCCTGATCGGTATCCCCCTGCAGCCCGTCGCCCACCACCAGATCGTCGACGGCGGCGGCCAGCTTGTCGGCGAAGGCATCCATGACCGATTCCTGGACGAGAAACCGGTTCGTGCACACGCAGGTCTGGCCGGTGTTGCGGTATTTCGAGGCTATCGCGCCCTCGACGGCCGCATCGAGATCGGCGTCGTCGAAGACGATGAACGGCGCATTGCCGCCGAGTTCCAGCGACAATTTCTTCATGGTGCCGGCGCACTGCTCCATGAGCAGCTTGCCGATCTCCGTGGAACCGGTGAAGGAGAGCTTGCGCACCGTGGCGTTACCCGTCATCTCGCCGCCGATGGCAGACGCCGAGCCGGTGACTACGCTGAACACCCCGGCCGGGATGCCGGCCTCTTCCGCCAGCACGGCCAGCGCCAGTGCCGAGTACGGCGTCTGCGAGGCGGGCTTGCAGACGAAGGTGCAGCCCGCCGCGAGCGCCGGTCCCGCCTTGCGGGTGATCATCGCGGCGGGGAAATTCCACGGCGTGATCGCCGCGACCACCCCCACCGGCTGTTTCAGCACCAGCAGGCGCCGGCCCGCCTCGGGTGACGGGATGATGTCGCCGTACACCCGCTTGCCTTCCTCCGCGAACCACTCGATGAAGCCCGCGGCATAGGCGATCTCGCCGCGGGACTCCTTCAGCGGCTTGCCCTGCTCCGCCGTCATGATCACGGCCAGGTCTTCCTGATGCTCCATCATCAGGTCGTGCCAGCGCCGCAGCACGGTGGCCCGCTCGGCGGCCGGCCGCGCGCTCCACTCGGCCATGGCCTCGCCGGCGGCGGTGATAGCCCGGCGGGTCTCGTCCGCGCCCAGGGACGGCACGGCGCCGAGATTCTCGCCCGTGGCAGGATTCTCGACGGCGATGGTGCCGTCGTCGTCCGCGTCGACCCACTCGCCGGCGACATAGCAGCGGCTGCGCAACAGGTCGGGATTGTCCAGTTTCATGGAATGACTCCTATTCGTGGGTGGTTTCGCCCCGGGTGGTGCCCTGATCCAGCGCGATGTCGTAACGCCGGATCTTCTCCACCAGGGTCGTGCGTCCCATCCCCAGCATCCTGGCCGCCTGCGCGACGACGCCGTCGCAGGAGCGCAGCGCGTCGCGGATCAGGCTGCTCTCGATGTCCCCCATGTGCTCCTTCAGGCTCTTGCCGTCCGGCGGCAGGTCGTCGGCGACCGGCGCCATGGCGGCATCCGCGGCCTCGCGCCGCAGCGGCGCCGGCAGGTCGCCGATCATGATGCAGCCGTGAGGCCGCACGACTGCCAGCCGCTCCACCAGGTTGGCCAGCTCCCGCACGTTGCCGGGCCAGTGGTACTCCTGCAGCGCCCGCACCGTCTCCGGGGCGAAATCCACCCGGACGCCGAGCCGCGCGTCCACCCTGCGCACCATCTCCTCGAGCAGCAGCGGGATGTCGCCCGCGCGCTCGCGCAGTGGCGGCAGCTCGATCGGGAACACGTTCAGGCGATAGTACAGGTCTTCGCGGAACGTGCCGTCCTCGATCGCCTCGGGCAGGTCCCGGTGGGTGGCGGCGATGACCCGGACGTCCACCGGAATGCTCTCCAGTCCGCCGATGCGGTCGATCACGCGTTCCTGCAGGACGCGCAGCAGCTTTACCTGCATCTCCGGCGGCATGTCGCCGATTTCGTCCAGGAAGATGGTACCGCCGGCCGCCTGCTCGAAGCGCCCCGTCCGCCGCGCCACGGCGCCGGTGAACGCGCCGCGCTCGTGGCCGAACAGCTCGCTCTCCAGCAACTGGCCCGGAATGGCGCCGCAGTTGACGGCGACGAACGCCCCCTGCCGCGCGCTGAGTTCGTGGATGTAGCGGGCGACGACCTCCTTGCCGGTGCCCGACTCGCCGAGTATCAGCACCGAGGCGCCGCTGGCGGCGACCCGCTCGGCCAGTCCCCGGGCCTCGCACATGGCCAGGCTCTCGCCCAACGGCCGGGACTGCACCTGGTCGGCAGCGTGTTCCGCGCGGCGGCGACTGTAGCCCGCCCAGATCTCCTCCAGTAATGCGGCCAGCTGACTGAAGTCCACGGGCAGATCCAGACCGAAGAGGCGCGCGCCCCGGCATTCCGCCTCGAGCGCAGCCAGATCGGCGCGCCCCGCGACCACCAGCGGCAGCGCGGCATCCGCCCTGGCGAACTCCGCGGCCAGGTGGGCGACGGCCGCGCGCCCCAGCGAAGGGTGGAGGAAGACGGCGGCCAGCCGCCGCCCCGCAGCGCACTCACGCCAGCGTTCCGGCGGCGCCAGTGCCGTGGCCGGCGCGTCCAGAAATTCGACGCTGTCGCGAAGTGTCTCGCCTGCCTCGGCATCCTCGGCAATGACCAGGATGAGCCGTTCTGCGCTCACCGGGCCGCCTCCGCGGCCGGCCGTCCCGAAATCACCAACCCCGACGCCGCTGGTCTGATCACACCTGTCAATTCAGTGCCTTGCGCCCCGAGCGGGCGTCTGCCGCAACCGCCGACGATTGTGCGGCGCACAGCAGGCGATTGCAACTCGGAACCCGAATAATTCGAGCCGGTTCATGCCCTTGCGTCACCGCACCCCGGCTCCGGCCGCCACTGTCCGGCATCGCCCCCGCGGGCTAAAGATTCCCCGTGCGCCGCCGATACAAAGGGTAGCCACAGGAGCGTGGCGGCGCTTGCGTGCGGACGCGCGGATCGGCGCCGCCAACGGCATCCCGCACAAGAACGGAGGACGACGCGTTGGATCTCGCAACACTGATAGGCTTGCTCGGCGCCCTCGGGGTGGTCATCACGTCCATCTTCCTGGGCGGCGCGCCGGGCGTCTTCCTCAACACCCCGTCGCTGCTGATCGTGCTCGTCGGCACGTTCCTCGTGACGATGATGAAGTTCAGCCTGAAACAGTTCTTCAGTGCCACCGGCATCGCGGTGAAGGCATTCACCCAGCGCGTGCCGAACCCCGAAGCCATCATCGAGAAGTCCGTCGAGCTGGCGAAGACCGCGCGTCAGGGCGGCATCCTCGCGCTGGAAGACGCCGAGGTGCCCGACGACTTCATGAAAATGGGCGTGGGCCTCCTGATCGACGGCCACCCCTCCGAAGTCGTCCGCTCCATGCTGAACAAGGACCTGAACCAGACGCTGCAGCGCCACAGCGACGGCCAGGGCATCTTCAAGGCCATCGGCGACGTCGGCCCCGCCATGGGCATGATCGGTACGCTGATCGGCCTGGTGCAGATGCTCTCGGTCATGGACGACCCGAAACAGATCGGCCCGGCCATGGCCGTGGCCCTGCTCACGACGCTGTACGGCGCGATCCTAGCCAACGTGATCGCGATACCGGTGGCCGACAAACTCGCCCTGCGCAGCAAGGAAGAGCAGCGCCACAAATCGCTGGTCATCGATGCGCTGATCGGCATCCAGGAGGGGCAGAACCCGCGCATCATCGAGAGCATGCTGGAAGCCTATCTGCCCCGTTCGCGCCGCAGCGTCGACGAAGAACTGGCCTGAGGTTAGCCGCGCATGGACGAGGAAGCGACCCCGGGAGTCAGGGAAGAGGAAAAGAAAGGCGTACCCGCCTGGGTCATGACCTTCGCCGACCTCATGACGCTGCTCATGTGCTTCTTCGTGCTCATGCTGGCGTTCTCCGAGATGGACGTGCAGAAGTTCAAGGTGCTGTCCGGGTCGGTGCGCGAGGCCTTCGGCGTGCAGGCGCAGGTGGAGGTGAAGACCATACCGAAGGGCACCAGCATCATTGCGCGGGAATTCAGTCCGGGGCGGCCGCAGCCCACGCCGATGAACGAGATCCGCCAGCACACCATCGATTCCGCCAGGAACACCCTGGACGTGGGCGTGGACGAGCCCGGCGTGGGCGACGAGGAAGCCGACAACGCGAAAGAGGATGCGGAGAAGCTCCGCCAGGCGCTGGCGGAGGAGATCGAGCAGGGCAGCGTGGACGTCGAGCTGGACGGGCGGCGCATCATCATCCGCATCCTGGAGAAGGCCACCTTCCCCTCGGGAGACGCCAGCATACAGCCCGGCTTCCTGCCGGTGCTGGAGAAGATCCGCGGCCTCATCGGCGAGATGCCGGGCGAGCTCAAGATCTCCGGCCACACCGACGACGTGCCCATCTACAACGAGCGCTACCGCTCGAACTGGGAGCTGTCCACGGCCCGGGCGGTCTCCGTCGCCCACACCCTGCTGACGGGCGGCGATATCGCAGAGAATCGCATCGTGGTGACCGGCCACGCCGACACCCGGCCGCTGTATCCGAATGACAGCGCCGAACACCGCGCCATCAACCGGCGCGTGGACATCAGCATCATACGCAACCCGTCCGGCGGCAGTGAGGACCGGCAGCTGCGCATCGCCGAGGCCCGCAAACCGGACGCGGACGCAGGGGGAGAGACCGGGACGAGCGCCGACGCCGACGAGGCCGCGGCCGATGCGCCCGGGGGAGGCGAAGACGATGAGTGAAATGCAGCACGACACCGAGACCAGCGATACCAACCGCCGCCGCGTGTTCCGCCTGAAGGAACTCGTCCGGATCGACTACTCGACGGTGGACGAGAACGAATGGATACAGCGGCTGGAGAAGAACCTCGGCAGCACGTCCCGAACGTCCGGGCTGGACGCCAAGCTGATGGAGGTGGAGGCTTCGCTCAAGCCCGCCGTCCTGAAACTGCGTCAGAAGGCACCGGTCAGCGCCGAGTGCGTGGAATTACTGAACGAGAAGATCCAGCTCGTGGCCGACAAGGTGATGGAACTCGAGCAGCAGCGTAACCCCATCTACAAGCGGCCCACGCAACTCTGCGACCTCAGCTCCTCCGGCATGGCCTTCGCGGCACCCCACGGCATGAGCGAGGGCGCGCGGCTGATGCTGAAGTTCCTGCTGGTCTCCGACTCGCACTACGTGGAGACGCTGGCCAAGGTGGTCCGCTGCCAGTCGCCCGAAGAGTCCGATCTGGAGGACGAGGGCTACAAGATCGCGGTGGAGTTCGTCGGCATGCGCGAGGCGGAAAGCGAGATGCTCATCCGCCACATGCTCAGCCGCCAGGCCGAGGACATCCGCACGGCCCGGCTGCGGGCGCTGGAGGAATAGCCGGCCCGCCGCGCGTGCGGCCGCTCAGCCGGCCAGCGCGGCGGTCAGGGACTCGAGCTTGTCCTCGAAACGCTGGTAGACCGGCGGATAACGGGGACCGTCGACGCCGAGCTTGTGCACGACCGGCTGGAATTCTTCCTCCACTTCGGCCTCTGCGTCCCGCAGCGAGAGATAGCAGGACGCCACGATCACGTCGTGCAGCGTCGGCTTGCTGCTGCGCCGCTGGGTCTGATCGCCGGCCACCGTGTCGACGATGTCCTCGGGGAACTCCCAGTTCTCCAGGATCGACTTGCCCACCTGGGGGTTCCACTCCTCGAGCACCTGCCGACGCGAATCCTCGTCCGCCAGGAGAGTCGGGAACTCCTTCGCCTTGGTGAGGATGTAGAGCTTGCCGATCTCGTTCAGCAGGCCCGCCAGGAACGCGCCGTCGGCGTCCAGCTCGGCATGCTGGTCCGCCAGCACCTCGGCCATGGCCGCCTTGCGCAGGCTGACCTTCCACAGCATCTTCAGCTGACTGCGGATGGCCGCCTGCTGCTCCGCCTGGAACAGCTGCTCCACGGCCATGGCGATCGCGGTGTTGCGCACCATGTTGAAACCGAGCCGGCTGATGGCGGCGCGCAGGTTGGTGATCTTCACGCCCGCCGGGTTGTAGAAGGCGGAATTGGCCATCGCCAGGATGCGCGACATCAGCACGGGCTCCAGGCTCACCACGTCGGCGACGCGCTCGGCGGTGCAGTCACCGTCCTCCAGCGCCTCGCGGATCTTGATTACCACGTCCGGGAACGACGGCAGCTTGATCTCCTTGCGGGTCAGCTCGTCCGCCAGCATCTGGACGAAGCGGAAATATTCGGCACTCGACATCTCTTCTTACTCCAGTCAGGACACCCGGTGGACGGCCGCAGCCTCGCCCCGGTGTCGGTTACCATGCAGCCGCACGAACAGGTCGGCCTCACCGCGGGTGAGTCCGCAGCGGCTCACCAGATCGTCCGGCGCCGCTCCGCCGCCCACCAGCCGCAGGGCCTCGCCGTAGCGCTGGCCGCCGGCTCCGCCCGCCCCTGCGGGTGCAGGGGCCTGCGCGGCAGCCGCGGACAGTCTCTCCAGTTGCCTCTCCAATTGCCTCTCCAATTGCTCCAGACGCCTTCCGTTCTCGTCGAGACGCTTCAGCACCGCCTGGCCCAGGACATCGTCGGTCTGCCCCTCCGGTTCCAGCGGCAGCGGCTCGCGGCGGGGCTCGCCCCGCAGGATCGCCGCCACGGCGAACAGAATCAGGGCATTGGAGAATGCCAGCACATAGATCACATTGATTTCGCTAATGAAGTCCATCACGCATACTCATCGATAATTGAACCGTTATCCTTGTTCGAATTCTCATTTTTTTCCTCGCGCTCAGATTCTGCGTCGTCGTCCCTGCGCGGGCGTTTCGGCGTATCCGGATTCACCGGCTTGAGCGGCCGGGAGGGCGCGATGGGATACACGTCGCTTATCCTGCCGCCGCCGCTGCCTATCGCCATCGCTACGACCACGGCTACGCCCTCTCGTCCTGCAGCCGTGCACGCAGCCGCAGCAGCGCCTGGCTGTGGATCTGGCTGACCCGCGACTCGGTGACGTCGAGTACCGTGCCGATCTCCCTCAGATTCAGCTCCTGGTGGTAGTACAGGGACAGCACCAGCTGCTCGCGCTCGGGCAGACCACGTATGGCTTCGGCCAGCCGGCCGCGCATCTCGGTGGCCTGGGCCCGTTCCTCGGGGCCGGGCTGGCCCTCCGCCGGAACCTCCAGCGGCTCCTGCAGGGTCGTGAAGGGCTGCTCCAGGCTGAACAGGCGGCAGCTCGCCGCATCGCGCAGCACCTCGTGGTAGTCGTCCAGCGAGATGCCGAGCTCCCGGGCCACCTCGGCGTCTTCGGCCGCCGCGCCGGTGGCCGCTTCCACCCGCTGGATGGCCTCCACGATCTGCCGATGGCGCTGATGCACCGAGCGCGGCGTCCAGTCGGACTTGCGCACCTCGTCCAGCATCGCGCCGCGGATGCGGATGCCGGCGTAGGTATCGAAACTGGCGCCCCGGGACGCATCGAAATTGCCCGCCGCCTCGATCAGGCCCATGAGTCCGGCCTGCATGAGATCGTCCAGCTCCACCGAGGCCGGCAACCGGGCCACGAGGTGATGCGCGATACGCTTGACCAGCACCAGGTGCTGCTCCACGAAATCGTCGGTCACGACGCGCCGATCGTCTGCGAGCTGGCTGTAGGTCATCCGGCGAGACTCCCCGCTGCCGTCAGGTCCCGGCCCAACAGGGACTCGAAGAAGAACGCGAGCCCGCCCGGCGCCTGCGCCGCCGCGGGCCAGCGGTCCACGGCATCCGCGATGCGGCGGAAGGCGAGTGCCGCCCGGCTGGCCGGATAGGCTTCCACCACGGCCACCTGCTGCTGCACGGCGCGGCGCAGCGTGTCGTCCGCCGGCACGTTGCCGAGGTGCTGCAGCACGACGTCCAGATAGCGGTCCGCCACCCGTTCGATCTTCCGGAACAGCAGCCGCCCATTGGCATCGGAGCGGGTCATGTTGGTCAGCACCTGGAAGCGGCCCACGCCGTAGTCGCGGCTCAGCACCTTGATCATGGCGTAGGCGTCGGTGATGGAAGCCGGCTCGTCGCAGACCACGACCACCGCATGCTGGGCCGCCTGGGTGAATCGGAGCACGTTGTCGGACAGTCCGGCCGCCGTGTCGATCACCAGCACCTCCGGCGGACAGGCGAGGTCGCCGAACGCACGGATGATCTCGCCCTGGGCCGCCGGCGCGAGATCCGTCATGGCCTTGTCGCCGGAGGCGGCCGGCACGATCGACAGGCCGCGGGGGCCGCGCACGATGGTGCTCTCCAGGTCGGTCTCGCCCGAGATCACGTGCTGCAGGTTGTAGCGCGGCTGCAGGCCGAACAGCACGTCCACGTTGGCGAGGCCCAGATCGGCGTCCAGCAGCATGACGTTGCGCTGGAAGGAGGCCAGCGCAACGGCCAGGTTGGCCGAGACGTTGGTCTTGCCGACGCCGCCCTTGCCGCTGGTGACCGCGATCACCTTCACCGGCGCGCCGGCGAGCGCCCGTTTCATGTCCCGCGCCTGGGTGTGTTCAAGAGAGCGCATCGGTACCGCCTCCGAACCGCTGGGCCATGACCTCTTCCGAGACCTCCGCTTCGCTGCGGCGCATGCACTCGACGGCCTGGGTGGCGATCCACAGCCGCTTGGCGTCCGCAAGGTAGAAGTCCTGGGGCACCGACTGACCGTCTGCGATGTAGACCAGCGGCAGGCGGTGGCGGATGAGCACCCCCAGTGCGCAGCCGAGCTGGGCGGCCTCGTCGATCTTGGTCAGCGCGCAGCCGGCGAGCGGCAGCTGGCCGAAGCGCCGCACGGCCTCGTCCAGGGAGGCTTCCTGGGCCGTGGCGGACAAGGTCAGGAATACCTCGATCGGCGTCCCCTCGATCTTCAGTGCCGCGAGCTGATCGGCCAGGCGCACGTCGCGCTGATTCATGCCGGTGGTATCGATCAGCACCAGATCCATGGAACCCAGACGCTGCAGCAGCGCAGCGAGTGCCTCGCCGTCTTCGGCCACGTACATGCGGGCACCCAGGATGCGCGCGTAGGTGGCGAGCTGTTCCTCGGCACCGATGCGGTAGCAGTCCGTGGTGACCAGCGCGATGCCCTCGGCGCCGTGACGCATGGCGTAGCGGGCCGCGAGCTTGGCGATGGTGGTGGTCTTGCCCACCCCGGTCGGGCCGACGAAGGCGGCGATGCCGCCGCTCTCGAGAAGCCGGTCCTCCGTCATCGGCAGCGTCTCCGCCAGAATCCGCAGCGGCAGCTGCCAGGCGTGTTCGCCCGCATCCCCGTCCTCCAGCTGCTCGGCGATGGGTGCGGCCACGTCCGGCGCCACGCCGATACGGCTCAGGTTCCTCAGCACCTGGGCGCGTCCGGGCCGCCGGCGCGAGTAGTCGTTCCAGGCGAGGCTGGAGAGCTGGGACTCCAGCAGCTCGCGCAGCCCGCGGATGTCCGAGTGGACGGCGTCGAGGGCCGGGCTCCCCTCGGCGACGGCCGGAGTCTCCGCTGCCGGATGCTCGGCCAGGTCGGCGAGCGCGCGGTGCACGAGCGGCCCGGCGGGCGTCTCGTCCTCCCGGAAGGGCTTCATGTCCTCCCCGGCACGGGCCCCGGGCGCCTGCGCCGCGGCGTCCTGGGCCGACGGCGCGGCCGCGGTGGCGGCGCTGCCGGCTTCTGCGCGAAGGCTGCCTAGCGCTTCGCGTATCAGTGCCTCGTCGTAGTCCAGCGCGGCGATGATCTCCACGCCGTCGGCCACGCGGCTGTTCGAGAGGATCACCGCATCGGGGCCCTGCTCCTCCCGCACCCGGCGGAGCGCCTGGCGCATGTCCGGTGCTACGAATCGCTTGATCTTCATAGTGGGTTCCTCAGCTCAGGCGGTCGGTCAGTTGCCGACGGCGCCGACCATCCTTATCTGTTTGTCTTCGGGGATCTCGTTGTAGGCGAGCACGTGCAGGTTGCGGATGCCGCGCATGAGCTTCGCGAGCCACGGCCGGATGCCCGGCGCCACCAGCAGCACCGCCGGCTCACCGGCCGCCTCCTGGCGTTCCGCGTTCTCGGACAGCACCCGGTGGATCCGCTCCACGAGGCCGGGCTCCAGGCCGGCGGTGGCGCCGTTGCGGGTGGACTCGGTGAGCAGCTGCTCGAGTTCCGGCTCCAGGGTGAGCACCGGCAGCTCCTCGCGCATGCCGGCGACGCCCTGCACGATGGAGCGGCCCAGCGCGACGCGCGCCGCCGCCACCAGCTGCTCCGGCTCCTGGGTCTTGGGACCCTGCTCCGTGAGGGTCTCGGCGATGCGGCGGATATTGCGCACCGGGATGTTCTCGGCGAGCAGCATCTGCAGCACCCTGACCACGGTGGCCATGGGCAGCGTCTTCGGCGTCAGTTCTTCCACCAGCTTCGGCGCGGTCTCGCCCAGCTTGTCCAGCAGCTGCTGGGCTTCCTCGTGGCCCAGCAGCTCGGCGGCATGGGTGGACAGGATCTGGCTGATGTGGGTGGCCACGACGGTGCTCGCATCCACCACGGTGTAACCGAGCATCTGCGCCTCCTCGTTCTGGGACGGGTCGATCCACACCGCCTGCATCCCGAACGCCGGGTCCTTCGTGGCGATGCCCTGCAGCTCGCCGAAGACCTGGCCAGGGTTGATCGCCAGTTCCTTGTCCATGTGCACCTCGCCCTCGCCCACGGGCACGCCCATGAGCGAGATGCGGTAGCCCACCGGCGCCAGATCCAGGTTGTCCCGGATGTGCACGGCCGGGATCAGGAAGCCGAGTTCCTCCGTGAGCTTCTTGCGCACGCCCTTGATGCGGGAGACCAGCGGGCCGCCCCGGTTCCGGTCCACCAGCGGGATCAGTCGGTAGCCCACTTCCAGGCCGACGGTATCCACGGGCGAGACGTCGTCCCAGCTGAGTTCCTTCGGCTGGCTCGGCTGCTCCGGCTCGGCCGATTCCTCGGCGGGCTCGGCAGCCTCCGGCGAACGCCGGGCGGAGCGCCAGGCACCGTAGCCGGCGCCGGCCGCCAGCGTCAGGAAGGCGAAGTTCGGCATGCCGGGAATGAGGCCGAGGGTGAGCATCACCCCCGCCGTCACACCCAGCACGCGGGGGTCGCCGAAAATCTGGGACAGCATCTGCCGCGCCATGTCCTGGGGCTTGGAGACGCGGGTGATGATCACGGCCACGGCGGTGGAGAGCAGCAGCGAGGGAATCTGCGCCACCAGGCCGTCGCCGATGGTGAGCAGCGTGTAGTTCTGCATGGCCGCGGACAGGCCCATGTCGTGGCGCACCGTGCCGATCACCAGGCCGCCGATGATGTTGATGAACAGGATCAGGATGCCGGCGATGGCGTCGCCGCGGACGAATTTGCTCGAGCCGTCCATCGCGCCGTAGAAGTCGGCCTCCTCGCGGACCTCCTGGCGGCGCTGGCGGGCCTCGTTCTGGTCGATCAGGCCGGCGTTCATGTCCGCGTCGATGGCCATCTGCTTGCCGGGCATGGAGTCCAGGGTGAAGCGGGCGGTCACCTCGGAGACGCGCCCGGCGCCCTTGGTGACGACCACGAAGTTGATGATCACCAGGATCGAGAAGACGACCAGGCCGACGGCGTAGTCGCCGCCGATGACGAAGTTGCCGAAGGCCTCGATGACCCGTCCTGCGGCGCCCGTGCCGGTATGGCCCTCCAGAAGCACCACCCGGGTGGAGGCGATGTTCAGCGCGAGCCGGAGCAGGGTCACGATCAGCAGCACCGTCGGGAACACGGCGAATTCCAGCGGACGCTGCACGTAGACCACCGTCAGCAGGATCGCCAGCGACAGCGCGATATTGAAGGTGAACAGCGTATCCAGCGCGAACGGATGCATGGGCACGATCATCATGCCGAGCATCGTCAGCATGAGGAGCGGCACGCCCAGCCCGCGGCCGAAGCGGGCGAATCCGTTCACTGCAGCGACACTTGCCACGTTCTACTCTCCTGTCACGAGCGCCGTACGGGCCCGGTGAAAAGACTCTCGTCCACGTCCGGCTCCGGCGCTTCGGGCGCCTCGGCGGCGGGACCGTCGAAATCCCTGAGCTGGAAGATGTAGGCCAGCACCTGGGCGACGGCCGTATACAGCGCCGCGGGGATCTCCTGTCCGATGCGGGTGCTCGCGTACAGCGCGCGGGCCAGCGGCGGCGCCGAGAACAGCGGCACGTCGTGCTGCTCGCCGAGTGCGCGGATGCGCGCCGCGATCAGGTCCCGGCCCTTGGCGACCACCCGGGGCGCCGACATGCGCCCGGAATCCCAGGCCAGCGCCACGGCGTAATGAGTGGGGTTGGTGATGATCACGGCCGCCTCCGGCACCGCCTCCATCATGCGGCGCGTCGCCACCTCCTGCTGCAGCTGGCGGATGCGCTGGCGCACCTCCGGCCGGCCCTCGGTGTCTTTCTGCTCGTCGCGCACTTCCTGGCGCGTCATGCGCAGCTTCTTGGCGTGATCCCAGAGCTGGAACGGCACGTCGACCGCCGCGATAACCAGCAGCGACGCGCTCAGGATGATCAGCGACTGCACCAGCAGTTCGGCGGCACCGCCGAGCGCGGCACCCGGGGTCTGGGTGCCCAGACCCAGCAGCCGGTCGGCGCTCAGCCAGAGCCAGATCACGGCCGCCGTCGCGACCACCGCGAACTTGGCCACGGCCTTCAGCAGTTCGTTCAGGCTCTTCATGCTGAAGATGCGCTTCACGCCCTTGATGACGCTCAGGCGCTCGCCCTTGAAGGCGATGGCCTCAACGCTGAAGGCCCAGCCGCCCAGTGCCACCGAGCTCAGCAGCGCGGCGGCGACCACCACCATGAAGAACGGCGCCAGCGCGCCGACGGCCGCCACGCCGGCCTCGGCCAGCGCCTGCGGCCCGTAGGCCGCATCCATGATCTTGGCCCGCTCGGTGACCAGCGCGCCCGTGAAGCCGTCGACGATGCCGCCGCCGATCGGCCCGGCCAGCACCGCCAGCGCGGCGGAGCCGCACAGCATCACGCCGGTGGTGGTGAGTTCCTTCGAACGGGCGACATCACCTTTCTTGCGCGCGTCCTCGCGGCGCTTCGGTGTCGCTTGTTCCGTTTTCTCCTGGAACTGTTCCTGCTGTCCGCTCATGGCCTCAGTTCGCTCCCACCAATGCGCGCGTCATCTCCAGCGATTGCGCCAACAGCCGCGTGAAGCCCGAGGTCAGGCTGTCCATGGACAGCAGCAGCACGAAGAAGCCGAGCAGCATCGACACCGGAAAACCCACGGCGAAAAGGTTCAGCGTTGGCGCGGCCCGGCTCATCACGCCGAAGGCCAGGTTCACCACCAGCAGAGCCGTGATGCCCGGCAGCGCCACCGTCAGCGCACCCACGAACAGGTACGCCGTCCATTCGAGCAGGCCGCCGAGCCCGTCCCGCGTGAGCCCGCCGCTGCCCACGGGCAGGCTGTGGAAGCTGTCTGCGAGCACCTGGATCATCACCAGGTGCCCGTCCAGCGCCAGGAAGACCAGCGTGGTCAGCATCAGGAAGAACTGGGACAGCACCGGCACGTTCACGCCGCGCTGCTGGTCCACCAGCACTGCGAAACCGAGGCCCATGCTCATGGCGATGTTCTGGGCGCCCAGCACCACGGCGTCGAATATCAGCTGCACGCAGAAGCCCATGGCGACGCCGATCGCAATCTCGTGAAAGACCGTGATCACGATGGCCGGCTCCAGCAGGCGCTCCGTGGGCGGCAGCGGCACCACCGGCGCGATCACCGCCGACAACGCCAGCGCCAGCAGGATGCGCACCCGCTTCGGCACCAGCCCGCCGCCCAGCGAGGGCATCGCCATCAGCATGGCGGAGATGCGGATCAGCGGCCAGAGATAGGGCAGCAGCGTGTCCGTGACGACCGGTATGAGCGTATTCACCTTGCTTCCCGTGCATGGCTCACCCGATGATCCCGGGGATGTCGGTGATCAGGCGGCGCGTGAAGTCGATGATGACGCTGAGCATCCAGGGACCGGCCACCGACAGCGCGACGACCAGCATCAGCAGTTTCGGGATGAACGACAGGGTCATCTCGTTGATCTGGGTGGCGGCCTGGATCATGCCCACCAGCAGGCCCACGGCCAGCGCCGAGAGCAGCAGCGGCGAGGCGAGCAGTATCGTCACCCAGAGGGCCTGCTGTCCGATGGTGGTGACTGTCTCGGGGGTCATGGGCGCATCCTCAGACGTAGAAACTCGAGGCCAGCGTGCCGAGCACCATGGCCCAGCCGTCCACCAGCACGAACAGCATGATCTTGAACGGCAGCGAGATGAGCATGGGCGAGAGCATCATCATGCCCATCGACATCAGCACGCTGGAGACCACCAGGTCGATGATCAGGAACGGTATGAACACCAGGAAGCCGATCTGGAAGGCCGTCTTCAGCTCGCTGACGATGAAGCTCGGCACGAGCACCGAGGTCGGTACGTCGGCCGCCGAGGCGAAATCGGTCCGTCCGGCGATGCCGGCGAACAGCGCGATGTCGTCCTCGCGGGTCTGGTGCAGCATGAACTCGCGCAGCGGCTCCATGCCGGCGCTCAGCGCCACCTCCGCGCTCACCTCGCCGTCGATGTACGGCTTCGCGGCTTCGTCGTAGATGCGGTCGAGCACCGGCGTCATCACGAAGAACGTCATGAACAGGGCGATGCCGATCAGCACCTGGTTTGGCGGCGTCTGCGCAGTGCCCAGTGCCTGGCGCAGGATCGAGAGCACGATGATCATCCGCACGAAGGCACTCATGGACAGCAGCCCCGCCGGCAGCAGGGTGAGCAGCGTCATCAGCACCAGTATCTGGATGCTGAGGCTGTAGCTCTCGCCGGCGCCTGCGGTCGAGCCGTTCACCGAGTCGTTCATCGAGTCCGCCGCCGCGGCGATGACGTCGGCCGCCGTCGCCTCGTTCGCGAAACCGGTGACCGGGGCGGCGACCAGCACGGCGAACGCCATAGCCATAGCCATCGCCATCGCGAGTGCCAGCGCCGCCCGATGTATCGACACTGCCATGGAGCGGCGCTTCATGACCCCTCCCTCGTTGTGCTCGCCACCGCGGCGCGCAGACGCGCGGTGAAGCTGCGCTCGTCGTCGCCGGACGCCGGAGCGAGCGGCACGACCGGCTTCTCGGGCACCAGCAGCGTGTTCATGCCGCCGGGCGAGATGCCCACCACCACCTGCTGCTCGCCCACCTGCAGCAGCACCACCTTCTCCTTGGCGCCGAGCGGCTGGGCCGCCAGCACCCGGAAGTGGCCGTTGCGCGCGGCGCGCAGCCCCTGGGAGCGGCTGTAGATCCAGCCGAACAGCAGGATGGCGCCGATCACCAGCAGCAGATTCATGCTCATGCTGAGCAGTTCCGTCCCCGACAGCGGCGAGGGCATCGGCGCCGGCTTGCCATCGCCGGCCGCCAGCACCGGGACCGCGACGAGCCACAGCACCGCGGCTGCGACGATCGTCCGGACCGGGCGTGCCTGGACCTGCGGTATGACGGGGCGGATCTCCATGCGTTCGACTCCCTGCCGGCTCAATTCAGCTTGCGGATGCGTTCGCTGGGGCTGACGACGTCCGTCAGGCGCACGCCGAACTTGTCGTTCACCACCACGATCTCGCCGTGCGCCACGAGGGTGCCGTTCACCAGCACGTCCATGGGCTCGCCGGCGGGCCGGTCGAGTTCGATGATCGAGCCTTCCACCAGGCGCATCAGGTCGCGGATGCTGATCCTGGTGTTGCCCACCCGCAGCGACACGGTGACGGGCACGTCCAGGACCAGGTCCAGCTTGATATCCGCGCTGTCGGCCGGCAGGCTCGACGCCCCTTTCTCGAAGCGGTCCGGCGAGTACTGCTCGCCGGTCTCGGCCGCGGGCGGTGCTGCCTGGTCTTCCGCCGCCTCGGCGCCGGTGTTTTCCGTGTTCTCACTCATGATGCTTCCTCTTGCTCTCAGTCCTTGCGGGCGGCGACCCAGACGCCGGTCCGCACTGCATTGCGTCCCCGCGACAGGCCGAACTCGCCCTGGAGTACGGGCGTGTCGCCGACGCTGAGCGTCACCGTCTTCGGGGAGTTGATGGGGATGATGTCGCCGGGGGCGAGACGGGCCACGTCGCCCAGCGAGAGTTCGTTGTCGCCGATGCCGGTCGTCAGCTCCACGACGGAGGCGAGCACGTGCTCCTTCCACATCCCGGACCAGACCTCGTCCTGGGCGTCGCCGCCGGAGCGCTCGGCGCCGTCGAGGCTGTCGAAGACGGGCAGGATGGTCTCGAGCGGCAGGATGAGCTGGATACGGCCGCTGGACTCGCCCGGCTCCACGCCGAACTCGCACTTCACCACCGGATCGTTCGGCGCCGCGACCTGCAGCTGCTGCAGATCCGATTCGGTCTGCACGATCTCGGGCTCGAGTTCGAGCACCGGCCGCCACACCTCCTTCATGTTCTCGAGGAAGCGGCTCATGACGATCTCGCTGATGCGCACTTCGCCCGGCGTGTAGGTCTCGCGGTCGCTCCGGCACTCGTTGCCGTTGGCGCCGCCGAAGTAGCGGTCGACCAGCGCATTGATCAGCGGCGGGTCGAGGAACATCAGGGCCGGGCCGGTCAGCGGCTTCATGCCCAGCAGCATCAGCAGCGGCGGCGTCGGGAAGCCGTCGCAGACGGTCTCGAAGCGCAGCGTCTCGATGGTCCGCGTCACCACCCGGGTCTCCACCCGCAGCTGGCGCATCAGGGTGCGCTCCATGCGGCGGGCGAGCTGACGATTGAGATGATCCAGCCGGGGCAGGCTGCCGCGGCGGATCTGGTTGCGGGCGGGGATCTCGTAGTCGTAGACCTCCGCGTCCAGCGGGCCGGTGTCCGTCTGGACCTCGACCTTGCCGGACGACACCCCGTCCATGAGGGCGTCCATTTCGTCCTGGCTGAGTACCTTTTCGCTCATCGGCTTACTGCACCACCAGCGTCGTGAAGTAGACTTCCCGGACGCCGGGCTCGCCGATGCGCTCGCTGAGGATGCCCTGCACCTCGGACAGGACGTCGTCCAGCATCCGCTCCTTGCCGGAACGGGTGGTCGCCGTCTCGTAGTCGTAACCGCCGAGCAGCAGCAACAGGTTGTTGCGAATGACCGCGTCGTGCTCCTTGAACGCATCGACGATGCGCTGCTCGCGAGTCATGAACTCCAGGCTGACCTGCATGAAATGGCGCTGGCCGACTTCGCCGCCGAAGTTGACGGTGAGCGGGGGGTGCAGGCCGACGTAGAGGGCCGGACCCTCCTCCTGCGCGGCCTCGTTGGTCTCTTCGCCGGCTTCGGCGGCTTCCTCCGACGAGAACATGCCGGACATGAAACCGCCGACGGCGAGTCCCACCACCAGCAGCGCGACGGCGCCGCCGATAATCAACAGCTTCGACCCCTTGCCCTTGGGCGCGGCCTCCTGGCCGTCCGGGGTCTCGTTCTGTTCGTCTGCCATCGACATCACTCCTGTAGAAACCACAGGAGTGGATGCAAGGCGCGTGCCAACGGGACTCAGTCGATTAAGTTAATGTTTCTATTGATTTTAATTTCAGCCGCGTCGGATTTCCGTCGCCGGGAAATTGGCGCCGGCGTCAACGATCCAGCGACGGGCGTCAGACATAGGTATCGATCAGCCCGCGCCCGGCCGGGCCGGAACGCACCGGTGTCTCGGCCACCGCCTCGGCATCCGCGGCGCCGCTCACGGCGGACCCCGGCGCCGTCTCGCCGCCGGCGGCGGTGCCGGCCTCGTCACCGCCCCGGTGCGTGTCCGCGCCCTGGCCGGAGACATCGGCGCCGGCCAGCGCGAGGCCCGAACCGCTGAACATCTCCCGCAGTCTCGGCAACGCCTGCTCCAGGGCCTCCCGGGTCACCGCGTGCTGGGCGGTGAAAGTGATGTTCGCCCCGTCCTCGCCCACGCTGACGTCGACGGAGATCGGGCCGAGGTGGGCGGGATTGAGCCTGATCTGGGCCCGATCCAGCTTCTGACCGGCCATCCAGACCACCCGCTCGGCCACCTGGTCGGCGAATTCCGGCGTTCCCGGCGGCGACGGCAGCATGAACACCGGGCGGTCGGCCGCCGAGGTCTGGGATGCCGTCGTCAGGCCGAGGGTCGAGAGGAATCCGGCGCCGTCCGTGCGGGCCAGCGCCTCGGGCGCCGGGCGACCCCGGTCGCCGGACGAGCCGCCCCCGTCACGGGTCAGATCCGCCATGGCCTGACGGAGGCCGGCCATGGCCTCGATCCCGGGCGGAGCGGCCTGCAGCCCCGGCGCGGATGCCTGAACTGCCGACCCGTTCGCAACGGTCGCCGCCGGCAGCCCCGGCGGGCCCGCCGGCTGGCCGTTCAGGCCCGTCAGACCGGCGGATGGATTGCCGCCGCCGACCCCACCGTTGGCCGCGCTATCGCCTCCCGTTGCCGCCCCGGGCAATCCCGGCGGTGCCGGAACTCCCGCTGACCCGGGGGGAAGCGGCCCCGCAGAGCCGCCGGTCAGGGCACCGCCCCATTCCGGCATGCGGTAACCGGCGGGCAATGCGTTCAATGCATCGGCGGGCGCGGGCGCCAACGGGCCCTGCCAGGCATCCGCCGATCCCGGGGCGATCCGGCCACCGGACACGGAGACCGCGTCAGCGCTCGTGGCAGACCCGTCCAGCGGCGGTAGCAACAGAGCCAGCCCCCCGGATCGCGTCTCGAGCGGCGCGGCCGGAAATTCCAGTTCGAGGTCGGGGAGCAGGTCCGCCGGCAGCGGCGCGCCGCCGGACTCGGCGGCGCCGTCCACGCCCTCCGCAGCCCGCCCGGCGATCCCGTTGCCGGCAATCCGGCCCAGTCCGCTCGCCGCCGTCGAAGTGCCGTTCGCCTCGCCGCCGAGGCGGGCCGCGGCCTGCTCGAGCATCTGCCGGGTGGAGACCGCCGCCGGATCCCGGACGCTGGCGGGGAACGGATTCCCCGGCTTCCCGTCCCCGGCAGCCCCGGGCGGCAAGCCGTTGCCGTGCGGGCGGAAGCCGCTTGCCGTCGAGCCGGGAGCGGCGGAGTCTGCCGGTGCCGGAATCCGGAAGGGCGTGCCGGCCGACGGGTCGGCGGCCGCAGCGCGCAGTTTCACGGGGCCTGAGCCCGTCGCGAAGCCCTCACCGGGCCGCATGTTCAGCATGTTTTCGATCAAGGGACCGCTCCCGTCTCGTGTTATCCACCGGGACAGGAGCAAGAAGCGTGCCAGGCTCTAGTCTTCACCGAACACCTGTCGCGGCCGCGCTTCGGCATCGACGGCCCGCTGCTCGCGACGCTCCTCCTCCCGGAGTTCGTTGCGGCGGTAGCGGTCGATGATGCGATCCAGCGACTCGAGCCGCTGACGCTTCACCTGCCATTGCCGGCGCAGGTCGTCCCGGCGCCGGCGCCAGTCGGCGATGATGCCCTCCTGCATCACGATCGCCTGGTTCAGCCGGTCCAGGAACAGCCGGTAGTCCCGCCACCGGCTCGAACCCAAGGCTTCGCTCTCGCGGCTCTTCGCCGCGTATTCCTCGCGGTGCTGCCGCAGTTCCTGCAACCGGCCGATCTGCTCCTGGAGCGTCCGTTGGGCCCTGCCCAGGTCGCGGGAGAGGTCCTGCTCCTCGGCACTGGCCACGTCGTGCACGGGTTGCATGCGGGTGGAGCGCTTGTTCGCCATGTCAGTTTCCTCCGCCGGCGGCGGCGGCATCGCCACCATCGCCACCATCGCCACCATAGGCCGGCACCGGCTCCGTGCCGGTCTGCTCCGCCGGCAGCAGGTTGTCCAGCATTTTGAGGCTGGTCGCCATGTCCACGCGCTGCTCGAAGTCCTGGCGCAGGAACTCGATCATGGCCGGCCAGACGCCGATGGCCTCGTCGACGCGCCGGTCCGAGCCCCGCTGGTAGGCGCCCACCGCGATCAGGTCGCGGTTGTGCTGGTAGGTGGCGTAGATCTGGCGGAAACGGCTCACCTGGGCCAACTGGTCCTTCGGCGTTATCTGGTGCATCGCCCGGCTCACCGAGGCCTCGACGTCGATGGCCGGATACAGGCCGGATTCCGCGAGCTGACGGGACAGCACGATGTGGCCGTCCAGGATGGCGCGGGCGGCATCCGCGATGGGGTCGTTATGGTCGTCGCCTTCGGTCAGCACGGTGTAGAGCGCCGTAATCGAGCCCTCGCCGCTCGCGCCGTTGCCGGCGCGCTCCACCAGCTGGGGCAGCTTGGCGAAGACCGACGGCGGATAGCCCTTGGTGGCGGGCGGCTCGCCGATGGCCAGCGCGATCTCCCGCTGCGCCTGGGCGAAACGGGTCAGCGAGTCCATGAGCAGCAGCACCTGCAGCCCCTGGTCGCGGAAATATTCCGCGATGGCGGTGCAGAGCCAGGCGCCGTGCAGGCGCATGAGCGGCGTGTCGTCCGCCGGCGTCGCCACCACCACCGAACGGGCCAGGCCCTCCTCGCCCAGCGTGGAGTCCACGAACTCCTTCACCTCACGGCCCCGCTCGCCGATCATCCCGACCACCACCACGTCGGCGTTGGTGTAGCGGGTCATCATGCCGAGCAGCATGCTCTTGCCGACGCCGCTGCCGGCGAACAGGCCCATGCGCTGACCGCGTCCCACGGTCAGCAGCGCGTTGATGGAGCGCACGCCCACGTCGAGCGGCTCGGTGATCCGGCGGCGCTCCAGCGGATTCATGCGGGTGCCCGTCAGCGGCACCCGGTCGCTGGCCCGCGGCGCCGGCAGCCCGTCCAGGGGACGGCCGCGCCCGTCGAGCACACGCCCCAGCAGCTCGGTGCCGGCGGCCACTTCCCGCACGCCCGGCGACGGAATCACCCGCGCGTCGGGCGCGATGCCGTGGATGTGGCCGGTCGGCATCAGGTAGAGACTCTCGCCGGCGAATCCCACCACCTCCGTCTCCACCGTATGCCCGTCCAGCGAGACCACGTCGCAGCGGCCGCCTACCGCGGCCTGGCAGCCCTCCGCCTCCAGCGTGAGGCCCACCGTGCGCCGCAGCGTTCCCTCCACCACCATCGGCGGCGCGTTCTCGATGCGGCCCTGGTAGTGGCGCAGGCGCTCGGCCCAGCGGGCGGAGCGGTTCGCGGACGGTACGGCCGTTCCGGCACCGCCGCTCATGCGCGCTCGTCCTCGATCAGGCCCGCCAGCGTGCGGTTCAGACGGCTCTCCACCGTAGCGTCGATGCGCGATTTCTCGGCCTTCACCAGGCAGCCGCCCCGGGTAACGAGCGGGTCCTCGGTGAGCCGCCACGGCCGCTCTTCCTCGGCGACCGTGAGGGCCTCACGGACCAGCGTCGCGTCCTCGGGATGCAGCTGCACCTCGATGCTGCGGCTGGCCACCGGCAGCATGCGCAGCGCGTCCCGGACCACCCCGATGACGTGCCCGGGGTCACTCTGCAGCTCACGCCGCAGCAGCTGGCGCACGGCCAGCGTCACGAGGCGCAGCACCTGTTGTTCCACCTCGTCGTCGAGTTCCTCGAAGGGCTTGCACAGCGCGCCGAGCAGCGACTGCAGCCTGGCCGCACGCTCGCCCACCTCGTCGGCACCGGCCTGCACGCCTTCCTCGTAACCCTGGCGCCAGGCCTCTTCGTAGGCCTCCCGCTGCAGGGTCTCCAGCCGGCTCGCCGTGACCAGGCCCTCGTCGCCGATGTCGGGCTGCTGCCAGCGGGTGGCCGCCTTGTCCGTCGCGGACTCAGACATACTCCTCTCCGCTGGTGCCGAGATCGAGCTCGCCGGCGTCGGCCATGCGGCGCGCGACGGTGAGGATCTCGCGCTGGGCGGTCTCCACCTCGCTCACGCGCACCGGCCCCTTGACCTCCAGGTCCTCGCGCAGGAGCTGGCCGGCGCGCTTCGACATGTTGCCGAATATCTTCTCCTGCATGGCCTGATCCGTGCCCTTCAGCGCCAGCACCAGCAGTTCGTTGGACACCTCGCGCAGCAGCGCCTGTATCCCCCGGTCGTCCACCGAGAGCAGGCTCTCGAACATGAACATCTTCTCCGAGATGCGCTGGCCCAGCGATTCGCTCTGCTCGTTGATGTAGCCCAGGATGGAATCGCCGTCCTGGGGCGTCAGCGCGTTCAGGATGTCGGCGGCCACCTTGTCGCCGCCGATCTTGGCCGTGGCGGTGCGCTCGCCCATGTTCGCCTTCTTCTCGATCAGCGCCTCGATCTCGGCCAGCGCGCTTTGCTGGACGTCGTCGAGCTTGGCCACCCGCATGACGACCTCGCTGCGGATCTCCTCCGGCAGCAGCTCCACCACGTGGGCGGCCTGGTCCGCATCGAGATAGGCGAGCACGATGGCGATGATCTGCGGATGCTCGTCGGAGATCATCTCCGCCACGGATTCCGAACTCATCCACTTCAGCGCTTCCAGCCCGCTCGCGTCCTCGCCGATGAGGATGCGGTCGATGAACGCGTCGGCCTTGGACTCGCCGAAGGCATTCACGAGCACCTTGCGGATGTAGGCCTCGGTGCCGACGCCGAGGGAGGTCTCCTCTTCGACGACGGAGACGAAGTGGTTCAGCACATTGTCGGCGGCGTCCCTGGAGACGTCCTTCATCTGCGCCATGGCCACGCCCAGACGCTGCACCTCGCGGGCGCTCATGTGCTTCAGCACCTGGGAGGCCTCGGCCTCGCCCAGGGTCATCAGCAGCACCGCGGCGCGTTCGGTGCCGGAGTAATTCGGCTGCTCAGACATCCTCTGCTACCCATTTCTTCACGACCTGGGCCACCCGGCCCGGGTCATAGGTGGTGATATTTCTCGCCGCGGCGATCTTCTGCTCGTAGCTCAGCTGCGGCTGGTGCTGCTGCGCGGGAGCGCCGAGGGCTCCCGCGCCTCCCGCCGCGGCGAGTTGGGGCGTCGACTGCTGGTGGCTCTGCACGATGCCGCGCAGCATCGGGCGCAGGACGCCGAAGCCGAGTGCCAGCACCAGCAGCGCGCCCAGCACCTGACGGCCGATCGCGAGCACCTGGGGCTGCTGCCAGATCGGCGGGCCTTCCGGCTCGGCGACGTCGGGGGCCGGCTGGAACGGCGCATTGATCAGCTGCACCGAGTCGCCGCGCGCCTCGTCGAAACCGACCGCTTCCTTCACCAGGGCGGTCATGCGGGCGATGTCCTGCTCGCCCAGACTGGCGGCGCCGGCGGCCTCGCCGTCCCCGGCCTCGCCGGCCGCACCGGCCGCGGCGACGTCGTCGATCAGCACGGCGACGGACAGCCGGCGGATGGCGCCCGTGGGCGCGATCACCCGGCTCACCGTCTTGTCCACCTCGAAGTTGCGTGTGGCCTCGCGGGAGGTATTCATGGCGCTGGCGGCCGTGGCCTCGCCTTGCTGCGGCGCCACGCCGCCGGCCTCGGGCGGCTGGTTGCTGAGCGCTCCCGGGACGCCCTGGGCCGCATCGGAGCCGCCGCTGCGCTGGCGCTCGCTGACGGTCTCGCTGCGCACCACCGTGCTTTCGGGGTCGTAGTTCTCCCGCGTCTCTTCCTTCACCGTGAAGTCGATATCGGCGACCACCTGGGCGCGGACGTTGCCGGCGCCGACCAGCGGCGTCAGCAGGTCGACGATACGCTCCCGATAGCTCTGCTCCACCGTTCGCGTGTGCTCGAACTGGGTGGCGGTCAGCGCGTAGCCGTTGCGCTCGCCGTTGGAGCTCAGCATGCGCCCGTGCTGGTCGATGAGCGTGACGTCTTTCGCCATGAGATTCGGCACGCTGGAGGCCACCAGGTGCACGATGGCATCCGCCTGCTCGGGTTCGAGCTGGCGTCCGCCGTAGAGGCTCAGCATCACGGAAGCGCTGGCGCCTTCCCGGTCACGCACGAACGCGGTCTGCTTCGGCACGGCGAGATGCACGCGGGCCTCCTGCACCGAACGCACGTTGCGGATGGTGCGCGCGAGTTCGGTCTCCAGCGCGTGCTGATAGCGGGCGTTCTCCATGAACTGGCTGACGCCGAAGCCCTGGGGCTCGTTGATCATCTCCAGGCCCATGCCGGTGCCTTCCGGCAGCCCGTTCGCCGCCAGCTCCAGGCGGGCGTCGTGCACCCGTGCGTCGGGCACCATGACCGCGCCGGTGCCCGGATCCAGCCGGAAGTCGATGCCGGCGGTGCGCAGAGCCTCGACCACCTGGCTCCTGTCCCGCTCTGCCAGATCGCCGTACAACTGGGTGTAGGCCGGCGACTGCGACCACAGGAACAGGGCGATGCCGATGGCCACGCTGCCCGCGACGCCCACCAGCAGCAGGACCTGGCGCACGGCGGGTATGCGCATCACGCCGGCGAAGTCCAGGTGGGACGCCGCGGCGAAGCGATTCTCGATCGGAGGATTATTTTCCATAGGGCTTTACCATCAACGAAACCATCAACCTCACACCGGCATGTTCATGATGTCCTGGTAGGCGCTGACCAGCTTGTTGCGCACCTCGGTCACCGCCTGGAAGGCCAGCCCGGACTTCTGCCGGGCGAGCATGACGTCGACGAGGCTCGTGTTCGGATCGCCCGCCTCGAAGCGCGCGGCCAGATCGCCGGACTCCGCCTGCGCCTCGTTGACCGCCTTCAGCGTGTTCTGCAGGACATCGCCGAATTCGGGGCGACCGGTCGGCGGCGGCTGCACGGACTCGGGCTGCAGGCCCGGGCTCATCGCGCGGATCTGCTCCAGCAGTTGTTCGGGTCGGATCGTATTCATGGCTCTCTACCTGTGACTGTCGCGACGGCCGCGCTCAGGCGACCTCCCGATTTCCATTGCCAATGCCATTGCCATTGCCGCCGGGAACGTCGACCCCGGCCTCGCGCATCTTCGCCAGCTTGTAGCGCAGGGTCCTGGCGCTGATGCCGAGACGCTCGGCGGCGAACTTGCGGCTGCCGTCGCCTTCGCGCAGTGCCTCCAGGATCAGCTGTTGCTCGCGCTGCCAGAGGTCGTCCTGCAGATCCCCGTCGGCGGCAGCGCCGGGCGCGGCGATGTGCCCGCCGTCCTCGAAGATCAGGTCGTCTGCGTCGATGGTGTCGGCCGCCGTCATGATCAGGGTGCGCTGCACCAGGTTCTCCAGTTCGCGCACGTTGCCGGGCCAGTGGTGGCCGGCGAGCTTCTGTTCCGCCGCCGGGGTCAGCGCGGGCACGCACCGCATCCCCGCCGCATAGTGTTCCAGCGCATTCACGACCAGCGGCAGGATGTCGCCCCGGCGCTCGCGCAGCGGGGGGATGTTCAGCGGGAAGACGTTCAGGCGATAGAACAGGTCCTCGCGGAACCGCCCCTCCTGTACCTGGGAGCGCAGATCCCGGTTGGTGGTCGCGAGCACGCGCACGTCCAGCGGGATGGTGCGTCGGCCGCCGATGCGCTCGACCTCGCGCTCCTGCAGCACGCGCAGGAGCTTTGCCTGCAGGCCCAGTGCCATCTCCGAGATCTCGTCCAGCAGCAGCGTGCCGCCCTGGGCCTGCTCGAACTTGCCCGGGCTCGCGCTGGTGGCGCCGGTGAAAGCGCCCTTCTCGTGACCGAACAGGACGGCCTCCAGCATGTTCTCGGGGATGGCCGCGCAGTTGATGGCGACGAAAGGCGCGCCCGCCCGGGGCGAGCACCGGTGGATGTAGCGGGCGAACACTTCCTTGCCGGTGCCGCTCTCGCCGCTGATGGTCACGGTGGCCTCGCTGGCGGCAACGCGCTCGGCCACCTTCAGCAGCACCCGGGTCGTCGGGTCGCCGGTCACCGGGCCGTTGCCGCCCGGCGTGGCGCGGACGTGGCGGCCTACCGTCTCGATCAGTTCGCGCGCCTCGAACGGCTTCACCAGGTAATAGGCCGCGCCGAGGCGCATGGCCTCGACCGCCTTCTCGATGGTGCCGTAGGCCGTCATCAGCACCACCGGCAGGCTGGCGTGACTGCGCCGCAGCGCTTCCAGCAACGCCACCCCGTCCATCGGTTCCATCTGAACGTCGCTGACCACCAGATCGACGGAGTCGCGCTCGAGCCGCGTGAGTGCGCTCTCGCCGCAGTCGGCCGTGACCACGTCGTGGCCGGCCGCCTCCAGCGTCGCGGTCAGCGCCTCGCGCAGATCGGCGTCGTCTTCGACGATCATCACACGGGTCGCGCGGCTTTCGCTCATGGGTTGCTCCTGAATTCGGTGAGGCGGGCACCGGCCGCGGCCGCGTCGCCCGCCCGGGCGAAGCCTGTCCGGCTCGCGAGCGGCGGCTGGCCGGCCACGGCGGGCAGGCGCAAAAGGAAGGTGGCCCCGTCGCCGTGGTTCTCCACGGAGACGCTGCCGCCGTGGGCGCCGGCGACCGAGCGCACCACGGCCAGGCCGAGCCCGGTGCCCTGACGGCGGGTAGTGAAGAACGGCTCGAAGATACGGTCCCTCAGGGCCTCGTCGACGCCCGGCCCGTTGTCGGTCACGGTGAGCCAGATCTCGCCGGCGTCCGTGCGCGCGGCGCCGAGTTCCACCCGCGCTGTGTCGCCCGCCATCTGCAGGGCGTTCTGCACCAGGTTGGTGAGCGCGCCCGCCAGCGCAGGGCGATTGCCGCTCATCGTGAGGCCCGGCTCGGCCATCACCACCGTTACCACGGCTGCCGCGGGAACGCCCGGCGTGTGCGGCGCAGCGGCCTCGGCCACGTCCTCCAGCAGCGCGGCCACGGGGAATCGCTCGGCCGTACCCCGGCCGCCGCCGGCGAACACGACCATGTCGTTGATCATCTGCTCGAGTTCACGCAGCTTGGCGATGGCGCGGCCGGCGAAGCGGCGCGTCAGCGCGGGCTCGGTGGCGCCCTGCTCGATCTGGGACACGTACAGCAGCGCCGAGGCGAGCGGCGTGCGGATCTGGTGCGCGAGACGCGCGGTCATCTCACCCATGCTGGAGAGCCGGCTCTGGCGCTCGGCCGTCTCTTGCAGGCGCCGGGTCTCCGTCACGTCGGTGAGCAGCAGGATCTCGCCCGGCTCCGGGCGGAGCGGACGGCGCGACAGCGCCAGCCAGCGTCCGTCGGGCAACCGGAGTTCGCCGGCCGAATCGCGCACCGCGCCGAATTCCCGCTCCACGACTTCGGACCAGGTCAGGCCGATCAGGGGACGGCCCAGCACCTCGACGGCGCGGTTGTTGCACTCGACGATGATGCCGTCCCCGTCCAGCACGATCACCGCGCCCGGCAGCGACTCGAGCAACAGTGCCAGCCGGTTGCCGAGCCGTTCCTTCTCCAGCAGCTGCTCCATGCGCCCGGAGCGCGCCTCGGCGAGTTGCCGGTTCAGCGTCAGCACCTCGCGCTGCAGCGCGCGGTAGACCGCCTCGAGACCGGCGCGGCGCGCATCCGCGGCTGCGTCGATCTCGGGTCCGGCACTGGCTTTCGCTTCACTCGTCAATCCGCTGCTCCGTCCTGTTCGCCCTGCCAACTCGACCATTCCGTCATTCTGGTCCGTGGGGCCCCTGCCGGATCTTTGGCGGAGCCGTGCATCCGCCGGTCCCGGTCCAGGGTCCGGTCTTATCCAAGCAAGTCTTATGCCAACTTGGATTAGGTTCTAAAACAGAGAGTTACGCGGACGCCGCCGATCGGCCGGCGTCAATTTCCCGACGGGGCGTCGGTATTCAGGCCGTGCTTGCGCAGTTTTTCGACGAGGGTGGTGCGCTGCATGTTCAGCCGGCGCGCGGCTTGCGCCACGGTGCCGCCCGCCTCGCGCATGGCGCGGGTGATCAGCCGAACCTCGATGTCGGCCAGGTAGGAACGCAGGTCCAGACCGTCGCCCGCCAGATCCGGCGACGGCGGCGACGACGCTCCCGCGCCGGCTGCGGGCCTTGTCCGGCGGTACTTCTCGGGCAGATCGTCCAGGCCGATCACGCCGGAGGGATGCAGGATGGCGAGACGCTCGACCAGATTGCCCAGCTCGCGGACGTTGCCCGGCCACGGATAGACAGACAGCGCCTCCATGGCCTCCGTCGTGAGGCGAAAGCCGTCGCCGCCCTCCGGCGACCGGGCGACCATGAGTTCATCGAGCAGTGACGGCAGGTCGTCCGCCCGCTTCCTGAGCGGCGGCATCTCGATCGGGAAGACATTGATGCGGTAATAAAGGTCCTCGCGGAACTCGCCCGCCTCGATGGCGGCGCGCAGGTCGCGGTGAGTGGCGCAGACGATCCGGCAGCGGCATTCCAGCGAGTCGGCCCCTCCCACCCGCTCGAAGCGGCGCTCCTGCAGCACGCGCAGGAGTTTCACCTGCATGGCCAGGCTCATATCGCCGATCTCGTCCAGAAACAGAGTGCCCGCGCCGGCGAGCTCGAAGCGGCCGGGGCGGGACTTCACCGCGCCGGTGAACGCGCCCTTCTCGTGGCCGAAGAGCTCGCTCTCCAGCAACTCCGGAGGGATCGCCCCGCAATTGACCGGGACGAAGGGCTGGTTCCGCCGCGGCGACAGGTCGTGGATGGTGCGCGCCACCAGCTCCTTGCCCGTGCCGGACTCGCCGGTGACCAGCACGCTGGTATCGAAATCCGCCACTTGCTCGATCGCGTGGCGCACGGCCTGGATGTCGGCGGAACTGCCCGTGAGGCGCTGGCGACGGTCGCCGTCGCCGTAGCGCCTCGCCCGCTGGAGCAGACGATTGAGCTCGGAGCGGCGCATGCTGGCGGCCAGCGGCCAGACCGGATGCCCGGTCAACTCAGCGGGCGGCTCGCCGTCCCCGCCGTCGTTCAGCATGAGGAAGGGGATCTTGCGCCGGGCGGAGAGGAGCGAGCGGATCAGGGCCGGCAGAGCGTTATCGTCATTGACGTCGTCACCGGCATCGCCGAGCAGCACCGCGGTCCATTCGTCGTCCGCTCCGGTAGTCCGATCGGCTGCCACTGCCTTGCAGCCCAGATATTCGAGCCGGTTCAGCAGGGATGCGCGGCGCTCCGCGTCCTGCTCGACCACCAGTATGCGACTGACCGTATTCTCGTTCTTGTTGTCGCTCACGCCCTGTATGGCTCCTCGGTTTCGCACGCGGGATGATACAGGGTCGGCAGGGTAATGGGTTCGCCGCCGCCGGCGTCGTGACGCCGGTCACAATTCGGCAGCTTATGTGAAATCAAGCCTCGGTGGGGTCGAGCGAGTCGGCCGAGCTGGCCGAGCTGGCAATAGTGCGACGGCTCTGGCGATTCTGGCCACCGTAGGCGTGTACCGCCTTGCGGCCGTTATCGAGCTGACGCAGCTCTGCCGCGACGGCGTCGCGGGCCTTGCGCGCCAGGGCCAGGATCTCGCCGTCCTGTTCGAGCAGCCGGCGCAGCTCGTCCGCATGATGCGCCGCGCGTGGACCGGCGAGAAGCCCGCGCACCAGGCCGTCGCGCGCGGTCAATGCCGCTTCCACGGCCTCCCACTCGCCCTGCCCGGCGCAGCGGCGCATCTCGTCGGTGAGTGATTCGATTTCGGCGAGCGCTCGCTTCACACAGCGCCCCCGGCGCTGGCGGCGCCGGCCCGGTCGGCCACCTGATCGGCCACCTGGTCGGCAATGGCCTCCCAGGCGCTCTTGATCTCGCGCACCAGCGAGGCGACCTCGTTCAGCGCGGAGGGGTCGTCATGCAGCTGCGCGTGCAGCAGCCGACGGGACATGTAGTCGTAGAGCGCGGCCAGATTGGAGGCGATGTCGCCGCCTTTATCGCCGTCCAGGCTGACCCGCAGCCCGTCGACGATGGAGATGGCCTTGCCGATGTGCTGCCCCTTGCCCGCGGCATCGCCGCGCTCCACGTGGCCCCGGGCGATGGCGATCCTCGCCAGCAGGCGGTCCAGCATGAGCTGAATCAGCTGGTAGGGGTTCGCGTCGGCCACCTCCTGCTCGACGTGCATCTTCTGGTAATCACGGAGTGCGTTGGGACCGGCTGCGTAAGTCATCTGCTGTGTGTCCTCTGGTTCTCTGGTCGGCCCCGCCTCGGGGCCTCCTTCCGGGGATATCTGACCTAGGAGTCCTTGCCCGGCGTGGGCAGGTTGGCGAGCTGCTGCGCGAGGAAGCTGCTGGTGTTGTTGAGCTGGCTCACGAGCGAGTCGAGCGCGTTGAACTGGCGCAGCAGCCGCGTCTCCAGCGCCTCCAGGCGCCGGTTCAGGGACTCGCGCTGTTCCTCGATACGATCGATGCGATTGTTCAGGCCTTCCGTGCGCGTCTCGATGGCGCCGTCGTCGGACAGTGCCCGGTCGACCCGGTCGAACAGGCGCACCGCGAATCCGTCCTCGGCGGCGAACAGCCGGCCGACGTCCTGGAAGTTGGTGCCCAGCGCCTCGTCCAGCCGGGTGTCGTCGACGGCGAGCTTGCCATCGATCTGCAGGCTCACACCGATCTCCGCCAGCGTGCCGAACGGGCTCTGACTGTTGCCGGCGGGCGTGGAGAACTCTCGGCGCAGCTGTGCCTCGAGCCCGCGCAGCGTGGCGTCGCCGAGCAGCGGTCCGCCCTGCTGCGTCTCCTGGTTGTAGCTGGTCAGCGAACCGACCGTGTCGACGAGCTCGTTATAGCTCTCGACGAAATCCGTGATCGTGGAGCGGACCGCGGCCACGTCGTACTCGATGACTGCGTCGTTCGTCTCGCCCGGCGCGGCGCCGAGCAGATCGATGGAGACGCCGTCGATGGCGCCGTTGACCGTATTGGTCTCACTGTAGACGTCGAAGCCGTCGATGCGCACCTGCGCGTCCTGCGCCGCCTGGGACTGGGTCAGCGAACCCGTGCCGGCGGCTGCGTCGTAGGTGAGTGCCGCGAGGCCGCCGTCGCCGCCGGCCTGGCTCACCGAGACCTCGCGGGACGCGCCCGTCCTGGTGCCCGAGAGGATCAGGTAGCTACCTGCCTCGGCGTTGACTATGGTCGCGCTGACGCCGGCGTTGTCCACGGCGGCATTAATGGCATCGCGGATGCCGGCCAGCGTGTTGTTCTCTTCGGTGATCTCGACGTCGAAGCTCAGTGCGCCCACGCCGATCGTGAGTGTGCCGGTGCCCACCACGGCATCGGAGTCGGCGAAGGCCCCGGAGGTCAGTTTCGCCGCCTCGGCCAGCTGCACCACCTCGACGGAGTAGCTCGCGGGTATCGCGGTCTCGTCCGGGACCACCGCGAACAGCTCTTCGTTGCCGGAGCTCGCCTTCCGGGTCAGCAGCGAGTTCAGCGACTTCATGCCGTCGAGCTGGTCGCGGAAATCGGACAGGGCGGACTTCAGCGTGCCGTAGGCGGAAAGCTCCGACTGCGCCCTCGCCTCCTGCCGTGCGAAGCGCTGCTGAGCCGGCTGGCCCTCGGCCGCGACCAGCTGCTCGACGATGCCGCCGACGTCCAGTCCCGACCCGATGCCCGTGGAGGTGATGCTCGCCATGTCAGTCGCTACCCGTTCCTGCTACTTCGTGTGTGTCTGGTGGGCCGGCTTGCTCCGGTCCGCTCCCTGATTCAATTACCGCAATCCAAGAAGCGTGCCAGTTCAGGCCCGGCTGTCGCTCGACGAGCGGTCCAGCTCAGGCAGCAACTCCCCCCAGGGGATGGAACGGACCAGTTCGCCGGTTTTCGAATCCGTAACCCGCACCGTTGCGGGATTTTCGCTGTAGTCGACGGCGAAGCGCAGATACATGCCGGAGCGGATGCTGCCGCTGTTCAGCTGATGCACTGCAAGCTCCAGCTGGCGCCGCACGTCCCGTGGCGCGGAGAACGGCAAGGTCGTGCCTGCCGCCGGCGCCTCGTTGCCGCCGTGGAGATCCGCCTCGCCGGTCGCTGCCGGCCGGATGGCGGGATGAGCCTGGTAGCCAGCGTCATGCGTTCTCATGCTTGCCCCATTCGTTCGTGAAGTCGCCGTCCGGGAGGGGAGAAAGAAGGGGCGGCACGCGGCCGCCCCTCCCCCATGCTGCGATTGTCAGTGCGATGGCTATTGCTGTCGCTCTGGCTCTCGCTATGGCTCTCGCTTACTGCAGGAGGCTCAGCGCCAGCTGGGGCTGGGCGTTCGCCTGTGCGAGCACGGCCACACCGGCCTGCTGCAGGACCTGCGCCTTGGTCAGGTTGGCGGTCTCGGCAGCGAAGTCGGCATCCAGAATCCGGCCGCGGGAGGCGGACAGATTCTCGCTCACCGTCTGCAGGTTGGTGATGGTGGACTCGAAGCGGTTCTGGATGGCACCCAGATTCGCCCGGAGGCCGTTCACGTCCGTCAGAGCGGAGTCGACACGGGCGATGGCGAAGTTCGCGCCGGCGACCGTGCTGATGTCAGCTGCGGCGATGGAAGCCGTGGCGCCGGCAGCTTCCTCTGCCGTTGTCACAGCCGTGCCGAAGCCAGCCGTATTCGTGCCAGTACTGGCCTCGCTGACAGTGACATCCTGATCTGCGAGGATCTGCAGCTCACCGGCATCGTTGACGAATGCGGAAACACCGCTGATGTTGGCCTGATTGATCGCATCCGCGCCTTCCTGGGCGCTGGATCCAGCGGCGATGACTGCCGTCCCAAGCGTATTCGGGGTCGCCGCTGTGTCCTCGATCGTGATCGTCACGTCACCGCCGGCCGCTGTCGCATCAGAGGTATCGTAGCCGGTGCCCGCATCGGTATTGACGTTTCCGATTGCCTCGGCCGTAACGTCCGTGCTCAGGCTAACGCTGATCGTCTCACCCACGTTGGCGCCGACCTGGAACGTGGCCGAACCGAAGGAACCGTCCAGCACCTTCAGACCGTTGAAGTTGGTCTGCTTGGCGATGCGGTCGACCTCGGCGATGCGCTCTGCCACCTCGGCGTTCAGCGCCGCACGGTCGGAGGCGGAGTTGCTTGCGTTGGCCGACTGGACGGCCAGCTCGCGGATGCGCTGCAGGTTGTTGGTGAGCTCACCCAGTGCGCTCTCCGTGGTCTGGGCCAGGGAGATGCCGTCACTCGCGTTACGCACGGCCTGGTTCAGGCCGCGGATCTGCGTGGTGAAACGCTCGGAAATCGCAAGACCGGCAGCGTCGTCCTTCGCGCTGTTGATCCGAAGGCCCGTGGACAGTCGCTCCAGCGACGTGTTCAGCAGACCCTGCGACTGGCTGAGATTGCGCTGCGCATTTAGCGAGGCAACGTTGGTGTTGATCGACTGTGCCATTACATACACTCCTTCCGATATTTGCTGGTCTGCCGCTCAGCTCCCCGCACACCATGTCCGGGCTCTGCCTCACCGCAGTACAGCTTCTTTATCGGTCGGAGCGGGCCTTACTTGAGCCTGGAACACCATTTGCGGGCATAAATTCCCGCAGACGTGAAACAGTCCACACTTTTGCCCGGGGACTCCCGGAATGG
>DASRVH010000088.1:0-82664 GCA_035655155.1 Woeseiaceae bacterium
CGGCAAGGAGATCCCCGCTGCCGGACTCGCGGCCTACGAGTCGATGCCGGGCCGGCCGTTCGACATCGAGCTGCCCGGTGCCGTCGGCGAGGTGGGCGAGGAGGTCTCGCCGCTCACCGGCGAGGCGCTCGGCATCACCTACCCGAAGCTCGACCCGGACCGGGCATTCGCCGCGGCGCGGGAAGCCCAGCGCGCGTGGCGCCGTGTGCCCACCGAGGAGCGCGTGGGCATCTGTCTGGAGATGCTGGACCGGCTGGGCAGCGCCGAGTCGCTGTTCGTCAATGCCCACGCCACCGTCCACACCGCCGGCCAGAGCTTCATCATGGCCTTCGCCGGCTGCGGCGCCAACGCGCTGGACCGGGGCCTGGAGGCGCTGGCCTATGCCTGGAAGGCCATGGACGATGTGCCCGGCGAGGCGACCTGGCAGCGTCGTTTCGGTGCCGGACCGGAAACAGAGCTCGAAAAGCGTTACCGCATCATGCCCCGCGGCATCGGCGTGGTGATCACCTGCGCCACGTTCCCTCAGTGGAACGGCTACCCGGCCATCATGGCGGACCTCGCCACGGGTAACGGCGTCATCGTGAAGCCGCACCCGAAGACCACGCTGCCGGTGGCGATCTTCGTGCGTACCATGCGCGAGGTACTGGCCGAGGCGGGCCACAACCCGGACCTGGTCCTGATGGCGGCGGATACCGAGGCCGAGCCCAACACGCTCGAGCTGATCCGCCATCCCGACTGCGCCATCATCGATTTCACCGGCGGCCCCCGTTTCGGCGGCTGGATCGAGCAGCACTGCAGCGACAAGCTGGTTTTCACGGAGACTGCCGGCTGCAATTCCGTGGTGGTGGAATCCACCGGCGACTTCGACGGCATGCGCCGCGCCATCGCCCACTCCCTGTGCCAGGCGTCCGCCCAGATGTGCACCAGCGTGCAGAACATCTTCGTGCCCCGCGGCGGCATCGACGCCGGCGGCCGGCATCTGTCCTTCGACGAGGTGGCCGCCGGCATCGTGGATGCCGTGGAGGAGTTCCTCGCCAACCCGAAGCAGGCGGGCAACCTGTGCGGTGCGCTGGTGGACCCCCGCATCCTCGAGAGCATCGACCGCATCCGCGACGGCGTGCGTGACCGCGGGCGCATCCTGCGCGACTCAGGGCCCTACGAACATCCCGACTACCCGGATGCGCGCACGGCCACGCCGCTGATCGTGCAGGTGGACACCGACGCCGGCGACCTGTTCGGCGAGGAGCACTTCGGCCCGATCTCCTTCGTCATCGCCGCGGACGACGCCGACGCCGGGCTGGCCCGCGCGACCGACGACGTGCGCGCCCACGGGGCCATCACGTCCCACGTCTATTCCACGAACGAGGCCTTCCTGGCCCGCGCGGAAGATGCCTATCACGATGCCGGCGCCTCGCTGTCGTGCAACCTCATCGGCATGCCCATCAACTTCGCCGCCGCCTACAGCGACTTCCACGTCACCGGCCTGAACCCGGCGGGCAACGCCTGTCTCGCCGACCTCGATTTCGTGACCCGGCGCTTCCGCTGGGTGCAGACCCGCTGGCCGCGCGCCTCCGATGCCGCCTGAGGCCGCGTCGTTCGCGGGCCGGGTGGTCGTCATCACCGGCGCCGGCAAGGGCCTCGGCCGCGCCTATGCCCGCTACCTGGCCGCGCAGGGCGCGCGGGTGGTGGTGAACAACCGCAGCCACGCGGGCGAGGAGCAGGCCTCGGCGGACCGGGTGGTGGAGGAGATCCGTGCCGCCGGCGGCGAGGCCGTGGCGGACTACTCCGAGATCACCGAGGCCGGCGCCGGCGAGCGGTTGCTGGAACTGGCGCTCGATACCTGGGGCCGGCTCGACGCCCACATCGCCAACGCGGGCGTCTCGGAAGGGCGCAGTTTCCACAAGCAGTCCATCGAGGAATTCCGCCGGAACTTCGAGGTGAACCTGTTCGGCACGGTCAACGTGCTGCATCCCATCTTCCGCCACCTCTACGATCAGCGCGGCGGCGCCGTGCTGCTCAGCACCTCGGTGGCGGGACTCTACGGCGAGCACGGGTTGCCGGCCTATTCGTCGTCGAAGGCGGCCCTGCTGGGCCTCACGTACGCGCTGGCCCACGAGGGCGCGGGGCGCAACGTGCGGGTGAATGCCATCGCGCCCTATGCCGCGACGCAGATGACCGAGGCCCACCTGCCCGAGGCGCTGCGCGAGCGCATGGCGCCGGACTACGTGGCGCCGGTGGCCGCCTGGCTCGTCGGCGACCAATGCGCCATGAACGGCGAGATCGTCATCTCGGGAGCCGGCAGGATCGCCCGCGCCCGGATGCAGGAGACCGAAGGTCGCTGGATGGAGGGCGCCGATGCGCCTGCGGCCGGCGCCGTGCTGGAGGACCTGGCCGCGCTGCCGTTCGACGCCCATGCGCCGGCGGCCGTGGAGCATTTCCGCCGCTTCGTCGCCGGCGCGCCCGGGACCGGCTGATCGGGCGGGCTGCCGGCCGGGCCGGCTGACCGGCCTCAGGGGACCTGCTTCGCGGCCTCGTATTCCCCGGCAATCGCGTCGACGATGTCGGCGAGCGGCTCCACCTTGCGGATCGTGCCCACGCCCTGGCCGGCCGACCAGACGTCCTTCCAGGCCTTCTTCTCGGACAGGTTCATGCCCGTGCCGGCCTCGAGGTTGTCCGGGTCCAGGCCGGCCGCCTCGATGCTCTGGCGCATGTAATAGGCGTGGGCGCCGGTGAAGAAGTCGGTGAGCACCAGGTCCGGGAACACCGAGTCGACGACCATCTGCTTGTATTCCTCGGAGGCGATGCTCTCCTCGGCGGCGATGAAGCGGGTGCCCATGTAACCGAGGTCGGCGCCGAGCACCTCCGCCGCGCGCACGGCCCGGCCGTCGCCGATGGCGCCGGCCAGTATGAGTATGCCGTCGAAGAATTCGCGCACGGCCGGCACGAAGGCGAAGCCCGCCATATGCCCCGTGTGCCCGCCGGCGCCGGCGGAGACCAGGGCCAGGCCGTCGACGCCCACCGCGGCCGCCTTGCGCGCGTACTCGACGCTGTTCACGTCTGCGATCACCAGCCCGCCCCAGCCGTGCACGGCATCCACTACGTCCTTCGGGCTGCCGAGCGCCGTAATGACGATGGGCGGACGGTACTTCTCGAGGATGGCCAGCTCCTGGTCCAGGCGATCGTAGGTGCGGTGCACGACCAGATTCATGGCCCAGGCATCCGTGGTGCCGGTGATCTGGTCGCGGCGGAAGCCGGCCAGCTGTTCGCTGATGGTCGCGACCCACTCCTCGAACACGTCGATGGTGCGGGCATTCGGCGCCGGGAACGAGCCGAGCACCCCTGCGCGGGCGGCGGCCACCACCATCTCCGGACCGGAAACGAGGAACATGGGCGCGACGACGACCGGCAGGCGCAGGCCCGCCCGGATCTCGTCGAAGCGCTGTCGTGCGCTGGCGTGTGTCATCCCCCCACCCCGAGGTTGTTTTCCGTTTTACTGAGGTTGGCCGTCACCTGGTGCCGCCGATTGGCAATCAGTGACTTTCACGAATAGACTAACACAGGTTTTTCCAAATGGCGCAACCCGAGTGGCGGACCCCTAGGACCCTTAGGGGCGCAATCCTGGGCCGCCGGGGGAGGGATTATGGAGCCGCTCTGGCAGGATACGGGACTGGTCTTGCTGGTCAACCTGGGTGTCACCATGGGGGCCGTGCTCGTCCTCTGGCTGATCAGCATCCCGCTGCGGGACGTCAGCATCATCGACATGGCTTTCGCGGTGATTCTGCTGGGCGTGGCTGGGGTGACCTACGCCATGACGGACGGGGCCGAACCGCGCAAGAACCTCATTCTGGCGCTGGTGGCACTGTGGGCCGTGCGTATCACGGTCCATCTGGTGCGGCGCAACTGGGGCCACGGCGAAGACCCGCGCTACACGAAGCTGCGCAGCTGGGTGAACGACGACCGCGCCTTCATCTGGTTGAGCCTTCGGCAGGTGTTTTTGCTGCAGGGCATCGTGCTATGGCTGGTCTCGCTGCCGATCCAGGTGGGGCAGATCTACCGGGAGCCCACGGACCTCGGCATCGCCGCGTTCGCCGGCGCCGCCCTGTGGCTGGTGGGCTTCGTGTTCGAGACGGTGGCCGATCACCAGCTGGCTCGCTTCCGCGCCGATCCCGCCAACAAGGGCAAGGTGCTCGATACCGGGCTGTGGCGCTACTCCCGGCACCCCAATTACTTCGGCGAACTCTGCGTCTGGTGGGGCCTGTTTCTCATCGCCTGCGACAATCCGTGGGGTTTGCTGACCATAATCGGCCCGATCGGCTACACTTACCTCATTGTCAACGTCACCGGACAGCGTACGCTGGACAAGAAGATGGCGCGGGAGAAACCGGGGTACAGGGACTACATGGAGAAGACCAGCGGGATGATCCCCCTGCCGCCGCGACGCTCGAGGGACGGCGGGGGCGATGACGGCGAATAACCGAAGCGGCAAGGCCGAGCAGGACCTCATCCTCAGCAGCCAGGTGGCCCAGGCCCTGGCGGTGATCGGTGACCGCTGGGCGATGCTGGTGATCCGGGACGTATTCCTGGGCTTCCGGCGCTTCGAGGACCTGCGCCACCGCAGCGGCGCCGCCCGCGGCACCCTGGCATCGCGTCTGAAACGTCTGGTGGAGAACGGGATCCTGTACCGCAACCCGTACCAGATGTCCCCGCCGCGTTACGAGTATCGACTGACCGACAAGGGCCTCGACCTCTACCCCGTCATCCTGTCGATCTGGAACTGGGATACGCGCTGGGGCAGCGGTGACGAATCCCATCCCGCGCTCATCCACAAGCACTGCGGACACGCCATGCAGGCCGAATTCCGCTGCAGCGCCTGTGCCGAGCCCATCACCATGTACAGCGTGCGGTTCGTGCCCGGCGCGCCGGACAGCAAGGGTGCCGCGGTACCGGCGCGGTTCCAGCGCCGCTCCAAGAAGGACAGCAAGTCCAGCCAGGCCGCCGACCAGCGCTTCTTCCATACGCTGGACGTCATCGGCGACCGCTGGACCGGCCTCGTGACGGCTGCCGCCTATTTCGGCCTGCGCCGCTACGACGACATCGCGAAGGGCATCGGCATCGCCACCAACATCCTCTCGGACCGGCTGAAGCTGCTGGTCCACCACGGCATCATGGAGCGCAAGGCGTATCAGAAGCGGCCGGTGCGCTACGAGTACCGGCTCACCGAAAAGGGCATGGATCTCTACCTGGTGGCGCTGACCATGCACGAATGGGCCAATCGCTGGATCGTCGCGCCGGACCGCCGGCCGCTGGAGCTGATCCACCGGCCCTGCGGCGAGCCGCTGGTCAGCGCCATGGTCTGCAGCGAATGCGGCGAGGCGCTGAAGCCGGAAGACGTCGACTTCGACCGCGATGCCTACCGGCCGCGCCGGGCCGCCGCCCGCGCCAGCCGCTGATCAGGACGCGGCGACGCGCTCCAGGATGAGCCCGGTGCCGATCCCGGCGGCGCCGGAGACGGCCACCAGCCCCACGCCCAGGTCCTGACGCTCCAGTTCGTCGAGCACGGTGCCGACCAGGCTCGCACCCGTCGCGCCCATGGCGTGGCCCAGCGCGATGGCGCCGCCGTTGGGGTTGATGCGCTCGGCGTCCCAGGGCATGTCGCGCACGAACTTCACCGACACCGCGCCGAAGGCCTCGTTGAACTCCACCAGGTCCACGTCGGCATGCTCCATGCCGGCCTTGGCGAGCACCGCCGCGACCACGTCGATGCCGCCGGTCAGCGCGAGGAGCTCGTTGGAGGAGACGTTGGCCATGGCCCTGATGCGCGCGCGGGGCTTCAGGCCGGCGGCCTCGCCCGCCGCGCGGCTGCCGAGCGCCACCAGCGAGGCGCCGTCCACCACCGCCGGCGAATTGCCGGCATGGTGCAGGTAATGCAGCTCGCCCAGTTCCGGGAACGCCGCCTTGAAGGCCGCCGCATAGCCTTTCTCGCCGAATTCGGTGAACAGCGGTTCGAAGGTGGCGAGCTTCTCCGTGGTCGCGCCCGGGCGCACGCATTCGTCCTGCTCCACCATGGCTCCGCCGGCGGGGTCTGCCACGGCCACCAGCGACTTCGCGAAACGGCCCTCGCTCTGGGCGCGGGCTGCGCGCTGCTGGCTCATGACCGCATAGGCGTCGCATTCCTCCCGGCTGATGCCGTCCAGGCTGCCCACCAGGTCCGCGGCGAGCCCCATGGGGACGAATCGCGTCTTCTGCGCCACCGCCTGATCGGAATAGAAGGCGGCCTTGTCCGAGAGCATCGGCACCCGGGACATGCATTCCACGCCGCCGGCCAGCACCAGCTCGTCCATGCCGGTGGCGATCTTCATCGCCGCGAAGTTGCAGGCGTCGAGCCCGGACGAGCAGTAGCGATTCACGGTGATGCCCGGCACCGAGGCCGGCAGGCCCGCATACAGCGCCGCCACCTTGGCAATGTTGCCGCCCTGTTCGCCCACCTGGGTCACGCAGCCGAGGATGATGTCGTCGATGCGCCCGGCATCGAGCCCGGTGCGCTCGAGCAGCGCCCCGATCAGCGTCTTCTGCAGGTCCAGCGGCGTGAGCCCGTTCAGCGCGCCGCCCTCGCGGCCCTTGCCACGCGGCGTGCGCACGGCATCATAGATGAAGACGTCGGTCATGTCGGTCGCTCCCGATGAGTGGGTGTTGGTGGCAGGCGGTCAGATTGGCTTCGGCAGCCTCGATGGCTTCGATTGCGATCGCCCCACCGGCATTATATAGTCGCCCCGAGTCTAGTTATGAAAGCCATTGGTTTCAACGAGGTCGTCCGATGAAGAGAGCGATCGATTTCTACTTCGACTTCTCCTCGTCCTACAGCTACATCGGCCAGCATCGGCTGCGCGCGCTGGCGGAGGAGTTCGGCGTCAGGATCGACTGGCAGCCGATCGCGCTGGGCGCGATCTTCAAGGCCCGCGGCCATGCGCCGCCGCAGCCGGATTCCCTGAAGGGCCGCTACGTCTGGCACGACGTGGAGCGCTCGGCGGCGGAATGGGGCCTGCCCTACCACTGGCCCGACCCGTTCCCCTTCAACAGCATCCTGGCGGCCCGCGCCTACTGGTTCCTGAAGGAGATCGACGAGGAAGACGCCGTCGACTGGATCGGCGCGGTATTCGACGCCAGCTTCGGCCAGGGCCGGGACTGCTCCGATCCGGCGGTGCTCGCCGAGGTGGCAAAAGGGCTGGACCTGGATGCCGAAGAGGTGATGCAGGGCATCGCACGGGACGAGGTCAAGCAGAAGCTGAAGACGGTCACCGACGAGGCGATGGAGCGGGGCGTGTTCGGCGCGCCCACCTTCTTCCTGGACGGCGAGATGTACTGGGGCGCCGACCGCATCGACCAGATGTGGCGGACGCTCGAGCGTGAGCGGCAGGGGGAACGATGAGCGAGAGAGTCTACGTGCTGGGCGGCTATCAGACGGATTTCGCCGCCAACTGGGCCCGCAACGGGGACGAGCTGTTCGACGCCTTCGCGCACACCGTGCGCACCGGCGTCGACACCGTGGGCATAGAGCCCGAGGAGATCGAGGTAGCCCACGTCGGCAACTTCGCGGCGGAGCTGTTCTGCAAGCAGGGCCATCTCGGCGGCTTCTTCGCCGCGCTGCACCCGGCCTTCTCCGGCAAGCCCGCCTCCCGCCACGAGGCCGCCTGCGCCTCGGGCAGCATCGCAATCCTGTCCGCCGCCGCGGACATCGAGGCGGGGCGCTACAACCTGGCCGCCGTGATCGGCATCGAGCAGATGCGCAACGTGCCCGGCCAGACGGCCGCGGATCTCATCGGCGGCCCGGCCATGTGGAGCGGCCACGAGTGCGCGGACGTGGAGTTCCCCTGGCCGCATCTCTTCAGCGAGCTGGCCGACGAATACGACCGCCGCTACGGCCTGAAGCACGAACACCTGGCCGGCATCGCGAAGAACAACTTCGACAACGCCCGGCGCAACCCGAACGCACAGACCCGGCGCTGGGAATTCACCGCCGCGAGCTTCGCCGAGGACGACGAGGCCAACCCGGTCATCGAGGGGCGCATGCGCAAGCAGGACTGCGGCCAGATCACCGACGGCGCCGCGATTGTGTTCCTCGCCGGCGCGGAGAAGGCGGCCGAATACGCGAAGCGCCACGGCACGAGCCTCGACGACCTGCCCTGGATACGGGGCTGGGGCCACCGCACCGCGCCGATCACCTATCAGCAGAAGATCGAGGAGAGCAGGGACGCACCCTACATCTTCCCCCACGTCCGCGGCGCCATCACCGACGCCTTCGGCCGGGCCGGCATCGAGGGCGTGGAGCAGCTCGACGGCATCGAGACCCACGACTGCTTTACCAGCACCGAATACATGGCCATCGACCACTTCGGCATCACGGCGCCGGGCCAGAGCTGGCAGGCGGTGGAGAACGGCGACATCGCCCTCGGCGGCCGCATCCCCGTGAATGCGAGCGGCGGCCTGATCGGCCTGGGCCATCCGGTGGGCGCCACCGGCGTGCGGATGATGCTCGACAGCTACAAGCAGGTCACGGGCCGGGCCGGCGACTACCAGATCGAGGGCGCGAAGACGGTGGCCACGCTGAACATCGGCGGCAGCGCCACCACCACGGTCAGCTTCGTCGTCGGGCGCTGAGAGGCGACGAAGCCGCCGGCGCCCTTCCCCTCAAACCCCGACGGCCCGGGCGGGTCAGGCCGACTCCGCCGGGGCGTCCCCGGATTCCGCGCCGCCCTTATCCAGTTCCCGCTGGAGATAATCCACCAGCTCCTCCTCGCTGCACAGCGGCGTGCGCGTGTGCTCGAAGATATGGGTCTCACGCGGCTTGCGGTCGAACCAGATCACCTCCTCGTCGCCGATCTCCGGCCGTTCGGCGGCCAGCCACAGCGCGGTGTCGCCGCCCTGCAGCGGCGTGCGCAGCAGGACGTTCTGGATCTTCCAGAAGGTCGGCAGGGAAAATCTGACCCCCGGTGTTTTCGACCAGCCCGGATGGGTGACGTAGACACGCAGGCCCCGGTCGCCGTATTTGCGGTTCCAGTAGTTGGTCAGCGCCACCTGGGCGCGTTTGTGGAAGCCGTAGGCGATCTTGCCGCTGTAGCGCTTCGGGTCCAGCGTGTTGAGGCCCTTGATCGAGCGGGGGACGTTGTACATGCCGCCGGAGGACATGTTCACGATGGTGGCCTCGTCCGCGAACATGCCGGCCTCCATCAGACCTTCAGTCAGCTGGAAGTGGCTCAGCAGGTTGGTGACGAAGCTCTTCTCCCGTCCTTCGCCGGTGACCTCGTGCTCGTTCAGCAGGACGCCCACGTTGTTCATGAGCACGTCGATCCGGCGCCCGTCGGCGACGAGCCCGCCGAGCAGTTCGTCGGTCTCCGACTGCAGCGACATGTCCGCGACCAGCGGCGTGACCCTCCCGGCGGACTCGGCCGGGAGCGCATTCACCGCGGCCGTGAGCCGCTCGGCGTTGCGGGCCACGGCGACCACGCTGGCACCCGCGGCGGAAGCCGTGCGCATAATGGCCGCTCCGATGCCGGCGTTCGCCCCGGTGACCACCCAGTGCTGACCGGAGAAGTCCCACGGGCGGGAGGAGCCCCAGGGCAGCCCCCGGGCGTAATAGCCGATCTTGGTGTAGTTCGGGGTAAAGCGCCCGTAGAAATTGACGATCTTCAGCAGTGTTGCCGCGTCCATCCGCTGCTCCAGTCACTTGCAATATAGAACTTAAAATACCCGGCGGGCGCTCCCGCCGTCAACTGGCGGTTGACGGCCGGGTGACTGCTGGCTAAGGTCGGGTTTCTTAATGCAAGTGACTGCAAGCGCCGTTGGGGGAGATGCGACGATGAGCGGCGACCGAGAAGAGATCCGACCGCCCTGGTTCGATCCGGGCATGCCGGACCGGGACGACTGCGTCCTGAAGGGCCTGCTGGACAGCCGGGCGGAGCGCTGTCCCGATCGCCGGGTCGCCCTGTTCGAGGACGGCACGGAGTGGACCTACGCCGAGTGCCGCCGCGAGGTCCGCGACACGGCCGCCGGCCTGCAGGCGCTCGGCGTCGGCCGCGGCGACGCGGTCATCGCCTGGCTGCCGAACGGCCGGGACATCGTCCGGGTCTGGTTCGCCGCCAACTACCTCGGCGCCATCTACGTGCCGCTGAACACGGCCTATCGCGGCGGCGTGCTGGAGCACGCCGTCAACCTCACCGGCGCGCGGATCATGGTCACCCATCCCGAGCTGGTCGAACGTCTGGAAGGGCTGACGCTCGAGAGTCTCGCGCAGGTGGTGCTGTCGGGCGGCGAGGTGCTCGCGGACCGGCCCGGTCTGCGCTTCCACGGCGCGGACGCGCTGAAGGGCGACGGCGAGTCTTTCGACGACTCCGCCGTAATCGAACCCTGGGACATCCAGAGCGTCATCTATACCTCCGGCACCACCGGGCCGTCGAAGGGCGTGCTGTCGCCCTACCTGCAGCTCTATACGACCGCGGTCATCAACTACCGGATGGAGGACGGCGACGCCATCCTGGTGAACCTGCCGATGTTCCACGTCGGCGGCACCAGCCCCATCTACTGCGCGCTGGTGAATTCGGGGTGTTTCTATCTCGTGAGCGGCTTCAGCACCACCGAATTCTGGGACCAGGTGCGGCGTGCGAACTGCGTGACCACGGCCGGGCTGATCGGCGCCATGGCGCCGTTTATCGCCAAGTCGGAGCCGCGGCCGGACGACACCGAGAACCCGCTCCGCAACCTGACGATGTTCCCGATCAACGACGAGACCATCGCGCTCGGCAAGCGCTTCGGCTTCGACTACGTGACCGGCTTCAACATGACCGAGGTGTCCACGCCGCTGATCAGCGACGTGAACTCCGAGGTTCACTACGCCTGCGGCCGGCCCCGTACCGGCATGGAATGCCGGCTGGTGGACGAGAACGACATCGAGGTGCCCCGCGGCGAGCCCGGCGAGCTGATCGTGCGCTCCGACCTGCCGTGGACCATGAACGCCGGCTACATCAACATGCCGGAGGCGACGGCCCGGGCCTGGCGCAACGGCTGGTTCCACACCGGCGACGTGTTCCGCCAGGACGAGAACGGCGAGTATTTCTTCGTCGATCGGCGCAAGGACACCATCCGGCGCCGGGGCGAGAATATCTCGTCGCTCGAGGTCGAGGCCGAGGTGATCCGCCACCCCGAGGTCGACGAGGTGGTCGCCGTCGGCGTGCCGAGCGAGTACACGGAGGAGGAGGTGCTGATCGTCGTCGTGCCGAAGGCCGGCGCGAGCCTCGATCCGGTGGCGCTCACGGAGTTCCTGGTGGAGCGTCTGGCTTATTTCATGGTGCCCCGTTACGTGCGCATCGTCGCCGAGATACCGAAGACGGAGACCAACAAGCCCCGCAAGGTGCTGTTCCGGGAAGCCGGCGTCACCGACGATACCTGGGACCGCGAGGCGGCGGGCATACGCCTGAAGCGCGAGCGGCTCGGGTCGTGACGCCGGACGCCGAAACCGCCGGCCTCCTGCGCCTGATGGCGGAGGCGGAGTACCCGCCCATCTGGACGCTGCCCGCCGCCGAGGCGAGGAAGATCCACGATCCGCTCACCGCGGCATCCGCCCACCCGGCCGAGCCCGTGGCGGAGACACGGCACGTGGAGATGGCCCCGGGTCTGCGCGCGCGGCTGTATCGCCCCGAGGGCGCCGAAGAAGGAGCGCCGCTGCTCCTCTATTTCCACGGCGGCGGCGGTGCCATCGGCGATCTCGATTCCCACGACGCGGTCTGCCGGACGCTGGCCGATGCCAGCGGTGCCGTCACGCTGGCCGTCGACTACCGCCTGGGTCCCGAATACCGTTTCCCCGCCGCCTGGGAGGATGCCTGGACGGCCTGGCGATGGGCGCTCGAAAACGCTGCCGGGCTCGGCGCCGATCCTGACCGTATCGTCGTTGCCGGCGACAGCGCCGGCGGAGGTCTCGCGGCCTCGCTGGCGCAGCGCGCGGTGGCCGGGTGCGGTCCCGCGCCGCTTTTTCAGCTCCTGATCTATCCGGCGCTGGATGCCTCCCGGGACGCGGAGCGCTATCCCTCGGTGGCCGAGAATGCCGACGGGTATTTCCTGACGAGGGAACTGATGGCCTGGTTCGGTGCCCAGTATCTCGCGCCGGGCCAGGACCCGGCCGACGCGAGACTGTCGCCCGGACTCGCCGACACTCTGTCCGGTCTGCCGCCGGCGCTGATCGTGACGGCGGGGCTGGATCCGCTGCGCGACGAGGCGGCGGCCTATGCCGAGGCACTGGAGCGGGCAGGGGTCCCGGTGGAGTATCGCTGCTACGAGCAGACCATCCACGGCTTCGTCTCTTTCGGCCGCTTCCTGTCGTTCACGGCGCCGGCGATCCGGGACTGGGGCGAAGCCGTGCGCGCGGCGGCCGCGGGAGGAGACTGACATGACCACCGAAGAGCGACACGGCCTTTGCCGATTCTGCCATGCCTTCTGCTCGATGAAGATCCACCTCGAGGACGGGCGCATCGTCAGGCTGATCGGTGACAAGCACAACCCGGTGTATGCCGGTTACAGCTGCATCAAGGGCCGCAACTTCCACGAGTTCCACTACGCCGACGAGCGCATCCTGCATCCCCTGAAGCGGGGTGAGGACGGCAGCCGCGGCGAGATCCCCCTGCCGCAGGCCCTGGACGAGGTCGCGGCGAAACTGCAGGCGATCGTCGCCGAGCACGGCCCCCGCGCGGTGGCGATGTACACCGGGACGTTCAGCCACTTCTGCGTGGGCGGCGTGATGACGCGGCACGCCTTCATGGATGCCATCGGCTCGCCCATGCGCTTCACGAATGCCACGATCGATCAGCCCGGCAAGCCCATTGCCATGGCGCTGCACGGGCGCTGGGGTGCGGGCCCCGAGGCTTTCGCCGACTCCGACGTCTGCATGCTGGTGGGCGCCAACCCGCTGGTCTCGATGTGGGGCGGCATCCCGCCGTTCAACCCGGCGAAGCGACTGCACGAGGCGAAGAAGCGGGGGCTGAAGCTCATCGTGATCGATCCGCGCCGCACCGAGAGCGCGCGTAAGGCGGACATCCACCTGCAATGCCTGCCCGGGCACGACCCGGAGATCCTGGCGGCCATCATCCGCGTGATCATCGCCGAAGGCCTCCACGACCGGGACTTCGTCGCCGCAGAGGTGAACGGCTTCGACGAACTGGCCGCGGCGGTGGAGCCGTTCACGCCGGAACGGGTCGCCGCCCGTGCCGGGCTGCAGGCCGACGACATCGCGGCGGCCGCGCGGATGTTCGCAAACGGCAGGAAGGGTAACGCGACGGGCGGCACCGGCTCGAACATGGCTCCCCACGGGACCCTGATGGAGTATCTGCTGCTCGCGCTGAACACGATCTGCGGACGCTGGGTGAGAGCGGGCGAGCGCGTGCCGAATCTCGGCTGCCTGTTCCGCATGTTCTCGGGCAGGGCGCGGGCGGAGAAACCGCGGCCTGCCGTCGGCTTCGGCGAATCGTTGCGCGTGCGCGGGCTGGCCGATACCGCCGCCGGACTGTCCACAGCCGCGCTGGCCGACGAGATCCTGACACCGGGGGAAGGGCAGGTGCGCGCGCTGTTCGTCGCCGGCGGCAATCCACTGGCGGCGTTCCCGAACCGGGAGAAGGTCCGGCGGGCGCTGGAATCCCTTGACCTGCTGGTGGTCATCGATCCCCAGCTGTCAGCCACGGCGGAACTCGCGGATTACGTGATCGGCCCGATGTTCGGCTACGAGATGCCCGCCATCTCCTTCGCCAACGAGGGCATGGTGACCTACGGCCTGTCCATCGGCTTCCAGGAGCCGTTCGCCCAGTACCAGCCCGCGCTCATCGACCCGCCGGAGGGCGCGGAGGTGATGGAGGACTGGCGCGTGTTCTACGAGCTCGCCCGGCGCATGGACATGCCGCTCGGTTTCCGCGGCTACGCCTGGGACATGGAGTCGCCGCCCACCACCGACGAGCTGATCGAGGTGTTCACCAGCCGCAGCCCCGTGCCGCTGGAGGAGATCAAGAAGTATCCGGAAGGCCACATCTTCGAGGAGCGCTCCGCGCCGGCGGAACCGCGGGACCCGGACTGGCCGTACCGCCTGGAGGTCGGCAATGACGGCATGATGGCAGAGCTGGCCGGTCTTGCCGCTGCAGGCGGCGCGGACGAGGCTGGACGTCAGGGTGCGGCGGACGAGGCGAGGCCGGGCGGCGAAGGCCTGCCGCTGCTGCTGGTGAGCAGGCGCCAGCACCATGTCTACAACTCGGTGGGGCACCGGGTGAAGGCACTGGCGAAGAAGGTGCCGTACAACCCGGCCTACATGAATCCGCGGGATGCGGCGGCGCTCGGGCTGGCGGCCGGCGACCGGATCGAGATCGCCAGCGGCAATGGCAGCGCCCCCGCCGTCGTGGAGTTGGCCGACGACGTCCGCCCCGGCGTCGTCTCGGTCGCCCACGGATTTCCGAACACCACGGCCGCCGATGACTTCCGCGGCACCAGCACCAGCGCGCTGGTCGACGACGAGACCGACTACGACATCTGGAGCGGTCTGCCGCGCATGAGTGCGCTGCCCGTGCGTGTGCGCGCGGCAGGCTGAAGCGGCCTGTCGGCCGCGCCACCATCCCATTGCCGGAACAGGAGACGCCGATGTTTGACTACAGGACCCCGTGCCTCGCCGCCGCCGTACTGGCGCTGGCCTGCGCCCTTGCAGGTCCCGCCCACGGCGGGCCGCAGGAGGATGCGGTGGAGGCCGTCATCCGCGGATTGCAGAAGGACTGGAACGCGGCCGACATGACCGCCTATCTGGATGCCTACGGCAAGGGCGACGACATGCGCCTCGTCTACGGCAAGACCTGGCTCGCCGGCTGGGATGCCGTGAACCGCGTGTTCCGCGAGAACTGGCCGGACGAGCGGCGCATGGGCAAGTTCACCATCGACAAGATGGAGGTCCGGCTGCTGACCGACGACGTGGCCGTGGCCACGGGCTCGTTCGAGCACGTATTCCCCCACGAGACGATCCGGGGCGCCTTCACCCACGTGCTGGAGAAGACGGCCGACGGGTCCTGGGAGATCGAACACGAGCACACGTCCCGCGGCGAGACGATCGTCCACGAGGACGCCCCCGAAGAGGCCTCTTGAAAGGTCTCTGAAATGGCCCCTGACAGCGGCTACGGCGGCCAGGGCGGCCAGGGGAGTGTGGAGGCAGCCGGCTGAGGCGGACTATTCCTCCACGGTCAGCGCCTCCTCCAGCTGCGCCCAATCGTAGTAATCGCGCCACGCCTGCACCTCGCCGTCGGCGATCTCCAGCACGCCGACGACCGGGATGCGGGAATGCTTGCCCTTGTAGACGAAGTCGTCGACCCGCTCGAGGAACACGACGTTGCCGTTGATCGCCATGTTGCGGATCTGCAGCTCGATGCGCTCGATCCCGTCCACCAGCGCGAGGAAGCGCGGGCGGATGGTCTCGCGGCCGATCACCGGCTCCTTCATCATGCTCTGGAACACGGCGTCCTCGGCGAACAGATCGATCATGCGGTCCCACTCCATGGTGTTCCAGGCGTCGACCATCTTCATCGCGACGGCCTCGGCCTCGGCTTCGACAGCGTCGGTGCCGGCATGATCGCCGGCCTGCGGGACCAGCGGGACCAGCAGCAGCGACAGCAGTAGAACGTGCATTCTCATAGGACGAGTCTCCCCCTGAAAGTGAATCTCACGTGGTCGCCCGCCATCCCTCCGCGGGGCGCAGCCACAAACTTGCGTAATTAGACTGGGACAGTCTAAGCTAGCCTTCGGTCGCAGGCAATCCGGTCACCGGCGGGGTGCGCGGGTGCCGCAACCGGGCAGCAGCGGGGGAGAGAACGCATGCAGCAGACGCAGACCGTCGGCGCGGACGCTCACGACGAAGACGGCGAATGGCCGAATCCGGTCTACTCCTGGTACGTGGTCGGCGTGCTCATGCTCGCCTACACCAACTCCTTCATCGACCGCCAGATCCTGAGCCTGCTGATCGAGCCGATCCGGGCGGATCTCGCCATCAGCGATACCCAGGTGAGCCTGCTCGCCGGCCTCGCCTTCTCCATCTTCTACACGCTGATGGGCGTGCCGATCGCGCGGCTCGCCGATCAGAAAAACCGCAAGGTCATCATCGCCTTCGGCGTCGCCTTCTGGAGCGCGATGACGGCGCTGTGCGGTGCGGCGCGGAACTTCTGGCAGCTGTTCGCCGCCCGGGTCGGGGTGGGCGTCGGCGAGGCCACGCTGTCGCCGGCCGCCTTCTCGATCATGGCGGACTACTTCCCGAAGCATAAGCTCGCCCGTGCCTTCAGTGTCTATTCCATGGGCGTCTATTTCGGCGCGGGGCTGGCGATGATCATCGGCGGCATCGTCGTGCGCATGGTGATGAACGCCGGCGTGGTGACCGTGCCGGTGCTGGGTGACGTCCGTCCCTGGCAGATGACGTTCTTCTTCGTCGGCGTCCTCGGCCTGCCGATATTCCTGCTCGTGCTGACGATCCGGGAACCGGTGCGCCGCGGTCTGAAGGCGGCAGGCGTGCCGCGGGAAGGGAATGCGAGTTCGCTGCCGGTGCTGCTGGCCTTCCTGAAGGTGAACGCCCTTACGGTGGCGTTCCACTTCCTCGCCTTCTCGATGATCGGCATCGCCATCGCGGGCTACATGGTCTGGACGCCGACCCTGTTCATCCGCACCTGGGGCTGGGAAGCCTCCACCATAGGACTCGCCTACGGCGGCATCATGTTCGTGCTCGGCACGGCGGGCGTCTACGCGGGCGGTTACGTGGCCGACTGGCTGGAGCGGCGGGGCCGCCGCGACGCCATCCTGCGCGCGGCCTTCTATGGCGGTGTGATCACGGTACCGTTCGCGGTGGCGACGCCGCTGATGCCGAACGGCGGCCTCGCGCTGGCCTGCCTGGCGGTGACCAGCTTCCTGCTGGCCTTCCCCCAGGGCCTGCCCGCCGCCGCGCTGCAGGTGATCACGCCCAATCCCCTGCGCGCCCAGATGACGGCACTGTACTTCCTGGTGGGCAACCTGATCGCGCTCGGTTTCGGTCCCACCCTCGTGGCGCTGGTGACGGACTTCGGCTTCGACGACCCGATGAAGCTCCGGTACTCGATGGCCGTGGTGAGCGCCACGGTGATACCGGTGGGGGTTCTCCTGAGCTACCTGGCGCTGCGACCCTATCGCGCCAGCCGACAGCGCGCGGAGGTGCCCCAGGGCTAGCCCCGCGCGGCCGTCAGGTACGTTCGGCGTGCCACGCCCTCGACCAGTCGCTCAGGTCCGCGAGGCGTTCGCCCAACTCGCGGCCCCGCTGCGTGTAACCGTAACCGTCGTCCTCCAGGTCCACGAGGCCGGCCTCGCGCAGTTCGCGGAGTCTGCGGTTGAGACTGGTCGGCGAGACGTTGTCGCAGCGCTCGCGCAGCTGCCGGAAAGACAGCCGCTCGTCGCGAAGCTCCCAGAGTATGCGCAGCGTCCAGCGCCGGCCCAGCAGGTCCAGGAGCGCCATGATGGGCCGTCGGGCTGACCCGCGGCTCTTGTCGCCTGTATTCGTAGTCATGTTGACACTACAGTTTCTGTAGCAGTATGCTTTGCTACAAATACTGTAGCACAGGAGCCGCATGATGAGAGAGGTTCTCGCCCCCGTGGAGCCGCCGTGGCCGGAGGACGTGGTCGCCGCGTTCGAGTCGTACCCGAAGCGGGACGGCTACGTCCTGAAGTTATTCCGCGTGTTCGCCAACAGCCTGCGCTTCCTGCGGGGCAAGGGTGTGGTGAACCTTCTGGATGGGGACAGCCCGCTGTCGCTCAGGGAACGTGAACTCGTGATTCTGCGCACCTGCGCGCAGCGCAATTGCGAGTACGAGTGGGGCGTGCACGCCGCCGCATTCGGCGCCGCGGCGGGGCTGGGCCCGGAGCAGATCCGGGCGACCCGGCTTTCGCCGCCCGACGCTCCTTGCTGGACGGAGGCCGAGGCGGTTCTGCTGCGGGTGATCGACGGACTCTGCGCCGACGGCCGGCCGGACCCGGTCACGCTCGATGCGTTCCGCGAACTCTGGGATCTCGAGCAGCAACTCGAGATCCTTGCACTGTGCGGCAACTACCATACGGTCAGTTTCGTCGCCAATGCGAGCGCCCTGGAACCCGAGGCGTTCGCGATCGCTTTTCCGGGCGACGGCCGAAGCGCGTGCTGATTTGCTATGCTCGTCCCCGTTGGCGCAGGCCCCCAATCGGAGGATGCCATGGCCGGTGGCTGGGCCCGTGACGGGGCCGTACAGGAACAGATAGATGCCAGCGTCGACGACGCCGTGCAACGCGCCCGTGGCCGGTTGCCCCGCGGCCCTTCCCTGACGCATTGCGAGGAATGCGGCGACGAGATCCCGGCCGCGCGGCGCGAGGCCGTCCCCGGCGTGCGCCGCTGCCTCGGCTGCCAGGCCGAGCGGGACGAGAAAGGGCAGGGCGAAGCCCTCTACAATCGCCGCGGCAGCAAGGACAGCCAGCTGCGGTGACGCAGTCCCGCCAGCGGCTCGAGCAGGTGCTGCGGGAACTGGCCCCGACGCTCGGCCGCGATCCGGCCCGGTTGGCCGAGGAGGCCGAGGGCTATCTCGCGGAACTGGACAGCCGCCGCAGCGCCACGGGCGTGGGTCTGTTCGCCGCGCTGAGCCGGTTCGTCTGCCGGCGCGGCTATGCGCGGGATATCGTCTGCGACGACGGCGAGTTCGCCCGCGTCGCCGAGCTGGCGCGGCGGGGACCGGTGGTCTATCTGATCACCCACAAGACCTATCTGGACATCTTCGCGCTCTATCATGCCCTGCACGAGCGCGGCATCGACACGCCGTACGTCTTCGGCGGCATCAACATGGACTTCCTGGGGCTCGGCTGGCTCTCCCGGCGGGCGGGCGGCATCTTCATCCGGCGCGGCATCCGCGACAACCCCGTGTACCGGGCGGCGCTGAAGAGCGCCATCGGCGATCTGCTCTCGGCCGGCGCCTCGTTCATGTGGGCGATCGAGGGAACGCGGTCCCGCACGGGCAAGCTCGTCATGCCGAAGCTCGGCCTGCTCAAGTATGTGGTGGAAGCAAGCCGCGAACTCGACGGAGACCCGGTCCGGTATGTGCCCGTCTCCATCGCCTACGACCAGATTCCCGACGTCCCGGAGATGACGGCGCAGCAGACGGGCTCGGGCAAGTCGCCGGAGTCGCTGCCCTGGTTCCTGAGCTACATCCGCGGCCTCAGGCAGCCTCTCGGGCGCATGTACGTCCGCTTCGGCGAGCCCGTGTCGCTGCACGATACGCCGGACGCGCCCGCCCTGGAGTCGGCAAGCGCGGAGTCGGTGGAGGTGCAGAAGCTCGCGTTCGAGGTCTGCTACCGGATCAACCGGGTGACGCCGCCCACCACCGCCTCGCTGGTCATGATGGCGCTGCTCTGCGAGGAGGGGCTTGGCCGCACGCGGTTGCGCGACGATGTGATCGCGCTCTTCGCGCACGTGCGGCGCCACGACCCGGCGGCGGTGAAAGCGTTGCCCGCCGAACCGGATGCCGAGCTCGAACGGGTGGTGGCGGAACTGGCCGCCACCGGGATGGTGGCCGAATCGACCGGCCGGCTGACGGTGCCGCGCGAGCGGCACCTGGCTGCGCTGTACTACAGCAACATGGCCGCCCATCACTTCGTGATCGCCGCCTTCGTCGAACTTGCCCTGCTCCGTGCTGCCGAGGCCGACAGGGCGGAGCCGCGGCAGGTGTTCGAGGGCGAGATCGACCGGTTGCGTGACCTGTTCAAGATGGAGTTCTTCTTCGCCCGCCGCTCCGAGTATCGGGCGGCGGTGCGGGCGGAACTGGATGCACTCGCGCCGGACTGGCAGAGCCGGCTGGAGGCGGGCGGCGCGGGCATCGCCGAGTTGGTCGCGCGAAAGCCGCTGTGCGTCGCCCAGGCGGTGCTGCGCCCTTATGTGGAGGCCTATCGGGTGGTCGCCCGGGCGCTCCTGAGCGGTGCCGCAGATCCCGACCCCGGCGACGACGCGCTGATCGAGACCTGCCTGGGCCTCGGCCGCCGCATGGCCGACCGCCGCGACATCCTCTGGGCGGATTCCGCATCGCGCGCGCTCGTGGCCGGCGGCCTGCTGCTGGTGCGCAACCTGGGGCTCATCGGTGACGGCGACGGCGAGGTGGATAGGCGCCGGCGCGAATTCGACGTGCGGCTAACCGACCTCTACCGCCGCCTGGAACACCTCGCCAACCTGTAGGAGGGCCTTCAGGCCCGACCCCGACCCCGACCCCGACCCCGACCCAAAAAGAAAAGGCGGCACGCATGACGCGTGCCGCCCTTCCGTCAGTGGCCGGGGCGTAGCGCCCGGCGCTCCCCTGTTACTCGAAATTATAGGCGAAATCGACGCCGTAGGTACGGGGCGCCCCGTACTGCCCGACCTCTTCGCCGAAGAAGGGGATGATGTTGGTGCGGTATTCCTCGTCCGCCAGGTTCTTGCCCCAGACGCCGAAGCTCCAGTTGCCGTCCATCGGCGCGTAGCTGATGCGCCCGTCCAGCAGGCCGTAGGCATCCTCCTGGTTGAGGTTGGCCGGTTGCCAGTAGAGCTCGTCCTGATAGGTGTAATTCAGGCGGAAGGTGAGGTTGCTCGCCCAGCCGGCAGCGTTGACCGGTGTGTAGTCGAAGCCCACGTTGTACTGCAGTTCGGGCGTACGCTGCAGCTGGTTGCCGGAGCTGTCGAAACCGCTCGACTCGATGAACTCGATGTACTCCGTATCCACGAACGAGCCCGAGGCGTACAGCAGCAGCCCGTCGACCGGCGTGTACTGGAACTCGGCCTCCACGCCCTTGATCTCCGCGTCGGAGGCGTTGTCCGTCAGGTTGCAGAGGCAGTCCTCGTTGGTCTGCTGCACCTGCAGGTCCGTGTAGTCCATGAAGAAGAACGACGCGTTCAGCCGTGCGCGGCCCTCGGCGAAGTCGGTCTTGAAGCCCACCTCGTAGTTGGTGACCTCCTCCGGGTCGAAGGCGAAGGTGGCCGCCGCCTCGTTCGCGGGGGTGTCCTCGTAGCCGCCGCCCTTGAAGCCTTCCGAGATGCTCGCGTACAGGAACAGGGTGTCGGTCGCCTGCCATTCGAGGATGGCCTGGGGCGTGACCTTGCTCCAGTCGTCGCCGTAGTCGGTGGTAAAGCCGCCGCCTAGGGTGAAGTTCGCGCCCAGGGGCGTCAGCGGCACCGTGTCGCCGGGGTTGAAGCGGTCGCCGGTGGCCACCGCGATGCCCTGCACCGTGCCTTCCTTCTCGTCCTTGGTCCAGCGCACGCCGACGGAGAGTTTCAGGGTGTCGGTGATATCGAAGCCGATCTGGCCGAACGCCGCCATGGAGTCCATCTCGCCGTCGTTGATCCAGTGGCTCTCGCCGCTGAGGGTGGGCAGCGCACCGGTGATGTTCTCCCCGAAGAAGCGGTCGAACTTGTCGATTTCGTCATGCTTGAAGTAGACGCCGGCGATCCAGTCCCAGCGGCCCTCGGTCGTCGAGGTCAGACGGAACTCCTGGCTGAACTGCATGATGTCGGCCTGCTCGTTCACCGGTGAGGAGAACAGCAGAACGGCACCCAGCGAGCGGGGATCGGTGGGGTCCGGAAAGCGATTCGCCACGTAGGCCGCATAATCCGCGAAGTCCGCCACCTGGTCGAACACGTCCGGTCCGGCGCCCGTCTGGTCATAGAGCTGCTTGGATTGCGCGTCCCGGTAGCCGGTAATCGACGTGAGGGAGAAGCCGTCGAAGTCCTTCTCGACGTTCAGCATGAGGCCGATGCCTTCGCGGCTCATGTGATTGTTCTGCTCCCACTGCTCGCCGGCATAGAGGTTGTCCTCGGGCGTGCTCTGGCGGATGTCCGTCAGGCCGAGGAAATCGCGCAGCGTGCTCCACGGCCGGAAACCGTTCGGCCCGCCCGCCTCGGCGACCACGTTGATGCCGTTTGTCCAGTCGTCGTTGTAGTCGAGCGAGAGCCGGGCCCGCAGGTCGCTGTCATTGTCGTAGAGCAGCTGGGCACGGAGCTGCCGGGAAGTGAGGTTCTCCAGCTCCCGGTCGTGCAGCACGTCGTGGGCGTAGCCGTCCCGGTCCCGCGTCTGGAACGAGATGCGCCCCGCCCAGCGATCCGCCAGCGGCCCCGTGACATAGCCGGTGGTATGCAGGGCGTTGTAGTTGCCCGCCGAGACCAGGAGACGGCCCGAGGGCTCGAACTGGGGCGCCGCGGTGATGATGCTCAGCGCGCCGCCCACCACGTTCTTGCCGAGCAGCACGCCCTGGGGTCCGCGGATGACCTCGATGCGCTCCAGGTCGTAGAAGTCGGTGTTCAGCCCGCCGGTGCGGCCGATGTAGACCTCGTCGAGGAACAGGCCGACCGAGGGATCCGCCGTCGGCGAGTCCAGCCGGGTGTTGGTCACGCCGCGGATGTTCAGCTCGAGGTCGAGCGGCGTATTCATGGTCAGCGAGAACGCCGGCACGCTGTTGGCCAGATCCATCACGTCGTAGATCTTGTTCTCCTCCAGCGTATCGCCGGAGTAGGCCGTGATGGCCACCGGGGCCGTCTGCAGGCCCACCTCGCGTTTCTGCGCCGTGACGACGATCTCCTCTAGCTCCTGCGCGACTGCGGTGCCGGCGATGGCCAGCAGCCCTGCGGCCAGCACCGGCGTGGCAAGGCGGTCGCGGAGCACGCGAAACCTGGTTTTCTCTCGTGGTTGCATTTGTCTCCCCCTCTCGGTTTTCAATTTGGACTCGGTAGAATCTCTCCGAGTCCTGTGGCGGCGACCGATTTGCCCGAACGTTGTTATAACGGGCGCCCCGCGGCATCTCCTTATGCGTTGCTTGATTGCAACACACTTGCATAAAAAGATTTATCGATATTAGTCCGAATTCCGGATGGCTGCAACCGGCCCCGGCCGGGCTGCCGTGAGTGATACGGGAGATGCTTGGTCGGACCTCCATCGACGGGAACGACACTGCGGGGACGTGCCGGCATTCGTTACACTATGCCGTCCCGCCGGGGTGGTGCCCGCGGCGCCACCCATCGATGACCAGAGATACGAGGCGTTCCCCTGATCAAGAGACTCATCATCGTCGTCGCGCTCACGGGAGCGCTGTTCGGATCCCTGTTCGCGTGGAAATATTTTCAGTCGCAGGGAGGTCCCGGGCGCGGCCAGCCGCCCGCCGTCGTCACCACGGTGGAGGTGACGCGCGAGACCTGGGTTCCGGCGCTCACCGCCGTGGGCAGCGCGGTGCCCACCAGCGGCATCATGGTGGCCGCCGAGGTGCCGGGCAAAGTCAGCGACATCTTCTTCATCACCGGCGATCGGGTGGAGCAGGGCGCGCGTATCGTCCAGCTCGACGACGAGGTGGATCGCGCGGAACTGGAGACGCTGCTGGCCGACCGCAAGCTGGCCGCGATCACGCTGGAGCGCACGCGCAAGCTGGTGGCGGACAAGCTTGCCTCGGCGTCGGAGCTGGACGAGGCCGAAGCCCGGCTGGAGAGCCTGGAAGCCCAGGTCGCGGCGAAAAGGGCCGTCATCCGGAAGAAGGACGTGCGGGCGCCGTTCGCCGGCGAACTCGGCATACGCCGTGTGAGTCCCGGCCGCTACGTGGCCGCCGGCGAGGAGATCGTGAGCCTGGTCTCGCTGTCGCCGATTTTCATCGAATTCACGCTTCCCGAGCGCTACCTGGGCCGCCTCGCCGCGGACCAGCAGGTGGAGGCGGAAGTGCCGGCGCATCCCGAGCGAACGTTCAGCGGGCGCATCCATGCCATTACCCCCGGCATCGAAGAGGGCACCCGCAGCGTGCGCGTCCGCGGCATCTTCGCCAACGACGACCGGGCGCTCAGGCCCGGCATGTTCGCCGAGGTGCGCATCCTGGAGGAGCGCCGGCGCGAGGTGCTGACGCTGCCGTACCGGGCCGTGACCTACGATCCCTATGGCAGCTCCGTGTTCCTGGTGGAGGAAGGCGAGGGCGGCCTGGTCGCGACCCGCCGCCAGGTGGGCACCGGCGAGGTGCGTGACGGCCGGGTGGAGATCGTGAGCGGCCTCGAGTTCGGCGACCGCGTCGTCGGCGCCGGCCAGAACAAGCTGAGGACGGGCCAGGCGGTCACCGTGGACAATTCGGTCGAGCTGGAAGAGCGCCGGCCGGGCGGCGCATGAAATTCACCGACATCTTCATTCGCCGGCCGGTCCTGGCCAGCGTCGTCAGCCTGCTGATCCTGGTGCTGGGACTGCGCTCCATCACGGCGCTGGAGGTCAGGCAGTACCCGGAGACGAGGAACACGGTGGTGACCGTCACCACCAGCTATCCCGGCGCGAGCAGCGAGCTCATCAAGGGCTTCATCACCACGCCGCTGCAGCAGGCCATCGCCGAGGCCGAGGGCATCGATTACCTCTTCTCCCGCAGCCTGCAGGGGCGCTCGGTGATCGAGGCCCACATGGTGCTGAACTACGACCCGAACGCCGCCGTGGCCGAGATCCAGGCCAAGGTGGCGAGCCAGCGCAACGTGCTGCCGGCCGAGGCCGAGGACCCGGTGATCGAGGCGACCGTGGGCGGCCGCACCTCGCTCATGTACCTGGTCTTCTACGGCGGCGAGATGAGCGCCTCGGAGACCACCGACTATCTGCTGCGCGTCGTCCAGCCCCGGCTGCAGGCCGTGCAGGGCGTGGCGTCCGCCGATCTGTTCGGCGGCAAGACCTTCGCCATGCGTATCTGGCTCGACCCGGACCGGATGGCCGCGCTGGGCGTCTCGGCGGCAGAGGTGCGCGAGGTTCTGGTCGAGAACAACTACCTGGCGGCGGTGGGCAGCACGAAGGGACAGTACGTCGCCATCGATCTCTCCGCCGACACCGACATCAGCGACGCCGATGCCTTCCGCGATCTGGTCGTGCGCACGGGCGATGACACGCTCGTGCGGCTGGGCGACATTGCAGACGTGGAGCTCGGCGCCGAGAACTACGATTCGGTCAGCTGGTACAACGGCGAGCCTTCGGTGGTGATCGCCATCGATCCGGCACCCGGCGCGAATCCGCTCGACGTCTCCCGGCGCGTCAACGTCGCCATGGAGGACATCAGCCGCCAGCTGCCGGCCGGGCTCGCCGGCGAGGTCTCGTTCGACGCCAGCCGCTTCATCGAGGATTCCATCGACGAGGTGTTCCGCACGCTGGCCGAGGCCGTGCTGATCGTGCTGACGGTGATCTTCCTCTCCCTGGGCTCCATTCGTGCCGCCCTGATCCCGGCAGTCGCGGTGCCGCTGTCGCTGATCGGCGGCGCGTTCGTGATGCTGCTGCTCGGCTTCTCCATCAACCTGCTGACGCTGCTCGCCATGGTGCTCGCCATCGGACTGGTCGTGGACGACGCCATCATCGTCGTCGAGAACGTCCACCGGCACGTGGAGGAGGGGCTCTCCCGCCGCGAGGCCGCCATCATCGGCGCGCGGGAGATCGGGCTGCCGATCATCGCCATGACCACCACCCTGATCGCCGTGTACGCGCCGATCGGTTTCATGGGCGGACTGGTGGGCACCCTGTTCACCGAATTCGCCTTCGCGCTGGCGGGGGCGGTGCTGATTTCGGGCATCGTGGCCCTGACCCTCTCCCCCATGCTCTCCGCCCGCGCGCTGACCCGCTACGGCGAGCCCGGCCGCTTCGAGCAGCGCGTGGAGCGTTTCTTCCAGTGGCTGGCAGACCGCTATCAGCGCCTGCTGCACGCATCGCTGGATACTGTGCCGGTGACCGTCGTCTTCGCGCTCATCGTGCTGGGCAGCATCTGGTTCATGTTCACCACGGTGCCCGAGGAGCTGGCGCCGGTGGAGGACCAGAGCATCCTCTTCGTCCAGGCGCGCGGGCCCCAGACGGCGACACCGGAATACAACGAGACCTGGGCACGGCGCATGGTGGACCTGTTCCAGGAGGTGCCGGAATACGAGGACAGTTTCCTGTTCCTCGGCATGGGCGGCGACAACAGCACGGTGTTCGGCGGCTTCAAGATGGCGCCGGGTGACGAGCGCGAGCGCACGCAGATGGAGGTGCAGCCGGAGCTGCAGCAGGCCATCTCGAAGATAGCCGGCCTGCAGGCGGCGGTGTTCCCGCGCCCGGACCTGCCGGGCTCCGCCGGCGGGCTGCCGGTGCAGTTCGTGGTGACCTCGCCGGCCGACTACGAGCGGGTGGACGGTGTGGTCGACGGCCTGATGGGCGAGGCCATGCAGAGCGGGCTGTTCGCCTTCGTGCGCAAGTCCATCGATTTCTCCCGACCGCGGATCACGCTGCACATCGACCGGGACCGGGCGGGCATCCTCGGCATCTCCATGCAGGATGTGGGCCGGACGCTGTCCACGATGGTGGGCGAGGGTTACATCAACCGCTTCAACCTGGAGGGCCGCAGCTACCGGGTCATCCCCCAGGTGGGACGCGAATTCCGGCTGGATGCCGCCATGCTGGAGGACTACTACGTGCCGGCCGCCGGCGGCGAGATGGTGCCGCTCTCCGCGCTGGTGAGCTTCGAGCGCACGGTGGAACCGGCCGAGCGCACCCAGTTCCAGCAGCTGAACTCCATCGCCGTCGAGGGCGCGATGGCGCCGGGCGTGACCCTGGGCGACGCGCTGGGATTCCTGGAGGAGCGTGCGCAGGCGTCCTTCCCCGTGGGCTTCAGCTGGGACTACAGCGGCGAGTCGCGCCAGTACAAGCAGCAGTCGAGCGCGCTGGTGATCACGTTCTTCATCTCGCTGCTGGTCATCTACCTGGTGCTGGCCGCCCAGTTCGAGAGCTGGCGCGACCCCTTCATCATCCTGGTCTCTGTGCCCATGTCCGTCGCCGGCGCGCTGATCTTCATGACGCTGGGTCTGGCTACGATCAATATCTACACCCAGGTGGGGCTGATCACGTTGATCGGACTGGTGGCCAAGAACGGCATCCTGATGGTGGAGTTCGCCAACCAGGTGCGCGCGCGCGAGGGTCTGGACAAGCGCGCTGCCGTGGAGAGGGCGGCGGCCGTGCGTCTGCGGCCCATCCTGATGACCACTGCCGCCATGATCTTCGCCATGGTGCCGCTGCTGACCGCCTCCGGCGCCGGCGCCGTGAGCCGCTTTAATATCGGGCTGGTCATCGCCAGCGGGCTCGGCATCGGCACCCTCTTCACGCTGTTCGTCGTGCCGGCGTTCTATCTGCTGCTGACCGGCGAAATCGAACACCAGCCAGAGAACGGGCAGGAGGGCCTTCAGGCCCGATTAGAATAATGAATCTGGGCTAAAGCCCCTCCTACATGCCCATTGCGGGATCGGGCCTGCTGCGGGATCGGGCCTGAAGGCCCTCCTACATTGTTATTTGCGCAGCGGTTTCGTATGTGCCGTGTCCAGGTACTCGTCCAGCGACGCGATGCGCCCGTCCTCCACCTTGATGATGGCGCACGCGGGCATCGCAAAGCGCTCGCCGGACGGCAGCGTGCCGCGGAGGACATGTTGCTGGTACCAGCCGCCCGGGATCGGCTCCCGGCGCACGATGTCGTACTCGATATCGCTCAGCTTGCGGTGCATCCACTGCAGCGACTTGATGTTCTCCTCCACCGGCTGCAGGGCCTGGTCGAAGTTGTGCCAGATCCGGGCATCCGGCGCGTAGAGTTCGCGCACGGCGTCGACGTCGCAGGCCTCCAGCGCCGCCATGAAACGCTGGGCCAGCTCGAGATTGTCGTCCGCCTCCGTCATCACGCCGCCCCCTCTTCTTTCTTGTTGTCCATCTCGAAGTAGTCGCGCCAGCGGGCGATCCGGCCGTCGCGGAACTCGAAGATGCCCATGTAGGGGTGGGCGATGCGGTCGCCGGTGCGCAGGTCCGTGTACTCCTCGTAGCCTTCGACGAACAGGCAGTCGTCCGTCTCTGCCCAGCGGTCGATGCGCCAGTCGGGGTCGGCGCAGATCTCGTCGTACTTGTTCAGGAACTTGCGCACCCACTCCTTGCCGATCAGCGGTCTCGAGCCCACGTGGTAGTGGTACTCGATGTCGTCGGTCAGATGACCGAGGAACGTTTCCTTGTCGCCGTCGATGTTCGCCTGCATCAACGCCTTGATGGTCGCCATCTTCTCGGACATGTCGGTTTCCCCCTTGTCGCGCTGGTCGCAATTGGTCAGCTGTCAGAAGCCGAGCTGCCGCCCGGCGAGGTCGTTCAGAATTTCCTCGGTGCCGCCGCCGAGCGCGAAGATGCGCGCCTCGCGCTGGATGCGCTGCACCCGGGTGTCGCCGCGGTAGGCCTCGCCGCCCAGCACCTGCATGGCCTCGCGGGCGCAGTACTCCAGCGTCGTGGTGGCCTGGACCTTAAGCATGCACAGGTCGGCCACGGGCACCTCGCCGCGCTCGAAGCGCCAGACGCACTGGTCCAGGAGCGCGTAGCCGGCGCGGATGGTCCGCACCATGGTCACGAGCTTCTGGCGGATGGCCTGGTGGTCGATCAGCCGCTTGCCGAACGTCTCGCGACGCTGCGCCCACGCGATGGCGTCGGCGGTGGCCACCCGCGCCATCGCCAGCGTCGCGCCGACGCCGCTGAAGCGCTCCGTGTTGAACTGGTGGGTGAGGCTCGCGAACGCGCGGCCCTCGGGCCCTATCAGGCGCTCGCGAGGTACGCACACGCCGTCGAAGCGGATGCTGCCGTTGGCTGCGCTGTACCAGGCCAGCCCCGGCACGGGCTGGATGCTGACGCCCGGGCTGTTCGCGTCGATCAGCATCAGGGACAGCCCGCCGAGCCCCTCGCCGGCCGTGCGGACCACGGTCAGCAGGTAGTCGGCGCGCAGCGCGCCCGAGATCAGGGTCTTCTCGCCGCTCACCACGTAGTGGTCGCCGTCCGGCTCTGCGGCCGTCACGAAACGCGACACGTCCGAGCCGCCCACCGGCTCGGTGACCGCGAACGCGGTGCGCTTCTCCCCGGCGAGTACCGGACGCACCACGGCCTCGTGCAGTTCGGCGCCGCCGAACTCGACCACCGGCGGCAGCGCGATCCAGTGGGTGGCCAGGTCGGCGAAGACGACGCCGGAACCGAGACGATGGAACTCCTCGGCGAAGATCACCCGGTGATAGAGGTCGGCGGCTTCCTGCCAGCCGCCGAGTTCGGCCGGGAAGCCCATGCCCATGAGGCCGGCCTCGGCCGCCTGCCGGTACAGGTCGTCCGGGAACGTGCCGGCGGCGTTCCAGGCGTCGATGTGGGGCTCGATGTACGCGGACACGAAGTCGCGCAGGCGCTGCCGCCAGGCCTCGTGTCCGGCGTTGAGGCCGGGCGCGGGCGGCCTGAGGCCGTCGAAGTCGATGGCGGGCTTCTTTTCCGGCACGACCTTGCTCCCCCTGCAGGTCTCCGCTGCTTGCCGCCCGGCCGGATTGACGCCGGGCTTGCATCGGACTCGCTTGCTTAGTAAGACTTAGTCATAATAGCACAGACTCGGGCGGCCGCCAGCCGGGTCGCCGACAAATGGGAACCGAACGAGGGGAGAGAGCCGTGCCGCAAGAATTCCTGTCGCTGGCGCTGATCAATGCGTCACTCGTACTGGTGCTGATGACGGGCCTGTGGGGCCTCAGTCTCGCCCTGCGCGATTCCAGCATCGCCGATATCTTCTGGGGCTTCGGCTTCGTGATCATCGTCTGGTTTACCTGGACGATCTCCGACGGCGTCGAGGCCAGGCGCCTGCTGGTGGCCGTGCTGACCACGCTCTGGGGCCTGCGCCTGGGCATCTATCTCGGCTGGCGCAACTGGGGCAGTGAGGACCCGCGCTACGCGCGCCTGCGCCAGCACGTGGAATCACAGGGCGGCAACTACGCGCTGCACAGCTTCCTGAACATCTATCTGATGCAGGGCTTCTTCATGTGGCTGGTTTCGCTCGTGCTCATCTTCTCCCTGTCCATGGACACGCCGGCCGCGCTCGGCTGGCTGGCGTGGGCGGGCGTCGCGCTTTGGGCGGTGGGCATGTTCTTCGAGGTGGTCGGCGACATCCAGCTCACCCGCTTCCGCGCCGACTCCGCCAACGAGGGCAAGGTCATGGACCGGGGACTGTGGCGCTACACCCGACACCCGAACTACTTCGGCGAGGCCTGCGTCTGGGTGGGCTTCTTCCTGATCGCGGTCGAGAACCCCTGGGGGCTGGTCACGATCGTGAGTCCGGCGACCATCCTGTGGGTGCTGACCGGATCGCTGGGCAAGGGGCTGCTGGAGCGCCGCATGGCGAAGAAGCGTCCCGACTTCGAGGACTACAAGCGGCGCACCAGCGGGTTCTTCCCGCTGCCGCCGAAGAAATGAGCCGTGAGGCCTGACCGGGAGCAGAGGGAGACACCATGACCACAGAAGAGCGAGACGACCGCATGCAGCGCGTGCTGGATTACTACGAGATACGAGACGTGCTCGCACGCTACGCCCGCGGCATCGACCGCGCCGACGGGGAACTGCTGAAGAGCTGTTACCACCCGGAAGCCGTCGAGGAACACGCCGGGCGCTACGACGGCAACGCCCACCAGTACGTGGACGAGGCCATGCCGCGGGTGATGAAGATGGGTGCCATGCAGCACCTGCTCGGCTCGAGTCACGTGGACGTGGAGGGCGACACGGCCTACGTGGAGACCTACGTCTGGACCTTCATGCGCCAGCACCGGGACGACGGCGACTGGGACACGCTCACCGGCGGTCGCCTGGTCGACCGCTTCGAGCGTCGCGACGGGGAGTGGAAGATCGCCCACCGCTGGACGGTGTTCGACTTCAACCGGGACATGCCCACCGCCGAGGGCTGGTGCGGCGGCATGTTCGACTTCAGCCAGAAGGGCGCGCGCCTCGGGCGCAAGGGTCGCGAGGACCCGTCCTACGAGCGGTTCTGAGGAGACCGGACATGCTGATAGACAAAGTGCACGATTTGATCGAAGCCTGGAAGCGCCAGGACGTGGAGGCAGTGCTCGCCATGCTGGACGACGATGTGGTCTACCACTACCACGTGGGCTCGCCGCCGCTGGAGGGTCGGGAAAAGGTGCGCAGGTTCCTGGAGCGCTTCGGCAAGGGCCAGGAGGACATCCGCTGGCGCATCGACAACCATGCCGAGAACGGCGACCTGCTGCTGGTGGAGGGGCGCGACATCTATCGCAAGGGCGGCGTCGAGATCGACCTGCCCTACATGGGCATCTTCCGCTTCCGCGACGGCAGGATCCTGGAGTGGCGCGACCACTTCGACATGGGCGAGCTGAAAAAGCAGATGGACGGCTAACGTGTAGGAGGGCCTTCAGGCCCGATCCGGCTTTCTTTTGGCGTTGGCCCGCCATCGGGTGGATAAGGGTCGCGGGGTCGTCCTGAATGCAGCACGGCCTCGATGGGCATGTAGGAGGGGCTTCAGCCCCGATCTGCGCCTGGGGTGGCCGAGCGCTGATCGGGGCTGAAGCCCCTCCTACATGAGCGTCCCCGCAACCCTTATCCACCCGCTAACGGGCCCGTAGCCGATAGGCCTGGCAACAGTCAGCAGGCATTGCTGACTGGCAGCGCCTTCACGCCACCTCGAGCGCGGCCGTCATGCGGGGGCATCCATCGCCGCAACCTTTTGTCGGGAGCAAGATGGATACCCCCGCAGGGCGGCCACAATAGAACGGGGGTCTGGCGGGCCGGGTCGGGCCTGAAGGCCCTCCTACATGGACAGGTCGCGCCTCAGCACCTTGCCCAGCGGATTGCGCGGCAGCGCCTCCATGACCACCATCTCCTGGGGCCACTTGTAGGAGGCCACCTGCAGGCTCTTCAGGTGTTCGACGACGTCGTCCAGGGTGATGCTCTCGCCCGGCTTCGGCACGACGGCCGCGCAGACCTTCTCGCCCAGCACCTCGTCGGGGATGCCGAATACGGCCGCTTCCTGCAGGGCCGGGTGGCTCTCCACCAGAGAGTCCAGCTCCGCCGGCGAGATATTCATGCCGCCGCGGATGATCAGTTCCTTCACCCGGCCGATGAAACGGTAGCGGCGCGGGATCGGTTCGCCGTCGTCCACGATCTCGAACAGGTCGCCGGAATGATAGAAGCCGTCGGCGTCGATCACCTCGGCATTCAGTTCGTCGTCCTGCCAGTAGCCGTCGAAGCGCATCGCGCCGTCGAAACACAGTTCGCCGGGCCGCTCGGGCTCGGTGATGACCTCGCCGGTCTCCGGATCCTTCAGGCAGGTGATGATCTTCTTCTGGAACTGCGACGGCCACTCCAGCCCCTCCACGCCGAAGCGGGGGAAGTACAGTGCGCGGTCCTCCGGGTCCGGGAAGTCCTCGGCGGTGCTGAACAGCGAGCAGCCCTCGTTGGAGCCGAAGATATTGATCACCACGATGCCGTGCTGCTCCTGCCAGCCCTTCACCATCCAGGGCGCGAGCGGCGCGGAGCCCGAGCCGATGCAGCGCAGGTGGCTGATGTCGGTCTTCGCCAGCAGGTCCTCGTTCTTCAGCAGCAGGTTCAGGATGGCGGGCGGGGCCACCGTGTAGTTGATCTTCTCCTCGGCCATCTGGCGCAGGAACACCGGCAGGTCGAAGGGGTGATGCTGCACCAGCTTGCCGCGGGTCATGAGCCAGGGCATGACCATGCCGCCGAGGGAGGCGATGTTGACCATCGGGAAGGGATTCAGGATGTTCTCGCCCTCCTGCAGCTGGCCGCACTCGCTGCAGGACTCGCCGTTCACTACCCAGTGGGCGTGGTGGCGGGGCACGCCCTTCGGCCGCGACTCGGTGCCCGACGTCCAGCACAGCGTGAGGGTCTCGTGGGGGTCGATCTCCAGCTCTTCGAGATAGGCCCGCAAGGGCTCCGGGTCGGCGGCGGCGAGCCGCTCCAGGGAGAGATCCGTGGGGTCGGCCTCCTGTTCGCGCCACACCAGCAGGTGACGCAGCCGGTCGAACTCCGGCACCAGCGCCTCGGCGCGGGCGGCGGGCTCGGTGTCCTTGAACCGGGGCACCGTCATGAAGGCGCTGGCGCCGGACTTGCCCAGGATGTAGCGTAACTCGTGTTCGCGGAACTGCATCGCGACCGGGCAGAAGACGAGGCCGAGGCGCGCGCAGGCGAGGAACGCCACCACGCCCTCCACCGTATTCGGCAGCTGCGTGGCCAGCACGTCGTCCTTGCGCAGGCCGAGTGCCAGCAGCCGGCTGGCCAGTCCGTCCACCAGCCGGTCCAACTCGGCAAACGTATAGCGCTGCTGGGTGCCGCCGGTCAGCTCCTCCTTGTTCGGCGGGTCCACCACGGCTCCCTCGCCGCCGGCCCGGGCCACGGCGTCGCGGAATACGTCGTCCACGGTGGTCTGTCCCCACCATCCCCGCTGCTGGTACTCGGCGATCCGCTCCGGTGAACTCTGGATCATCTGCTTTCGCCTCTCTCCGGTCTGGGTTCCGACAACGGCTCCAAGTATAGAGTCATGTTATGCAAGCGACCATAGCAGTTCGCGGTCGTCGCCTGTCGCGAAGCTCGTCCGCGCAGGCGGCCATTGTCACTTGCATTATTCGACTGAGTCGGTAAGGATCGGGCCATCGACCGATAGCGCCGAGGACACTGTTTCCATGACCGATTTTCGTACCGCCCCGTTCCGGGAAGTCGCCTTCCCTTCGGCCCGCATGGCAGTGGAGGAACGCGCCGACGGCACGCTGATCGTGACGCCCGCGACCGGGCTCGAGCCCTACGTGCCCAACCTGCTGCTCGAACTCGAGCGCCAGGCCGGGGAGCGCCCCGAGCAGCCCTACCTGATGGAGAGAGAAGGCGGCGACGGGGGCTGGATGGCCCAGACCTACCAGGAGACCCGGCGCGACGCCCACGCGGTCGCCCAGTGGCTGCTGGACAACGGGGTGGGCCCGGACCGCTCCCTGCTGATCCTGTCCGGCAATTCCATCCGTCACGCGGTCTTCAAGTACGGCGCCATGGCCGTGGGCGTCCCGGTCTGCCCGGTGAGCGTGAACTATGCGCTCATGGGCGGCGGCGACTACGGACGCCTGAAGCACGTGCTGGAGCTGGTCAGGCCGGCCGTCGTGTTCGCCGAGCAGACGCCGCTGTACAAGGCCGCCCTCGAGGCGGTGGATTTCGGCGACGCCATCGTCGTCACCGAGGAGCCGGAGCTGCTCGAGCGCCCCGCCGTCGCCATCTCCGAGGTGCTCGCGTTGCGGGCCGGCCCCGAGGTGCGGGACTCCATCGAAGCACTGGACCCGGACGCACCGGCGGTCTACATGCTCACCTCCGGGTCCACCAGCCTGCCAAAGGCGGTGGTGCAGACCCAGCGCATGCTGGGGGCCAACCTGGCCCAGGCGAAGCAGGTCCTGGGCGAGACGGCCGGCTGGAAGGACGTGATGCTCGACTGGCTGCCCTGGAACCATGTCTCCGGGACGTCGAGCAAGTTCGGGGTGATGATCGCCGGCGGCACCTTATATATCGACGGCGGGCGTCCGCTGCCGGGGCAGTTCGACCTGACCATTCGCAACCTGAAGGACGTCCCGGTCAGTTTCTTCACCAACGTGCCGGCCGGCTACGCCATGCTGGCCGATGCGCTGGAGCGCGACGACGAGCTCCGCGAGACCTTCTTCTCCAAACTGCGGCTGGCGTTGTACGGCGGCGCCGGCCTGCCCCAGGCGCTGTACGACCGGCTGCAGGAACTGGCCGTGCGCACGACCGGCAAGCGGGTCTTCTTCACGACCGGCTACGGGGCCACCGAGACGACCTCCGGCTGCATGGCCATCTATTTCGATACGGAAGAGGTGGGCATCGGCCTGCCGATGCCGGGGCTGACCATCAAGCTGGTGCCCCAGGACGAGCGCTACGAGATCCGCATGAAGGGCCCGATGATCACGCCGGGCTACCTGCACATGCCGGAGAAGAACGCCGAGATCTTCGACGACGAAGGATACTTCCTGATCGGGGACGCGGCGCAGTTCAATGAACCCGGCGATATCGAGCGCGGCCTGAAGTTCGCGGGTCGGCTGGCCGAGGAATTCAAGCTCGCCAACGGCACCTGGGTCTCCGCCGGCAACCTGCGGGCGGCCGTGGTGCAGGCCTGCTCGCCGCTGGTGAGCGACGTGCTGGTGTGCGGGCTCAACCGGGACTACGTGGCCGTGCTGGCCTGGCCGAACCGGGCCGGCGTCGAGCAGGTGCTGGGCGGAGAGGCGCCGGCTAACGCCGGGGAGCTGGCCACCGAGCCCGCCGTGCGCGAGCGCATCTTGCAGGCGCTGGATGCGCACAACCGGGCCCATCCGGGCTCCAGCACCCGCATCCGTCGTTTCGCCTTCCTGGACGAGCCGCCGAGCATCGACGGGCACGAACTGTCGGACAAGGGCACGGTGAATCAGTCCGTGGCGCTGCGGCGACGGGCGGCCGACGTGGAACGTCTGTATGCGGCGTCGCCCGGAGAGGACGTGATCGTCCTGGAGTGACTCGGACGGCTGCCGCGGATCGCCGACGCAGCCGGCAGCGTGTAGCGATTCTGGCGCACTGGAGAGGGGAGAGACTATGGATATCGAGGGCGCGACTGCGATCGTCACCGGCGGCAACCGGGGCATCGGCGAGGGTTTCGTGCGGGCGCTGCTGGAGGCGGGCGCGGCCAGGGTCTACGTGGGAGCCCGCGATCCCGCCGCGGCCGCGCATCTGGCGGACGAATTCGGCGATCGCGCGGTGCCGGTCGCCCTGGACGTCACTGACGAAGCGCAGGTTGCGGCGGCGGCCGCGGAATGTACGGATGTCGCCATCGTCGTCAACAACGCCGGCGTATTCGCGGGCCGGCTGCTGATCGGCGCCGACGACATGAGCGGCGCCCGCCAGGAGATGGAAGTGAACTACTTCGGCACGCTGGCCATGTGCCGTGCGTTCGCGCCGGTGCTCGCCGCGAACGGCGGCGGCGCCATCGTCAACGTGCTGTCGGCGGCGGCGCTCACCAATATCCCGAACATGGGCGGCTACGGGCCGTCGAAGACCGCGACGCGATTCCTGTCCGCGGGTGTGCGCGCAGAGCTGGCCGACCAGGGTACCCAGGTCACGGCGCTGATCGTCGGCTCGGTGGATACCCGCATGGCCGCCCACGTTGCGGGACAGAAGGAGCAGCCCCTCGATATCGGGCGTGCCGGCGTCAAGGCCATCCGCAGGAACATCGACGAGATGGATACCGACTGGATGGCGACCAGCGTCCGGGCCCGTATCGCGATGGACCCGAAGGGCTACGAACGCGGCCTCGCGAAGCTCCTGAAGGCCGACCGGCTCAGCACCGGAAAATAGCCCTCCGCGCCCTCGTCCCGCGGCGGCTGCGAATTCGCGTGACGAGCGTAGGTATCTACCAGTATGGATGTCATACCCCGCCGCTCGAACAATATACGCGGATGGGGGACTAGCGCCTGGTACTAGAAGCAGAACGCTACGTGTCGAACCCGTCCGCGCTGGTGACGGCCAGCCGTGTTGCGGCCCTTCGATGGTGGTGCGCTGCGGCTTGCCGATACAGCGACGAACATAGCAGCAGAAGAGGACGTCGCCATGGCAGCCCGAGAAACCTTATACGAGGTCATGCGCCAGCATGGCATTACCCGCCGCAGCTTTCTTAAGTTCTGCAGCCTGACCGCAGCCGGCCTCGGTCTCGGTCCGGAGTTCGCGGGCAAGATCGCGTACGCGCTCGAAACCAAGCCACGCACGCCGGTGATCTGGCTGCACGGCCTGGAGTGCACCTGCTGCACCGAGTCGTTCATCCGCTCGGGCAACCCGCTCGCCAGTGACGTCGTCCTGTCCATGATATCCCTGGACTACGACGACACGCTGATGGCGGCTGCCGGCCATCAGGCCGAGGAGATCCTGGAGCAGACCATCGAGAAATACGATGGCGAGTACATCCTTGCCTGCGAGGGCAATCCGCCGCTGAACGAGGACGGCGTGTACTGCATGCAGGCCGGCATCCCGTACGTCGAGAAACTCCGTCACATGGCCGCTCACTGCAAGGCCATCGTGGCCTGGGGCTCCTGCGCTTCCTGGGGCTGCGTGCAGGCCGCCAAGCCGAACCCGACCCGCGCCGTCCCGATCCACAAGGTGATCAAGGACAAGCCCATCGTGAAGGTGCCGGGTTGCCCGCCGATCGCCGAGGTGATGACGGGCGTGCTGACCTACATGATCGCCTTCGACGAGTTGCCCGAACTGGACCGCCAGGGTCGGCCGAAGATGTTCTACGGCCAGCGCCTGCACGACAAATGCTACCGGCGCCCGCACTTCGACGCCGGCCAGTTCGTCGAGAAGTTCGATGATGAGGGCGCGAAGAAGGGTTACTGCCTGTACAAGGTCGGCTGCAAGGGCCCGACCACGTACAACGCCTGCTCCACCGTGGAGTGGAACGACGGCCTGTCCTGGCCGGTGAAGTCGGGCCATGGCTGCCTCGGCTGCGCCGAAGACGATTTCTGGGACAAGGGCAGCTTCTACAGTGCGATCGGCAAGCTCGACGTCTCCCCGCGCGGAGCCGAAGCCACGGCCGATCAGATCGGCGGCGTGCTCGCCGGTGCAGCGGCGATTGGCGTTGCGGCCCACGCGGTCGGCTCCGCCATCAGCCACATGACGCGCAAACAGCCTGAGGAGACCAGTAATGGCTAGTATCACCACGCCGAATGGCTTCAACCTTGACGACAGCGGTCAGCGCGTGGTCGTGGACCCCGTCACCCGGATCGAGGGCCACCTGCGCATCGAGGTCAACGTCGACGAGAACAACGTCATCCAGAATGCGGTCTCCACGGGCAACATGTGGCGCGGACTGGAAGTGATCCTTAAAGGCCGCGATCCCCGCGACGCCTGGGCCTTCGTCGAGCGCATCTGCGGCGTGTGCACCGGTGTGCACGCCATCCAGTCCGTGCGCACCGTCGAGGACGCCCTGGGCATCGAGATCCCGGCCAACGCCAACCACATCAGGAACCTGATGATGCTGGCGCAGTACACCCAGGACCATCTCGTGCACTTCTATCACCTGCATGCCCTGGACTGGGTGGACGTGGTCAGCGCGCTCAGCGCCGATCCGAAGGCCACCTCCCAGCTGCAGCAGTCCATCAGCAACTGGCCGAAGTCCTCGCCGGGCTACTTCAGCGACGTGCAGAACAAGCTGAAGCGCTTCGTGGAATCCGGTCAGCTGGGCATCTTCTCGAACGCCTACTGGGGCAGCCCCGCCTACAAGCTGCCGCCCGAGGCGAACCTGATGGCCGTGACGCATTATCTGGAGGCGCTCGACTTCCAGAAGGAGATCGTCAAGATCCACACGGTCTTCGGCGGCCGCAACCCGCATCCGAACTGGCTGGTGGGCGGTGCACCCTGCTCGATCAACGTGAACGACACCGGCGCCGTCGGTGCGGTCAACATGTACTGGCTGAACCTGGTGTCCGACATCATCAACCAGTCCATCCAGTTCGTCGACCAGGTCTACATCCCCGACCTGAAGGCCATCGCGTCCTTCTACAAGGACTGGGGCTTCGGCGGCGGTCTGTCGGGCAAGAACGTCATGTCCTACGGCGACTTCCCCGAGTTCGCGAACCAGTTCGACAACGACAGCTTCATGATGCCGCAGGGAGCGATCCTGAACGGCGACCTGTCGAAAGTCTACGACGTCGATCCGCGGGATCCCGAACAGGTGCAGGAGTTCGTCACCCACTCCTGGTACGACTATCCTGGCGATCCGAACGCAGGGCTCCATCCCTGGGACGGCATCACCGAGCCCAAGTTCGAGCTCGGACCGAATGCCAAGGGCACGAAGACGAACATCCAGGCACACGACGAGGGCGGCAAGTACTCCTGGCTGAAGGCGCCGCGCTGGCGCGGCAACGCGATGGAAGTCGGCCCGCTGGCCCGCTATATCGTCGCCTATGCCCGCGGCCACGAGGAGATCAGAGATCAGGTCGACGGCCTGCTCCGCGATCTCGATCTGCCGATCACCGCCCTGTTCTCGACGCTGGGTCGCACCGCCGCACGCGGACTGGAGACCTCCTGGGCGGCGCACAAGATGCGCTACGTGTTCGACAACATGATGGCCAATATCAAGGCCGGCGATTCGGCGACTGCCAATATGGACAAGTGGGAGCCGGACACCTGGCCGAAGGACACCAAGGGTGTCGGTTACGGCGAGGCGCCCCGCGGCTCGCTCGGTCACTGGATCCACATCAAGGACGGTCAGATCGAGAACTACCAGTGCGTCGTGCCGTCCACCTGGAACGCCTCGCCGCGTGATCATCAGGGCAACATCGGTGCCTACGAGGCCGCGCTGCTCGGCACGCCCATGGCTGACCCGAAAAAGCCGCTGGAGATCCTGCGTACGATCCACAGCTTCGATCCCTGCCTGGCCTGCGCCACGCACGTGATCTCGCCCGACGGTGAAGATCTGACGACGGTGAAGATCCGTTAGGGGGCTCTGGCCAACCGAGGTATCGATTAGGAGACGATCATGGCAACGAGCACAGAGGCGATGGGTGGGCGCAGTCCTGCGAACCTGAAGCCCGAGTACATCTACGAGGCGCCGGTCCGCATCTGGCACTGGGTTCACGCCATCAGCATCGTGGTGCTGTCGGTGACTGGCTATCTGATCGCGAACCCCCTGCCGAGTGTGCCGGGGGAGGCGAGTGAATCCTTCCTGATGGGCAACATCCGGATGATCCACTTCATCGCGAGTTACGTGTTCACGATCGGACTGCTGGTGCGGATCTACTGGGGCTTCGTCGGCAACAAGTACTCACGGGAGCTGTTCTATCTGCCCGTCTGGAAGGGGAGCTGGTGGAAAGAGCTGTTCCACGAGATCAAGTACTACAGCTTCCTCACCCGGAAGACGTACAAGACGAAGGCGCACAATCCGCTTGCACAGAGCGCGATGTGGTTCTTCAACTTCATCCTGGGCCTCTTCATGGTGATTACGGGCTTCGCGCTCTACTCGGAGGGGCTGGGTGACGGCAGCTGGGCAGACATGCTGTTCGGCTGGGTATTCGTCCTCTTTCCGAACTCCATGGGGGTGAAGACCTGGCACAACTTCGGCATGTGGCTGATCATCGTCTTCGCGATCATCCATACCTACATGGCGATCCGCGCTGACGTCATGGGCCGGCAGTCCAGCGTGAGCACGATCATGTCCGGCTGGCGCTTCTACAAGGACGACTACCCGGGCGACGATCCGAGGTGACGGACGACATAGCGCAAACCCGGCCCGACGGCGATCCCGTCGGCTTCGAAACCCTCATCCTCGGAATCGGCAATCCGCTCTGGGCAGATGAGGGTTTCGGGGTACGGGCCGCCGAGCAGCTGAACGCGCAGTACGAGTTCCCGCCGGAAGTCCGCGTGATGGACGGCGGGACGCTCGGTCTCATGCTGCTGCCCTACGTGCGCTCGGCGAAGAACCTGCTGATCTTCGACGCCATCGACTTCGGCCTGGAGCCCGCCGAGATGAAGGTCATCGTCGGCGACGACGTGCCGAAGTTCATGGGCGTCAAGAAGATGAGCATGCACCAGACCGGTTTCCAGGAGGTGCTGATGTCCGCCGAGATGTTCGGCCAGGCACCGGAGAAGCTCGCGCTGGTGGGCGTGCAGCCGGAACTGCTGAACGACTACGGCGGCAGCCTGCGCGAATCGGTGAAGGCCCGCCTGCCGGAGGCCGTGGACGCCGGCCTCGCCATCCTCGACGACTGGGGCATCGAGTATCGCAAACGCGACAAGCCCCTGGAGCATACGGAACTGACCGGCCCCGACGCCATCAATATGGATGAGTACGAGGCCGGGAGGCCGGACACGAAAGAGACCTGGAGATAGCCAGTGGGAGAGACCATGAACCATCCGCTGATCCAGCGGTTGATCGACGAGTTCGGTTACCCGACCGTCGGCCTGGAGGACCACGACGGGTTCGTGGCCGATCCGGCCGTGAGCGTCCTGTTCTTCGCCGGCGAGCCGAAGAAGTTCGGCGAGACCGTCGACGTTGCCGTGGTGCTGCCGGAGATCGTCTCGGCCTACGACGGAAGGCTCCGGCCGGCCGTCGTGGAGAAGGAGGCGGAGAAGGACCTGCAGCGGAAATACGGTTTCCGAGAGTGGCCGTCGCTGGTCTTCGTCCGCGAGGGCGGATACCTCGGCACCATCTCGCGCATCCGCAACTGGCAGGAGTATCTCGAAGAGATCAACGAGATACTGCGCTCCGAGCCGCGGCGTCCGCCGGGATTCAAGATCCCGGTCGTGACGGCCTGAACCGAGCCAGGATCGACTGGGGGAATTATCAATGAATATCAGAGACATACCTGTCGTGGCGATCGGCCCCGGCAGCCAGCCGACCGAGAGTGACGGCTCGGAGCTACAGTACATCGACCTGCCGCGGGGCATGGCCATGTACGAGCCGCCTTCCATTCCGGATCCGGAGTCGGTGGAAAATCTCACCGGTGCGCGTGCGGCGATGGACTGGCTGCAGCGCACGCTGGACGCCTGGCAGCCGGGCGAGGCCACGCTGGCCGACATCTCCGCCCTGGATCCCGAGAACCGGGAACTGATCAACCAGGTCCTCGGCGAGGGCGAGGTCGCGGTGAAGTTCACCGGCGACTTTCTGTCCCAGACCCAGGAGTCGGTGCTGGCCGGCGTCTGGCGCACCTTCTACCTGAACGAGGAAGGCAAGGTCACCCACGACCTGCTGGAAGTGGCAGAGGCGCCTTTCCTCGCCCGTCTCGGCGAACTCGGCCGCGACCGGGCGCCGGAGGACATCGTCGGCAGGGCGGCTCCGCAGGGCGCGCTGAACGCCCCGGCGATCCTCACCGAGATCGCTGACCGGGCCGCCAGCCGCAAGCCCGGCGACGAGACCCACGTCATCAACCTCTCGCTGCTGCCCATGTCGGACGAGGACCTGGTGTTCCTGGACGAGACCCTGGGCAAGGGGCCGGTGGACATCCTCTCCCGCGGCTACGGCCACTGCATCATCTCGGCGACGCGGGTGCGCGACGTCTGGTGGGTGCGCTATTTCAACTCGATGGCCAAGATGATTCTGAACTCGCTCGAGATCACCGACCTGCCCCACGTGGTGGAGGCGGCGCCGGAAGACATCCGCGATTCGAACAAGCGTCTGGCGCAGCTGCTCGAGGCCTACTGGACCGACGACTGAGCGCGGCAACCCGCCGCAGGGAGAGACATGGGACAGGCGATGGAAGACCGGATCGGCGCCGACACCCGCATGGAGTGCCGCATCTGCTGGCACGTCTACGATCCCGCGGAGGGAGACGACGTGGAACAGGTGCCCCCCGGCACCCCCTTCACGGCGCTGCCCGACCATTGGTGCTGCCCCCAGTGCGAAGCCGAGCGGGACAAGTTCCTGCCCGTGAGCGAGTGAGGCGCACCGCCCGTGGCTGATCCGGCGCTGGAGCGACTGATCGCCCGTTTTCGCGAGGCCGAGCCGCGCATGCGCGACCTGCCGTTCTACAACGAGCGGCTATCCACGGAGGCAGTGGGTTTCCGGGACTGGGAAGGCCACCGCCTGGGCATCCTCATCACCCCCTGGTTCATCAACCTGATACTGCTGCCCGGCGAGAACGACGACTGGTCGGGCGTGGACCAGGGCGATCAGAGCGACTGGCATCTGCCCGCAGAGACCATCCGCTTCACGGCCAACCGGCCGGACGAGGACGGGCAGGCGGAGGAGGCTGAGGTCTTCCTGGCGGCTCCGGTATTCACCAACGTCATCGGCGTGCCCGATCACGAGGCGGCGAAGAACATCGCCGAACAAGTGCTGGAGAGTCTGCTGGCGAAACCCGGCAGCGAGAAGGCGGCGCCCGGCCACGCCGTCAGCCGGCGCGACCTGTTGCGCGGCAAGGTCGGGAAGAACTCCGGCTGACCGGTCGGTCTGCCAGTCTCCGCACCTTCTCCTTACTACCTGACCGGGTCTGCTTTCACGCCGCCCAGCGGTGGCTGCGCCGCGCCTGCCGGGGCCGGTACGCCGAGGATGGCGGTGAGCGTGGCCGCCACCCGGCGGGCGTCCGCCACCTCGTCTCCCGCGACCCGCTCGATGCCGTGGCCCCACATCAGCACGGGCACCCTGCGGTCGTAGTCCCAGGGCGTGCCGTGGTTGGCGCCGCCGCCGGGAACGTCGTAGACCGCGTTGAACCAGCCGGTGGCGGGGACCACGAGGAGGTCGGCGTCGACCCCTTCGGGCATGGAGGCCGCGGCCAGCCGGTCGAGGGGGGTCGCGCTCGACGCGAGCGCCGCGCGGTCGCGGAATGCATAGACCCGCTCCATGCCCGGCAGCTCCGTGAGCGCCGCGGCCACGGCCGTGGAGAGTTCGGCGCCGCGGGCGTCGCCGGCGGCCGTGAAATAGAGGCTGGAAGACTGGTAACCGGCGATCCATTCGCCCTCGCCCAGCGCGGCCCGCGCGGCCTCACGGGCGGTGGCGACGATCGTCTCGCTGGGTAGACGCCCGCCGGGTTCGCCGGTCTGCTCCGGCAGCCGCGCGACGCCGTGGTCGGCCGTGATGACGAAGGTCACCCGCATCTCCTCGGACAGGGAGCGGGCCAGCGCGGTGAGCTCCCGGTCGGTGCGCAGCAGGTTGTCGACGTACTCGCAGGAGGTGGCGCCCCACACGTGGCCGATGCGGTCGGTGCCGGAGACGCCCAGCACGAGCAGGTCCGGGACGTCGTCCGCTCCCATGCTCTCGGCCTCGATCGCGGCCCGGGCCGCCGCGAAGAACCAGGGAGTGGAGGCCGCGGAGTAACCGAAGGCCTTGTCGGGCTTCCGAGAGTCCGCGGGGTCGTAGGGGAACACGTTGTTCCAGCCGACGAACGGCCCCTCGCCGGGCGCGTCGTCCTGTATGCAGGGGCTGGCGGTCGCGCGCTGCCAGGTGGTGAACGTGCGATCGACAGGCCGGTCGGCGTTGAACGCCGCGAGCCAGTCCGGCAGGCTGCCGTCCGGACGGTACCAGGCGGAAGTGGTCATGGCCGGGATGTCGTCGTCGTAGAAGACGGCGAGATCGGCCGAGCGGCCGGTGGCGAGGATGGCGGCCCGCGCCTTCATGGAGACGCCGACGATCACGGCTTCTCCGCCGGTGGCCTCGTGCAGCCGGTCACCGGCGGTGTCGACCCTGAGTGCCGCGGGGCTGGCGTTGCTGGCCGGATTGCCGATCACCGGATGTGCGCCGTCGTCGACGATGGGCAGACGGCCGTGGGCCGGGTCGTGCACGGCGTTGGCGAAGACGCCATGCACGGCGGGGGAGACGCCGGTGACCAGCGTGGCATGCCCGGCCGCGGTCGCCGTGTTGGCGTAGCGCAGGTCCACCGAGTGGCGGGCGCCCTCGGCCCAGGCCCGCCGCAGCAGGCTCTCCGGCGGCAGCAGCGGCAGGTGTTCGGCAAGCACCCAGTCGCCGAACTGGTCCAGCACCACCAGGACCACCAGCTGAGGCGGTTCGGGGGCGGCGTCCGGCCCGCTGTCGGAGGATCGGTCGGGGTGCGTCGCGCAACTCGCGACGAGTACGAACAATGCAGCGGCGAGGAGGGCAGGGAGTCTCACGATCCGGGTCCTTCTGTCAGCCAGGGGCAGCGCAGGAGGATAGCGCAGCCCGCGCGGTCTTCAAGACTGCCCGGCCGATGTTGCAACGCGATGACCGGGGCCGGGGCTCAACCCCAGTCGTTCTGATAGCTGTCCAGCACCCGCAGATAGTTGGCCCGCTCGAAGGCGGCCGGTTCGGCCACGCGCCCTTGGCTCATGGCGCCGCGCACCTGGTCGACGTCCTCGTACCCCCGGGCCCCCATCCAGTCCGCCAGGCCGTCGCGGAGACTGGCGAGATACGGCGGGCCGAGCCGCAGCAGGGCCGAGGCGGTCATGACCACGTGAGCGCCGGCGAGCAGGTATTTCGCCACCTCGGCCGCGCTGGTCACCCCGCTGGTCGCGGCGAGCGAGCCCTGCAGCCGCCCGTGCAGCAGGGCCAGCCAGAACAGGCCCTGGCGGATCTCGCCGGAGCGGCTCAGCTCCAGCGTCGGCTCCACCTCCAGTTTCTCGATGTCGAAATCCGGCTGATAGAAGCGGTTGAACAGCACCAGACCGTCCGCGCCGGCGGACTCCAGCTGCAGCGCCATGTGTCCGAACGAACTGAACCAGGGGCCCACCTTCACCGCCAGCGGGATCGAGACCGCTTCGCGCACCAGGTGCACCGTCTGCAGGTAGCGGCGCTCGACGTCGGCGCCGCACTCCGCCGGGTCGGCGGGCAGATAGTAGAGATTCAGTTCCAGCGCGTGCGCGCCCGCCTCCTCGATGAGCCGCGCGTAGTCGGTCCAGCCCTCGGGGCTCGCGCCGTTCAGGCTGGCGATGATCGGGATGCCGGTGGCCTCGCGGCAGCGGCGTATGTGCTCCAGGTACTGCTGGGGCCCGATCTCGGCGCCGCCCAGGTCGGGGAAATAGCTGAGCGCTTCCCCGAAGCTCTCGCTGCCGGCGTCCATCAGATGGGCCTGGGCCGCCGCCTCGTGACGGATCTGCTCCTCGAACAGCGAATGGATTACGACGGCGGCCGCGCCGGCGTCTTCGAGACGGCGGACGCCCTCGAGTGTCTGCGACAGCGGCGAAGCCGATGCCACGACGGGGTGCTCGAGTTCGAGTCCGAGATAGGTCGTGCTGAGTTTCATGCCGGTTTCCCTCCGGGGCTGTCGCCGGCGGCGAGGTGGCGATAGGGATTGGCCTCGGTGCCGCGGCCGGCCATCTCCTCGTAGATGCGCCAGTGCCGGTCGATGTGTTCCTGCGCCCGGGTCATCAGCCACTCGGCGCGGTCCGGGTCGCTGGCTTCCAGGACGCGGTAGCGCATCTCCCGGGTGGCGTATTCGCGGAACCGCTTCGTCGGCCTCGGCGAGTCCAGCAGGAAAGGCACCTGGTCCTGTTCGGCCAGCAGCGGGTTATAGCGCATCAGCGGCCAATGCCCGCAGCTGACCGCGAGTTTCTGCTGCCTGAGGCCGTGCTCCATGTTGATGCCGTGGGCGATGCAGTGGCTGTAGGCGAGTATCAGCGAGGGCCCCGGATAGCGCTCCGCCTCGCGGAAAGCGAGCAGCGTCTGCTGCGGGTTGGCGCCGAGGGCGACGCGGGCGACGTAGACGTGGCCGTAGGCGATGGCCTGCAGCGCCAGGTCCTTCTTGGCCACGCTCTTGCCGCCGGCGGCGAACTTCGCCACCGCGGCCGTCGGCGTGGATTTCGATGCCTGGCCGCCGGTGTTGGAGTAGACCTCGGTGTCGAGCACCAGCACGTTCACGTCGCGCTCGAGCGAGAGCACGTGATCGAGGCCGCCGTAGCCGATGTCGTAGGCCCAGCCGTCGCCGCCGACGAGCCAGATGCTGTGCCGGATCAGATGCCGGGCCAGCGAGGCGAGGCGCGTCGCCCGGGGGTCGTCGATGCGGTCCAGGGCTTCGCGCAGCGCGGCCACGCGGCGGCGCTGTTCGCGTATCTCCGATTCCTCGTCCTGCACGGCGTCGAGCAGCCCGTCCACCAGGTCAGGCTCCAGCCGGGGCGCCAGTTCGCGCAGCAGCAGCTCGGCGTGACGGCGGTGCTGGTCCGCGCTCAGCCGGAAACCGAGGCCGAACTCCGCGTTGTCCTCGAACAGCGAGTTCGACCAGGCGGGCCCGCGGCCCTCGTGATTCTTCGCCCAGGGCGTGGTCGGCAGGTTGCCGCCGTAGATCGACGAGCAGCCGGTGGCATTGGCGATCACCGCCCGGTCGCCGAACAGCTGGGACAGCAGTTTCAGATAGGGCGTCTCGCCGCAGCCGGCGCAGGCGCCGGAGAACTCGAACAGGGGCGGCAGATACTGCACGCCGCGGATGTTGGAGAAGTCCACGTGGCCCCGGTCCACGTCGGGCAGCCGTTCGAACCAGGCAAGGTGCTCTCGCACCGGCTCGAGGTCTGCCGGCTTCGGGCGCATGTTGATGGCGCGTTCGGCGGGACGCTCGATATTCCTCGCCGGGCAGGCATCCACGCACAGCGCACAGCCGGTGCAGTCCTCGGCGTAGATCTGCAGCGTATAGCGGGTATCCGGGAAGCCCCGCGCGGAGACCGGCGCGCTGGGGAAGCCCGGCGGTGCGTCGGCCAGCCCCGCGTCGTCGAAGAACTTCGCCCGGATCACGCCGTGGGGGCAGACGGCGCCGCACTGGCCGCACTGGATGCAGATGTCCGGGTCCCACTCCGGCACGAAGTCGGCGATGTTGCGCTTTTCCCAGGCCGCAGTGCCGGTGGGCCAGGTGCCGTCCGCCGGGAGGGCACTGACCGGCAGTGCGTCTCCGCGGCCGGCCAGCAGCGGGCCGGTGACGCGGCGCACGAACTCCGGCGCATCCTCCGGCACGGGCGGCCGCCGGTCCGAGGTGGCCGTGACTTCGCCGGGCGGCACCGGCGCCAGGTTGGCGACGGCCCGGTCCACGGCCGCATAGTTCTGCTCGACCACCTCCGGGCCCTTGCGGCGGTAACTCCTGCCGATGGCCTCCTTGATCTGAGTGATGGCCTCCTCCGCGGGCATGATGCCCATGAGCTGGAAGAAGCACGTCTGCATGATCGTGTTGATGCGCCGCCCCAGCCCGGCATCGCGGGCCACCCGGTAGGCGTCGATCGCCCACACATCCAGGTCCTTGTCGAGGATCTCCCGCTGTACCGAGCGGGGCAGCTGCGCCCAGATCCCGTCGGCGGGCCCCGGGGCGTTCAGCAGCACCCTGGCCCGGCGCCGCGCCAGTCCCAGCACGTCGCCGGTACGCAGGAAATCGAACTGGTGGCAGGCGACGAAATCCGCCTCCTCGATCAGGCAGGTGGAGCGGATGGGGTCCGGTCCGAAGCGCAGGTGGGACACGGTCCGCGAGCCGGCCTTCTTGGAGTCGTAGACGAAATAACCCTGGGCGTAGGTGTCCGGCCGGCTGCCGATGATCTTGATGGTGTTCTTGTTCGCGCTGACGGTGCCGTCGGCGCCGAGTCCGTGGAACACCGCCTGGAACGTCTCGCCGCGCTCGAGGCGGAAGTCCGCCGGCACGGGCAGACTCGTGCCGCTCACGTCGTCGTCGATGCCGACCGTGAAGCCCCGCTTCGGCTCGTCGGCGGCCAGATTGTCGAAGACGGCCCGGACCATCGCGGGCGTGAACTCCTTGGATGACAGGCCGTAGCGCCCGCCGATCACCAGCGGCGCAGCGCCAGCGCCATCCTGAGCGCCATTGCGGCCCACGGCATCGCCGTTGCTCAGCGCCACGGTGACGTCGAGGCACAGCGGTTCCGCCAGCGAGCCGGGCTCCTTGGTGCGGTCCAGTACGGCGATCCGGCGCACGGTGGGCGGCAGTGCCGAGCGCATGGCTGCGGCGTCGAAGGGTCGGAACAGGCGGACCTGCAGCAGCCCCACTTTCTCGCCGCGGGCGTTCAGGTGGTCGATCGTCTCGGCGGCCGTGCCGGCGCCGGAGCCCATCAGGACGATCACCCGTTCGGCCGCCGGATCACCCGTGTAGTCGAACAGGCGGTAGCGGCGGCCCGTCAGCGCCGCGAAGCGCTCCATGGCCCCGGCGACCGCGGCCGGGACGGCGGTGTACCAGGGATTCGCCGCCTCCCGGGCCTGGAAGTAGACGTCCGGGTTCTGGGCGGTACCGCGCAGTACCGGGGCGTCCGGATCGAGCGCCCGCCCGCGGTGGGCCATTACGAGTTCTTCCGGCACCATCGCCGACAGAACGTCATCGGGCAGCAGCTCCAGCGTGTTCATCTCGTGGGAGGTGCGGAAGCCGTCGAAGAAGTGCAGGAACGGCACCCGGGTTGCCAGCGTCGCGGCATGGGCGATGAGTGCGAGATCCTGGGCCTCCTGTACCGAGGCCGAGGCGAGCTGGGCGAACCCCGTCGGACGGGTCGCCATCACGTCCTGGTGGTCGCCGAAGATCGACAGCGCCTGACCGGCCACCGAGCGCGCCGCCACGTGGAAGACGGTCGGCGTCAGCTCGCCGGCGATCTTGTACATGTTGGGGATCATCAGCAGCAGGCCCTGGGAGGCCGTGAACGTGGTCGCCAGCGCGCCGGTCTGCAGCACGCCGTGCACGGCGCCGGCCGCCCCCGCCTCGCTCTGCATCTCCACCACCGAGGGCACGTCGCCCCAGATGTTCTGCCGGCCGGCGTTCGACCACTGGTCGGCCAGCTCGCCCATGGGCGAGGAGGGCGTGATGGGATAGATCACGCAGATCTCGCTGAGGCGGTAGGCGATGCGCGCGCACGCCTCGTTGCCGTCGAGGATGGTCACCCGCGACGGCGCCGCCGCCTGCCCGCGTTCAGCGTTCAAGGCCGGGCTCCGGAATCATCTCGATGGCATGGCAGGGACACTGTTCGAAGCAGGTGGCGCAGCCGGTGCACAGGGTGTAGTCGAAGCGGTAGCGCTTGCCGGGTCCGAGCTTGATGACGGCGTCCTCAGGGCAGGCGGCGAGGCAGCCGTCGCACTCGTAGCAGTTGCCGCAGGACAGGCAGCGCGCCGCCTCGTGCCTGGCCTCCGGTTCCGCAATGGTCGAGACGACCTCGCCGAAATCCTCCGCCCGCGTTGCCGCGGAACGCTTCGGTTCCGGCTGCGCGAACGTGCCCTGGTAGAGGCTCAGACGCAGCATGTCCCGCGTCACCACCGGATGCTTCGGGGCGGGCTCGCGGCGCTCGCCGCGCAGCCATGCGTCGATGTGGCGGGCGGCTTTCTTGCCGTGCCCCACGCCCACGGTGACGGTGCGCTCGGAGGGCACCATGTCGCCGCCGGCGAATATGCCCTCCCGGCCGGTCATCATCCGCTCGTCCACGACGACGGTGCCGTCCTTGTGGAATTCGATGCCTTCCACGGCGCGCAGGAAGCCGGTATCGGTGTCCTGGCCGAGGGCGAGGATGAGGCTGTCGGCCTCCAGGGTCTCGGTCTCGCCGGTGGGGCGCGGCCGGCCGTTCTCGTCGAGTTCCATCACCTCCACCGTCATGCGGGTCGAGTCCAGCTCGCGGATGGAGCGCAGCCAGTTGATGCGGATGCCTTCCTCCTCGGCGTCCGCCGCCTCGAAGGCATGCGCCGGCATGTGCTCGCGGTCGCGCCGGTAGACGATCAGCGCCTCGTCCGCGCCCAGCCGGCGCGCCACCCGGGCCGCGTCCATCGCGGTGTTGCCGCCGCCGTAGATCGCGATGCGCCGGCCCAGCCGCGGCGCGCGGCCGCTGTCGACGTCGCGCAGGAACGTGACTGCGTCCATGACCCTGCCGGCGTCGCGGGCCGGTATGTCGATGCGTTTGCTGAGATGCGCACCCACCGCGACGAAGACGGCATCGAAGCCGCCCTCCGCCCGTTCCCGTTCCAGGTTCTCCACCTTGTGATTCAGGGTGATGACGACCCCCGTGGCCTCGATCCGGGCGATCTCGGCCTCCAGCACGTCCCGGGGCAGCCGGTAGGCCGGGATGCCGACATGCATCATGCCTCCCGCGACGGGCCCCGCGTCACGGATCTCCACGGCGTGGCCGGCCCGCCGCAGGTGCCAGGCCGCGGACAGCCCGCTGGGTCCGGCACCGACCACCAGCACCCGCCGGCCGCTCGCGGCGGCGGGCGCCGCCGCCTGCCAGCCCTCGGCCAGCGCCCGGTCGCCGAGGTAGCGCTCCACGGCATGGATGCTCACGGCCTGGTCGATGGGCGTGCGGTTGCAGTGATCCTCGCAGGGGTGGTAGCAGACCCGGCCGTGCACGGCCGGCAGCGGGTTGTCCGCCACCAGTATCCGCCAGGCCGACTCGTAGTCGCCGGCCTGCGCTGCCCCCAGCCAGGCCTGGATGTTCTCCCCCGCCGGGCAGGCGGCATTGCACGGCGGCAAAAGGTCCACGTAAACGGGCCGGCGCTCCCGCCTCGGCCCGGTCAGGGCGTCGTGGCGAAGATCCGCCGGGCGGGTCAGATCGCGGCTGCTCTCGTTCATCTGGAATTCTGCGGGCCCACGGGGAGGAAATGCCGCCCCCAGCACCCTAGATACCGGGTCCCCGAGGCGCATGGATATCGGGGGATTCCACGACCCCGGCATCCCTTCGTCCAATCGTGAACTGGCTCAACAACGAAGGGGTCGCGAGGCGCTAGTCTCTGTCGCGAAAGCAGTTTCAATACGCGGGAGCCGCAACGGCTTTACATAATGCAATCCTGGACCCGGGAAAACGGATACGCGACCGGTGGCGACGACTGCCAGGCCCTGGTGATCGCCTCGCGAGGCGAGACGCGGGACCTCGTCCTGGCGGCGCTGGACGACGAGGGCTTCCACGTTCTCGAGATCCCTGCCGCCTCGAGCCGTGCGGGCCGTTTCCCGGACGAGCCGCCGGCGCTCATCGTCGTGGATGCCGGCGAACTCACGGAAGACTGGTGCCGGCGTGTCCGCAGCCGCGTCCGGCTCGAACACGTGCCCCTGATCGCCCTGACGGACAGTGACGGCCGCGAGGCGCTGCACGGCCTCTACGCCGCCGGCGCCACGGCGGTGTTCATCAAGCCCGTCGACCATGTATTCCTGCGGGAACGGTTCCGGTCGCACGGCGACACCGGCCGCACGCTGACCGGCATGCAGCCCGCGCTCATGGCCGATGCGCGCATCCTGCATGCGGTGCCCGATACGTTCTTCGTGCTTGGCGAGGACGGGATGGTGCGCGAGTACCTCGGCGGCGGCGAGAAAGACCCGCTGCTCCGACCCGAGCGCCTGGCCCGCCGCCGCCTGTCCGAAGTGCTGCCTCGCGATGTGGCCTCACTGATCCTGCGCAACATCCGGCGCACGCTGTCGAGCCGGGGACCCTGCAACTTCGAGTTCGAACTCGGCGACGCGGGCGAGAAGCAGCGCTACGAGATGCGACTGCTGACCCAGGGACGGGACCGGGTAATGGCGATCACGCGCAACGTGACCGACATGGCCGTGGCGGGCCGCGCCGGCGGCGGCGGACCGGACACGCTGACGGGACTGCCCGGGCGGACCGCTTTCCTCGGCCGGCTGGATGCGATGGTCGAAGACGCGGGCCGCCTCGGACGCGGTCTGGCGGTGATGAGCATCGATCTCGACCGCTTCACCCGCATCAACGAAACCCTGGGCCGAGCGGTCGGCGACGCCATCCTGCGGGTGGTCGGCAGCCGCCTCGAGCGCTGCCTGCGCGATGCAGACGCCGTGCAGCAGGCGCGGCCGGGAGACGGCGGCGCCACGGAGCTCGCCCGCATCGGCGGCGACGAGTTCGTCGTCGTGCTGCGCGACGTGGACGAGCGCCGGACGGCGGCCCAGGTGGCCGGCCGCATCCGCGCCGCCTTCGCCGACCCGGTCAGCTACCAGGGGCATCAGCTCGAGGTGACGCCCAGCATCGGCATCGCTCTCTACCCGGCGGACGGCAGCGACGCCCAGGGGTTGTTGCACAGCGCCCGGGCGGCGCTGGACGAGGCGCGCATGGGCGGCGACGCGGGGCAGGAGTTCTACTCCGACACGATGCGCCAGCGTGCGCTGCGCCGGCTGGACCTGAAGGACGAGCTGCGCCTCGCCATCGAGCGTGACCAGCTGGAGCTTCGCTACCTGCCGCGCATCGATCTCGAGACGGGCCGGGTGGCCGGCCTGGAGGCGCTGCTGCGCTGGCAGCACCCGGTGCGGGGCGCGGTGTCCCTGCGGGAACTCATCCCGCTCGCCGAGGCCACCGGCCTGATGCGGCCCATCGGCAAATGGGTGCTGCATGCGGCCTGCGCCCATGCCGCCTACTGGGGCGAAACCTGGGAGACGATGCCGCCGGTGTCGGTCAACCTCTCGGAGCAGGAGTTCTGCCGCGAGGACCTGCCCCGAGTGGTGCACGGCGCGCTGGAGGCGTCCGGACTGGCGTCCGCGCAACTCGAGCTGGAACTCACCGAGGCGATGCTGATGCGCGAGAAGCAGGCCGCAGTCATGCTGCAGAAGCTCAAGGCGCTGGGGGTCGGCATCGTGATCGACGACTTCGGCATCGGCCATTCCTCGCTCGGCCGCCTGATCCAGTATCCGGTCAAGGCCATCAAGATCGACCGTTCCTTCGTGGAGCAGTGCCAGGCCGACACGGCCCAGCGCTCCGTGTGCTCGGCCATCATCGCAATGTCCCGGGAGCTCGGCCTCGCCGTCATTGCGGAGGGCGTCGAGACCGTGGAGCAGATCGACTTCCTGCGCGAGCGGGGCTGCCACGCGCTGCAGGGGTTCTTCTTCGCCGAGCCGCTGCGCGTCGACGACGTGCCCGCGTTCCTGGCGGCCCATCTCGGGCGGACTCCGGAGGGCGCGGTGATCGATCTCGCCACCATCCGCAGCCGCTTCGCGCTGCGCAACACCGGCTGACCGCGGTGCGCCGGACCGCGACGATGACTCTGCTGGGGCTGGCCGCGGCGCTGCCGCTGCTGCTGGCCGACGCGCCCTGGTTCGGCTGGGAACTGCGCCTGCCCTGGCTCGCCTGCCTGGTCGCGGCCGGCGCCTGGCTGCACCGCGTGCGGGAGCGGGAACTGTACCAGGAGGCCGAGTACTGCCGCCGGCTGGAGGCGCAGGTGCGGAGCCGCACCCGCGACCTTGCCGACCGGAACGCCGAGCTGCAGCTGGCGAATGCAAAACTGCACGAGGCGAGCCACACCGATGCGCTCACCGGCCTCAGGAACCGCCGCTACCTGTTCGAGCAGATCTCCGACGACATCGATCTGGTGCAGCGCCAGCACGACGGCGGCAGCCGCGGCGGCGGTCTGGACCGGAACAACGACATCGTCTTCCTGATGGTCGACCTGGACCACTTCAAGCCGGTGAACGATGCCCACGGACACGTGGCCGGCGACCGCATGCTGCTCGAGGTGCGCGACGTGCTCATCGGCGCCTGCCGGTCATCGGACGTCGTGATCCGCTGGGGCGGCGACGAGTTTCTGGTGATCGGAAGGGAAGCGACCGGCACCGAGGTCTCGTCCCTCGCCGAGCGGATCCGCTCGCGCATCGAGAGCCACGTATTCGAACTCGGCAACGGCGCGGTGGCCCATACCACGTGCTCGGTGGGCTTCGCGAGCTACCCGTTCCTGGGCACCCAGCCGGACCTCGTGAGCTGGGAGCAGGTGCTCGGCATCGCCGACATTGCGATGTACCGCGCCAAGGAAGCGCGCAACTCCTGGGTCGGCATCCATGGCGAGCACTGGGCGGGGAGCGCGGAGGCGCTGTTTCAGGGCCTGCAGGATCGGGCGCGCGCGCTGGCCGTCGCCGGCCACGTCCGCCTCGAGCAACCGGGACAGGATCTCGCCCGCAGACTGGCCTGAGCGGGGCCGGATGCTATAACGTCCTCCCCGCGGCGGCCCGGTTCGTGGCACTCTGCGCCGCGGAGCGATACGGATCCCATGCACACGCACAGTCACAGCCACGCCGGGGGCGCACACCGGGAACAGAAATCCGACTCCGGGCGGCTGGCCCTCGCGCTCGCGCTGACCGGCGGCTTTGCGGTGGTGGAACTCGTCGGCGGCATCGCCGCGGGCTCGCTGGCGCTGATCGCCGACGCCGGCCACATGGTCACCGATGCGATGGCCCTCGCCCTCGCATGGATGGCAGCGCGGATGGCGGCGCGGCCGGCGGATGCCAAGCGCAGCTTCGGCTATCACCGCTTCCAGATCGTGGCAGCCCTCATCAACGGTCTGACGCTGATCGGCATCGTCGGCTGGATCGTGGTGGAGGCCTTCGAGCGTCTGTTCACGCCGGTCGACGTGACCGCCGGCCTGATGCTGGTGATCGCCGCCATCGGCCTGGCCGTGAATCTGCTGGTGTTCTTCGTGCTGCACGGCGGCAGCCGGGAAAACCTGAATCTGCAGGGGGCGCTGCTGCACGTGCTGGGAGACCTGCTGGGGTCCGTGGCTGCCATCATCGCCGGCGTGGTCATCCTCGGCACGGGCTGGATGCCCATCGATCCGCTCTTGTCCCTGGTGGTCGCGGCACTGATACTGCGCAGCGCCTGGAGCCTGGTTAAGCGCTCGGCCCACATCCTGCTCGAGGGCACGCCCGAGTGGCTCGACGTCCCGCGGATGCGCCGGGAACTCGCGGACTCCGTGCCCGGCGTCTGCGACGTCCACCACGTTCACGTATGGAGCCTCACGCCGGCCCGTCTCATGCTGACGATGCACGTGACGCTGGAGGATGGCAACGGCGATCCGGCCGCCGTCATACGCGTCATCAAGCGCCGGCTGCACCAGGAATACGGCATCGACCACTCCACCATCGAGATCGAGTACGGGAACTGCGCGGACGATTTCCCGGCCACCACGGATCCGCCCGTCACCTGACACGGGATATCGCTCGATGCGGGCCGACTGATTTGCGCGGATTTCGGCGTGCTTCCGATCCATGGCGGCCATGAGCGGCCATGCAGTCGCGACTGACTCAACCCTGCGATACCGGCCCTGCCGTGATTGCTACCTTCTGAGGATCAGTGCCTTGGGACCGGTATCGGAAGCACAGCGTGAGCCATGAGCGGTCACCAGCGGCGACCGGCGACGCTGTTATAGGGTATTACGCTTGCCTGACGGCAGCTGGAGAGTATCTTTATGGGTTAAGGAGACCCATAAGAGTCTCCAGGAGATTTGCAGGATGCTCGTCTACCGTACCCGTCTCCACCGCCGGCTCATGGAGGAGTCGGAAAAGGGACTGTTTGCTGCGATAGCCTCGCGGCACGGACGGTGGGGCCATGTCGCGGAGGCAGTCGCCTATGACTGCTGCAAGTTCTCCGCGTGGGAAGCGAGCCACGCCAGACTGTTGGAACCCGTTGCAGCGGCCGGCCGGTGGGGGCCTGCCATCGGAGTCCTGCGCCGTGCCGAGATGGATCTCGTTCATCGACGAGCGCTGTTCGAAACGCTGCGCGAAAAACGCGTCCGGGGCCCGGCAAGAGAACGTCTCTTCCGGCTCTTCTACGGTCCCAGGGACTTCCGCAACTGCGTACTCACGGAGCATTTCCGGTATCAACTCGCGGCCACGAGCAGCGTTACGGCAGTCAGACTCAGCACCGTTTGCAATGATCCCGCCGGCAGTCATCTGCTGGCCAGATACGAAAGTGCCTACCGAAGGTACTTCTGGGCGTATTGCGAGTGGCAGCTGAACGATGAACCGCTGGTGTCCGACATGCTGCGGCTGACGATGCAGAGCACGAAGTTCCTGGCCGAGAGGCTGAAGCAGCAACTCGTCGCCGGACGGGACTTGCAGATTGGCAGGGAGCGGCCGATGTATCTGCAGAGCTAGGGAGTCGCTGGGGAGTCGCTGGGGAGTCGCGAGGGAGTCGGGCGCGACGGTCGGATTTACGACGTGTCCCGACAGAGAAGCCGTGTTCAGCTGCGCTTTAATGCGTCGGCGTGATATTCCAGATGCTCGCCGATGAAGGTGGAGACGAAGAAGTAGCCGTGGTCGTAGCCGGGCTGCAGGCGCAGCGTCAGCGGATGCCCGGCCGCCTCGCACGCGGCCTCCAGCAGGCCGGGCTTCAGCTGCTCGTCCAGGAAGTCGTCGGCGTCGCCCTGGTCCACCAGCAGGGGGATGTCGCTGCCGCCCCGCCGGATCAGCCGGGTGGCGTCCCAGGGCTCCCAGGCGCTCCGGTCCTCGCCCAGGTAGTGGCTGAAGGCTTTCCGGCCCCAGGGGCAGTCCATCGGCGCGCAGATGGGCGCGAAGGCCGACACCGAGCGGAACATGCCGGGGTTCTTCAGCGCTACGACCAGTGCGCCGTGCCCGCCCATCGAATGGCCGCTGACGGCGCGGCGGTCCGGAATCACGGGGAAGGCCGACTCGACCAGTGCCGGCAGTTCGCAGGCCACATAGTCGTACATGTTGTAGTGACCGGCCCAGGGCGCCTCGGTGGCGTTCACGTAGAAACCGGCGCCGGTGCCCAGGTCCCAGTCGGTGTCTTCGCCCGGCAGCCCGAGCCCGCGGGGACTGGTATCGGGCGCCACCAGCGCGAGTCCGAGTTCCGCGGCATAACGCTGGGCGCCGGACTTGATGGTGAAGTTCTCCTCCGTGCAGGTCAGGCCCGACAGCCAGTAAAGCACCGGCACGGGCTCGGATTCCGCCTGCGGCGGCAGGTAGAGCGTGAACCGCATGGGGCAGCCGCACGTCTCGGATGCGTGCCGGTAGGTGTGGGTATGGCCGCCGAACAGTCTGCTGCGGTCGATTAACTCGGGCGCTCGCGTACTCATCGGCATCTCCTGCTCTGCCTGCTCTTGCCTGCTTCGGCCTGGTTGCACCAGGAAGCCAGAGCTTAGCCCGCGCGTCCGGAGGGCGAAAGCCCGACAGCGGATCGGCGGCCAATCGGTTATGGTGGTGCAGAATTCTTCGGTAGAGAGGTGCGCTATTACGATGCTGCTGCAGCTCGGAGGAGGCCTGCTCCTCTTGTTCGCCGGCGCCGAGATGCTGATCAGGGGCGCCGTATCCCTCGGCGAGCGCTTCGGGCTCTCACCCCTCGTCATCGGCCTCACGGTGGTGGCCTTCGGCACCAGCGCACCGGAGCTCGTGGTCTCCGTCGATGCGGCGCTGGCCGGCTACGGCGGCATCGCCATCGGCAACGTCGTTGGCTCGAACATCTGCAACCTGGCGCTGATCCTCGGCGCGGTGGCCGTCCTGCGGCCGGCCGGCGTCGACCGCGGGCTGATCCGGGGCGCGGGTCCGGTGATGATCGCGGCCGCCGTGGGCCTGGTCGTGCTGCTGGCGAACGGCCGGCTGTCACGGCTGGACGGGCTGCTGCTCACCGCCGCCATCGTGATCTATACCCTGGCCTCGCTGCGCTCGCGCGACGAGGCGGCGGGGCTCGCGGACGAGATCCAGGGGGCCGCGCGCTCCACGGCCGTGGCCGTCGTGCTGTTCGCCGCCGGCCTCGCACTGCTGCTGGCCGGCGGCTCGCTGTTCGTGAAGGGCGGTGCGGCGCTCGCGCTGGCGCTCGGCGTTGCGCCGGCCGTGGTCGGGCTGACGGTGATGGCTGCCGGCACCAGCATGCCCGAGCTGGCCACCTCCGTGGTAGGGGCCGTCCGCGGTCAGGCGGCGATGGCCACCGGCAACATCATCGGTTCGAATATCTTCAACGCCCTGGCCATCCCGGGCATCGCGGCACTGGTGATGCCGATCGAGCGGGGCGGCGTCGGCGCCGCCGATCTCGGCATCATGCTGGTGGTGTCCGTCCTCGCGCTCGGCTTCATGTACACGGGCTCGCGCCTGACCCGTGCCGAAGGCGCAGTGCTGCTCGCCGGCTACGCCGGTTATTGCGCGTGGCTGTTCGTCGCCTGAGGCGGGCGACGGGGAGAGCGGCGGTCAGGCCGCGCTGATCCTCCGCTCGCCGAAGGGCACGGAGGCGTTTCGGGCGCTGATCCGGTGTGCATCGCGCAGCGCGCGTCGCTCGTAGCGATTGAGGATCTGGTCCAGCGCGCGGCTGATCTTGGACGCCGTGCGCAGGCGCTCGACCTTCGGGAACGTGGCCCGCTCGCCCTCCTTGATGTAGAACATCAGCTCCTTCTCGGTGGGTGGCGTCAGCAGCTTGGTCGGGTTGAAGGTGCGGTAGCGCGGCATGATGTTGATGTCGCCGGTGTAGGTCTGGGTCGCCACCGAGTAGAACATGTTGGCCAGGATCTGCATCCGCGGCACCGGCTTGGTCAGGCGCTGGGTGATCCAGTGGGTCGAGCGCAGCCACTCCTGGTAAGTCCGGAAGCCCAGATGCAGGCCGGTGGAGAGCAGCGTCGGCTCCTCCTTGGGATCCTGGATGAACCACAGGACGACCGGGTTCGTCTGGCTCGCCACGTAGTGGTTCACGCCATACAGCCGGGCCAGGCGCTTCGCCGGCAGGTCCTCGCTCACGGAGCCGTCGACCCAGCGCCGCTGGGGCAGATAGGGCTGGCGGCGGCCGTTCTTGTTCTTTGCCTCGAGGATCACGGGCGGATAGATGCCGGGCACGGCGCAGGACGCCATCACGGCCTTGCGGATGTAGACGTTCGGCGAGGTGATCGCGTTCAGCAGGCGGGAGGTCTGATGCACCTCGGCGGGCGCCACCGAGATGTTGATCTTGCGCCCCGTGAGTTCGTAGGCCTCCTGGAACGTGAGGTCGGGGATCAGCCGGTCGACGGTATCCTCGACGTCGTGCACGTCCATGTTCGGCGTAGAGGGCGACATCAGGCGGCCGAGCCAGCTCACCTCCTGGCGCGCCTCCATCAGCAGGTTGCGCGGATCGAACATCTCGTGCAGCTCGGCGGTTGAGTGGGTGCCGAGCACGCCGGCGATCAGCGAGCCGGCGCTGGAGCCCGAGACCACGGAGGGCAGCACGTCCTCCTCCAGCATGGCCTTCACCACGCCCACGTGGAAGTGGCCGAGCACGGCACCGCCCGAGAGCATGAGCGCCGAACGGCCGAAACAGTGATCCGCGCGGCGGAAGAAATCCAGCCGCTCCTCGAAGCTGATCTTGTTGGAGCGCAGCTTGGACAGGTAGTGGAGCGCGTCGACGATCTCGTCGACGTATTCCTCGATGAGCTCCTTGGTACCGAACTTCGCGCGCTTGTACAGCGCCGTCTTGCCCATCCCGGCCATGTTGCCGTGGATGCCCTCGTTAAGGGTGAACAGCAGGCCGTGGTCGTCCTTGCTGGCGCGCAGCTCGCGCAGCGTGTCGAGGCGCTGACGAATGGAGTGATAGTCGTACAGGCTGGTCTTCTCCACCGCACGCCACTGATCCATGCCCGTCAGTTTGTCGTGGCTGATCGCGGCCTCGCGCCAGTCCGCGTAGCTGTTGGCCTCGTCCATCGCCCGCTCGAGCAGTCTGCGGCTGGCTGCCATGTTCCCCTACCTTCAGTCAGTCTCGTTGAACAACCATCATACCTCGGCCGCGGGGCGCATGTCGCCGCACGGGTCACGATTTCGGCATCGGTCCCTATCCTAAGTCATTGAAATACGGTCAACCAGCCGGGTAAATCGTGGAAAGCGGCTATGCCTGGCGGGGCCGCCGCCGCCGCTGCGGCAATCCCCGATGCGGCCCGCCGCCGGGATGACCTGTAATGGCCGGAGAGTGCCGGACGAAAAAGCGCGGCGCGGCGCTCGCAGCCATACGGATTCGGCACGGCAGCGGCAAGCGGCGGCTAGCGGCGAGAAGGCGGCGAGAAGGCGGCAAGAAGGCGGCAAGAAGGCGGCAAGGGTTCGACATGCACATCGAGTTCTGCGGCGCGGCGGTCACCGGGGCCCGGCCCGGCCGGATGATCGAACGCGGGGACCGCCGGTGAGGGGCGACGAGGGGCAGGGCGTCCGGCTGGAGGCCGTGCGCCTGGGCGTCGACACCCGTCACGAGCCGGTGCTGTTCCTGCGGCGGGATTCGGAGGTGGCCCGCTCGGAAGGCTTCCAGGCCATGTCCCAGGTACGCGTCGACACCGGCGCCGCATCCATCATCGCGACGCTCATGATCGTGGAGTCGGAGCTGCTGCGGTCCGGCCGGGCCGGCCTGTCGGAAGCGGCCTGGCAGCGTCTCGGCCTGCAGGGCGGGGAGACGCTGGCCCTGCATCACCCGCGGCCGGTGGATTCGCTTGCGCACGTGCGGGCCAAAGTCTACGGCGCCGAGCTGGACGGCGGGCAGTTCGAACGCATCATCGACGACGTGGTCGCCGGCCGCTACATGGACGTTCAGCTCGCCGCCTTCGTCGCCGCCTGTTCCGGGGAACGGCTGACCCGCGAGGAGATCGTGCATCTCACCCGGGCCATGGTCGGGGCCGGCGAGCGCCTGACCTGGGCCGGTTCGCCGATCGTGGACAAGCACAGCGTCGGCGGCCTGCCCGGCAACCGGACCACGCCCATCGTGGTGGCGATCGCGGCCGAGGCCGGGCTGACGATGCCGAAGACGTCTTCCCGGGCCATCACCTCGCCCGCCGGCACGGCGGACACGATGGAGACGCTGACCCGGGTCGAGCTCGGCCTGGACGAGATGCGCCGGGTGGTGGAGCGCGAGGGCGGCTGCCTCGCGTGGGGCGGTTCCGCCGACCTCAGCCCGGCGGACGACATCCTGATCCGGGTGGAGCGGGCCCTCGACCTCGACAGCGAGGGCCAGCTGGTGGCCTCCGTCCTCTCGAAGAAGGTGGCGGCCGGTTCCACCCACGTGGTCATTGACATGCCCGTGGGACCGACGGCGAAGGTGCGCAGTCTCGCTGCCGCCGAGCGGCTCTCCGGCCATTTCCGTGCCGTCGCCGGGGCCCTCGGACTCGCCCTGCACATCGACGTTGGCGACGGCGGCCAGCCGATCGGCCGGGGCATCGGCCCGGCGCTGGAGGCGCGGGACGTGCTGGCGGTGTTGCGCGGCGAGCCCGACGCGCCAGCGGACCTCCGCCAACGGGCGCTGCAACTCGCTGCCGGCATCCTTCGTCTGTCGGGCCGGGCCCGTGCGGAGGATGCCCTGGCGCGGGCGACGGAGCTGCTGGACTCCGGCCGCGCATGGGCGCGTTTCCGGCGTATCTGCGAGGCCCAGGGCGGGCTGCGGGAGCCGCCGCGGGCGGCGTATCATTACGACGTCTTCAGCGAGCACCAGGGCACGGTGGACGCCATCGATAACCGCAAGGCGGCCCGGCTGGCCAAACTGGCCGGCGCGCCGGCGGACAAGGCGGCAGGCCTCGGGCTGTGCGTGCGCATCGGCGATCGGGTGCGCCCCGGCGACGTGCTCATGACGGTGCATGCGGAGAGCCCGGGGGAGCTGGAATATGCGCTGGAGTACTTCCGTGCGCATCCGGATGTGATTACGCTGTCGGCTGACCGATGAACACCCTCGCATTCAACCTTGGCGGCAGCGGAACTCCGGCGGATAAAGCCGTCGAGACAGCCGCGGAGACCGTCGTCGCGGCGGTCGTGGCGGCCACCGGCGCGACGAGGGGACAGCTCGACACTCGGCGCTTCCCGGACGGCGAGGTCTACGTGCGGGTGGCCACTCCCTGCGCAGGCGCCGACGTAATCCTGTGCGCCGATCTGCAGCCGCCGGACGAGACGACTCTGAGAGCCCTGCTCACGGCAGCGACGCTGCGCGATCTGGGTGCCGCCCGCATTTTACTGGTGGCGCCTTATCTGCCCTACATGCGCCAGGACAGCCGCTTCCGCGAAGGCGAGGGCATCACGTCGCGCTATTACGCCGCCCTGCTCTCGGCGCAATTCGACGGCCTGGTCACCGTGGACCCCCACCTGCACCGCTACGCCGCCCTCTCGGAGCTCTACACCATACCGACGGCCTGTGTGCATGCCGCGCCGGCCATCGGCGAGTGGGTGCGTGAGAACCTGGCGGAACCCGTGCTCATCGGCCCGGACAGCGAGAGCCGCCAGTGGGTGGAGGCGGTCGCCGAGGTAGCCAGTGCGCCCTTCATCGTCCTGGACAAGGTCCGGCGCGGCGACCGGGACGTCTCGGTCAGCGAGCCCGACCTCCTCGATCACGACGGCCGTCACCCGGTGGTCCTCGACGACATCATTTCCAGCGGCCGCACCATGGCGGAGGCGGTCGCGCGTGTGAACGGCCGCGGCGGACCGCAGCCAGTCTGCATCGCCATCCACCCGGTGTTCGCCGACGGCGCCGTGGCGGATCTCCGCGCGGCGGGCGCCGGCCGCGTGGTGTCCTGCAACACCATCGCCCATGAGACCAATGCCATCGATGTCTCGCCCCTCATCGGGGACGCCTGCCGTGGCTTCCTCGGCGATACCGTCAGGCACGCCATCGGTTCATGAGACACACCTTCGCACCGCTGGTGGCGCTGCTGTTCGGCGTCGCTCTCATGCTGGTCGGCAACGGGCTGCAGGCAGTGCTGGTCCCATTCCGTGCCGGCGCCGAAGCGTTCGCGCCGCTGTCCATCGGCCTGATCGGTGCCAGCTATTTCCTGGGTTTCACCGTGGGTTGTCTGCAGGGCGGCAGCCTGATCCGCATGGTGGGCCACGTGCGGGCGTTCGCCGCGATGACCGCGATGGCCTCGGCCGTCCCCCTCATCCTGGCGCTTTGGGTCGATCCGGTCGCCTGGTTCGTCTTCCGCGCCGCTACCGGATTCTGCTTCGCCGTTCTCTATATCGTGATCGAGAGCTGGCTGAACGAGCGGGCGAGCAACGAGAACCGCGGACTCGTCTTCTCGACCTATATTTTCATCAGCTTCGGCGCCATGGCGCTCGGCCAGGAATTGCTCCGTGCCTACGACCCGTCCGGCGTGGAGCTGTTCGCCGTCATCGCCACGCTGGTGTCGCTGGCCGCGATCCCCGTGGCGCTGACCCGTTCGCCGACGCCGCGGCTGCCCGAGGTCACGGTGGTCAACCTACGCGGCCTGTGGCGCGTGTCGCCGGCCGGCGTCGCGGGCACGCTGGCGTCGGGGCTCGGCAACGGCGCCTTCTGGTCGCTGGCGCCGCTGGTTGCGTCGGGCGATACGCTGGACGTCTCGCGCACGGCCACCTTCATGAGCGCGGCGCTCATCGGCGGCGCGGCCGGCCAGTTTCCTTTCGGCGGCCTGTCGGACCGGATCGATCGGCGCCGCGTCATCGCCGGCGTCGCGGCTTTAGGCGCGGCCGTCAGCCTCGCCATCTGGCTGGTGGCCGGCGCCGGCGCAGGCAATCTGTTGCTCTACTTCCTCAGTTTCCTGTGGGGCAGCGCGTCGTTCACCATTTATCCGATCTCGGTGGCCCACTCCAACGATCACGCGGATCCGGACGATTTCGTGGCTGTCTCCGCCGGCCTGCTGCTGGCCTACGGCGCCGGCGCGACGGTGGGGCCCGTCATCGCATCGCTGCTGATGTCGCTGACCAGCGCGCCGGCACTGTATCTGTTCATCGCGCTGATGTACGCGCCGATGGCGATGTTCGCCGTGAGCCGCATTTTCCGGACGAAGCAGGTGCCGCAGGCCGATCAGGTGGCCTTCTCGGACGCGCTCAGCGCATCCGGTACGGCCTCCCATGCCTACGAGGAGGAATGGAGCGACCAGGTGCTGGAGGAGCAGGCGGAGGCGGCTGCGGAGCCTCGGTGATGCTCAGTGACCGGCGTGATCGGCCGGCGTGGTCGTTTCGGTCTGCATGCCGGTTTCCCTGTGTGTCTCCATGGCCCCGTGAGCGCCGTGGCCCGCGCTCATGTGCATGACCGGCATGGCCATGGTCCACAGACCGGCCAGGACCACCAGCGCACCCGCCGCGCGGCGAACGCCGGTGCGTCGGGTCAGTGAGGCCAGCCGGGCGGCGCCGGCGGTCGCCAGTACCATCGCGGGCAGCGTGCCGAGGCCGAAAGCCGCCATCACGAGCGCGCCCTCTGCCGCGCCGCCGGCGACCGCGGCGGCCAGCAACACCGAATACACCAGGCCGCAGGGGAGCCAGCCCCAGAGCACGCCGAGGCCGACCGCGTGCAGCGGGGTCCGGGCCGGCAGCAGGCGCCCGGTGAGTGGGGCGAGTTTCTGCCAGCCGCGGGCGCCCCACGCCTCCAGCGGCCGCAGCGGATTCCAGCCGAAGGCGAGCTGCAGGCCGATCAGGACGATGACGAGCCCGAACGCGAGCCGCAGCGCCGGCCCCCATTCGCGCAGCCCGAATACGGAGCCGCCGGCGGCGCCGAGGAAGCCGACCAGCGCGCCCAGCGCCACGTAGCCGCCGATGCGCCCGGTGTTGTAGGCGAGGGCGAAACCCGAGCGCCCGGCCGCGCCGCGCACCGCCGTATTGAGTCCGAACCAGCCGGCGATGCCGCCGCACATGCCCAGGCAGTGAGTGGAACCCAGCAGGCCGGCGACGAGAGCCGCCAGCAGGCCGCCTTCAGCGCTCATCCTCTTTCTCCTCGTCGCGGGCCGGAGGTGCCCGGTCGTCGTCCATGACCACGCGCCATGCGGGCGTGTCCATGTCGTCGAACTGGCCGCTGCCGACGGCCCAGAAGAAGGCCCAGACGGCCAGGCCGAGCAGCACCAGGCCCAGCGGTATCAGGAAGTAGAGCACGCTCACGGCGAGGCCTCCAGCACTCCGGGGGAGGGAGCGCGCGCGGTCTCGACGGGAGTGCGGCGCACCCCTGCGGTCGCACCGCCCCGGCGCAGGCGCAGCGCGTTCAGGACGACGAGCAGCGAACTCGCCGACATGCCGATGGCCGCCATCCACGGCGCCAGCATGCCCGAGGCGGCGAGGGGAACGGCCAGCACGTTGTAGCCGATGGCCCAGCCGATATTCTGCCGGATGATGCGGCGGGTGCGGCGCGACAGTTCCACCGCCTCGAGCAGCGGGCCGAGCGAGTCGCCGAGCAGCACCGCATCGGCGCTCGACTGCGCCAGCGTCGTACCCGCGCCCATGGCGATGGAGACGTCGGCGCCGGCCAGGACCGGCGCGTCGTTGATGCCGTCGCCGACGAGGGCGACCTTCTCGCCCGCGGCCTGCAGCTGCCGCACCCAGGCGAGCTTGTCCTCGGCACGCAGGCCTCCGCGGGCGTCGTCGATGCCGAGCCGGCCGGCAATGGCCTGCACGGTGCGGGAGCGGTCGCCGCTGGCGATTGCCGTGGCGATGCCGGCGTCGCGCAGGGTGCGGACTACCTCGGCCGCGTCGTCGCGGAGTGCATCGCGCAGCTCGAAGGCGGCCAGCACGCGGCCGTTCGCGTCGCCGAGGAAGACCACGGTGGACGCCGCGACGGTCTCGATGCGTGCGAGCGCGGCGCTTGCGGCCTCGCCGACGAATTCCGCCGAACCGATGCGGTAGCGTTCGCCGTCGACGGTGCCCTCGATGCCACGGCCCGGCACCGGGCGCAGGTCCGCGGGAGTATTGCCACTGTCGCCACTATTGCCGCTATTGCCCAGGCGTGGGAACGCGCGTGCCAGCGTGTGCTCGGAACCGCTCTCCAGCCGGGCGGCGATGGTGAGGCATCTTCCCGCATCGATCTCCTCACTCAGCGGCAGCACACGCTCCAGCTCCGGCCGCCCGCGGGTGAGGGTGCCGGTCTTGTCGAATACGATGCGGTCGAATTCGGCCAGCCCTTCCAGGGCTCGGGAGCGGGTGACGAGGATGCCCCGGTCGGCCAGCGCCGTGTTCGCGGCCGCCAGGGCGGCGGGCGTGGCCAGCGACAGGGCGCAGGGGCAGGTAACCACCAGCACTGCCAGTGCGGCCGGGAACGCGACTCCGGGTTCGATCCACCACCAGGCCGTGCCGACGGTCGCCGCGATGGCGAGCACGGCGACGACGAACCAGCTCGCCACCCGGTCGGCCAGCACGGCGACCGCCGGCCGCTCCGCCTGGGCCCGTTCCAGCAGCCGGGAGATGGAAGCGAGCATCGTGTCCTGCCCCACCCGCTCGGCCGCCAGCGTCAGGGCCCCGTCCAGATTGATGCTGCCGGCCGTGACCTCGTCGCCCGCTGCCCGCGGCACCGGTTCCGACTCGCCGGTGATCAGCGACTCGTCCACGGACGCCCGCCCGTTGAGGATGCGGGCGTCTGCCGGTACGCGCTCGCCGGGACGCAGCACGAACCGGTCGCCCGCGCGCAGGCGGGCGACGGCGATGATCTCTTCGCCGTCGTCACTGCCGTCGGCGATGCGCCGCACCGTGTCGGGCAGCAGCTGGCCGATGGCGGCCGAGCGCTCGGTGGCGCCGTGGCGGGCGCTCATCTCGAGGAAGCGGCCCAGCGACAGAAAGAACACGAACATGGTCGCGGAGTCGAAATACACCTCGCCGTGGCCGGTGACGGCCGCGTACAGCGACGCGGCGTAGGCGCCGCCGACGGCGATGGAGACCGGCAGGTCCATGCCGGGCCGCCCGGAACGAAGCCCGCGCCAGGCCGACTGGAAGAAGGGGCGGCCGGCGTAGAACACCACCGGCGTGGTGACCAGCGCGCTCACCCAGACCAGGAAGCTGCGCATCTCCGGGTCGATGCCCTGAAAGGCGCCCGCGTAGAGCGCGACCGCGAACATCATCACCTGCATCATGCCCACGCCGGCGACGAGCAGACGTTTCAGCGCCTGTCGCCGCTCCCGGTGCCGCGGCGAGAACGACTCGGTCAGGCTCTGCGGATGCGGCCGGTAGCCCAGTCGCTCGATGGTGCCGAGGATGGCGCTGAAGCGGGCGTCTTCCGTGCGCCAGATGACGTGCAGGCGGGAGGAAGCGGTGTTGACGGTGATCTCGTCGACGCCGGGCAGGCGACGCAGCACGTTCTCCAGCAACCAGCTGCAGGCGCTGCAATAGAGTCCCTCGACGTGCAGCACGGCCTCTCTGCGACCGTCCGCCCGCGTGGCGGCGAACAGCGGCAGCGTCTCCGGGTCGTCGAAGCCGCGCCAGTGTTGGTCGTCGCCCGGCGGCGGCGCCGGGGCCTCGCCCGGCGGCAGCTCGCGAAAGCGGTAGTAGGCATCGAAGCCCGAGGCGCCGATGAGTTCGGCCACCGCCTTGCAGCCGTGGCAGCACATCGGCCGGTCCTCGCCGTCGATGCGGGCGGTCAGGTCCAGGCCTGCCGGGACGGGCAGGCCGCAGTGGAAACAGTGGCGCGTGTCAGCCATCGTCGCGGGCGCCGGCGGGCGTAAGCGTGCCGCGGCCGTCCCGCCGTGAGACTTCCCCCGTCAGCCGCCAGCCTGCGGCCGCTTCTCCCAGCGATTCCACCGCCGCGTACCAGCGCTCCGCCGTCATCGGTGTGAGGCGCGCCCGGTAGGTCGCCCCGCCGGCCGTCGGCGCGCGGGTGAGCAGGATGTCCATGTCCTTTGCCGGCACGGTCGGATGCGACAGCTCGAGCAGCAATGTCTCGGGCCAGGCGAGACGGTCCGTGCCCGTGCCGCCGTTCTGCGCGAGCCGCACCTCCACGGCGCCCTGTCCCGCGGCAACCTGCAGCCGGCCCTTCAGCCCCAGCGCGGAGGCCGCATCCGCCATGCGGAAGCGACGCTCCGTCGTCTCCGCGATGCGGCTGTAATCGTCCACCACCAGCGAATCCGGCCGGGTGACCGCCAGAAAGATGGTGAACATGCAGCCGATCACGGTCGCGGCGGGAACCGAGATGATGAACCAGGGCCAGAACTGGCGATACCAGGGTTCGGCCTCGGCGGTAATGTGGGCGTTGCGCTGATCCATGGTACTTCGCCTCTCGCGCTTCGAGGGTGATCTATCGTCCGTTTCCGAGCCTTTCAGCGGCCGACGGGCGCGACGAACTTCGTCTCCCGCGACTGGCTGATTGTAGCGTCATCTTCGGCCTGCAGCGTGAAGGTGACCTCGCTTACGCCGCCAACCGCTCCCCCGGGGGCACGGACGATCACCGGCACGCCCAGTACCTCGCCCGAGCCAACGCGGATGTCGCCGTTCGGCACCTCCACACTGGCCCCCTCGATGCCCGCGACGTCGATCTGGTAGCTGTGGGCGCGGTCGGTCTTGTTGATGAGCTTCAGCTGGTAGGAATTCTCGATGAAGCCGTCGCCCACCTCCCGGTACAGCGCGTTGCGGTCGCGGATCACGTCCACGGTAAGTGCCGAGCGCTGGGAGAGGGCGTAGACGAAAGCGCCCATCAGAAGGATGAGCAGGACGGCGTAGACGATCACCCGCGGACGTACCACGCGGGTCTTCTCGCCGTCCATGGCGTGCTGGGTGGAGTACTTGATGAGCTTCTTCGGGTAGCCCATCCGCACCATTACGTCGTCGCAGGCGTCGATGCAGGCGGCGCAGGCGATGCACTCGTACTGCAGCCCCTCGCGGATGTCGATGCCGGTGGGACAGACCTGCACGCACATCGTGCAGTCGATGCAGTCGCCGAGGCCGACCTCCTGCGGGTCCACGCCGCGCCGCCGGCTGCCGCGGGGCTCGCCCCGGTCGGCGTCGTAGGTGATGATCAGCGTGTCCCGATCGAACATGGCGCTCTGGAAGCGCGCATAGGGGCACATGTACTTGCACACCTGCTCGCGCATGTAACCGGCATTGCCGTAGGTCGCGAAGCCGTAGAAGAGCACCCAGAAGGTCTCCCACGGGCCGAGCGAGACGGTGGCGAAGCTCACCAGCAGCTCGCGGATGGGCGTGAAATAGCCGACGAAGGTCAGGCCGGTGAACAGGGAGAAGGTGATCCACAGGAACTGCTTCGAGCCCTTGCGCAGGAACTTCTCCGTGGTCCAGGGCGCCTTGTCCAGTTTCTTGCGTTGGGAGTGCTTGCCCTCCGTCCACTGCTCCATCCAGACGAAGACCTCGGTCCACACGGTCTGCGGGCAGGCATAACCGCACCAGAGCCTGCCCGCCAGTGCCGTGAAGAAGAACAGCGACAGCGCCGCGATGATCAGCAGCAGCGCGAGAAAGATGAAATCCTGGGGCCAGAGCGTCAGGTCGAACAGGTGGAACTTGCGCGCCGGCAGGTCGAACAGGATGGCCTGGCGGCCCTGCCAGGTGATCCAGGGCAGGCCGTAGAAAATGCCGAGCAGCACGAAGACGGCGGCCTTGCGCAGACGAGCGAAAGTGCCGTCCACCTCCCGGGCGTGGATCTTCTCCTCACTGCGGTAGAGCGCCGTTTCTGCCGCGGCGCCCGCGTTGCTTCCTGCTGCCATCAGTCCCTGTCCGTCGTGGTCCCGTGCGCACCGTCAGGGCGGTCGCGGCGCATGAGGACCAGTGTGATGCCCGCTGCCCCGATGCCGATCGCCCAGAAGAAAAAGAAGAGCAGTGCGTAGCCGCCCATGCGCGAGAGTTCCAGCGGCCAGTCCGCCGCCTCTGCGAGACGCGCCGGGTCGAAGACGGCGAAGAACAGCACGCTGGCGATGCAGGCAGTCAGGAACGACGCCCAGCCGCTCGACATGACCTTGCGCAGCCCGCGGCTCCAGCCCGGTGACCGGGGTGTGGTCTCTTCCGCCGCTCGACCGCCGTGCAGGCTCATGGGGCGCCGGCACCTCCGCCGCCGTCGCTGTCCTGCGAGAGGCTGTACACGTAGGCGGCCAAGACGTGGACCCGGTCCTCGCCCAGCAGATCCTTGTGCGCCGGCATCACGCCCTGACGGCCCTGGGTGACCGACGTCATGATGGCCTCGCGGCTGCCGCCGTAGAGCCAGGTGTCGTCTGCCAGGTTCGGCGCGCCCATTGCCGGATTGCCCCGGCCGTTGGGCCCGTGGCAGGAGGCGCAAAGCATCTGGTACTTCTGGCCCGCCGCCGTCTCCAGCGCGCTCTTCTCCGACGGTGTGCCGAACTGGCGGATCAGGCCCACCATCGCGTCGAGTTCGTCCTCGGTGAAGTTCGCGGCCCAGCCGGGCATCACGCCCTGGCGGCCGTTCAGAATGCTTACCTTGATGTTCTGCGGGTCGCCGCCCCACTGCCAGTCGTCATCGGTGAGGTTCGGGAAGCTGGCTGCGCCGCGGGCGGCCGAGCCGTGGCACATGGCGCAATGATTGGCGTAGAGGTTGCGCCCGATCTGCAGCGCCTCGGGGTCCTTGGCCAGCTTCGGTATCGGTTGTTCGGCGAAGGACTCGAAAATCGGTGCGTAACGAGCCTCGGCCGCCTGGACCTCCTGCTCGTACTGCTTCTCCTGGCTCCAGCCGAGGATGCCGTCGGTGACGACCAGGCCCGGATACAGCGCGAGATACACGCCGGCGAACAGGATCGTGAGGTAGAACAGCATCAGCCACCAGCGCGGCAGAGGGCGGTTCATCTCCTGGAGATCGCCGTCCCACGTGTGCTCGGTGGTCTCCGTCTCGGCCGTTTCGCCGGGACGTCGTTTCATGGTCCAGGCGATCAGCCAGATGCAGGCTGCCAGGCTCAGAATGGTCGTGATGGCGACAAACCAACCCATCGGTGCAGACATCAGTTCGACTCCTTCTTCTCCACCGGCGGCTGCTCGTCATCCCCCAGCGGTAGTTTCGCGGCTTCCTCGAAATCCCGGTGGCGCCTGGAGCTGAAAGCCCACACCACCAGAGCGAGGAACAGGATCATCAGCACCAGCGTGATGAGTCCCCGGAAAGTATTTATGTCCATTGCCTATCCATGCTTGCGTCTAGCGTCTCGTCTGCAGATTCGTGCCGAGGCTCTGCAGGTAGGCGATCATCGCCTCCATCTCGGTCTTGCCTTCCACCGCCGCGGCGGCGCCGGCGATCTGCTCGTCGGTGTAGGGGTCGCCGGCGACGTTCTTCAGCATGCGCATCTTTCGCTCCACCAGCGCGCCGTCGACCAAGCGGTCCTCCAGCCACGGGTAACCAGGCATGTTGGATTCCGGCACGACGTCGCGCGGGTTGATCAGGTGCAGCCTGTGCCACTCGTCACTGTAGCGTTCGCCCACCCGGGCCAGGTCCGGCCCGGTGCGCTTGGAGCCGAACTGGAACGGCCGGTCGTAGACGCTCTCTCCCGCCAGCGAATAATGGCCGTAACGCTCGGTCTCGCTGCGGAACGGCCGGACCTGCTGGGAGTGGCAGACGTAGCAGCCCTCGCGCACGTAGATGTCGCGGCCCGCCAGTTCCAGGGCCGGGTAGGGCTCGATCCCTTCGGCCGGCTCGCCGGTGGATTTGGACATCATCAGCGGGACGATCTCGACCAGCCCGCCGATGCTGATCACTACGACGATCAGCACGGCCATCAGGGTGATGTTTATCTCGACTTTCTCGTGGGACACGTCGGATCTCCTCCTGGATCAGGCGGGCTGGCGGACGGGCACCGGGCGGGGTTTCTCGCTCGCGACCGTCTTCCAGATGTTGTAGACCATGATCAGCATGCCGCCGAAGAACAGCACGCCGCCCAGCAGGCGCAGACCATAGTAGGGGTAGGTGGCTTCCAGGCTCTCCACGAAGGAGTACGTGAGCGTCCCGTCGTCGTTGACGGCGCGCCACATCAGGCCCTGCATCACACCGGCGATCCACATGGACACGGCGTACAGCACCACGCCGATGGTGGAGGTCCAGAAGTGCACGTCGATGAGTTTCGTGGAGTACATCGCCTCCCGGTTGAACAGCCGCGGTATCAGGTGATACAGCGAGCCGATGGTCATCATCGCGACCCAGCCCAGCGCGCCGGAGTGCACGTGGCCGATCGTCCAGTCCGTGTAGTGAGACAGCGAATTCACCGTCTTGATCGACATCATCGGCCCTTCGAAGGTGGACATTCCATAGAAGGACAGGGAGACGATCATGAACTTGATGATCGGGTCGGTGCGCAGTTTGTGCCAGGCGCCGGACAGGGTCATGATGCCGTTGATCATGCCGCCCCAGGACGGGGCCAGCAGCACCACGGAGAACACCATGCCGAGCGACTGGGCCCAGTCGGGCAGGGACGTGTAATGCAGGTGATGGGGCCCGGCCCACATGTAGATGGCGATCAGCGCCCAGAAGTGCACCACCGACAGGCGGTAGGAGTAGATCGGCCGCTCGGCCTGCTTCGGCACGAAGTAGTACATCATCCCCAGGAATCCGGCCGTGAGGAAGAAGCCCACCGCGTTGTGGCCGTACCACCACTGCATCATGGCGTCGATGACGCCGCTGTAGATGGGATAGGACTTCGTGAGCGAGACCGGGATGCTGAGATTGTTGAAGATGTGCAGCACCGCGACGGTGATGATGAACGCGGCGTAGAACCAGTTGGCCACGTAGATGTGCTTCACCCGCCGTCGGCCGATGGTGGCCAGGAAGACGATGCCGTACGCCACCCAGACCACGGCGATCAGCAGATCGATGGGCCACTCGAGTTCCGCATATTCCTTGGACTGGGTGATGCCCAGCGGCAGCGTGATGGCCGCCAGCAGGATGACCAGCTGCCAGCCCCAGAACGTGAAGCCGGCCAGCTTCTCGAAGGCGAGACGCACGTGGCAGGTGCGCTGTACCACGTAGTAGGAGGTGCCGATCAGCGCCGAGCCGCCGAAGGCGAAGATGACGGCGTTGGTGTGCAGCGGGCGCAACCGGCTGTAGGTCAGCCAGGGGAGGTCGAAGTTCAGGGCCGGCCACATCAGCTGGGCGGCGATGAACACGCCGACGAGCATGCCCACCACGCCCCAGACGACGGTCATGATCGTGAACTGCCGCACGACCCTGTCGTTATAGGTTTCCTGGATTTCCATAGCGCTGTTCCTGTACGTGAGCCTCGAGCGGGCGCGTGCTGATGCCGCCTGCAGGCCCACCGGAGGGGGCGCGCACCCGTCCTGCCCGCCGCGCCGGATTCGTGGCTACGGGTGGATGGTCGGCATCGTCGGTCGGCGGGGCCCCGTTGGAATCGCCAAGGGGATCGGGCGTGTGACCTGTCGGCCGGCGGCCGGCATGACCCTCCCCGTCACGCACCTGCGTTCCCGGATGATCAGGGAGTCGCCGGACGCGCTCCATCTGTATTTGTACTTACTAATATAAGCCTGTCGCAGGTGTGTCTTGAAAGGCCCGCCGGCAGGGTTCTAAATGGAGGTCGCGGGACGCGGACCGGCGGGTTCCGGGCACCAGGGGAGCGAGCGATGGAGTTACGAAACAGGCTGTTGGTGATCGTCGACCAGGGCGACGAGCGGCACGCGGCGCTCGAGCGGGCGCGCTGGCTGGCGCAGCGTCTGGATGCGCCCCTCGATCTGCGGGCGTACTACCAGGCGGTGCCCGGGCTGGGCGAGCAGTTCATCGACTCCCGGGTGCTCGAGATGGCGGTGGAGCAGATGCGGCGGGAGAAGCTCGACTGGCTCGGGGATCTGGCGAAGCCGCTGCGCGGCGAAGGATTCACGGTGACCGTCGATGCGGTGGCGGGCAGTCCGGTCGCCGAGTCGATACTGGCCGATATCATCCGGTTGCAGCCCCGCCTGGTGCTCAAGGCTGCCGACCATCACGTGCCGCTCAGCCGCACCTTCTTTTCGGAAACCGACTGGCAGCTGATGCGCACCTCTCCCGCGCCCGTCCTGATGGTGCGGCGCGAGCACGAGATGCCCGGCCGCCCGGTGCTGATCGCAGCGGTGGACCCGTTGCACGAGCACGACAAGCCGGCGGCGCTGGACGAGAAAATCCTCGCGACCGCCAGCGAGTTCGCGCGGCTGACGGGGTCCCGGCTGGAGGTCGTGCACTGCTACGACGTGACGCCGCTCGTGACGGGGATGTCGGCCAGCCCCATGCTGCCGGCGCCGCTGCAGACGGAGGAGCTGGCGGAGAGCCTGGAGACCCATCATCGCCGGGCCCTGGACGACCTGGTGGCAGGTCACGAGCTGCCTGCCGATGCGGTCCACCTGCTGGAAGGCACGCCGCGCTGGCGACTGCCGGAGTTCTGTGCCGAGGCGGACGCCGACATCGTCGTCATGGGAGCCGTGTCCCGGTCCGCTCTCGAGCGGGTGTTCATCGGCGGACTGGCCGAGAAGGTGCTCGACCGGCTGCCCTGCGATCTCCTGATCGTGAAGCCCGAAGGCTTCGTCTGCCCCGAGATCGTCGAACTGACGAACGCGCAAGACGAGGAAATGTAGGAGGGCCTTCAGGCCCGATTCGATTCAATGGATCGGGCCTGAAGGCCCTCCTGCATGTCGGCAGGGGCGGATGTTCGGGAGGCGGAAAAAGCCGGGGGCCTCTTGCGAGGCCCCCATTCGGTTTCGCTGAGGGAGAGAGATCAGCTAACCGGATTCTTTGCGACGGTCATTGCCGTCCTGTTGGCGAGTATGAGACACCGTGCGGCGTGCCAGCGTCTACTGTGGCTTACCACTAGTCGCGTTACGCGAATTCGCAGCCGGCGGCGGCCGCGCGTTAGGTAGATTTCGCGATTGCCCGTCCCGGCGCGCCAGCGGAGCATGGGAGCTGTCCCAACAGGAAGAGGGGACGTTAATGGCAGAGACCAGAAAAGGAGCTGCGCTGGTAGTCGTCGCTGACCGCCGGTGCGCGGAGTTCTACACCCAGGAGCAGCGATTCTCCGAACCGAAACCCCTGTTCACGCTGCAGGCATCCGCCGTCGAGGGAGCCGTGCCGGCCCAGGCCTCGGACCAGCCGGGCAAGTCCTTCGACAGTCACGGCCAGGGCCGACACAAGATGGAGCCACCGACCTCGCTGCGCGAAGATGCCGCAAGGGTATTCGCGAACGCGATCGCAAGGCGCATGGAAGAAACCGTGACCCGGGAGGGACTGGACGGGCTGATCGTCGTCACGGAGCCGAAACTGCTCGGCTTGCTGCGCGAGGAGATCGGCGAGGAGTCGATTGCCAGGCACGACCGGCTGGAGATCGACAAGGATCTCGTGGGGCGCAGCGCCGTGACGGTGGCCGGGGCGATCAAGGATGCCGGCGGGCTGCCGCGGCTCGACTGACGGGCGCCGGTGACGGGGCCTGGTAACGGGCCCGGGTGATGTGCCCGGGTGACGGGCCTCAGCGCCGGGCGGCTTCCCTGGCGCCGGCGCAGCGCAGGCAGTGCTGCGCATGGGGATAGGCCTTCAGCCGCGCGGGCTCGATCGGTTCCTCGCAGTCCACGCAGAGCCCGTAGCTGCCGTCCTCGATCCTGTGCAGCGCCTTGCGGATGAGCGTGAGTTCGCGCCGCGCCTCGTTGCCGAGCGCGTCGAGCACCTCGGCGTTCTCCATCTCGGTGGCCCGCTCGGAGGAATCCGGATGGAATCCGGAGAGACGGTTCTCCTTGATGCGGTCGAGCCGGGTCTGCAGGAGGTGTTCCTTCTCCTTCAGCGCCTGCCGCGCTGCCGCTATCTGCTCTTCGCTGAGCATGTTGCCTGGCGAGTTCATAACGGTTCCCGGATCGACCCCGGACCGGCAATCGAGCGAATCGCAGCGCGCGTCCCGCTGGCCGGTCTTCCAGCCGATCGACTGGTCAGTTTCCGCCTCAAGTTATCGGCAGGGCCGCTCGACAGGTAATGCGTATTCCTACCTAGAGTCCCGGTAGACAGGGTCTATGACTTCCTCCTCCGCCGGATTGTCGGGACCGGCGGGATCCAGATGCACGGTGACGTCCACCGGCGAGAATCTCTCCTCGATCCGTCGCCGCAGCCTGTCGCCGGCCGCATGGGCGGTCGAGAGGTCGGTCGTGCCCGGCAGTTCGAGATGGAGCTGGACGATGCGCCGCGCTCCGGAGCGACGCGTGCGCAGCCCGTGCACGCCGGTTACGCCTTCGGCGGCCCGGGCGAGCTCGAGGATGTGTTCGCGCTCCGAGGCGGGCAGCTCCCGGTCCATGAGGACGTGGGCGGCCTCGCGGGCCACCGACCAGGCGCTCCAGGCGATCATCAGGCTGATGCCGAGGGCGATGGCGCCGTCGGCACGCAGCCAGCCGAGCTCGGCCAGCACGATGGCGACGATGACCCCCACGTTGGCGAGCCAGTCCGAGAGGTAATGCAGCGAATCCGCCTGGATCACCAGCGAGCCCGTGCGGCGGATGACCCGGCGCTGGTAGCCGATGAGCAATCCGGTTACCGCGATGCTGAAGACCATGACCCCGAGGCCCACGCCGGCCAGCGCGATCTCGCGCGGCTCGAGGAGACGGGTGACGGCGTAAGCGCCGGTGCCGACCGCCGAGGCGCCGATAAACAGTGCCTGACCCAGCCCGGCCAGTGACTCGGCCTTGCCGTGGCCGAAGCGGTGATCGGTATCGGCAGGGCGCAGGGCGATGCGCAGGGCGGCGAAATTGGCGCCCGAGGAAACGACGTCCAGCGCTGAGTCGGCCATGGAGGCGAACAGGCTGGCCGAACCGGTGGCGAGCCAGGTCACGAATTTGACCACGGTCAGCAGCAGCGCCGTCAGGAGGGAGACGGCGCTTGCCTGGCGCAGAAGTCGCTCGTCCTTCAAGATAGCGAGAGCCTCGAGATGTTCGCCGTCCCCCGGGGGGCGCGTTGCGCCGCAGCTTAAACCCCTCCACCGGCGCTTGCCAGACGTACGCGGCATCCCGTGGCGCGTGGTCCGGGCGCCGCTAGGTAGTGCCCGCAGGGCGCTACGCAGCTTGGCGTATTCTAGCCCCGGAGGGGGCGGACTATGCTGGTTTCAGGCCCTTCGGTTTACCGCAATGGCCGGAGGCGCCGGCCCGGTCAAATCTTCGTTGAAGGAGTCAACACCATGGCCGAATTCCGCAAACTTCTGGCAGTGATCGACCCCACCAGCGAGCAGCAGCCCGCCATGGAGCGCGCGGCCTGGCTGGCGGGGCAGACCGGAGCCCGCCTGGAGCTGTTCGTCTGCTACTACAACCAGTACCTTTCCGGCGACCGCTTCTTCGATTCCCGCGGGCTGAAAGAGGCGCGCGAGGAGACGCTGGAACATTTCCGCTCCCGGCTCGAGGAGTTGGCCGGGAAACTGCGCGGCGACGGACTCGAGGTGACCACCGACGCGGCGTGGGACAACCCGCTGCACGAGGGCATCGTGCGCAAGGCGGTCGGCACCGGCGCCGACGCCGTTTTCAAGGACACCCACTATCACAAGCCGGCGGCACGGGTGATCTTCACCAATACCGACTGGAACCTGATCCGTACCTGCCCGGTGCCTCTCTGGCTGGTGAAGCCCGGCGGCAACTGGGAAGACGATATCCGCTATCTGGCCGCGGTGGATCCGCTGCACGAACACGAGAAACCCGCGGCCCTCGACGACCAGATCATCAATACGGCGAAGCGGCTGGCCGGCGCCACCGGCGGCGAAGTGCACACGTTCCATTCGTACGATCCCATCATCGCCGTCGCGGATGCCGCCAACAGCACCTTCGTGCCGGTGACCCTGCCGGTGGAGGAGCTGGAGGCGAAGATGCACGAGCGCCACCGCGAGCACTTCAACGAGCTGCTCGAGTTCCACGGGCTGAGCGCCAAGACCGCCCATCTGTTGCCCGGCCGCACGCAGGAGGTGTTGCCGGCCCTTGCGCGCGATGTGGAGGCCTCGGTGGTGATCATGGGCGCGGTGGCGCGGAACCGGCTGAAACGCATCTTCATCGGCAGCACGGCGGAACAGGTGATGGACAATCTGCCATGCGATCTGCTGGTGCTGAAGCCGGCCTGGTTCGAGACGCCGGTGCACGTGGACAGGAAACGCAGCACGGACTGAAAAGGCATCGGGCCCGTATGGCCATGAAGCCACGGAGCCAGGGAGCCACGGACAGAGGAGGTGAGTCATGCGCGTCGGCGATATCTGCGCGCGGCGTGTGGTCACGGTAGAGCGGCGGACGTCCATCCGGGACGCCATCGCGCTGATGCGCGACCAGCACGTCGGCGACGTGATCGTGACCGAGCCGCACCCCTCCGGCGAAGCGCCGGTGGGAATACTGACGGACCGGGACATCGTCCTGGAGCTGCTGGCCCGGGACGTGGATCTCGATGCCGTGACCTGCGGCGACGTGATGAGCTACGAACTCGCGACGGTCGAGGCGGAGGACGAGATACTGGACGCGATCGAGGCCATGCAGACCCGCGCGGTCCGGCGGCTGCCCGTGCTGGGGGGTAACGGCGAGCTGGCCGGCGTGCTGAGCCTGGACGATCTGGTGGCGGCGCTGTCCGAAGCCATCGGCGGGCTGTGGCCCGTGGTACGCCGCCAGCAACGCATCGAGCGCAAGCGCCGTCCCGACTGAGGCGGCGGCGCCCGGCGCACCGGCACGGCGTCGTCAGGCGAGGGCCGGCGAGGGCCGGCAAGGACCGACGTGGGCATCGGCGGGCCGAGCGGGTAGAATCCCGCTCTGGCCAGTATCCCTGCGTATCCGCGTGGCTCATATCACCCGACGTCTCACCCGACGGCGCCCTGCCGGTTTTTCTCCAGCGCTCTGGTTCGCCGCCCTGGCGGCCGCCCCGCGGGCCGTCGCCGCGGCACCGGCCGGGCCGGCGCTGGCGCAATGGCTGCCCTGGTTGCTGGCCGGCGTCGCCCTGTTCCTGCTGGGATTCGTGCTCTGGCAGGGCCGCCGGCGCGGTCTGCTCGCCTCCGTGCAGCTGGAGGATTCCCAGAAGCTGATGCACTCGGTGGTGGAGACGGCGGCCGAGGCCATCATCACCATGGGCGCTGACGGGCGCATCCGCACCTTCAACCGGGCCGCCGAGGCCATGTTCGGCTACACCCGCGACGAGATCATCGGCGAGGACGTCAGCACCCTCATGCCGGCGCCCCATGCGCAGCGGCATCATCGCTACGTCGCACGCTACATGGAGACCGGCGAGGCGCGCATCATCGGCATCGGCCGCTACGTGGAGGCCAGGCGCCGGGACGGCACCATCTTTCCCGTGCATCTCGCGATCAGCGAATTCCAGGACGGCGAAAAGATCTTCACGGGCATCCTGCGGGACATGACCCAGGTGCGCGAGCTGGAGAGTGCCCTGCGTGACAAGGAGAAATCGCTGAAGATGGCCCTGCGGGCGGCCAACCTGAACGTCTGGGAATGGCAGCCGGACACGGACGTTTTCCGCACGCTGGAAGGCGACTCGGCGGTGATGCCCGGCCTGGCGACCGGTGAGTCCGTCCAGGGCTCGGATCTGCGCCACCGTGTCCTGCCCGAGGACCGGAGCCGTATCGAGCAGGCTATCGGCCGGGTCCACGAGGGCGATTCCCAGGCGTTCGAATACCGCGTCAAGCAGGCCGACGGCACGCTGCGCTGGTTCCGCTCTCACACCACTCCCGTGTTCACTCCGGACCACCGGGTCGAGCGCGTCCTCGGCGTCACCCGTGACATCACCGAGTCGAAGGACCGGGAGGCCGAGCTCGCCTCCCAGCGCGAGCGCCTCACCCACGTGGCGCGCCTGAGCACCATGGGCGAGATGGCGGCCGGCATCGCCCACGAAATCAATCAGCCGCTGACCGCGATCACCACCTACGCGCAAGGCAGCAAGCGGATGATCGCGGCGGGCAACCCGGACACCGCGAAGCTTACCCGGGCGCTCGGCAACATCAGCGACCAGGCGCTCAGGGCCGGCGAGGTCATCCGCCGTCTGCGCGCCCTCATCCGCAAGACCGACCAGACCCGGGAGGTGCGCAACATCAACGAGCTCATCTCGGAGCTGGAGCCGCTGGTCAGCATCGACGTGCGCGGCAACGACATACCCGTCATCTACGACTTCGACCAGCCGCAGATCCCTGTGAAGGTCGATCCCGTGCAGATCCAGCAGGTGATGCTGAACCTCCTGCGCAACGCTTTCGACGCCTCCGAGGAGCGGCGCACCGGCGACATCGTGGTGCAGACCCGCCTGAACGGCGACGGCGAGGTCATGGTGCGCGTCACCGACCACGGCACGGGCATGTCGGAAGAGGTGAAGAGCAACGTGAGCAACCCGTTTTTCACCACCAAGAAGAACGGCATGGGGCTCGGCGTGTCCATCTGCATGTCCATCATCCGCAGCCATGGCGGAGAGGTGACCTACGAAGACAACCCAAAGGGCGGTACCATAGTCACTTTGACGCTGCCGACGGTAGAGGGAGGGGTCCGCGATGGCGGGAACAGCTGAATCGCATCAGCCTACGGTATTCCTGGTGGACGACGATGAGGCGATACGCGATTCGCTGTCGTTTCTGCTGCAGTCCGTGGGGATACCGTGCGAGACGTTCGCCTCGGCCCGCGACTTCCTGAATGCCTATAACGACGACCGGCCCGGCTGTCTGGTGCTCGATGTGCGCATGCCGGGCATGAGCGGACTGGAGCTGCAGGAGGCCCTGAACGAGCGTCATTCCATCCTGCCCATCATCTTCATCACCGGCCACGGCGACGTGCCCATGGCGGTGGAGGCCATGCAGGGCGGCGCCGCCGACTTCCTGCAGAAGCCCTTCCGCGACCAGGATCTGCTGGATCGCATCAACGAGGCGCTGGCCAAAGATGCCGAGAACCGCCAGTCGCTGGAGGAGCACCACCACCTGCAGAAGCGCTGGAACTCCCTCACCAACCGGGAGCAGGAGGTCATGGAGCTCGTCGTCGACGGCAAGCCCAACAAGGTCGTCGCCTACGAACTCGGGGTCAGCCAGCGCACGATAGAGATCCATCGCGCCCGCGTCATGGAGAAGATGCAGGCGAATTCGCTCGCGCACCTCGTACGCATGGCCGTCATGCTCCGTGCGGATGCGGGCGAGGAACCCGAACACCACTGATCTCCCCCGCGCCCGCCCTCCGCCGGCGATCCTGAGCGATTCCCGAGCGATTCCTGAGCGACCTCTGAACGATCTCCGAGCGATCGCCGAACGATCCGAGTGCGACCCCTGAGGGGCACTCGAGCGAGCCTCGTGCGACTGCTCGCCGACCCGGCGGCGAGGACGCCTGCCGCTAGGTAGAAGCCCGTATGTTTAGGGTAGTTTGATTTCCCGATCATGCCACTGTCGCCAAATAGCATTCTTATTTTGAGCTGTGATGATTTCTGGGGACGGTCAGTCCGCCGCGGGGGCAAATAATCACCAGGGCACCAAGGCATCGTGCGTTGCCGTCGTGGACCCGGATCCGACAGTCCGCGATGGGCTGGACGCGCTGCTGGGCGACCTTGCGACCGAGATCTGCCATTACGACTCCGCCGAGGAGTTCCTGCGGGCGACGGCGGATCATGTCCCGGACTGCCTCATCACCGAAGTCTGGCTGCCGGGTATCTCGGGCGTCGAACTCCTGGAGCAACTCAACGAGGCCGGCCATCACGTTCCCACCATCCTGCTCGCCCGTGACGGCGACGTGGCGATGGCGGTGCGCGGAATCCGGGCCGGTGCCGCGGAATACATCGAGAAGCCCTGGGTCGACAGCCGTCTGCGTCAGTCGATCCGCTCGATACTCGCCCGCCACGAGATCCACTGACGGCCCGGTTGCCGGGAGCCGCGGCGGCCACGAGCCGGGCCGCGGCTGTCTGGAGTGTCAGGGATGAGCGCCGAAGCCGGAAACGACAGTTCCAGCAACGACGATAGCAATGGCGACAGCAGCACCCGGGCCATCTTCGTCGCCCGCGGACTGACCAAGGTATACCGGGTCGGGGAAGTTGAGGTCCATGCCCTGCGCGGCGTGGACGTGGAGCTGTACGCGGGCGAGTTCATGGTGCTGCTCGGGGCTTCGGGCAGCGGCAAGTCGACCCTGCTGAATATCCTCGGCGGCCTGGATACCCCCACCGAGGGCACGGTGCGTTTCGACGACATCGACCTCACCGGCGCGAGCGAATCCGAGCTCACCGAATACCGCCGCCATGCGGTCGGTTTCGTCTTCCAGTTCTACAACCTGATCCCGAGCCTGACCGCCCGGGAGAACGTCTCCATCGTCACGGAGATCGCCCGCAACCCGATGACGCCGGAAGAGGCGCTCGAGATGGTTAACCTGGGGCCGCGCATGGATCACTTCCCGGCCCAGCTCTCCGGCGGCGAGCAGCAGCGGGTGGCCATCGCCCGGGCCATCGCCAAGCGGCCCGAGGTGCTGCTCTGCGACGAGCCCACCGGCGCACTCGATTCGAAGACCGGCGTACACGTGCTCGAGGCGCTGGCGCGTGTGAACGAGGAGTACGGCACCGCAACGGCGGTGATCACCCACAACGCCAGCATCGCCGACATGGCGGACCGCGTACTGTTCATGAGCGACGGGCAAATCTCGGGCGAGCGCCGCAACGAGACGCGCAGGCCGCCGTCGGAGATCAGCTGGTAGGCCGATGCGTGCGCTGGCCAGGAAACGCTGGCGGGAACTCTGGCAGATGCGCAGCCAGGCACTCGCCATCGCCCTGATCATCGCGAGCGGCGTGGCCACCTACATCATCTCGCTCAGCACCCTCGACTCGCTGAAGCTCACCCAGAGCAACTACTACCAGACCTACCGCTTCGCGGAGGTGTTCGTCTCGCTGAAGCGCGCGCCGCTGTCGCTGCTGGAGCGCGTGCGCGACGTCGAGGGCGTGCGCGAGGCGGAGGCCCGGGTCAGGGCGCAGATCAATGTGGAGGTGCCCGGCTTCGAGGACCCGGTCACCGGCCTGCTGGTCTCGCTGCCGGAGGACCGGCCGCCGCTGCTGAACCAGTTGCACAGGGTGCGTGGCCGCATGCCGACCCCGGACAGTCCCTGGGAGGTGGTCATCAACGAGGCGTTCGCC
>DASRVH010000089.1:0-24652 GCA_035655155.1 Woeseiaceae bacterium
TATTGCAGCGCGATCTCGCCTTCGTCCCGCACCCGGATCGCCGGCGCGAACCGGCCGACGTCGAGCTTCGCCTCCAGCGCGTAGGAGAAGCGGTCCCGCGGGCTCGCCATCAAATCGGTTACCAGGCGGATGCCGCCGAGCAGATTCGGCTGGGCCACCAGCCTCACATCGCCCTCGCCATAGCCCTCGATGACCGGCAGCTCGTTCTCCACGCCCTTCACCAGCTCACGGCCGTCGAGACTCACCGTGTAGGCGAGGCCCTGGAGTTCCAGCGGCTCCCGGTTCGGATTCACGATGTGCAGCCCGATCTCGAACCGGGGCACGGCGCCATCGCCGGGCAGCGGCCGGAAGGAACTGACCGTCACCGTGGGCGTCTCGAAGCCCGGCCGCAGGCCCGTACAGGCGCCCAGGCCGAGCGCCAGGGTCAACAGGGTCACCAGGGTCGCAACGGCCATCGCAGGCCGGGATGTTCGGTTCACGGTGTCACTCCTGGCAGCGCGAATGCCCGCGCCCGTCGAGACTACGCCGCGTCAGCGGCAGCATCGAGATCGGCCCGCTTCTTCTCCCATGTGAATACGCGCATGGGCGGCACGTTCAGAATCTCGCGCTGGATACGGGGCCGCCCCATCACCGGTCGAGTGTAATCGGCCACCCGTCCGCTGAACTGGTATGCGACGAAGCGCCCGCCCGGGTTCAACGCGCGATGCACGGCGTCGATGATCTCGGCGGAGAGGCTCTCCGGCATGGTGGAGAACGGGATCCCGGAGACGACCGCATCGGCCCCGCCGTGGCCCCGCTCGGCCAGCACGCGGCCGATGGAACTCGCACAGCCGTGCACGATCTCGAAACGCTCGTCGTCGATGGCCTCCAGGCCCGGCACGAAGTCGGCAGTCCGCTCGATGGCGATCAGGCGGCTGCCCTCGGCCATCGCTTCGAGCAGGGAGAGCGTCGTGCCGCCGGTGCCGGCTCCCAGTTCCACGACGACCCTGGCGCGAGGCAGGCCGGCAGCCTCGACGATGCGGCGTTTCAGGAATGCCGAGCTGGGAACGACGGAGGCGACGACGCGGGGTGATTTCATGAAGGCCTGGAAGAACCGCCAGGTCTCGTTCGGCATGCAACACTCCGTTCCGGCGGTGCACGCCGGGTTGACTCACCCCTTCAGGCTTGCATCCCCGCCGCCGCGGGTCAAGCTGCCCGGTGTGAGAGGGGCTTCAGCCCCGATCCGCCTCCACCTCGTTCAGCCGCCCCGTCTTCACGTCGTAGACGAAGCCGCGCACGGCATCCTTGTGCGGAACGAACGGGCTCGCGCGAATGCGGCGGATGGACTGGACCACGTCGTCGGCCGGATCCGGGAACGCCTCCAGCGCGAAGTGCGGCCGCACGCCCGTCTCGTCCTCGATCTCCGCCTTCAGGGCATCGTCCCTGAAGGTCAGCATGCCGCAGTCCGTGTGGTGGATCAGCACGATCTCGCGGGTGCCGAGCAGGCGCTGGGAGATGGCCAGCGAGCGGATCACGTCGTCCGTCACCACGCCGCCCGCGTTGCGGATGACGTGGGCATCGCCTTCTTCCAGGCCGAGCAGGCGCCCGGTCTCCAGCCGCGCGTCCATGCAGGCGACCACCGCAACTTTCTTGCCCGGCGGCATGGGCTTGTCGCCCTTGTCGAAGGTCTCCGCGTAGCGTTCGTTCGCATCAAGGAATTCTTCGGTTGCAGACATGCTCTCTCTCCCGGCTGGTGGGTACAGGGTCCGGAAGGCTACCGGGCCGGGCGTCCGGCGTGAAATAGAGCTTTGTTACCGTGGTATTCCATCCCGTTATATGGTCCGGTTGTGGCCGGGCACGGCCGATGCCGACACACCGGAAACGGCGTATGCTCCGGACTGGGCGTCAGATCAGGGAGAGCGGTATGACCACCATCACCGAGATCGCCGCGGACGTGTTTCGCATCTCCACGTTCGTGCCCGAGGCCGGCATCCAGTTCAACCAGTTCCTCGTCCGCGACGAGGAACCCCTGCTGTACCACACCGGAATGCAGTCGATCTTCCCCGCGGTCCACGAGGCGGTCGGCAAGGTGATCGACCCGGCGAGTCTGCGCTGGATCGGCTTCAGCCATTTCGAGCCGGACGAGTGCGGGTCCCTCAATCGCTGGCTCGAGGCGGCGCCGGCCGCGGCCGCCGTGAGCAGCCACGTGGGCGCGATGGTGTTCCTGGGCGATTATGCCGAGCGCCCGCCGCGCATACTGGAAGACGGTGAGACCTTCGCGACCGGCGCGCGCCGATTCCATTTCTGCGCCACGCCTCACCTGCCCCACGGCTGGGACGCCGCCATGCTGTTCGAGGAGACCGAACGGGTGCTGTTCTGCTCGGATCTGCTGCACCAGCTCGGCGACGTCGAGGCGGCCACCGGCAACAGCGTCACGGAGCGCTTCCGCGAGACGCTGATCACCTACCAGCAGGGCCCGATGAGCGGTTACATGCCCTGGACCCCGGATACCGGCACGCACCTGGCGCGGCTCGCCGCCCTGAGCCCCCGGGTCTGCGCGACGATGCACGGCTCGGCGTACGAGGGCGACGGCGCGCAGGCCATGACCGAGGTGGGCGAGGTGATGCGGGAAGTCTACGCGCCGGTCTGACCGGGCCCCTCCGACTCAGGTCCGGAGTCTCTCCGGCCGCACGGCCGGCTCCGGCGCATCGTCCAGGTGATAGGCGTCGGCCACGTAGCCCGGGCCCTTCATTACGAAGACGATAAAGCAGGCGATGGCGACGGTCAGTGCCGCCGTCCAGAAGGTCACGACCAGCGCGATGGCGAAGATGTCCACGCTGGCGATGCGCTTCGCCACGTCGAAGCCGGGCTCGCCGGCGAGCCGGAGCCGGACCAGGCCGGAGAGGGCGAACGGTGCGGCGGTGCCGAGCAGGAAAATCTTCGGCATCCGCCGCAGGATGTCCAGCTCGATGCCGGGCGGCTCACGCCGGTCGTGCAGTCTGTTGAACAAGCCGTCCACGAGCAGAGATTAGCACCACGCGCGTCCGGACGGCAGCGGGCTTCAGCTCCTGTCGAGGTTCATCCGGGCTACGGGACGGGGCACTCGCACGGTGCAACTTCTGCACGATCGTGCGCAGGCCTTGCCACGGGGCAGGCCGGCGCGCCGTGTGCCCGGGCGGCTGCCCCGGATGTCGCGGCTGGCACGTTACCTGCAGTCTTTCCCGGGACGAAGCTGCAGAGAGTCGTCGGCCCGTCGGGGTCGGCGGGACGGATATGACCATACACCTCGCTTTCCAGCCCCTGATCGCATTGCTCGCGGGTATCCTGATCCTGGTGGTGCCCCGGCTGTTGAACTACGTCGTGGCCGGCTACCTCATCCTGGTGGGCGTCGCCGGTCTGATGGGCGTATAGGCCCGGACGGACACGCCATGTCGGCGGGTTCCGGCTTTCCCATCCCCCCGATGGAGGTAGCCTGGTCGCAGGTGGTATTTCACCTGGGGCAACTGGCGATCGCATGGGTACTGTCTCTGCCGGTGGCCTGGGACCGTGAGCGCGAGAGCCGCGGGGCCGGTCTCAGGACTTTCCCGCTGGTGGCCGTAGCCGCCTGCGGCTACACACTCGTGGGGATTTCGGTGCTTACATCCACCGAGGCGGAGTCGCGCATACTGCAGGGACTCATCACCGGCATCGGCTTCATCGGCGGTGGCGCCATCCTGAAGAGCGGCGGCAGCGTCAGCGGAACGGCCACGGCCGCGAGCATCTGGAATACGGGCCTGATCGGCATGGCCGTGGCCTTCCACCGCTATGAGGTGGCGCTGGTGATGTCGGCGATCAACTTCGTGACGCTGCGTTACGTGCAGCGCTTCAAGGAGGAAGAGACCGATGTCGGGGCCGGCTGACCGGGAACCCGTTCCCGGCCAACCGTTTTCCCCGTGTGACTACTGCCTTTCCGCGGAGCGGATCTGCTGCACCTGGTAGACCCGCGGGCTGTCGCAGTCCAGCGTCCCCCGGAAGATCTGCTGGGCCTTCTGCCAGCCGCCCTCGTTGCCGTAGGCGTCCCAGTCGCGGCCGAACGCCGCGTAGTCCCGGTAACCCGTGACCCACTTGAAGTCGAGGTCGGCGTCCACCGGACTGCCGTAGCCGGGGAAGAACACCCAGTGGGGCGAGTCGCCGCCGGCGGAGGTCTCCCACTCGATCCATTCCTGAACCGCGCCAAGGCCTGCTTCCATGCCGGCGCCACGTTCCACCTCGCAGTCGGTGAAACTGAGCAGCGGCCGTGTAGGAGGCTCGCCTTCCGCTTCCTTCATCGGCAGCACGGCGTAGTTGATGTGGGCGGCGCAGCTCACCACGTCGTCGAAGGCGCGCTGGAGGTCGCCGCCCTTCGAGTGCCAGACGTCGAGGCTTGCACCCATCGCCTTGCCGCTCGGCCAACCACCGAGCCAGCCCACGTGCCAGCCTGCCTGGTCCCCGCTGACGAAGTCGGGTGTCAGGAGCCAGGCCTGGTAGCCGGAGTCGTCGTTCTCGTCCATGAAGTCGTTCCAGCGATCGATGACCTTCTTCAGGTCCCCCATGTCCTTGCCGTCGTTGAAGGTGCACGGGAAAAACTCCGCCGGGGTCACCCCCGGTGAGTGATCGTCGGCCTGGGCAGGCCCGGCCAACAGTGACAGCGCGCCGGCTGCGAGCAGTAGGGTGCGTAGCGCATTCATGATATTCCCCCTGGATTATTGTTATCTCGTGGGGTTGCGGCGTCACGCGCAGCACCCCCCACGCGGACTGTCGGCCCTGCTCCGGGCAGCGCCTGGCAGCGGATGCGATTCCCGCATCTTTCAGCATCATAACCCGTATCTGTACCGGCCGCTCAGGAAGAGGCGGCCGCCGGTCCCGAGCGGGTCAGGGGCCGGGTTCGCTCGTCGGGCGCGGCTGCAGCCAGACCGTATCCTCGGGAAAGTCGACCGTGATCAGGAAATGCCGGAGGATCGGCACGCCGATGTTGACGCTGGAGGCCGTCGGGGTGGGATCGATGGCCACCATGACCTCCTCGAACACCCGGCCCGCCACGGTGAGACTGTCAATGACCAGGAGATCGCGCTCGATCTCGCCGCCGATGCCGCCGCCGGGCTTCGTGCCGACGACCGGGTGCACATCGAGCAGACCGGCGGCTTCCGCATAGTCTCTGTCGACGAGCACCTCGTTGCCGTTGCCGAGATCGAAGTCGGCCGGTACGGGCGGCAGGCCGTCGATGCGCACCGGCAGCTGGCGGATGCCGCGCTCCTCGCCCAGGGGCAGGGCCAGGCCGGGCGGCTCTGTGTCCCGCGAGAGTCGCTCGAAGCGCTGCCCGTCGATGTCCAGGAAGTAGCGGCCCGAGTCGAAGATCTCCCGACCCATCACCACGCGCACCGGCTCGCCGACCAGCCGGGCGGAGACGTCCGTCAGATCGAGCACGGCGACCGTCACGGAGTCCTCGGCAAAGCCGGCCGCCTGGAGGGAGACGTTCTCCGCGAAGCGAACCGGTTGGCTGCCGCCCGTCCCCCTGGCCACGTCCTCGCCTGCGTACGCCAGTCCGAGGCGCCGGGCGAAGCCGGCATCGATCAGCGTCATCTCGGCGCCGGAATCCAGCAGGGCCTCCGTCTCGATGCCGTTGACCGTCACGGGTATGAAGAGGCGCTCGCCGGTGACGCGGAGCGGGTCGGTGGGCGGCGTTGCGCAGGCCGCGAGCACGGCGGCCAGCAGCAGGGGCCAGAGCCTGGTAACGGCAGCGGTCACGTGCGGGGTTCCGGTTCCGGAATCGGGTCCGCAAATCTAGCACAAGGCGGAAGACTGCCGGCAACCCGGCCGAAACATGTAGGAGGGCCTTCAGGCCCGATCCAAATAGCGGGCCGGGGGCCTGGCGTCGCGATCGGGGCTGAAGCCCCTCCTGCATGTAGAATCGGCGTGGTGTTATCCAGGAGTGGTTCCATGTTCCGATCGCTGCTGATACTGGCCGCGGGGCTCGCCATTGCCGCCTGCGGCAACGAGCCCGATACCAATACCAGTACCAATACCAATACCGATACCGATACCGATGCCATTGCCGATGCCGATGCCGTCATCGACGCCGGGCCCGGTGATGCCGTGGCGGCTTACGAGCAGGCCATGGAGGCCCAGCGCGAACTGGCCGCCGAGATTAACGGCGTGCTGGAAGGCGTCACCGACGAGGAGTCGGCCGCGGCCGCGGCCCCCAGGATCGAGGAGCTGAGCGGCGAGTTGCAGCTTCTGGCCACCCGTATCAATGCGATGCCCCAGCTGCCTTACGCCGAGCAGCAGCGCATCACGCAGGAACGGGCCGGCAGCGCCGCCGCACGGCGAGCCGCTGGCAAGCAGATGCTGAAGATCGAGCAGTACCCGGTGCTGAAGGAAGCCTGGTCCCGCGGAATGAAGGGAGCCGGGGATTGAGTCGCCCGGGCGCGGCGTGCGCCGCAGGCAGGCATCGGTGACGGCCGCCCCGAACGCAGACGGACGGACCGTTGCGCAGACCCGCCGGCTCACGTTGCGCCGGCTGCGGGAGGACGATGCCGGATTCCTGCTGCGGCTGGTGAACGAGGAGGCGTTCCGCACCCACATCGGCGACAAGAATCTGGCCACGGACGAGCAGGCCCGGCGCTTCATCCGGGAAGGTGCGTGGACCTGCCAGCCGAAGCCCGGGTACGGGCAGTTCCTGGTAGGCAGCCGGGAGAGCGGACTGGCGCTGGGCGTCTGCGGCCTGTTGTATCGGGAGGAACTCGAGGTCACGGACGTCGGTTTCGCTTTCCTGCCGGAGGCGCGCGGGCGGGGCTACGCGGCGGAGGCGGCCCGGGCCGTGCTGGAGTACGGACGCGGTCTCGGCGTTGCTGACATCGTGGCACTGGTCGCGCCGGACAACGCCGCATCCATCCGGGTGCTGGAGAAACTGGGGTTCGGCCTGCGCCAGCAGCTGCGGCTGGGCGGGCGGGAGACGATGGTCTGGGGGCCGCTGTTGGAGGTGTAGAAGGTGTAGGAGGGCCTTCAGGCCCGATCCCGATCCTCTCTCGCCGCTCGCCTCAATCGCCGCTGCAACCACGGCCGGATGCGCAGAAACCCCCGGTAGAGTCGTTCCAGCACCCACAGCACCGGGCGGAAGCGCGCCAGCAGGCCGAGGGGCCGTAGCGCCGGGATGGCCCGCCACATGGCTGCGAAAGCCGCGGCGCCGGAGACGATGGGCCGGCCGTCCTCCCGCGCGTGGAAGCGCTCGAGGAGGGTGGAGCGGTCGAGCGGGCAGTCGCCGCCGTCCCGGATGGCGACGAAGCGGATGGCGCCGCGGCGGTCGAGCCGCCGCATCAGCGCGATCTCGCGCAGGCACAGCGGGCACTCGCTGTCGTACCAGACGGTCACGTCGGCATTGGCGGAGGCAACGCTCATGTGCGGGTATTCGGGCCGGCGGCCGCGGCCGATGCAGGCAGGGTCAGCGCTAGGCCGCGTTCGTGAGCTCGAGCAGATGGGCGAAGGAGGGGACGACGAGTCCGTCCTGGCGCCCGGCCAGGTAACGTTCGTTCTGCGTCGCCGGCGTCAGGTGCTCCGTCACGCTCCAGCCGGCATCCTCCGCGAGGGCCTCGATCTCGTCGGTGTCGAAGAAGCTCAGCATCGGTTCCTGCTGGAAGGCCACGGCCAGCCGCGTGCCCCACAGCAGCAGGTTTCCGGCGGCGGTGGGCGGATGCGCGCTCCAGTAGTCGAAGACGATGCGGGAGCCGGGCGCGGTGCACCCGGCGAGCGCCGCCAGCGTGTTCCGTATCGCGTCGCGGCTGAGATAGTAGGTGGCGCCGAGCCAGGAGACGAAGTCGGGCGCGGGACGGACGGGCCAGACCTCGCCCAGCTGCACCGTCTCGAAATCCAGCGGCAGGAAGTGGAGTTCCGGCGGCAGGTCCAGCCCCCGGCTTTGCAGCAGGCCCTGCTTCCACCGCTGGGTGGCGGGGTGATCGATCTCCAGCACCTCGATCGGCGGCGCGGATTGCCGCAGCGCGAAGGTATCGAGGCCCGCGGCGAGTATGACGTAGCGCTCCGCTCCGTCCGTGCGTGCCTCGGCAAGGGCGTCTTCGGCGTAGCGGCAGCGCACGACCACCTGGGAGCGCAAAGCCGTGAAGGCGTCCGCCTGGCGCACATAGTAACGGCGCCAGAACCGGGACAATCGGCCCAGGCGGCGGATGTAGCGCTGCTGATAACCGGGCAGCAGCCGTTCGGCGACGGCGTCGTCGAGGACGACCGGCGCGTCGTCGATGCGCCCGTGCACCGCGCGGGCGAAGGCGGTACCGAAAGCGGTGCGGCTGGGGGCATCTTCCAAGTGTCAGGCGTCGTCCATGTTGACGATGACGAAGACGATGGCGCAGCAGAGGAAGTACTGCAGGGCGCCGTCCAGGGATTGCGCGCCGAGCTGGGTCTGCCACATCTGGAACCACGACCCGCCGATGGCCAGGAAGAACCCGAACCACACGATCATGCCGATGCCGGCGCCCATCAGCGCCCAGGTCTTCGCTCCGTTGAACGCCGCCGCCGGCGCGCGGCGGTTCGCCCACAGGTCCCATGCGCCCTTCAGTGCCACCAGCCCGGCGGCGAGTTCGCCGGCGATGATGACAGCCAGCGCGATGCCCGAGAGGATCGGGCTCGTCACCGGCGGGCCCAGCGACGAGGCGTAATATTCGTGATCGGCCATCGCGAGGACGGCGGCGACCACCTGGTGCGCGGCCTCCAGGTTGACGATGTTCTGCAGGCCGTAGAAAAGGGCCATCAGGCCCAGAAACGCGATCAGGACGATCTTCAGGTAACGGATCGGCATGGCGGCGCTCCCCCCAAAGAGACACGGCGCCAGTCTACCCAATCCCGTCCGTCATCGCAGATATTCGGGTCGCCCGCGCCGCGGCCCGTGCCTAGTGTCGGCCCCCTTCGCAACCAAACCAGGGAGGAGGTCATGGAGACGGACCTTGAGAGGAAGGGTGCCGGCGCCGCGCCGGCGGCAGCGGCTCTCGTCGTAGTGCTGCTGATGAGCGTGGATGTGACCGCGGGAGCGGTCGCCGATCCGGCAGCAGCCGGGCCAGTCGTCGGACCATTGGTTGAACGCATGGCCGAGCCCCCTGCCGGGCGGATCGGTGAAGAGCGTTCGGGCTACCGGCGGCTCGAGGACGGCGAGGAGCATCGGCTGCCGCTGCACGAGCTGCTGCAACGCGGCGAGGCCGCATTCACCGCGCGCTGGACGCCCGCGGAAGGAGCCGGACGGCCGCTCAGTGCCGGCACCGGCGGCCCGCTCGCGGACGCTTCGGCACCGCTGGTCTTTCCCCGCAGCTTCAACCGGGTTTCGGGGCGTGACGCCAACAGCTGCGGCGGTTGCCACAACCTGCCGGCCGGCCGGCCCGGTGGCGGCGGCGATTTCGTGACCGGCGTATTCGTGGCCGCCCAGCGTTTCGATTTCGCCACCTTCGACGTCAACGATACCGTGCCGCTGAAGGGCGCGCGGGACGAGGCAGGCGCCTTCACCATGCTGCAGAGCATCGGCAATTTCCGCGCGACGCCCGGCATGTACGGCTCGGGTTACATCGAGATGCTCGCCCGCCAGATGACCGCCGAGCTGCAGACCATCCGGGATGCCACCCCGCCGGGCGGCGCCCTCGCGCTGGAGACCAAAGGGGTGTCCTTCGGGACGATCCGCCGTGATGCCGACGGTGTCTGGGACGTCTCGGCAGTGGAGGGCCTGCCGCCGCAGAGCCTGGCGAGCGCGGGCGCCGAAGACCCGCCGAGCCTGGTCGTCCATCCGTTCCACCAGTCGGGCAGCGCGGTATCCATCCGCCAGTTCACCAGCAATGCATTCAATCACCACCACGGCATGCAGGCAGCGGAGCGCTTCGGCGACGGCGTCGATGCCGACGGCGACGGGATCGCCGACGAGCTGACTCGCGCGGACATCACGGCGGCGACCCTGTTCCAGGCGACCCTGCCGGCGCCGCGCCAGGTACTGCCCCCCGGCCGGGAGGCCCGGCGGGCCGTGCGCCGGGGCGGGCAGTTGTTCCGGCGCATAGGCTGCGCCGATTGCCACGTGCCGGCCCTGCCGCTGGTGGACGAGGGGTGGGTGTACACCGAGCCGAATCCCTACAACCCGCCCGGCAATCTGCAGCCGGGCGACACACGTCCGCTGCGCGTGGATCTCACCCGCGACGAGCTGCCCGGCCGCCGGCTCCGGGCCCGCGACGGCGTGGTGTGGGTGCCGGCGTTCACGGACCTGAAGCTGCACGACATCACGGGCGGAGCGGGCGCCCCCGGCGGCGAAGCCATCGACATCAATCACCCGGCGGGCTCACCGGCATTCTTCGCCGGCAACCGGCGGTTCCTGACGAAGCGGCTGTGGGGCGCGGCCAGCGAGCCGCCGTATTTCCATCACGGCCGCTACACCACGCTGCGAGAGGCGACGCTGGCCCACGACGGCGAGGCACGCGCGTCTCGGCAGGCCTATCAGGCGCTGCCGGAGCACGAGCGGGACGCGGTGATCGAGTTCCTGAAGTCGCTACGGGTCGTTGCGGCCGACGACCGGCCTCGTCGCGATCGAGATCGCGATAGCGATCACCACCGCCATCACGATGACCTGAGCCCTCACAGGGCCTCGGGGCACTGACGTCGCCGGCGCTGCCGATGAGTGCGTATACTGCCCCGGGCCGGCAGCCGCTTCGGGGGGAGCATGGAGTACATCGGTCTCATCGGCAGCGTCGCGCTGCTCATCTGGCTGGCCCTCAGGGGCATCAACATCGTCTTCGCGGCGCTGCTGTGCTCGGTGGTGGTCATCGCCACCAACCAGCTGCCGGTTGCCGCCGGGCTGACCGAGTATTTCTCGTTCGGGCCGCTGGGCGCGTTCACTTTTGCGGGACGGTTCTTCCTGCTGTTCGCCGCCGGCGCCATGTTCGGGCGGGTCATGGGCGAGAGCCACGCGGCCGCCAGCATCGCGCTCGCGCTGGTGGAGCGGCTGGGCGCCCATCGCGCGCTGTGGATCACGGTGCTGGCCTGTGCGCTGCTGACCTACGGCGGCGTGGTCGTGTTCGTGGTGATCTTCGCCATGTATCCGCTCGGGCTGAAGCTGCTGCAGCAGGCGGACATCCCGAAGCGGCTGTTCTGCGGCGCGCTGGCACTGGGGGCCGGCACCTTTACGCTGACGGCGCTGCCGGGCACGCCGTCCATCCACAACGTGATCTCGGCCGCGGCGCTGGAGACCACCCTGTTCGCCGGCGGCTGGTACGGGCTCGGCGGAGGCGCCCTGATGTTCGCCGGCGGCATGTGGTATCTGGAGCGCCAGCGCCGAATCGCCGCCGCCAACGGCGAGCATTTCCAGCCGGCGCCGAGCGACCCCGTCTCGACCGCGAACGCCGGCGATCCCGGCTATCCGCACTGGCTGCCGGCGGCGCTGCCGCTCGCGCTGGTGCTGGGCACGATCGTGGCGCCGAGGCTCATCATCATGTCGCTGGACGAGGCCACGCTGGCGCAGCCGGGCTGGTTCTTCGCGCTGCTGCGCTTCGCCGACAGCCAGCCCGTCGTCTGGCCCAGCATCGCGCTGCTCGCCGGCACACTGGTCGCGGTGCTGATGTTCCCGATGGTGCGCGGCCGCGCGCTGGAGGTGGTGGGCCACGGCACCCAGGACTCGATCATGCCGCTCATCAACACCGCGGCGGTCATCGGCTTCGGCGGCGTCGTGACGCAGACGGCGGGGTTCGAGCAGTTCACCCGCCTGATGCTGGAGTCGGGCCTGCCGCCGCTCGTCTCCATGTTCGGCTCGGTGAGCCTCGTGGCCGGCATCACGGGATCGGCCTCGGGCGGCCTGCAGATCTTCATGCAGACCATGGCGCCGGCCTATCTGGAGATGGGCATCGAGTCCGGCACGCTGCATCGCCTGGCCACCATGGCCAGCGGCGGTTTCGACTCGCTGCCCCACTGCGGCGCGGTGGTCGCCATGCTCACCATCACCGGCCTGACCCACAAGGAAGCCTACCGTGACGTGGGCATCGTCACGGTGGTGATCCCGGTGCTGGCGACGCTGGTGATGATCGCCGTCGCCGCCATTACGACGTAGGAGGGGCGTGTAGGAGGGCCTTCAGGCCCGATTCGATAATGGATCGGGCCTGAAGGCCCTCCTACAATTAACGGCAGCCGGCTTCCGGGATTACGCGTTCTATCCGCCGCCAGTCCACGATCTTGAAGTTCTGGCTGTCGGCGCCTTCGTTGCGCCCGTCCTGTGCCACGAAGATACCGCGGGGGAAGCGGGGGCCGAGGTCGGCGGCGGTCGCGTCGATGCCATCGGTCTCCTCCGTGCCGTCGATGCCCGCCGTTTCGTTGTCGGCCACGCGGAAAGAGACCAGGTAGCGCACTTCGTCGCCGAGGCAGTAGACGGCGTAGCTGTTGTCGCCCTGGCTGGAGGCGAGCAGATAGCGCGGGCCCGCGGCGGGCGAGTAGATGGTGAGTCCTTCCACGTCGGCCACCAGTGCCGGGCCGTCCACGCTGTCCACGAGTTCCGGCGCCCAGGCGGCCGCCGGGTCGAGCGTGCCGCGCCAGATGCCGCGGGGTTCCTCGCCCACGTAGACGTGCCCGGCGGCCTCGTCCACCACACAGCCCTCGGGCTGGCCCGCCAGGCGGAACTGCCGGGCGAGCCGGGCGGAGAAGGCAGCCGGATCGGTGCGCGAGAGCGACCACTGCTGATAGCGGCCGTCCTTGTCGTTCACGAACACATGGAAGCCGTCGCCGCCCGCCGAGCCGAGGCAGATGCCGTAGATCTCGTCGAGCCCGGTGGCGACGGCCGAGCCCGGCAACGGCCGCACGCCGCCCGTCGCCGCGTCGAGCAGGAAGACCTCGATGCTGCCGGTGGTGCGGTTGGATGCGACGGCCACGGCGTCGCCGTCCGGCAGCGGGCGCAGGTCCACGTTGTTGAGGCGGCCGGACTCCAGGGTCCGGGTCTCCCGGCCGTCGAGATCGTAGACGTGCAGGGCCCGCAGCTTGTTGCTGCCGAGCACGAGGGCTCCGCCGTCCCGTGCGGTGCGTGCCCAGATAGCCGGGTCGTCGGCCGCATCGCCTTCGTCCGGCACAGGGTCGGTCTCGACGTCGGCGAGGACGGCCGGATAGTCCGCCGCTCGAGGCCCTGCGGCGCAGCCGGTCAGTGCGAGCGCGGCGAAGAGGATCGTGAACAAGGTCGCGAAGACGAGCGCCGGGCGGGTGGCGGGCCGCAGAAGACGGGTAGCGGTTGCAGTCATGGCAGGGCCTGTCGGTGGAACTACGGGGACTGTTGACGCAATTGCGGATCGAGTCAACTGGCGCCGCGACCGGCAGGCTTCAGAGGCGGAACAGAAATTCCTGCATGCCGTTGCCGAGCAGGATGGCACGCTCGATGGAGAACTCCCGGAAGGCCTTGCCGAGTTCCTCCGGCGAATAGCGCGGCGCCGGGCGTTCGTCCGGGGCGGCGTTGCGCCGCACCAGGTGTTCGCCGTCCGCCGGGCAGAAGCCGCCGGGCAGGGCGGGCATCAGCGGGTCCCGGTAGGCGACCAGGGCATGCACCAGCGTGCCGGGCAGCCCCCGCGCGGCCAGCCGGGAGGACAGGGCGGGGAGGGCGGCCGGCTGCAGGTAGTTGAGCAGGTCCCAGCACAGGACGACGTCCACCGGTTCCGGGTTGCGCGGCGGCAGCGCGTCCTCCATGCGCTCGCGCATCCATTCCTCGCCCGCCTCTTCCGGCGGCACGAGCGCGTCGAGATCGTCCGCGAGGTCGGCGATCTCCAGGCGGCAGCGGAAACGGCCGAACAGATCGATGTTCTCTGGGCGTGCCGGTCCGAGATCCAGTATCACCCAGCGACCGCCGTCCTCCATTCGCTCCACCAGCGAGCGGAACAGCGGGGCCCGTACCGGCCCCGCTGCCCCCGGCAGCGCCTGCGCGGCCGCGCCGGCCATGTCAGGCCGCCGATTCCTCTTTCTTCGCGGTTGACGGCGAAGAGGAAGCCACCGGGGCCGGCTTGCGCGTCGCGCCCTGCTTGCCCAGCGCGGCCTCGACGGCCTCGGCGTCCATCTCGATGGAGCCCTTGAAGTGGGCACCGTCCTCGAGGCTCACCCGGGGGGCGGTGATGTTGCCCTTCACCCTGGCGTTGCGGCGAATCGCCACCTGTTCGGCGCCGAACAGGTCGCCCTCCATGACGCCGTCCACGGTGATGGCCTTGGCGTAGACGTCGGCATGGATCTCGCCTTCCTTGCCGATGGTCAGGCTGTTGTTGACGAGCTTCACCGTGCCGGTCACCCGCCCCTCGATGCGCAGATCCTCCTCGCCCTGGAGGTCGCCGTCGATGCGGATGGAGCGCCCGATCACCGCCATCTCGCCGCTGCCGCTGCCCGCGGCACGGGCGGGCTTCGCTGCGGGCGCGCCGGTGCTGCGGCTCTCGCCGGGATTCGGGGCGGTCTCGCCGCCGTCTTTCCTGCCACGTTCAAACATTGCTGTCCCCTCGTCGTGTCGATTTCGTCCATCCGGTCCTGCCGGCCGATCCGGTTGCCGGTCGAGCGGTTCTAGCACGCGCCCGCCCGGCCCAACAACTGTCGCTATGCGGCGACATGTGACGAATTACCGTTCGTCCGGTCCGTTACAATGGGCCTCAGGGAGGTCCGACCAGGGAGGTCCGACCAGGGAAGTCCGACGATGAAGGGGAGCAGCCATCATGACGACCGGTAAGGCGGGATTGACGAGGCGCCAGGTGCTGACGCTCATCGGCGGGGCGGGCGTAGCCGCGGCTACGGCCGGTTGCGGCAATGGCAATAATGGCGGCAATGGCGGCAATGGCGGCAATGGCGGCAATGGCGGCGGCGGGGGGCCTTCGGCCGCTCCGGCCGCCGGTCGGGCCACGGTGCCGCTGCACTACGAGAGCCTGCTGTCGGTGGCGGCGCGCATCCAGGCACAGGAGATCTCGCCGGTGGCGCTGACCAACGCCATGATCGGCCGCGTCCAGGATCTGGAGGGATCGCTCAAGGCCTACGCCACCGTCACCAGCGTCGCGGCAGTCGAGTCGGCCATGCGGGCCGAGGCTGAGATAGCGGCCGGCAACTACCGCGGCCCGTTGCACGGCGTGCCGGTGGCGGTGAAGGACCTCTGTTACACGGCGGGGGTGCCGACGATGGGCGGCATGGCGGTCTATCGCGACTTCGTGCCGGAATACGATGCCACCGTGGTCGCGCGCCTGAAAGCGGCCGGCGCCGTCCTGGTCGGCAAGCTCAACCTGACCGAGGGCGCGATGGCCGGCTACCATCCCTCCTTCGAGGTGCCCAGGAACCCCTGGGATCCGGATCTCTGGCCGGGGGTATCGTCCAGCGGCTCGGGCGTCGCGACGGCGGCGGGCCTGTGCTTCGGCTCGCTGGGCAGCGACACGGGCGGCTCCATTCGCTTTCCCGCCCAGGCCAACGGCATCGTGGGGCTGAAACCGACCTACGGCCGGGTCAGCCGCTACGGCGTCATCCCGCTGGCGGAATCGCTGGACCACGTCGGTCCCATGACGCGACGGGTGGCCGATGCGGCAGCCATGCTGCAGGTGATCGGCGGCCCGGATCCGAATGATCCCACCACCCTGGACGAGCCGGTGCCGGACCTCTTCGCCGGCATCGACGCCGGCGTGAAGGGGCTGCGCATCGGTTACGACGAGGCCTTCGCCACGGAGGGCGTCGATCCGCGCCTGGCGAGCGCCATCCAGGATGCGCTGGGCCAGCTGGCCGCGCTGGGCGCCGAGATCGTGGACGTGACGATGCCCGCCGGCAGCACCGGTCTCGCCGACCCCTGGTCCGCCATCGCGGCGGCCGAGGCCCTGGAGGCGCACAGCGAGTTCTACCCGGAGCGGGCCGACGAATTCGGACCCTTCTTCCGCGAATTCCTGCAGGCCGGCGCCGCGCTGACGGAGGAGCAGCTGGCTGCGGCGCGGGCTTTCCGGGCCGATTACGCCACGAGGATGAACGCGCTGCTCGGAACGGTGGACGCCATCGCCATGCCGGCAGGCAACCCGCCCATGCCCGTCACCGAGGAGATCCAGCGCGGCGGCATGGAGGGCTTCGAGCCTCTGGCCGAGGAACTGAAGCAGTACTTCGCCGTGCCCGCCAACTTCTCGGGCGCGCCGGCGCTGACGCTGCCCTGCGGCTTCACGGAGGACGGCGTCCCGCTGGGGATGCAGTTCATGGCGGTGCCCCGCGGCGAGGCCATGCTGTGCCGCATCGGCCACGCCTACGAGGGCGCGACCGGCTGGCACGACCGGCATCCCGAGATCTAGCCGTCCCTGCTAGTCGCCCTTGTGCGCGGCGATCAGCCGCTCCTGGATGTTATGGGGCACCCGGGCGTAATGGCTGAACTCCATCGACAGGCGGCCCTCGCCGCCGGAGAGTGACTTCAGCCGCGAGTGGTAGCCCTGGATCTCCTCCAGCGGGGCCTGGCCGGAGATCTCCATGCGGTTCTCGCCCAGCACGGCAGTGCCGCTGACGATGCCGCGCATGCCGGAGAGGTCGCCGGTCACCGCGCCGACGCAGTCGGCGGGCACGCGGAATACCACGTCGACGATGGGCTCCATGATCGCCGGCGAGGCTTTCTCCACGGCATCCGTGAAGGCCTTCCTGCCGGCCTGGACGAAGGCGATCTCCTTCGAGTCCACCGTGTGGTACTTGCCGTCGTAGACAACCACGCGGACGTCCTGCATGGGAAAGCCGGCGACCGCGCCGGATTCCATCACCTGCCGCACGCCTGTCTCCACCGCCGGGATGAGCCCGGACGGGATGGCGCCGCCGACCACCTCGCTCTTGAACTCGAAACCCTCGCCGGCCTCCAGCGGCTCGATGCGCAGATACACCTCGCCGAACTGGCCCGCGCCGCCGGTCTGTTTCTTGTGCCGGTGATGACCCTCCGCCGGCGCGGTAATCGTCTCCCGGTAGGCGATGGAGGGCGGTGCCGTCTCCACCTCGATGCCGTAGCGGTCCCTGATCTCCTCCAGCACGGTCCTGAGATGCAGGTCGCCGAGCCCGTTCAGCACGATCTCGTTCAGCGCCGGGATGTGCTCGAGATTCAGGGACGGGTCCTCGGCCTCCACCGAGTGCAGCGCATCGGAGATCTTCTGCACGTCGGCGTCGTCGGAGAGCTTGATGGCGAGTCCGTACATCGGTCTGGCGTTGCGCAGGGACTTGAGATGGTAGTGATCCTCGTCGTGGGAGTCGTGCAGCACCGCGTCGTAGTGGGCCTCCTCCAGCCGCGGGATGGCGCAGATGTCGCCGGGGATGCCGCGCTCGGCCTTCACGTGCTCGGCGCCGTTCAGCTTCAGCAGCTGACTGACCTTGACCGGCTTGCGGGCATCGCCGACGTAGAGCTGCATGCCCGGGCGGACCGTGCCCTGGTGGATGCGGAACACGGCGAGCCGGCCCTTGAAGGGGTCGATATTCACCATGAAGACGTGGGCGACCACGTGAGCGTCCGGGTCGGGCGTCGCGACGACCTCTTCGGCGCCTTCGCCCTCGCCCCTGAAGTAGACGGCAGGGTTGCCCTCCATCGGGTTCGGCATCAGCCGCTCGAAGATGCGCAGCAGCTGGCGGACGCCGGCCCCGCTCTTCGCCGAGACGAAACAGACCGGCACCAGGTGGCCCTCCCGAAGCGCCTTCTCGAAGGGATCGTGCAGCTGCTCGGGCGCGAGTTCCTGGCCCTGCTCCAGGTAGACCTCCATCAGCTCCTCGTCCAGCTCGACGACCTGGTCGATGATCTTCTCGTGGGCGCTGGCCACGTCGCTGAACGCCGTCTCCTCGCCCTCCAGCTGGAAGAAGCAGTCGACGACGGCATCGCCGGAGGCGGACGGCAGGTTGATGGGCAGGCACTCGGCGCCGAAGGCGGTCTGGATCTCCTCCATGATGCGCGCGTGGTCCACGCCGTCGGCGTCGATCTTGTTGACGACGATCATCCGGCACAGGCGCTGCTTCGCCGCGGCCTCCATCATGCGCCGGGCGGTGAGGTCGACGCCGTTCTGCGCATCCACCACGATGGCGGCGGTCTCGACGGCAGGCAGGACGGCCAGCGCGCGGCCGTAGAAGTCCGGGTATCCCGGCGTATCCACCACGTTGACGTGGATGCCCTCGTGGTCGAGATGGCACACCGCCGGATGCAGGGAGTGGCCGAATTCGCGCTCCCGGGGATGGAAATCGGCGACGGTGTTGCCGCGCTCCACTTCGCCGCAGCTCTGGATGGAGCCGCCTGCCTTCAGCAGGGCCTCCACGAGCGTCGTTTTGCCCGCGTTACTGGGCCCCGCCAGGCACACGTTACGGATGTCAGCCGTCTGATACGCCATGGATTCCTCCCTTATCGAGGTGTCTTTATATTTCTGGGGAATATCTGGGAGTTTAGCTTACCCTCTGCGTGAGTCGGCCCTGTATCCGGGCAATTACGACCCCCGCCCGAGCCTCGTCAGCAGCCCTATCCTCTTGATTTTACCGCCGGAATCGGGCAGGCGGTACTCGGCCGGGTTGCGCCGTGCGCCCGATCCGGTAAGGTGGGCCGGATGAGCAATACTAAACGCGAGAGCGCGGCCCCGGCGCGGGATTACCAGCAGCCCTTCGAGTTCGTGGAACTGGAGCAGGTGGAGGCGCCGGACGGCAGCGACGACGGCCGCTGGTACCGCTACGTGATCAGCCAGGGCGGCCAGTCCATCGTGGGTCACCGCCGCGGTACGAAGAAGAAGGTGCGAGAAGCCGTGAAGGACATCGTGCAGCGCATGAACGAGCGCCGCATGGGCCGCTCCGGCCGGGTCCACCTCTCCATGTCGAAGAAATAGGTGCCGACTGATGTAGGAGGGCCTTCAGGCCCGATCGGGATAAGGGATCGGGGCTAAAAGCCCCTCCTACAAGCTCCTCCTACAAGCCCGTCCTGCCTGATGAGGCGCACCCTCGTCCTCCAATCCCACCGAGACCCGCTGCCGGTCCCGTGGCTGGCCCGATGCCTGGCTTCGGTGGAGGACTGGGCCGGCGCGGCCGGCTACGGTTACCGCTTCCTCGGCGACGAACTCTTCGACCCCATCCCCGAGCACCTGCGTGAGCGCCTCCGCGGCCAGCCTGTGGTGGCCAGCGATCTCGCCCGGCTGCTCGCGCTGCGCGCCGCCCTCGAGGAGGGTTTCGAGGCGGCCGTCTGGTGCGATGCCGATTTCCTCGTGTTCGATCCGGAGCGCCTGGCGCTGCCTGCGGAGTCGTATGCGGTGGGCCGGGAAGTCTGGGTCGAGGACCGGGGCGCCGGGCGCATGCCGCGCGCCCGGGTGAAGGTGCACAATGCTTTCCTGCTCTTCCGACGGGGCAACCCGTTCCTCGATTTCGCCATCGACGCCGTCCTGCGTCTGCTGGCCGCCCATCCGGGCCCTTATTCGCCCCAGTTCGCCGGGCCGAAGCTGCTGACCGCCCTGCACAATATCGTCGGCTTTCCGGTGGCCGAGCGGGCCGGCATGCTGAGTCCGCCGGTGATCCGGGACCTGGCCGCCGGCGGCGGTCCGTGCCTGGAGCTGTTCCGCGAGCGCAGCCCGGAGCCGGTGGCGGGCGCGAACCTGTGCGCCTCGCTGGCGGGGGGACGCGAGATGACGGATGGCGAGGCGGACGAGGCGATAACGCGCCTATTTCATGTAGGAGGGCCTTCAGGCCCGATCGGGATAAGGGATCGGGGCTAAAGCCCCTCCTACAGCCCCTCCGACAGCCCCTCCTGCATCAGGTGATCCATCCCCTCTTCTTCGCCGATACCGACGCCCACATGAGGTAGGCGGCGATGACGAGGATCAGGACGGGCAGCACCAGGTCGGCCGCGGTACCCTCGAAGGCCGTGAAGGCGTAGCCCGCCCAGCCGAATACGGCGACGAGCGACACGGCGAACAGCGGCACGGCCCACGCCCGGCGCAGGAGCAATCCCACCGCGCCGAAGGTGCCGCCGAACACCGCCAGGGCGTAGGCGCCCGTGACCCATGCGGGCACCGGCGGTGCGGCGCCGGCCTCGCTCATCACGTGGCCCAGGTAGGTGGCGACGCCGATCAGGTTCCAGACCAGCGCCACCCAGGCGACGGTCCAGTACAGGCCGGGCGGTTTGTTATCCGGCTTGGTCATGATCTCCCCCTCTGTCCGTTCTTATGGAGAGAGAGTGTGCGCCGCACCCCGGGCGCCGATCAAGTCTCCACCGTGAAGCGCAGGCCGGCGTTGTCCACCAGGCGGCGAATCAGTTTCTCGCCCATGGCCGGCGCGGTGGTCCAGATGCCGCCGGGCGTGTCCGTGGCATCGCGGAGCAGGCAGATGGCGCTCTCGGCGATCATGCGCGAGGTGGAGCCGTAGCCGGGATCGAGGTCGCCGCCGACGCTGGCGCGGATCTCGCGGCCGTCCGGCATCTCGCCGATGAACAGCACGTCGTAGGAGCCCGCCTCGCGCTCTCCCTTGCTGGGGCCCTCGCCGGGCTGGGGCGCGTTGTCGCCGCCGAGCGCATCGGCCTTCGCAATGGCCTTCGCCTTCGCCTCGCCTTCCTCGCCGGGGCCGACCACCAGCATCTCGTCGTAGACGAACTCCTCGCCGTAGGCGTGCCCGAGCAGCGCGTTTGAACGGTGCACGTTGCGCGTGTTGATGGGCGCCATGATGAAAGGCGCGCACCAGACATCCATGGACTCGTCATAGGCCGGCTTCGTGCCGCGGGGCTGTTCCGGGCCGCTGAAGCCGGGCGTCAGCGCGAAGGGGTCGCGCAGCAGCGCCAGCACGCTCGGGTTGTTCTGGGCGGCGGCCAGCGTGGCCTTCAGGCTCGCCGCCGTGCCGCCGGAGAAGCCGCCCTTCATCTTGCGGACCCGGCCTTTCACCCGGGGTGCCGTCGCGCCGAACTCCTTCTTCGCCGCCTGCTGCAGGAAGTACACGCCCAGGTCGAAGGGGATGGAGTCGAAGCCGCAGGAGAAGACGATGCGGGCGCCGCTCTCGGTGGCCTGCTCCTCGTGCTCGTCGATCATGTGGCGCATCCACGCGGGTTCGCCGCAGAGATCGACGTAGTCGGTGCCGGACTTCGCGCACACGGCGACCAGGTCGGAGCCGTACAGCTGGTAGGGGCCCACGGTGGTCAGGACCAGGCGCGTGCGCTCCGCCATCGCCTCCAGCGAGGCCGGGTCGCTCGCATCCGCGACGAGCAGCGGGGTGTCCTTCGGCGCGCCGATCTCGTCGCGCACGGCGGCAAGCTTCTCCTCGCTGCGGCCCGCCATGGCCCACGCCAGATCCGGGTCGTCGCCGTACTGCTGGACGAGGTATTCGGCCACCAGCCGTCCGGTGAAACCGGTGGCGCCGTAAAGGACCAGGTCGAATTCTTTCTTGTCGCTCATGCGCTGACTCTCTTCGTGTAATGGGCTTGTCTGACGGTCGTCCCACCGACCCTAGCTTACTCCGGGTATTCGGGAAACTCCGGCAGCGCCGCTGTGGTGCACGACCATGCGCTGCGCGAGCCGGTGAAGATGCGCGCCTGGGGCAGGATATCGGGCTCCGTGTCCAGCGAGCCGGCAGGGATGAAGGCGAGCCCGGCCGCCTCCATGTAGCGCGGCATGCGGGAGCCGCAGCGGCTGCAGAAACTGGTGCCGAAGCGTTCGGCCTCGGGCACACGGTAGTGCGTCAGCAGATCCTCGCCGGCCTCCCAGCTCAGCGACCCGCGGACGAACAGGTTGCTCGCGTGGCCCGTGCCGGACGCCTTGCGGCAGCGCGAGCAGTGGCAGTGGTAGAAGCGCCGCGCCTCGCCTTCCACGACGTAGCGCACCGCGCCGCAGAGGCAGCTGCCTCTCAGTGTTCGTGTGGTCATCGGTCTTTCCCCCCGTTTGGTTCCCGCTCGGCTCAGCGCAGCACGCCGTCCTCGCGCAGCCGCTCGATGATGGCACGCTGGCGCTCGATCACGGCCTGCTGCGACAGCATGCGGCCTTCCGCCATGGTGCCGTGCGGCGCCCAGTCGGTGTCGGCGTAGGCGGACTCGTAGGCGCCCCAGGGCTGGCGCGAGAGGAGATTCGCCATGCCGGTGCGCCGGCGTGCCGCGCGCAGGGCCGGCAGATCCAGGATGGCGTTGGCGTTCACGCTCTCGCCGCTCTCGGCCTCGCCCAGCACCTTGCCCTCCCAGTCCACCACCTTCGACATCGCATCCGCGGAGGCCGACGGCAGGGGCGTGCCGGCGATGCCGGCCGTGTTCGCCGAGACCACGTAGGCCATGTTCTCGATGGCGCGGGCGCGCTTCATGACGTCCTTCTTGGTTTGCAGGGGCGAGCCCACCTCGGAGGTGTGATGCAGCAGGATCTCGGCGCCCTTCATGGCGGTCATGCGGGCGATCTCCGGGTACAGGATCTCCTCGGAGGCGATGGTGCCGAGCGTGCCGATCCCGGTGCGGGCCACCGGGAAGACGGCGTCCGCGCCGTAGCGGGCGAGGTAGTCGTCCCACACGTCCCAGGGCGTCGGCGTGTACAGCGAGATCATGCGCCGGTAGCGCAGGATGGTGTCGCCGTTCGGCGCGATCACGGTGTTGGCCTGGAAGTAGAGTTCCGGGAAGGCCGGGTCGTTCTCGTACAGGTTGCCGGCGAGATACACGCCGAAGCGCTCCGCGATGCCGGCCAGCGCCTCGTACTCCGGCCCGCCGATGTCGACGGCCGCCTTCGCCTTCCATTCCTCCCGGCTCTCGCGCAGCGGGAAGCCGGTGAGGTAGTACTCGGGCAGCACCACCAGGCGGAGCTCACTGCCGTTGAAGGTCTTCAGGAACCCCTTGGCCGATGCGACCTGGCCGGCGATGCGGCGGATGGAGGCCATCATGCGGGCGCGGGCGGCCTCTGCGGTGGCGTCCTGGTTGACCGCGTCGCACAGGGTCTGCAGCGCGAGCGCGGAGTAGCGGGGGGCGTCCTCGTCGGCGCGTGCCCGATTGGTGAAGGGACAGAGGGCGAGCGCGCCGAGGCCGGCGAGGACGTGGCGGCGGTTAATCATTGGCGGTAGGAGGGCCTTCAGGCCCGATTCTCTGTCCGATTCTCTGTCCGATTGTCCGGCCGCTTCGCAATCGGGCCTGAAGGCCCTCCCACAGGGGGTTTTCATGCATCGCTCTCCGTCAACGCTTCCAGGGCCTCGCCCGCCGCGACCCATTCTGCCTCGGCGGCTGCCAGTTCGCGTTCCAGGTCCGCCTGATCGGCCAGCAGGGCTTTCAGGCGGTCGCGGTTCGCGTCATCGTACAGGCTCTCGTCGGCGAGCTTCGACTGCAGCCTGCCGCGGCGGGACTCCAGTGCTGCCAGCGATTCCTCCGCGCGGGCCAGCCGCTTCTTCAGCGGCGTCAGCTGCCTGCGCCGTTCGGCTTCCCGGCGCTTGCGTTCTCGCCGCGCCGCCGCCGTGTTGGCCGAGTCCTCGCCGAGGCCGGCCTCATCGTCCGTGCGCCGTTCGGCCCGGTTGTGTTCGGCGAGCCAGCGGGGGTAGTCGTCGAGGCTGCCGGCGAACTCGTCCACGGTGCCGCCGTGCACCAGCAGCAGGGTGTCGCAGGTGACGCGCAGCAGATGCCGGTCGTGGGAGACGATCATCATGGCGCCTTCGAAGTCCTGCAGCGCGACGGCGAGCGCCTGGCGCATCTCGATGTCCAGGTGGTTGGTCGGCTCGTCCAGCAGCAGGAGATTGGGGCGGCGGTAGACCAGCAGCGCGAGGGCCAGCCGGGATTTCTCGCCGCCGGAGAACGGCCCGGTGGGCATGAAGACCGTGTCGCCGGAGAAGCCGAAGCCTCCGAGAAAGTTCCTGAGCGCCTCCTCCCGGGCGTCCGGGTCGATGTCGGCCAGGTGATCGATGGCGGAGCGCGCGGGATCGAGCTGCTCCACCTGGTGCTGGGCGAAATAGCCGACGGCGAGGTCCTTTGCCGGCAGCCGTTCCCCGCCACGCGGTTCCAGCATGCCGGCGGCGAGCTTGATCAGCGTGGACTTGCCGGCGCCGTTCGGGCCCAGCAGCCCGATGCGGTCGCCGGGGGCGAATGCGAGCTGCACGCCGGAGAAGACGGTGGTGTCGCCGTAGCCGGCCGACACGCGCTCCAGCGTGAGAAGAGGGCGCGGCGTCTTCTCCGGAGGCAGCAGGGAGAAGCGGAACGGGGAGTCGACGTGGGCCGGCGCGATGATCTCCATGCGCTCCAGCGCCTTCAGCCGGCTCTGCGCCTGCCGTGCCTTGGTGGCCTTGTAGCGGAAACGCTCGACGAACGCCTTCATGTGGGCGATCTCGCGCTGCTGCTTCTCGAACTGGGCCTGCTGGTGGGCGAGGCGCGCCGCGCGCACCGACTCGAAGGTGCTGTAGTTGCCGGTGTACAGCGTGAGCTGCCCGCGCTCGATGTTGAGGATGTACTCCGCGACGCCGTCCAGGAAGTCCCGGTCGTGAGAGATCAGGAGCAGCGTGCCCGGGTAGTCGCGCAGCCAGCCCTCCAGCCAGATGACGGCATCCAGGTCCAGGTGGTTGGTGGGCTCGTCCAGCAGCAGGAGGTCCGAGCGGCACATGAGCGCCCGGGCCAGGTTCAGACGCATGCGCCAGCCGCCGGAGAAAGTGTCCACGGGGCGCTCTTCCTGGCCCGGCAGGAAGCCCAGACCGTGCAGCAGGCGGGAGGCCCGGCTGCGGGCCGTGTAACCGTCGGCGGACTCGATACGGGCATGGGCTCTCGCGA
>DASRVH010000090.1:0-4694 GCA_035655155.1 Woeseiaceae bacterium
CCACGCCCGAGAGCACGAGGACATTGTGATGCTGATGATCTCGGTGGACACGCCTTTCGCCCAGCAGCGCTTCGCAAGGGAATGCGAGCTCGCGGGCGTGGAGACGTTGTCCGCGATCCGCTCGGAGGGATTCGGCGAGCACTACGGCGTGCTGATCGAGGACGGCCCGCTGGCCGGCTTCTTCGCCCGCGCCGTGCTGGTGCTGGACGAGAACGACACAGTGGTACACCGCGAGCTCGTCGACGACATCGGCGACGAGCCAGACTACGAGGCTGCGCTCAGGGCGCTCGGCTTCGAACAGTGAGACGACGACGAGGAAAAAGATGAGCGACACACTGATATTCGAACGCTCGCGTCCGGGCCGCCGCGCCGTGGCCCAGGCGCCCGCCGGCGATCGGCTTCGCCCGGCGCTGCCGGAGAAGTTCCTGCGCGAGACGCCCACCTCGCTGCCGGCCGTCTCGGAACTGGAAACCGTGCGGCACTACACCCGGCTGTCGCAGAAGAACTTCTCGATCGACACCCACTTCTATCCGCTGGGTTCGTGCACGATGAAGTACAACCCGAAGGCGTGCAACACGCTGGCCATGCTGCCGGAGTTTCTCGGCCGCCACCCTTGCGGCGACGCCTCCCACGGTCAGGGTTTCCTGGAGTGCATGTACGAGCTGCAGGACATGCTGAAGGCGGTCACCGGCATGAAGGCGGTGTCGCTGACGCCAATGGCCGGCGCCCAGGGCGAGTTCACCGGCGTCGCCATGATCCAGGCCTACCACCGCGCCCGCGGCGACCACGAGCGCAACGAGATCCTGGTGCCCGACGCCGCTCACGGCACCAACCCTGCCACCGCCACCATGTGCGGCTGCAAGGTGGTGGAGCTGCCCACGGACGACACCGGCGACGTGGACCTGGACGCGTTGCGCGAGGCCGTGGGGCCGAAGACGGCCGGCATCATGCTCACCAATCCGTCGACGCTGGGCGTGTTCGAGCGGCACATCCTGGAGATTTCGCGCATCGTCCACGACGCGGGCGGGCTCATGTACTACGACGGCGCCAACCTGAATGCCGTGCTCGGCAAGGTGCGGCCCATCGACATGGGCTTCGACGTCATCCACATGAACCTGCACAAGACCTTCTCCACGCCACACGGCGGCGGCGGGCCGGGCTCCGGCGCGGTGGGAGTCGGCGAAAAGCTTGCGCCCTACCTGCCCATCCCCATCGTCGGCCGGGAGCAGACCCCGGAGGGCGCGCGCTACCGCTGGCTGGACGAACGCGACCTGCCGGACACGATCGGCCGGCTGTCCGGCTTCATGGGCAACGCGGGCGTGCTGCTGCGCGCCTACGTCTACATGCGGATGGTCGGCCGCGACGGCATGCGCCGCATCGCCGAGTTCGCCACGCTGAACGCCAACTACCTGCTGGCGCGTCTGCGCGACGAGGGCTTCGACCTGGCTTTCCCGGACCGCCGCGCCAGTCACGAGTTCATCGTGACCCTCAGGCGCCAGGCGAAGACGCTGCACGTCACCGCCATGGATTTCGCCAAGGCGCTGCTCGACCACGGCTATCACGCGCCGACCACCTATTTCCCGCTGCTCGTGCCGGAGTGCCTCCTGATCGAGCCCACCGAGACCGAGTCGAAGGAGATGCTCGACGGCTTCGTGGCCGCGATGGTCGCCATCGCCGAGGAGGCGAGCGGCGATGCCGAGCGGGTGCGGGGCGCTCCGTACACCACGCCGGTGCGCCGCCTGGATGACGTGAAGGCCGCCAAGGAACTCGATCTGGTCTGGCGGCCGGACGCGGCCTGAGCGCATCGTCCGGGGTCGGGTCAGTACCTGGCCCAGGGCTTGGCCCAGGACTTGCGCCAGAGTTTGCGCCAGGGCCTGCGTGTCCAGGCGCCGCCCGCCGGCACGGAACTTTGCGCGCCAGTACCGGACTCAGATGATTGCGATCTGCCACAATGCGGCGCTTTCGCGGCCGTCGCCATAAGCCTTATCGGGAGCCTCATGAAGCGTATCTCCGTCATCACACTGCTGGCCCTGCTCCTCGCCCCGCCCCTGTTCGCGGCCGAGCGCGAGGCGTGGACCGAGACGCTGGAGCGGATCTCCTCGGGGGTCGTCTCCATCCGGGTGGACGCGACCCGCGCGTTCGATACCGACTGGAACACCTCGACCCAGGCCACGGGGTTCGTGGTGGACGCCGAGCGCGGCCTGATCCTGACCAACCGACACGTGGTGACGCCGGGCCCGGTGGTGGCCGAGGCGGTGTTTCTGAACAACGAAGAAGTGCCGCTCACGCCGGTCTACCGGGATCCCGTGCACGACTTCGGCTTCTTCAGCTACGACCCCGGCGCGCTGCGCTTCATCGAGCCGGCCGAGCTGGAGCTCTCGCCGGCCGGCGCCCGCACCGGACGGGAGATCCGCGTGGTGGGCAACGATGCCGGCGAGCAGCTCTCGATCCTGGCCGGCACCATCGCCCGGCTGGACCGCCAGGCGCCCGAGTACGGCCGCGGCAAGTACAACGACTTCAACACTTTCTACCTGCAGGCGGCCTCCGGCACGTCCGGCGGCTCGTCCGGTTCGCCGGTGGTCGACATCGACGGACGAGTCGTCGCGCTGAATGCCGGCGCCAACTCGAGCGCCGCCTCCAGCTTCTTCCTGCCGCTGGACCGGATAGAACGGGCGCTGGATCTCATCCGTGCCGGCGAGCCCGTCAGCCGCGGTACGCTGCAGACGGTCTTCGTGCGCAGGCCCTACGACGAACTCGGCCGGCTCGGCCTGGACCCGGAAACGGAGGCGGCGGCGCGCGCGGCGCATCCGGAACAGACCGGCATGCTGACCGTGGCCGAAGTGCTGCCGGATTCTCCCGCCGACGGCCTGCTGGAGGTGGGCGACATACTCGTGCGGCTGAACGGGGAGATCGTCACCGAGTTCGTGCCGCTCAGTGCCGTGCTGGACGATGCCGTGGGCGATTCCGTGCGGCTGGAACTGCGCCGCGGCGGCAGCGTCATCGGGCACGACGTGCGGGTGCAGGACCTGCATGCCATTACGCCCGACGAGTACATCGAGTTCGGCGATGCCGTGGTGCATCGGCTGTCCTACCAGCAGGCCCGTCACTACAACCGGCCGGTCGACGGCGTGTATGTCGCCAACCCGGGTTACGTGCTCAGTAATTCCGCCATCCCTCGTGCGGCGGTCATCACGGAGCTGGATTCGCAGCCCGTGAGCGATCTCGACGACCTGGAGTCCGTGCTGGACGGGCTGGCCGACGGCGAGCGCACGTCCATCCGTTTCGTGAGTCTCGAGGACCCGCGCACCAGTCAGCTGCGCTCGCTGCGCATCGACCGGCGCTGGTTCCCTTCGAAGCGCTGCCGCCGCGACGACGACACCGGCCTGTGGCCTTGCCGGGAACTGGCGGCGGGCCCGCCGCCGGAGCCGCCCGCGGTGGCCAGCACCCGCTTCCCGTCCCGCGACGACCGCCGTGCCGAGGCGCTGTCGCCGTCACTGGTGCTGGTGAACTTCGACCTGCCCTATACCATCTCGGGCGTCGCCGAACGGCACTACTACGGCACCGGTCTCGTGGTCGACGCCGAGCGCGGCCTGGTGGTCGTCGACCGCAACACGGTGCCGGTGGCGATGGGCGACGTGCACATTACGTTCGCCGGTTCTCTCGAAGTGCCCGGCCGGGTCGAATACGTCCATCCGCTGCACAACCTGACCATCGTTTCCTACGACCCGGCACTGATCGGCGACACCCCCGTCCGGTCGGCCCGCTTCAACACGTCGGCGGCCGAGCCCGGCGATCCGGTGTGGGTGGTCGGCCTGAAGCCGGACCACCGGCTCGTGCATCAGCAGACCCGGGTGGCCTCGGTCGATGCGCTCGTCCTGCCGCTGTCGCGCACGCTGCGCTTCCGGGATACCAATCTGGAGGCGCTCACGGTCGTCAACGCGCCGGATCAGGTGGACGGCGTCCTGGCGGACGAGCGGGGCCGGGTGGTCTCGCTGTGGTCGAGCTTTGCCTACCAGGGCGGCGGCGAGACCAGCCAGATCAACAAGGGCGTGCCGGCCGACCTGCTTGAGGAATTCGTGGATCTGGTCCGTTCGGGCGGCACGCTGTATTCGCTGGAGACGGAGCTCGCCTATCTGCCGCTCGCCGCGGCCCGCAAGCTGGGCCTGCCGGAGGAGTGGGCGGCGCGGCTGGAGCGCCACCATCCCGAGCAGCGCCGTGCCCTGCAGGTGAAGCGCCTCGTGGCCGGCTCGCCGGCGGCCCGCCTGCTCAATAACGGCGACATCCTCCTCAGTATCGACGGCCAGGTGGTGAATACCTTCCGCGACGTGGAGCGCGCGACGCAGAAAGCCTCGGTCAGGCTCGCCGTATGGCGACGGGGCAGCGTGCGGGAACTGGAAGTGGCCACGGTCGCACTGGACGGCACGGGCATCGACCGGGCCGTGATGTGGGCCGGCGCCCTGCTGCAGAAGCCGCACCGGGCGATGGCCGCCCAGCGGGGCATCGACCCCAGCGGGGTCTACGTGGCCTACTTCAGTTACGGCTCGCCCGCCACTCGCTACGGCCTGTGGGCCGGGCGGCGCATCGTCGAGGTGGACGGCCGGCCCACGCCCGATCTCGACGCCTTCCTGGAGGCCGTCCGCGGCAAGCAGAACCGGGAGTCGGTGCGGCTGAAGACGGTGAACTGGAATCGGGCC
>DASRVH010000091.1:0-44233 GCA_035655155.1 Woeseiaceae bacterium
CCCCAGGACTGGCCCGAAGACCTCGACTACGCCGGCAAGCGCGTCGTTGTCATCGGCTCCGGCGCCACCGCAATGACGCTGGTGCCCGCCATGGCGGAGGACGCCGGCCACGTGGTGATGCTGCAGCGCTCCCCAACCTACGTGGTCTCCCGCCCGGACCGGGATGCGATCGCGAACTTCCTGCGCAAGGTGCTGCCGGGCCGCGCGGCCTACGCGCTCACCCGCTGGAAGAACATCGGCCTGCAGCGCTGGTTCTACGGCCGCACCCGCAAGGCCCCGGAGAAGGTGAAACGCCAGCTGCTGAAATGGGTGCGCGACGAGCTCGGCGACGACTTCGACGTGGAGAAGCATTTCACGCCGGATTACGACCCCTGGGATCAGCGCCTGTGCCTGGTGCCGAACAGCGACCTCTTCCGCGCCCTGCGTTCCGGCAAAGCGTCCGTGGTCACCGACCACGTTGAACTATTCACCGAAACCGGCATCCGTCTCGCATCCGGCGAGGAGATCGAGGCGGACATCGTCATCACCGCCACCGGCCTGGACCTCGTCGTCCTGGGCGGCGTGCGGTTCGCCGTCGACGGCCAACCGGTGGACTTCGCCGAGACCGTGACCTACCGGGGCATGATGTACTCGGGCGTGCCGAACATGGTCTCCGTGTTCGGGTACATCAATGCCTCCTGGACCCTGCGTGCGGACCTCATCGAGCGCTTCGCCTGCCGGCTCATCAACCACCTGGATGAAACCGCCAATCGGCAGGTGACGCCGCGGCTGCGCCCGCAAGACCGGGAGATGTCCCTCAGGCCCTACGTCGAGGATTTCACGCCGGGCTACATGCTGCGCGTGATCCATCTCTTCCCGAAGCAGGGCGACCGGGAACCCTGGACTAATCCCCAGGACTACGGCAGGGACCGGAAGACCTTCCTGGAAGGGCCGCTGGAAGACGGCGTGCTCGAGTTCGACAAGGCTGACACGCGATCCCGCGACCGGGCGGCCTGAGCCTGTCGATATTATTTACATAAGCCACCCGCAGTCGACGGCCTTTCCAAACCGGGGCCACGTAACGTATTGAGCGGTTGAGAAAGTCCCGCGGCTGGTATCGGTCTTGCATATCTGCTCGCCGACGTACCATCCAGTCTCTGTGTGAGGGAGGGGAGCGGCACGATGGCGCCCACAAAAGAACCGGTCCGCTGCAGCCCTGGCTACCCTGAGGATCGGGGGGAATGCGACCCCGCTCACGCGCCGGCCACCCTGGCAAGAGCAGCCGATCACGTGCGCCGGTCCCGGGAGGAACCCCGCCGCATCACCTCCAATCTCGGGTCGATTACCCTGAACAAGCACGGCCTCAGCGGTTCGCTGGAACTGCTGTGTCTGGAACTGCTGGCCGCATGCCCGGACCTCGAAGTGCGATGCTCTCTCGACGGCCGCGACCGGCAGGTACCCGATCCGCTCGCTGTTGCGATCTACCGGATCGCTCAGGAGGCTCTGCAGAACGTGGCTTCTCACGCCCGGGCGACGCGCGTGAAGCTCCGCTTCCGGACACTGGACGATGCCGTCGAACTGTGCATCGTCGACGACGGCGTCGGTCTGCCGCTCAACGGCGATCGCAGAGAGGGCGTCGGGCTCACCACTATGCGCGAGCGTACGGAAGCACTGGGCGGACGGTTCAGCCTGATCAGCGCGCCGGGCAAGGGCTGTCAGATCCGCACCCGTTGGGGGGCGGCGGCACTCCCCTCACCGGGATAACAGCCCGTTCTCCCTGGCGTAGGTGGTGACTGCCGGGACGTTCTTCAATCCGAGTTTGCGCATCATATTGGCGCGGTGCTCCTCCACCGTCTTCGCACGCAGTGAAAGGTAATCGCCGATCTGTCGCGTGGTCTATCCCTCGGCCACCGGCTTCAGCACCTCCCGCTTCCGCTCGGTGAGGATCTCCCAGGAGCCGGTCCTGCTCGTTCTCTCCGGCTGCTCGCCGGCGCGGACGTAGCCCGACATGAGGCGGTCGCAGATGGCCGGGCTGATATAACGCCTCCCGGCAGCCACGTGCTTCACCGCCGTCATCAGCTCGCTGCGTCCGTCATCCTTCAGCACGTCGCCGTCGGCCCCGGCCTGCAATGCGGCATGGATGTGCGCGTCCTCCTTCTGTAAGGCCCCTTGTCTCCATACCCGAGTACAGGCGTTGGAAGAAGATTACCCAGGGCATCCGTAAGACCGGTCTGCTGCACAGAAGCGCCGATTTCTACGGATATCTGCTTCATCCCTCCTTTTCCGCCCCTCGGCCGGAACAAGAAGTTGCTTGCCAATGCGTTCGGCACAATCTGCGTGAACTTCAGTTGTGCAGCGGGATCGGACAGCCCCGGAATACAGGGAAGACCGCAAGCGCCTTTTATAAAATGTCTCCACGGTATACCCGCTGCGGCCGCTGCCGCTATCGACGCCTGAAGAAATATTCTTCTGGCAACCGTGTCGTATCTCCTCGTGCCTCGCGAGATGCGGTTGCGCCTGTCTTGTGCTTCCGTGCAGGCGTTATTGCAGAGATACAGGAACGAGGGATCGGGCAGAGGGGGGCGGTGCACCCGTACGAGAGGGCGGAATCCCTACCTTCGCCGGCCGGGCGTGGCCTATCTGGCGCTGCACGAGAGCAAGCATGCCGGACCCGCCGCCCATCCGGCGATCAACGGAACCGGAACTGTATCCCGGCGGAGACCATTTCCACCTCCACGCTGTCGAGTTCGTAGCGGGTCCAGTCTCCCGTCACGGAGAAGTTGCGGCTGAAGTCCACCCGCAGCCCCGCGCCGTAGAAGAAGTTCTGGTCGCTCTCGTCGAAGCGGATGTCGTCCACGCGGTTCTCGCTGTCCCAGAACAGGAAGCCGCCGCGGCCGGTGAGGACGAGGCTGTCCGAGACCGGCCAGCCGACAGTACCGGCCACCGTGTAGCCTTCCGCGTCCGCGGAGACGGGGACGAAGCTGGTGCCGATGTCGATGCGCTCGTCCAGTTCGCCGAAGTTCACGTAGCCGACCTCGGCGCCCAGGTAGTCGCTGAGGCGCCAGCCGCCGTAGAGCCGCCAGGCGTCGGTGCTGGCGTCGAAGTCGAAGCCGTCGAAGAATTCCTCGGCGCTGACCTCGCCGAGGTCGCCGCCGACATAGAAGCCTCCGCCGGCGTTAGCGGCCGGCGTGAGTGCCAGTCCGAGCAGGCCGGCGCCGAGCCAGCCGAGGTGTCGTCTTTCCATGATGTCTTCCTCCGTCACGGGCCGCAGGCCGGCCGTTAGCTTCGAGGCTAGGCCGGACTGCCTTAACGGAGGCTGAAGGGAACGCGATACGGTGTGCGGCGCCTGCCGCGGTTCAGCCGAGGATGCCTTCCCGGCGATAGAGGCGCATGGCGAGCCAGGTCAGCGCGATGCCTGCGGCCAGCGTGCTGCCGACGGAGGTGGCCACGAACAATGGCGATAGCGCCTCGTCCTTGATGAGGTCGGTCACCAGCAGGTGCTGGCTGAGGCTCGGTACCGCCATCCATTGCAGCGTGGGCCGCACGGTGAGCAGCGCGGCGATCATGATGGGCAGCGTCGGCAGGAGCAGCACCACCGTCATGTAGCTCTGCGCCTCCTTGTAGCTCTTGGTAAAGGAGGCCACCACGGTCATGAGCGAGGCGCCGAGCAGGGTGAACGGCACGAGTATCAGGAACGCGCTGGCGACGACATCCAGGCCGAAGTTGGCGCTCATGCCCACCTTCTCCAGCGGCAGGAACTGCAGCGAAACCGAGAAGGCGATCAGCGCGGCGGCCAGCGACATGGACATGTAAAAGCAGGTGGCCAGGATCTTGCCGCCGATCAGCGTGCTGCGCTCCACGGGCAGGGTGAGCAGCGGCTCCAGCGAGCCCCGCTCCCGCTCGCCGGCGGTGGTGTCGATGGCGAGATACATGCCGCCCATGAGCATGGAGAAGATGAGGAAGTAGCTCATCATGCCGAGCAGGATGGCCGAGCGGCCGGTGGGCGTGGAGACGTCGATCTCCTGCAGCTGCACCGCCCGCGTGATGGCGGGATCGATGCCGCGCACCTGCAGCCTGAGCATGCCGATCTGCCGGCCCCAGGCGCTCACCAGCCCGCGTGCGCGGCGAATGTCGCCCTGGGCCCGGCTGTTGGACTCGTCGATGATGAGTTCCACCCGGGCCGGGATGCCGCCGCGGAACTGTTCGCCGTAGAGCTCCGGGATGTAGAGGATCTGGTCGTGCTCGCCGGCCTTCACCGCCGCCATGGCGGCGTCCCGGCCCAGCGTGAGCTCCTCCGGGTCCACGTTGTTCTGCGTCAGGAAGTCCACCAGGTTCGGTGCGCGCTCGGCCCCGGCGATGGCGAGCGCCAGCGGCTTGCCCGAGTCCGAGATGGCCTGGTCCAGCGACAGGGTCATGACGCCCAGGAACAGCACCGGGCCGAACAGGGGGCCGAACACCAGCGCGGATAGCAGCGTGCGCCGGTCGCGGAAGTTGTCCTTCACCTCCTTGGCGCAGACCGTGAGCAGGCGGCTCATTCCAGTCCCTCCGCAGAGCCGATGGCGCTGACGAACGCGTCTTCCAGGTTCTCTTTGCCGGTGCGGCTGCGGATCTCGGCCGGCGTGCCGGACAGGGCCACGCGGCCGTCCGAGATGATGACGATCTCGTCGCACAGCGCCGCCACCTCCTGCATCACGTGGCTGGAGAACAGCACGCACTTGCCGGCGTCGCGCAGGCGGCGGATGAGTTCGCGCAGCGATCGGGTGGCCATGACATCGAGGCCGTTGGTGGGCTCGTCCAGCACGACGTTGCGCGGCTCGTGCACCATGGCGCGCGCGAGGGCCACCTTGGTGCGCTGGCCCTGGGAGAAGCCCTTCGTGCGCCGGTCGGCGAAATCGCCGATCTCGAGCAGGTCGATCATGGACTGCACGCGGCGCGCCAGGTCTTCGCCGGCCAGCCCGTGCAGCGCGCCGTAGTAGGCGATGTTCTCCCGCGCCGTGAGCTGGGGATAGAGGCCCGAGGAATGGGGCAGCGCGCCGAGGCGGGCGCGCGCGCCCAGGCTGTCGGCGGTGACGTCGATGCCGTCGATGCTGGCGCTGCCGCTGTTCGGCTTCAGCACGGTGTAGAGCACCCTGAGCGTCGTCGATTTGCCGGCGCCGTTCGGGCCGAGCAGGCCGGTGATGCGGCCGTCCTCCGCGGTGAAGCTCACGTCGCGCACGGCCTGCACCTTGCCGAAGGACTTGGCGATGCTGTCCACGCGGATCATGGCCGGGGTCCGTTGAAGTCGAGGAAGAAGGGCATCGGCCCGAGCCGGGAGACGCAGTCGGCGTCCAGGTTCTCGATGCTCGCGTCGGCGATGAAATCGGCCACCAGCCGGGGCGTGCAGCCGTGGGGCAGCAGTCCGTGGCCCTGTCCGGGCCCCACCACGTGGCGGGCGTTGTCGTATTGCGCGGCGGCCCGGTCGCCCCAGGCCGGCGGCGTGACGGGATCGAACTCGCCGGAGAGCAGCAGCACGGGCACGTCGGTGTCCATCGGCTCGCGGAAGTCGGGGTCGATCGGACCCCGCGGCCAGTGGCGGCAGATCTCGCGCAGCATCTCGATCTGCTGCTCGCCCATGAAAGTCGCCCCCAGCGCCTCCCGGTCGATGTCGGCCTCGGTGACGAAGGGCATGTCCTCGGCGCACACCACCGAGTGGTGCATGCCGATGGCCAGCGACTCGACCATCGACGCCTCGATCATCATGACCTGCGCGGTCAGCGGACTCAGGTTGCCCCGGGCGCCCTCGTGGATGAGGTGGGGCAGCAGGGCGGCGCTGGCGGGCGCATAGGCCAGCAGCCTGACGGCTCCCGCCAGCTCCTGGTTGGAGAAGCGCCGCTCGGCCGGCTCGCCCGTCACGGGATGGGTCAGGGTGACGGCCTCGGGGCTGGCAGACAGCCGGTCGAGCAGGGCGGCGAACTCGGACTCCACGGCCGGGAAGCGGCTCGAACAGGCCTCGCTCTCGGCGCAGCGGTCGAAGATGTCGTCGACGGCCGCCTGGGCGAACAGGGCGATGTCCGGGCCGAGCACTTCGCCCGCGGGTATCACGCCGTCGAGCACCACCGAACGGGCGCGCTCCGGATAGCGCCGCAGATAGTGCTGGGCCACCCGGGTGCCGTAGGAGATGCCGTAGAGGTTCAGCGACGGGTAGCCGAGGGCCTCGCGCACGGCCTCCAGATCGCGCACGGCGACGCTGGTGGTGTAATAGCGCGGATCCGCGTCCAGCCCGTCCAGGCATTCGTTCACCAGCGGGCCGATTTCCTCGGGCTCGGGCACCTCTTCCAGCATGTCCTCGGATTCGGGGCAGGTGAGCCGAGCGGAGTCGCCGGTGCCGCGCTGATCGACCAGCAGGATGGGCCGCTCGCGGCGCAGGGCCTCGAAGGCGCCCCGGTAGGCCACGTAGAAATCGGTGGCCGCCTGTCCGGGGCCGCCGGCCAGCGGCACGACGGGATCCGCTGCCGGCTCCACCGACAGCGCGGGCACCACGGCGACCCGCAGCCTGATCCGGCGCCCGTCCGGGTCATCCGGATTCTCGGGCCGCTCCAGCGTGCCGCAGCGGGCCTTCACCGTCGGCAGACCCGGCCCGGCGTCCAGGCGGCAGTCCTCCAACGCCAGCGTGGCCCCCGCAGCCGGCCCGGCGGCGGCGAGGATGGCTGCGGCGCACGACAAAGTCACCGCGAGTGTCGTCAGTCGAAAGGGCACGGCCGCTCCCTGCAGTCCGCATGAAAGTGCGCAATACTGCGGGGCGTCCCGTCCGCTGTAAAGGCGGTTTCTCTTTGCTCCGGCTGGTCAGGCACTTAGAATGTGCGGCCTGCCGCCGCGTGCCACCCGGCCACTGTTGCCACGACGGCCAAACCGGGCCGGACCGGCCTGCACGGCTCGCGGCTACGGCACCTCGACTCCCGGAATTTCAGACCCTTTGCCATGGACAACGGACGTCACTACGAAGTCATCGTCATCGGCGGCGGCCACGCCGGCACGGAGGCGGCTCTCGCCGCCGCCCGCACCGGCGCGCGCACGCTGCTGGTGACCGACAACCTGGAGACGCTGGGCCAGATGAGCTGCAACCCGGCCATCGGCGGCATCGGCAAGGGTCACCTCACCCGGGAAGTGGACGCGCTGGGCGGCGCCATGGCCCGGGCCATCGACCGGGCCGGCATCCAGTTCCGCACGCTGAACGCCAGCAAGGGCCCCGCCGTCCGCGCCACCCGCGCCCAGGCGGACCGTGCGCTCTACCGCCAGGCGATCCGCGGCATCCTGGAGAACCAGCCCGACCTCACCCTGTTCCAGCAGTCCGTGGACGATCTCATCGTCGAGGGCGAGCGGGTGCGCGGCATCGTCACCCGGCTCGGGCTGCGGCTGACCGCCGAGACGGTGGTGCTCACCGTCGGCACCTTCCTCGGCGGCCGCATCCACATCGGCCGGGAGCATTTCGGCGGCGGCCGGGCCGGCGACGCCCCGGCGCTCCGGCTCGCCGAGCGGCTGCGGGAGCTGCCCATGCGCGTCGGCCGGCTGAAGACCGGCACGCCGCCGCGCCTCGACGGCCGCACGCTGGACTTCGGCCGCATGCAGCCGCAGCCGGGCGACGAGCCTGCGCCGGTGTTCTCCTTCCTGGGCAGCCGGGACGAGCATCCCCGCCAGGTGCCCTGCCACATCACCCACACCTGCGAGGCCACCCACGACATCATCCGGGCCTCGCTCGGCGAATCCGCCATGTTCAGCGGCAACATCGAGGGGGTGGGCCCGCGCTACTGCCCGTCGGTGGAGGACAAGATCCACCGCTTCGCCGACCGCGGCTCCCATCAGATCTTCGTGGAGCCGGAGGGGCTCGCCACCCACGAGGTGTACCCGAACGGCATCTCCACCAGCCTGCCCTTCGACGTGCAGGAGCGTTTCGTGCGCAGCATTCCGGGCTTCGAGCACGCGCACATCACGCGGCCGGGCTACGCCATCGAATATGATTTCTTCGATCCGCGGGATCTGAGTCCGAGCCTGGAAACCAAGGAAATTCAAGGACTTTTCTTCGCCGGCCAGATCAACGGCACTACGGGCTACGAGGAAGCCGCGGCCCAGGGGCTGGTGGCGGGCCTGAATGCTGCACGAAAAGTGCAGCAAAAATCGCCCTGGACGCCGGGCCGCGAAGCCGCGTACATCGGCGTGCTGATCGACGATCTGAACACCCGCGGGGCCAGCGAGCCCTACCGCATGTTCACCAGCCGCGCCGAGTACCGGCTGCTGCTCAGGGAGGACAATGCGGACCTGCGTCTGACCCCGGTCGGCCGGGAGATGGGCCTGGTGGACGACGAGCGCTGGCGTCGCTTCGAGGCCAAGCGCGAGGCGGTGGAGCGGGAGCGCGGCCGGCTGCAGGGCTGCCTGGTGCGCCCGGCCGACGTGGCGGAAGAGGAGGCCGGTCGGCTGCTCGGCGGGTCGCTGTCCCGCGAGTCCCGGGCACTGGACCTGCTGCGCCGACCGGAGCTCGACCATGCCGCGGTCACGGCGCTCGCCGCCGTGGGCCCGGATACCCTCGACGAGACCCATCCGCCGGAGGAGGCGGAGCAGATCCGCCTGCAGGTGGAGGTGGGCATCAAGTACGAGGGCTACATCGAACGCCAGCAGCGCGAGATCGCCCGCCACGCCCGCCAGGAGCACCTGGCACTGCCGGCCGATCTCGATTACGCGGACGTGCAGGGGCTGTCCAACGAGGTGCGCCAGAAACTGGCAGCGGCGCGGCCGGCGACCATCGGCCAGGCCTCCCGACTGGACGGGATGACGCCCGCCGCCGTCTCGCTGCTGCTGATCCATCTGAAGAAACGCAGCCTCAGGCGCAGCGCCTGATGGAGCAGGTCCGGTTGGAGAAGGCCATGAATGCACTGAGAGCCATGGTGGCAGCGGCGGCATTGCTGCTGGCTGCCTGCGGCGGGTCCGGCGACACTGCCGGGGAGGCCCCAGGCGAGGCGGCGCGGCAGGCCGCAGCGCAGGCCGTCGACGAGGGCCCGGACTTTCTCCGCCGCGCCATCTCGGCCGAGCCGGAGTCGCTGGATCCCCACCTCGCCCGCAGCGTTCCCGCCACCAAGGTGCTGGGCGACCTGTTCGAGGGACTGGTGACCCTGGGGCCCGACGCCAGCCTGCAGGCCGGCGCGGCGACGGGCTGGGAGTCCGGCGACGACGGTCTCACCTGGACTTTCCACCTGCGCGAGGGGCTGACCTGGTCCAACGGCGATCCCCTGACGGCGGAGGATTTCGTCTGGAGCTTCCGCCGGCTCGTGGATCCCGCCACCGGCGCGTTCTATGCCAGCAACCTGGCGCCGGTCGTCGGCGCCGGGGCCATCATGGCCGGCGAGGCCGCCCCGGAGACGCTCGGGGTGGAGGCGCCGGACGCCCGCACGCTGGTCATTCGCCTGGCGCACCCGCTGGGCGATCTCCTGCACCGGCTCGCCCATCCCAGCGCGGCGCCGGTGCACCGGCCTTCGGTGGAGCAATGGGGCGACGATTATCCCGCGCCGAAGCGCCTGGTCAGCAACGGTCCCTACCGGCTGGTGGAGCGGATCATCGGCAGCCACATCGGCTTGGCGAAGAACGGCTTATACCGGGACCCGCTGTCGGTGCCGATCGAGCGGGTGCGCTATTACCCGCTGGAGGACGCAACCGCCGAGTACAACCGCTATCGGGCCGGCGAGCTGGACGTCACGGCCCGGGTGCCGGCGCCAGTGTTCGCCGACGTGGGCATCGAGCGGCCGGGCGAGCTGCGGGTGGCGCCCTATCTCGGTGTCTACTACGTGGGCTTCAACCTGAACCAGCCGCCCTTCGCCGACGCGCCCGGCCTGCGCAAGGCCCTGTCGCTCGCCATCGATCGGGAGCGTCTCGCCGAGGCGGTCATGGGCCGCGGCGAGCGGCCTGCCTGGAGCTGGGTGCCGCCGGCCGTGCAGGACTATACGCCGCCCCGGTTCGCCTACGCACAGACCGGCGCCGAGGCCCGGGCGGAAGAGGCGCGCGGCCTCTACCGGGAGGCGGGGTACGGCCCGGACCGGCCGCTGGCCTTCCAGCTGCGCTACAACACGAGCGACGAGAACCGCCGCATCGCCGCCGCGCTGCAGTCCATGTGGCGGGAAGTGCTCGGCGCCGAGGCCGAACTGGTCGCCCAGGAGTTCCGGGTGATGATCGCCGAGACCCGCCGCGGCGACGTGCCGGGCATGTTCCGCGGCAGCTGGATCGCCGACTACGACGACGCGGGCAATTTCCTCTCGGTGATGACTTCGGGCAGCAGCGCCAACCAGTTCGGCTACGCCAACCCCGCCTACGACTCGCTGGTGGCCGCCGCCGTGCGCGAACCGGGCGGGGAGGAGCGCGCCTCGCTGTTCGCGAACGCCGAGAAGGTGCTGCTGGCGGACCATCCGGTCCTGCCGCTCTTCTTCTACGTGAGCAAGCACCTGGTGCACCCGCGGGTGCGCGGCTGGGTGGACAATCCCCTCGACTATCACTACTCGCGCTATCTGCGTCTGCGCGAGTTCGACCCCGAGACCGCGCCGGCCGCCGCCAAGCCCGACCCCGGAGACTGACCCTTGCTGCGCTATGCGCTGACGCGGCTCGCGAGCGCCATCCCGACGCTACTCCTGGTGGTGGCGCTGGCCTTCATGCTGGTGCGCGCCGCGCCCGGCGGCCCGTTCGACACCGAGCGCCGCCTCAGCCCGGCGATGGAACAGCGCCTGGCCGAGGCCTATCACCTGAACGAGCCGCTGCCGCAGCAATTCCTGCGTTACCTCGGCGGCTTGCTGCAGGGCGACCTCGGTCCCTCCTACCGCTACCGGCAGTCGGACGTGAGCGAACTCATCGCCGACGGCTTCCCGGTCTCGCTGAAGATCGGCGGCCTGGCCATGCTGCTGGCGGTGGCGCTGGGCATTGCCGCCGGGACGCTGGCCGCGCTGCGCCAGAACCGCCTCGTCGACCACCTGGTGATGGCGCTGTCGATGACCGGCATATCGGTGCCGAACTTCGTCGTGGCGCCGGTGCTGGTACTGATCTTCGCGGTCGTGCTGCGCTGGCTGCCGGCCGGCGACCTCGCCTCGCCGGCCCATTACGTGCTGCCGGTGATCGCGCTGGCGCTGCCCCAGCTGGCCTATATCGCGCGGCTGACCCGGGCCAGCATGATCGACGTGCTGAAGAGCCCCTACATCCGCACCGCCCGCGCGCAGGGGTTGTCGGAGCGCAGCATCGTGCTGCAGCATGCGCTGAAACCCACGCTGCTGCCGGTGGTCTCCTACCTCGGCCCGGCCACGGCGGCCATCCTCACCGGCTCGGTGGTGATCGAGCAGATCTTCAACCTGCCGGGGCTCGGGCGTTTCTTCGTGCAGGGCGCCCTGAACCGGGACTACACGCTGGTGATGGGCGTCGTCGTGTTCTACGGCGTGCTGATCGTGCTGTTCAATTTCGTGGTCGACCTGCTCTACGGGCTGCTCGATCCGCGGGTGCGCTACCGATGACCGCTGTCGCCGTACCCGGCGGTCTCGGCCGCCACGCGCTCGCCGCGCTCCGGCGCAACCGGGCGGCCGTGGTCTCGGCCTGCCTGCTCGGACTGATCGTGGTGCTGGTCATCGCCGGCCCCTGGCTGAGCCCCCACGACTATTACGAGACCGACTTCGACCGTATCCTTGCGCCGCCCTCGCTGGCCGGCGGCCACCTGTTCGGCACCGACGACCTGGGACGGGACCTTTTCGTGCGCACGCTCGCGGGCGGGCGCATCTCGCTCGCGGTCGGCGTCGTGGCCACCGCCGTCAGCCTTCTCATCGGCGTCGCCTGGGGCGCGGTCGCCGGCTATCTGGGCGGGCGCATCGACCACCTGATGATGCGCGTGGTCGACATCCTGTATGCGATGCCGTTCATGTTCTTCGTGATCCTGCTGATGGTGGTGTTCGGCCGCAACATCCTGCTGATCTTCGTCGCCATCGGCGCCGTGAACTGGCTGGACATGGCGCGCATCGTGCGCGGCCAGACGCTCAGCCTGCGCCAGCAGGAGTTCGTGGAGGCGGCCGAGGCGACGGGCGTGTCCACCTTCTCCATCCTGCGCCGCCACATCGTGCCGAACCTGCTCGGCGTGGTGGTGGTGTACGCCACGCTGACCATCCCCCAGGTGATCCTGGTGGAGTCGTTCCTGAGCTTCCTCGGGCTGGGCGTGCAGGAGCCCATGAGTTCCTGGGGATCGCTGGTGCAGCAGGGCTCCCGCCTGATGGAGACCGCGCCCTGGATGCTGGTCTTCCCGGGCCTGTTCCTGGCCACCACCCTGTTCTGCTTCAACTTCCTCGGCGACGGTCTGCGCGATGCGCTGGACCCCAGGGACCGGCCCCGATGAGCGTGCTCTCCGTCACCAACCTGGACGTCACCTTCGAGACCGCCGCGGGCCCGGTGGCGGCGGTGCGCGACCTGCGCTTCCGGCTGGACGCCCGGGAGACGCTGGGCATCGTCGGCGAGTCCGGCTCGGGCAAGAGCCAGTCGGTGCTGGCCATCATGGGCCTGCTGGCGGAGAACGGCCGCGCCGAGGGCAGCGTGAAGCTGGACGGCGAGGAGATCCTGAACCGGCCGGCGGCGGAGATGAACCGCGTGCGCGGCCGGCGCATCGCCATGGTATTCCAGGATCCCATGACCTCACTGAACCCTCATGTCACGGTCGGCCGCCAGCTGGCGCGAGTGCTGATGGAACACCGCGGCCGCTCCTACAAGGACGCGCTGAAGGAGGTGGAGCAGATGCTCGATGCCGTGCGGCTGCCCGCCGCGGGCCGGCGGCTGTCCAGCTATCCGCACGAGTTCTCCGGCGGCATGCGCCAGCGGGTGATGATCGCCGGCGCGCTGCTGTGCCGGCCCGAGGTGCTGATCGCCGACGAGCCCACCACCGCGCTGGACGTCACCGTCCAGGCGAGCATCCTGGCTCTGCTGCGCGAATTGCGGGATGCCTTCGGCACGGCGCTGATCCTGATCACCCACGACCTGGGCGTGGTGGCCGGCAACTGCGACCAGGTGATCGTGATGCAGGACGGGCAACGCCGGGAGGAAGGCGCCACCGCGGAGATCTTCGCCAGTCCCCGGGATCCCTATACCCGCCAGCTGCTGGCGGCGGTGCCACGGCTCGACGAACGCACGCCGCTGCGCCCGGCGCTGGCAGCCGACGGGGCCGATGCGCTGCTGGAAGTGCGGGACCTGAGCGTGCGCTTTCCCCTGCCACGCCAGCAGCTGTTCGCGCGCCGCGAGTATTTCCGCGCCGTGGAGGACGCGGACCTGACGCTGGCGCCGGCGGAAACCCTGGGCGTGGTCGGCGAGTCCGGCTGCGGCAAATCCAGCCTGGCGCGTGCCGTGCTGCGGCTGCTGCCGGTCACCGAGGGCACGGTGGCGCTGCTGGGACGGCCGCTCGACCGGCTGGACCGTGCGCAGATGCGGGCCGTGCGCCGGGATCTGCAGCTCGTGTTCCAGGACCCGCTGGGATCGCTGGATCCACGCATGCCCATCGGCGAGATCGTGGCCGAGCCGCTGACCGTGCACGAGCGCGGCCTGCGCCGGGCCGAGCGTCGGGAACGGGTGGCGGCCATGCTGGAGCGCGTGGGCCTGGGGCCGGAGACCCTGTCCCGCTATCCCCACGAGCTCTCCGGCGGCCAGTGCCAGCGCGCCGGCATCGCCCGCGCGCTGGTCACCCGGCCGCGGTTGCTGATCTGCGACGAGGCCGTCAGCGCCCTGGACGTCTCGGTGCAGGCCGGCATCATCGACCTGCTGCTGTCGCTGCAGCAGGAGATGGGCCTCGGCATCCTGTTCATCGCCCACGACCTCGCGGTGGTGCGGCGGGTCAGCCACAGGGTGATGGTGATGTATCTCGGCCGCGTCGTGGAACGGAACCGGGCCGGCGACCTCTACGCCCGACCGCGCCACCCCTACACGCGGGCGCTGCTCGATGCGGTGCCGGTGCCGGACCCCGCCGTGGAGCGCCGCCGGGCACCGCCGCCGGCGGCCCGGGACCTGCCGGTGCCCTGGAATCCGCCCGCCGGCTGCGCTTACCGCACCCGCTGTCCCTGGGCCGTGGAGCGCTGCGCGGCCGAGCAGCCGCCGCTGCGGTCAGTGGGGGGCGGCGAGGTCGCCTGTCACCGGGCGGAAGAGCTCGATCTCTCCCTTGCCACCCTGGTTACCAGGCCTCTCACCAAGCCAGGGGAATCGGCAGCGGAAGACCGTTGACGGTCAGCAGGCCGTTGCCGTATTCCGCCTGCATGCGATAGTCGTCGCCGTCGGGGCGCAGCATGCCGGCCACGATCAGCATCTCCAGCTGCTCGGCGGCGCCGGGGGCGATGCTGCGCACCTGCTCCACCACGCTGACCGGGATACGCAGCTCCACGGTGCCGGTCAGCCGTTCCAACAGCTCCCGGGCTTCCAGCTGCGGGCCGGTATCGCCGCCGGCGGCCAGTGCGAGGTAGCTCGTGAGCCGCAACTCCCCGTCCGGCAGCGCGAGGCCGAGCTTGCGCAGATCGAGCACCGGTCCTGCCGCCACCAGCCGGGCCAGGTCCGGCTCCATGAGCCGGTACGCTTCCCCGGGCGGTATCTGCGAACCCGCTCCCTCGAGTGTCTGGATGGTCTCGGAGAGCGCCGCCAGGCTGGGCTCGTGGATGTTCTGCACCGCCAGCTCCAGCGTGAGAGAGACCGGTCCGGGCCCGCCGCCCTCGATGCGGGCCACGCGCAGTTCGGTGGTGCCGGAGAGGAGTTCGCCCACCACCTCGCCGTCGGAGGTCAGCCGGATGTCCTGCAGGGTGACGCCCGCGCCGTCTTCGGTGACGGCAACCGTGCCGATGGTCACCGCGGTCGGGCCCACCGGCAGGCCGTTTTCAGTGTAGCGCTGGACGCTGTCTCCCTCGATGTCGGCGACGCGCACCCGGGCCGTACCGCCGCCGGCGCCGTCCCGGGCCACCAGCTCGAAGCCGCCGACGCGCCCCCGGGTGTGGACGCGGCGGCCGTCGGCGCTGATGTCGGCATCTAGGCTCGCCGCCTCCCAGCTGATGCGCCCGTCGGCTTCCGGCAGTTCACGGGACCCGGCCTGCAGACGGAACTCCGCATGAGTGCTGCCGTCCAGCGCCATGCTGGTCACCAGGCGGCCGGGCAGAGGCACCGCATCCCGGCCGCTGCCGGGGTCCAGGCCGAACGTGGACACCGCCCGGGAGAGCCCCGGCCGGAACGGCGCGTCGGTGCCGCGGGGCAGCGGTCCGTGCTCGATGCGGGTGTCGATGACGATGGCCGGCTCGTCGGCGAACACCTCGCCGCCGGCCAGTTGGCGCAGCGCCTCCGTGGTGCGGGGGTCGGTGACGACGATGCGGTGGCGGCTGTCGCTGGAGAACCAGCGGCGGCGGTATTCCTCGGTCACGATGGCCATGCCCGGGCGACGGTCGGCGCCTGCATCCAGCCGCTCCTCGAGCTTGCGCTCGGTGAACGAGCCCAGGAACCAGGGCGCGGCCAGCAGCACGGCGAAGAGTCCGAGTACGAGGAAGAACAGGAATTTCTTCACGGCCGCTCCGGGCACCAGGGCAGGCCGCCGATGCTATCACAGCCCCCGCGCAGCCCCCGCGCAGCCCTGGTGCAGCCCTGGCGCGGCTCAGGCGGGGTGCGGGGTGCGGGACGGGCGCTAGAAATCGGCGATGACACTCACTACCATAGCGGCCTTGTTCCGACCCCCATCCATCACACGGGTATCAGCGTGCTCACACTGACCTTCAAGCGTGCGGCCCTGCTCGCCGCAGCCCTGCTCCCCCTGTCCGTCCCCTTCACCGCCGGCGCCGCAGGCGACGCGGAGCGGGGCGAGGCGCTCGCCTATACCTGCCTCGGCTGCCACGGCATCGAGGGCTACCGCAACGCGTATCCCTCCTTCCGCGTGCCGAAGCTGGGCGGCCAGCACCCCGAATACATCGTGGCGGCGCTGAAGGCCTACAAGGCCGGCGAGCGGCCACACGACACCATGAAGGCCCAGGCGAGTTCCTTTTCCGAGCAGGAGATGCAGGACATCGCCGCGTACTTCGCCAGCTGGGGCGAGGCGAAAGCCGAGCCGCAGCCGAACGTGCCGGAGGGCGCGCCGGAGAAGCTGTCCACCTGCGTGTCCTGCCACAGCGGCAACGGCATCAGCCAGTCGCCGGAGTGGCCGAACCTGGCCGGCCAGCACGAGAGCTATCTCGCCCACTCGCTCGAGCAGTACAAGGACGGCACGCGGGTGAACGCAGTCATGGCCGGCATAGTGACCGCGCTGACGCCGCAGGACATTCGCGCCCTGTCGGCCTACTTCGCCGAGCAGAAGGGCCTGTTCACAACCGTCGAAGACTAGCGCCGAGCACCGGCCCGCGCCGCACCGGGGCCAGCTAGCCGGACAGCGAACGGCGGAAATCCCGCGCCTGTCCGCGGATGGCCTCCAGTTCCTCGTCGCTCCAGCGGTCCAGGTTCTTCAGGATCAGATTCATGCGGCCCGTCCGGCGCAGCCGTTCCCGGTTGCGAGCGAGGAAGTCCCAGTACAGCAGCGTGTAGGGGCAGGCGTCCTCGCCGGTGCGCTGGCCCGGGTCGTAGCGGCAGCCGCTGCAGTAATTGCTCATGCGCCGGATGTACGCACCGCCGGCCGCGTAGGGCTTGGAGCCGACGATGCCGCCGTCCCCGTGCAGCGCCATGCCCAGGGTGTTCGGCAGCTCCACCCACTCCACGGCGTCCACGTAGACCGCGAGGTACCAGTCGCAGACCTCCGACGGCCGCAGCCCCGCCAGCAGAGCGAAGTTGCCGATCACCATCAGCCGCTGGATGTGGTGGGCGTAGCCGTTTGCGAGGGTGTCGCCGATGCTCTGCGCCAGGCAGTTCATCTCCGTGTCGCCGGTCCAGAAGAAATCCGGCAGCGGCTGCTCGTGGTCGAAGTGATTCAGGGAGCGGTAGGCCGGCATCTCCAGCCAGTAGACCCCGCGGATGAACTCCCGCCAGCCGAGGATCTGGCGCACGAAGCCCTCCACTGCGTTCAGCGGCGCCCGGCCCTCCCGCCAGGCATCCACCGCCGCGTCGATCGCCTCCCGTGGGTCGAGCAGCTTCAGGTTCAGGCTGGACGACAGCAGGGAGTGGTACAGGAACGGCTCGTCCTGCCACATGGCGTCCTGATAGCGGCCGAACAGCGGCAGGCGGTCCTCGACGAAAGACGCGAGTGCCTCACGGGCCTGCTCGGAGGTGACCGGCCAACAGAAATTCTCCGTGCTCCCCGGGTGGTCGGGGAAATGGCGCTCCACGGCCTCCAGCACGTCGCGGGTCACCGCGTCCGGCTCGAAGCCGGTCTGCGCCGGGAGATCGCCCGGCCCATTCCGCCCGAAGGCGTCCCGGTTGTCCGCGTCGTAGTTCCATTCGCCGCCCACCGGCTCGTCGCCGTCCATCAGCACGTCGTGACGCCGGCGCATCTCACGATAGAAATACTCCATCACCAGGCGCTTGCGGCCCTTCGCCCAGTCGGCGAACTCCTCGCGGGTGCAGAGGAAGTGGCGGTCGGCGAGCCATTCCACGGGCAGCTCGAGCGAGCCGCAGACCGTGTCCACCGCATGGCGCACACGCCACTCGCCCGGCTCGACCGCCACCAGGCGCCGGGGGCGGTAGCGCTTCGCCGCCGCCTCGATGGCGGCCGAGAGGCTGGCGATGCCCTCGTCGATATCCCGGTAGCAGACCCGGCGGCCGGACTCGCGCAGGCCGGCGGCGTAATGGCGCATGGCCGCGAAGAACACGGCGATGCGGTGCTTGTGGCTGGGCACGGCGGCGGCCTCGCCCGCCGTCTCTGCCATCAGGATCACGTCTTCGGTCGGGTCGGCCCCGGCGACGGCGGCGTTGTGCTCGTCCAGCTGGTCGCCGAGCACCAGCACCAGGTCCCGGCAGTTGCGCTCCGTCATTGCTCTCTCCGTCAGTCGGCCGCCACTCTAACCCGGGTGGCGGCGCGGTACAGAGGGCGTAGAATTGGTCAGCGCCTGCGCAAAGAGGCGGATGCCCGCCCGGCAGCCGGCTCGCGGCGAGCCGTCATTCCGATCCGGTTTCCGCGCCATTCGTAGCAGCCGGCATTCACAGCCATCACAGCACCAGCCATAACGCCGCCAGCCATCACTCCCTCAGCCATCACACCAGGAGCGACCATGGACAGATTCAGGGCCTACCGCATCGACAAGCAAGACGACGGCATCAGCGCCGGATTCGACGAGATCGGCCTCGACGACCTGGGCGAGGGCGACGTGGTGGTGCGGGTGGCCTACTCCACCATCAACTACAAGGACGCGCTGGCCGCGACCGGCACGAGTCCCATCCTCCGCCGCTACCCGCTGGTGGGCGGCATCGACCTCGCCGGCGTGGTGGAGCGTTCGGACGACGAGCGCTTCCCGCCAGGCACGGCGGTGCTGGTGAACGGCTGCGGTCTCGGCGAGAGCCACGACGGCGGCTATGCCGAGTACGCCCGGGTGAAAGGCGACTGGGTGGTGCCCATCCCCGAGAGCATTGACGCCCGGGAGGCGATGATGATCGGCACCGCAGGCTATACCGCGGCGCTGGCCGTCCATCGCATGGAGCAGAACGGCCAGGCGCCGGAGAACGGGCCGGTGGCGGTGACCGGCGCCACCGGCGGCGTCGGCAGCCTCGCCATCGACATGCTGGCGGGCCGCGGCTACGAGGTGGCGGCGGTCACCGGCAAGGCCGACGAGCGCGGCTATCTCGAGTCCATCGGCGCCGCCGAGGTGCTGCTGCGCGACGAGATCGACCTCGGCAAGCGTCCGCTCGAGAAGGCACGGTGGGCCGGCGCGGTCGACAACCTGGGCGGCGAGGTGCTGACCTGGCTCACGCGCACCGCCGACTACGGCGCCAACATCGCCAGCATCGGCCTCGCCGCCAGCCCGAAGCTGGAGACCACCGTGCTGCCGTTCATCCTGCGCGCCGTCTGTCTGCTCGGCATCAATTCGGTGGATACGCCAAGGCCCCTGAGGCTCGACGTCTGGAAGCGCATCGGCACGGATCTGAAGCCCCGCCACCTGCAGGACATCGGCCACCGGGAGATCGCCTTCGAGGATCTGCCCGGCGCTTTCGACGATTACATCGCCGGCCGTGTGACGGGCCGCACGATCGTACGCATAGGGGGTGAGTAGCGCGCAAATAGTCCAGGCGGTCTATTTGGGAAAGGGCTCGGCGCTGGTTTAGAATCGCCGCCCCGCCCGGGACCCCGGGATCGATCGGAAGCACTGGAGAATTCGGGATGCAGAAGCAATCGGCCGGCGCCAGGTTCTGGCAGGCGCTGGAGGATGAGCGGCCCCTGCAGGTGGTCGGCACCATCAATGCCTACAGCGCCCTGCTGGCCGGCGAAGCCGGCTTCCGTGCCATCTACCTGTCCGGCGCCGGCGTGGCCAACGCGTCCTTCGGTCTGCCGGATCTTGCCATGACCACCCTGAACGACGTGTGCGAGGACGTGCGCCGCATCAGCTATGCAAGCGATCTGCCGCTGCTGGTGGATGCCGACACGGGCTGGGGCAGCGCATTCATGATCGGCCGCACCATGCGCGAGCTGATCCGGGCCGGCGCCGCCGGCTGCCACATCGAGGACCAGGTGGCGGCGAAGCGCTGCGGCCACCGGCCGGGCAAGGCCCTGGTGGAGGCCGGCGAGATGGCGGACCGCATCAAGGCCGCCGTCGACGGGCGCACGGACGAGCGCTTCGCGATCATGGCCCGCACCGACGCCCATGCCGTGGAAGGCCAGCAGGCCGCGCTGGACCGGGCGGGGCAGTACGTGGAGGCGGGCGCCGACATGATCTTCGCCGAGGCCCTGACCACCCTGGACGAGTACCGCCAGTTCACCGCCGCCATCGACGTGCCGGTGCTGGCCAACATGACTGAATTCGGCAAGACGCCGCTGTTCACCACGGACGAGCTTGGCGAGGCCGGCGTAACGATGGCGCTGTACCCGCTGTCTGCCTTCCGGGCCATGAGCGCGGCCGCAATGCACGTCTACCGCACGCTGCGCTCGGAAGGCACCCAGGAGCCGGCAGTGGAGCGCATGCAGAGCCGGGCCGAACTCTACGACGTGCTCGGTTACCACGAATACGAGGAGAAGCTCGACGAGCTGTTTGCCGAGAGCGGGCTCGCCAAGAAGTGAAGCGCCCGCCGTTACCGGAACGACGACACAACGATACGGGGACCAGAGACTATGACAGCTAACAAGAAGACCGGCGGTCTCGCCGGAGTGGTGGCGGGCAAGACGGCGCTGTGCACGGTGGGCAAGGAAGGCGCCGGACTCACCTACCGCGGCTACGACATCGACGACCTCGCCCACAAAGCGAACTTCGAGGAGGTCGCCCACCTGCTGATGCACGGCAAGCTGCCGAACCGCAGCGAGCTGGACGCCTACGTGAAGAAGCTGCGGGGCCTGCGCGGGCTGGCCGACGAGCTGAAGCAGGTGCTGGAGATGATTCCCGCCAGTGCCCACCCCATGGACGTGCTGCGCACCGGCGTGTCCGTGCTCGGCAACCTGGAGCCCGAGAGCGATGCCTCCGACGAGGCGGACGTGGCCGACCGGCTGGTCGCCGTGCTTCCCTCGATCCTCCTGTACTGGCACCGCTTCCACGCCGACGGCGTGAAGATCGACACCGAAACCGACGACGACAGCGTGGCCGGCCACTTCCTGCACCTGCTGCACGGCAAGCCGCCGAGCGAGCTGCACAGGAAGACGCTGGATACCTCGCTGATTCTCTACGCCGAGCACGAGTTCAACGCCTCCACGTTCACGGCCCGGGTCATCACGGCGACGTTGTCGGACTTCCACAGCGCGGTCACCGGCGCCATCGGCGCGCTGCGCGGCCCGCTGCACGGCGGCGCCAACGAGGCCGCCATGGAGCTGATCGAGAAGTTCTCCTCGCCGGAGGAGGCCACCGCCGGCATCAAGCAGATGCTCGAGCGCAAGGACAAGATCATGGGCTTCGGCCACCGGGTGTACACCGAGTCCGACCCGCGCAACACGATCAACAAGAAGATGTCGAAGCGGCTCTCGGAGGAAACCGGCGACACCCACCTGTACGCCGTGTCCGAGGCCATCGAGAAAGTCATGTGGGACGAGAAGCGCCTGTTCGCCAACGCGGATTTCTACTCCGCCAGCGCGTATCACTTCATGGGCATCCCCACCTATCTGTTCACGCCCATCTTCGTCTGCTCGCGCATTTCGGGCTGGGCCGCGCACATCATGGAACAGCGTGCCGACAACAAGCTGATCCGGCCGGGCGCCGACTACGTGGGCCCCGATCTGCGGCCGTTCCCGCCCATCGACGAGAGAGACTGACAGGAGACCTCCATGTCCGCCGATATCCGCTCCGCCAAGCGGCCTGATCCCGATCAGGTCCTGGTCGACATCGCCGATTACGTCACCGGGTACGAGATCGACAGCGATGCCGCCTACGAGACCGCCCACTACTGCCTGCTGGATACGCTGGCCTGCGGCTTCCAGGCGCTGGACTATCCCGCGTGCACCAAGCTGCTCGGCCCGGTCGTGCCGGGAGCGACCCTGAAGGGCGGGGCCCGGGTGCCCGGCACCGACTACGAGCTGGACCCGGTGCAGGCCGCCTTCAATATCGGCGCCATGATCCGCTGGCTGGATTTCAACGACACCTGGCTCGCGGCCGAATGGGGCCATCCGTCCGACAACCTGGGAGGCATCCTGGCTACCGCGGACTACCTGAGCCGCCAGGCGCGCAGGGACGGCAAGAAGCCGCTCACCATGCGCGACGTTCTGACGGCCATGATCAAGGCTCACGAGATCCAGGGCGTGCTGGCGCTGGAGAACAGCTTCAACCGGGTCGGCCTGGATCACGTGCTGCTGGTGCGCATCGCCTCCACCGCGGTGGTTACGAAGATGCTCGGCGGCGACCGCGAGCAGGTCGTCAACGCGGTCTCCAACGCCTGGATCGACGGCGGCGCGCTGCGCACCTACCGCCACGCGCCGAACACGGGTTCGCGCAAGAGCTGGGCCGCGGGCGATGCCACCAGCCGGGCGGTGCGTCACGCGCTCATCGCGCTCACGGGCGAGATGGGCTACCCGTCCGCCCTGTCGGCGAAGACCTGGGGCTTCTACGACGTGCTGTTCAAGGGCAACGGGTTCAGCTTCCCGCAGGGCTATGCCAGCTACGTGATGGAGAACGTGCTGTTCAAGATCTCCTACCCGGCGGAGTTTCATGCGCAGACGGCGGTGGAGGCCGGCATGAAGCTGCACGAGGAAGTGTGCGACCGCGTCGACGAGGTGGAGCGGATCGTGATCGAGACCCAGGAACCGGGCGTTCGCATCATCGACAAGACCGGCCCGCTCGACAACCCGGCCGACCGCGACCACTGCATCCAGTACATGACCGCCATCCCGCTGATCTTCGGCCGCCTGACCGCCGCCGACTACGAGGACGACGTCGCCAACGACCCGCGAGTGGACACGCTGCGCGACAGGATGGTGGTGTCCGAAAACAAGCAGTTCACCAAGGACTACTACGACCCGGACAAACGCTACATCGGTAATGCCGTGCAGGTGTTCTTCAAGGACGGCTCGCAGACCGAGCGGGTGGAGGTGGAATACCCCATCGGCCACCGCAAACGCCGCGAGGAGGGCATCCCGGTGCTGATGCAGAAGTTCCGGAAGAGCCTGCAGAAGAAGCTCGCCGGCGACCAGTGGAAACAGCTCTCCGAGCTGTCGGCCGACAAGGACAAGCTAGCCGGTACGCCGGTCGACGAGTTCGTCGCCTTGCTGGTGAAATAAAACGTAGGAGGGCCTTCAGGCCCGATTATCTGCCAGGTCGGGCCTGAAGGCCCTCCTACATATCCATCACGGCATCGGGCCTGAAGGCCCTCCTGCCCCGCCTGTTGACTTGTGTTGTTGCGCAGCCGGACAATGAATCGGAACGCGCGCGCAACGCTGCCCGCACGCACGACTGCCTCGAGTATTCAGGGAGAATCCTAATGAGCAGGACCATCGCAGTCTTCACCGCAACATTCATCGCTCTCCTCGGCACCGGCCAGGCGCTGGCCGGAGACAACGTCGGTGAGGTCTACATCACGCCCTCCATCGTCTACATGGACGACGACGCGGCCCGCAACGTTGATGACGGCGTCACCGGCGGCCAGCTGGCCATCGGCTATGCCTGGAACCGGTTCTTCAACATCGAGGGCTTCATCAACGTGGGCCAGCTCGACGGCGCGCAGGATTTCGACCAGTACGAGATCGGCGCCAACCTGCTCGGCGTGATCAATCGCGAGGGGATTTTCTCGCCCTATCTGCTGCTGGGCATCAGCCAGACCGAGACGGACGAGCCTCTCGGCGGCACCAACAACGAGGCGGCTTCCAGCCTCGGCGCCGGCTTCATGCTGGATCTGGGCGACACGCCCGCCACGCTGCGGGCCGAATGGCGTTACCGCACCGAGCTCGCCGGCTACGAGTTTGAGGACCAGATCGCCACCCTCGGCATCCAGTTCCCCCTCGCCGGCGGCAAGCCCCGGGTGGTGGACACCGATGGCGACGGCGTTCCCGACGACGCTGACCGCTGCCCCGGCACGCCCATCGGCACGCCGGTGGACCGGTTCGGCTGCGAGCTCGACTCCGACGGCGACGGCGTGGTGGACAGCATCGACGAGTGCCCGGACACGACGCCCGGCGCCGCCGTGGACGCCAGGGGTTGCGAGCGCGACAGCGACGGCGACGGCGTGGTGGACAGCCGCGACCAGTGCCCGGGCACCCCGGCAGGCGCTCCCGTGGACGAGGTCGGCTGCGAACTCGACTCCGACGGCGACGGCGTGGTCGATCGCATCGACGAATGCCCGAACACGGCAGCCGGCGTGCCGGTGGACACCCGCGGCTGCGAGATCCGCGACGTCATCCGTCTGCCCGGCGTGAACTTCGAGACAAACTCCGACCGGCTGCGGCCGGGCGCGGAGGACGTGCTGGAAGACGCGGCCGAGACGCTGAAGCGCAATCCGGGTCTGGAGGTGGAAGTGGCCGGCCACACCGACAGCCAGGGCGCGGCCGACTACAACCAGGGCCTGTCCGAGCGCCGCGCGCGCACGGTCATGGACTACCTGATCGGCCGCGGCGTCGACGAGGACATGCTGAGCTATCGCGGCTACGGCGAGTCCCAGCCCATCGCGGACAACGCGACGGCAGCGGGCCGTGCCGAGAACCGCCGCGTGGAGCTGCGCATCCTCGACCGCTGAGGGTGACCTTCTCTGGCGGGCGGGCCACCGTGCCCGCCCGCCGACCCTCCATGTAGGAGGGCCTTCAGGCCCGACCCTGTCTTCTGTTGGCCTATGCCCACCCGCAGACGAACCCGTAGCCGATGGGTGTGGCACCCGTTAGCAGACGCTCCTGACTGGCAGCGCCTCTACGCCACTGCAGGCATGGCCGTCATGCGGGGGTATCCATCGCCGCGACCTTTTGTCGGGAGCAAGATGGATTCCCCCGCAGGGCGGCCATGAAAGAAAGGGTCAGTTGTCCGCCAGGCTCGTGCTGCGGGTGATCGTCTCCCACTTGTGCTGCCCGCCGCGCCACCAGCGGAACAGGCCCTGCAGCCGCCAGAGGGCGTTCAGCTGCCGGTAGCCGAAGTTCTCCAGCACGGCCACCAGGTACAGCAGCAGCAGGTCGCGGGTGCGCGGGTACATGTGGAAGGAGAGTTCCTCCAGCATGATGGCGCTGGTGGAAAGCAGGATGCCCAGCCCGATGGCCAGCGCCAGGAAGATGGCGGCTTCCGGCCAGGCCAGCCAGCCCATGAATGCACTGATGATGATAAACGCGTAGCCCGTCACCTCGATGATCGGGCCGAACAGCTCGAAGATCAGGTAGAAAGGGATCGCCAGCCAGGACACGGCGCCGCCGCGCGGATTGAAGATCAGCGAACGGTTCAGGAACAGGCACTGGCCGAGACCGTGCTGCCAGCGCACCCGCTGACTCTTGAGATCTTTCAGCGTCTCCGGCGCGTCGGTCCAGCACACCGGGTCGGGGATGAAGGTGATGCGGTAGGGCCGGCGCTTCTCCTTCATCAGGCGGTGCAGCCGCACGATGATCTCCATGTCCTCGCCGACGGCCTTCGGGTTGAAGCCGCCCGCTTCCACCAGGGTCTCCTTGTGGAAGACGCCGAAGGCGCCCGAGACGATCAGCAACGCGTTCAGCGGCGACCAGCCCATGCGCCCGAACAGGAACGCCCGCAAATACTCCACCACCTGGACCAGCGCCAGCGGGTTGCGCGGCAGGCCCACCTTCTCGAGGAAGCCCTGGCGCACGGTGCAGCCGTTGGCGATGCGCACCGTGCCGCCCACGGCAACCGTGCGCGAGTCCTCCAGGAACGGGCGCACCACCCGGCGCAGGCTGTCGGTCTGCAGGATGGAGTCGGCGTCGACGACGCACACCAGCGGATAGCGGCAGGCATTGACGCCGGCATTGATGGCGTCCGCCTTGCTGCCCCCGTTCTCCTTGTCCACCACCCGGAGATTGCGGTAGCGCGCCGAGCGGTAGATGGCGCGCACCGGCTGGCAGTCGATGCGCGCGCGGTAGGCCTCCGGGAACGGCTGCAGGCCGAAGCCCTCGATGAGCTTCTCGAGCGTGTCGTCGCCGGAGCCGTCGTTCACCACCACCAGCTCGAAGTCCGGGTACTCCAGCTGCAGCAGCGCCTTTACCGAGGTGATGATGGAGGCCGACTCGTTGTAGGCGGGCACCACCACGCTGATGGGGATGTCGAGGGCGGAGAAGACGCCCTCCGCCTCGAACTGGTCCGCCGTCTGCAGATAGCGGCGGATGCCCATCGTCGCGATGACGTTCTGTGCCAGGTAGCCCAGGTTGATGCCCACGAAGTAGGCCAGGAAGATCCACTGGGCGCCCAGGATGACGTCGGCGGCCGTCATGCCAGCCCCCTTTCGGCCATGGCCTGTTCCAGCATGTCCCTGGCATAGCGGTCGGCCTGGCGCGAGCGCAGGTCGCGCAGCGCGTTCGGACCCAGGAACGGCAGGCGCACGAGGGCCTGTGCGGCACGGTAGCGCACCCACCACTCCGGGTCGTCCAGCAGCGAGGCGAGCAGCGAGACATGCTCCACCTGGCCGACGCGACCGAGCACCTTGGCCACCTGCATGCGCACGTACCACGCCTCGTGACGCGCGAGACTCGGCAACCGCGGCACGCCCGCGTGGCCGCTCACCTGCTTCAGTGCCGCGGTCAGCACGCCGGGATGGTTGGTGCTGCGGATGAGCTCGTCGCACAGGGCGTCCACGATCTCGGCCTCGGCCAGGGGGCCGAACTGCAGCAGGTAGATCTTCTCGTCCTCGTCGCCGGAGCGGATCGCCCGGTACAGCGGCTCGCTGACCAGCTCGCTGCCGGCCTTGCGCAGGATCCGCGAGACTCGCGTGCGCGGCCAGTCACGGCGTTGCGGGATGAGCGGCACCAGTTGCTCGACGGCCCGCGCCGGGTCGATCTCGGCCAGCGCCACGGCTGCGGTGACGGACAGTGCCGTGTTGGGGCTTGCCACCAGCGCGGTGATTGCGCCCCAGCTGTCCGCGTCGCGCAGGTGGCCGAGCGTCTGCACGCCCAGCAGGCGGGCGCTGAGCCGCCGGCTGCGCAGGAGTTCCCGGGCGATGCGCGCGAAGCCGAGCCGGTCGGCGAGGATGATCAGGTTGCCGGCCGCGCTGCCCTCGACCGTGTCCCGCGCCCGGTTCCACTCCTCCAGCAGGTCGGTGCGCTGACGGCGCCGAACCCGGGGCAGCAGCTCGTTCTCGGCGTTCCCCCGGGAGAGGATCGCCGTGGCGAAGATGCCGCGCCAGCGGGCTACGAGGTGGCGCCGCCGCCGGGCGCCGACCACCGTCGCGAAGCGCAGGCCGAGCGTGTAGACGAACAGCACCACCGTGGCCGCACCGGCCGCCACCGTGGACCACAGCGCCGCCCTGACCTCGGTGTCATAGGCCGTATCGAACAGCCAGGCCAGCATAGCGCCTCCGGTAGATGTCTCCCTGCGCGTGGGTGCCGAGCCACCAGTCGAGGGTGATCCTCGGCGTGAGGGCGTGGCGGCCGGTCACCGTGAGACTGTCGACGTCCGTCTCCAGGATCCGGCCGGGCGCGATGACCTCGGCCTCCTCGCCCGTCGCAGCCACCAGCCCGAACGAGAGCCCCTCGCGCGGGTACCAGCCGAACGACACGACATGGGACAGGGAGGTGGCGGCCCCGTGCAGCCGCGAGGCGTTCAGGGCGTAGGCGGCGCGGTAATCGCCGAAGTAGCGCTCCGCCTCGGCGGACCAGGTGCTGACCCTCGTCGACTCGTAGCGGCGATGACGGAAAGCGGCGGCGGCGTTCCAGCCGTTGCCGAGCGTCCGGAGCACGCGGCCGTAGAACCCGGTGTCCGGCAGGAAGTCGGCGTCGCCGCCCAGCGCCAGTTCGGCCTGCAGCGACCAGTCCCCGCCGGCCTGCCATACGCCGCCCAGGCCGAGTTCGGTGTCCGAGCGGTCGTAGCGCTCGTAGCGGCCCAGGCTCACGTGATAGTCGCCGCTTGCGGCGGTCTCGCCGTCCAGGCGCAGGAACTGCTGCTGCCAGCTCGGCAGCCCGTTGGTGAGATCCTCGTAGCCCGCGCCCGCGGTCAGGAAATAGCGCGTCGCCGTGCCTGCCCCGGCAGGGCTCCCGCCCCGGACGAGACGACGCTCCAGCTGCCGCACCGCCTCGTAATCGGGAGCGAGCCGGGCCGCGCGGCGCGCGGCCGCCAGGGCCGCGGCATCACGTCCGAGCTGCTCCAGCGCCAGCGCGCGTCCGTACACGTAGTCGACGTTGTTCGGGTATTCGTCCAGCAAGGCGTCGTACTCCTGCAACGCGCCTTCCGGGTCGCCCGACCAGCGCAGGACCCGGGCAAGGCGAAAGCGCAGCGCCGGATCGGCGGGGCGCCCGGCCAGCGCGCTCCGCAGCAACTCGAGCGCCGCGGGCCAATCCTGCTCGTCGATGGCGGCGTCGGTGGTGCTCACCGGGTCGGTCGGGTCGGTCGGGTCGGTCGGACCGGTCGCATTGGCCGGGTCGGCGGCCGCCACGGCTCCGGCTGCGGCCAGCAGCACGGCGAGGAGTCCGGCCCGGGCCGGATGCACGGCCGCCCGGCTCATGCCGAAAGCCTCTCGCGGGTGGCGATCAGCCGGCGGATCCGGGCGAGCAGTTCCTGGGGCCGGAACGGCTTGGTGACGTAGTCGTTCGCGCCCTGGTCCAGCGCCCGGGTCACGTCCATCTCGAGCACCTTGCCCGAGAGCACGAGGATGGGAACGTCGCACCAGTCGGGGTCCTCGCGGGCGTCCAGGATGATCTGGTAGCCGGACACATAGGGCAGCATCAGGTCCAGCACGATCACGTCCACCGGCGGCACGTTGCGCATGACCTCCTGGGCGTCACGGCCGGTCGGCGCCACCATGACCTCGTAGCCCGACCGATGCAGCAGGAATTCGAGCATATAGGCGGTGTGCTCGTTGTCCTCGACCACGAGGACACGACGCGCCGGTCTGACACTGGGCTCGGGATTCTTGCTCAAGGCGGCCTGCAGCAGGGTTTCACATAATCAACACGAGAAGTGTAGGCATCGTGGGTTTTCACGGCGTGATCCGTGTCGCAGAACGCCTCTCCGCCCGCCGCCACGCGAGCCGCCCCGCCGGGGCGCCAGCCGCTATAATCCCCGCCCCCCAACGAATGGCGCGACGGTGGTGCGAAGGGACTATGGCGGAGAAAACGGCGACCGGGCCGGAACAGGCGGACCTGGAAGAGGCGAAACTGGAACAGGCAATCAGCCGCGGCGCGGCGGCCCTCGGCCAGGCGCTGCCCGCGGAGGCCGCCGCGAGGCTCGCCCGCCTGCTGCTCCTGCTGGCGAAGTGGTCGCGGGCCTACAACCTGACCGCCGTGCGCCGGCCCGCGGACATGGTCACCGAACACGTCCTGGATGCGCTCAGCATCCGTCCCTGGCTGGCCGGCCACCGCATCGCCGACGTGGGCACCGGCGCCGGTCTGCCGGGCCTGGTGTTGGCGATAGCCGAGCCGGAACGCCGCTTCACCCTGCTGGACGCCAGCGGCAAGAAGCTGCGCTTCGTGCGCCACGCGGCAGCCGAACTCGGGCTCGGCAACGTGGAGGTGGTGCAGGCGCGGGTGGAAGACTATGCGCCGGAGGCCGGCTTTGATACCGTGCTTTGCAGAGCGTTCGCGCCGCTGCCACGGTTCGTCGAGTCGAGCGCCCACCTCATCACCGGACACGGCAAGCTCCTGGCGCAGAAGGGTCTCTCGCCCGACGGCGAACTGGGCGCGTTGCCGCCGGGCTGGGCGGCGGAATCGGAGCCGGTGACGGTGCCCGGTCTCGCCAAGACCCGGCACGTGGTCAGTCTGAGAAGATTGGCCTGAGAAGAACAGAGAAGGCGGCATGACGAGAATCATCGCGGTAGCGAATCAGAAGGGCGGCGTCGGCAAGACGACCACGGCCGTGAATCTGGCGGCCTCGCTGGCGGCCACCCACCGCCGCGTGCTGCTGGTGGACGTGGACCCCCAGGGCAATGCCACCATGGGCTGCGGCGTCAACAAGATGGAGCTGGAGGCCAGCACCTGCGACGTGCTGCTGGGCGAGGCGAGCGCCGCCGACACCATCGTCTCCGTGCCCACCGGCAACTTCGCGCTGCTGCCCGGCAACGAGGACCTGACCCTGGCCGAGGTGCAGCTGTTGCAGGAGATCGGCCGGGAGATGAAGCTCGCCAAGGCGCTGGAGCCGGTGGCGGGGGTCTACGACTTCGTGCTGATCGACTGCCCGCCGTCGATCAACATGCTGACCATCAACGCACTGACCGCCGCCGACGGCGTGCTGATCCCCATGCAGTGCGAGTACTACGCGCTGGAGGGCCTGAGCGCGCTGCTGAACACGATCGCGCAGATCCGCGACAGCGTGAATTCGCGGCTGGAGATGCACGGGCTGCTGCGCACCATGTTCGACCCGCGCAACAACCTGGCCAACGAGGTCTCGGCGCAGCTCATCGAACACTTCGGCGACAAGGTCTACCGCACCGTCATCCCGCGCAACGTGCGCCTGGCCGAGGCGCCGAGCTACGGCCTGCCCGTGCTCTACCACGACAAGTACTCCCGCGGCGCCCTGGCCTACCTGGCGCTGGCCGGCGAGATACTGCGCCGGGAGGGCGAGCCGGTGCCGCGGGTGCGCACGGCCTCCTGACGCGGCGGCCGCCGCGGTCGAACCTGCTACAATTCCGCTCCCCGCCCCGCGGGCGCGAGGGCGGCGCCGCGGCCGCGGCGGGCGAGACGAGAGAATCCGCGAGACCCCAAATGGTGACCAAGAAGAAGAGGCTGGGACGAGGACTGGATGCGCTGCTGTCCCAGTCGTCCGCGCGTGCCGCCGAGAGCGGCGAGCGGCCGGCCGCCGGCGAATCCGACACGCTGCGCGAGGTGCCGGTGGACCTCCTGCAGCGCGGCCGTTACCAGCCGCGCACGGACATGCGCCAGGAGTCGCTGGAGGAGCTGGCCGATTCCATCCGCGCCCAGGGCGTGGTGCAGCCGATCGTGGTGCGGCCTGTCGGTACAACCGGGGGCGCCGGCGGCGGCAGCCGCGGCGAGACCCGCTACGAGATCGTGGCCGGCGAAAGGCGCTGGCGTGCGGCCCAGCTTGCCGGCCTGGACACCATCCCGGCCGTGGTCCGGCAGATCCCGGACGAGGCGGCCGTGGCCATGGCCCTCATCGAGAACATCCAGCGCGAGGACCTCAATCCGCTGGAAGAGGCCACCGCGCTGTCGCGGCTGATCGCCGAATTCGACATGACGCACCAGCAGGCCGCCGAGGCGGTGGGCCGCTCCCGCGCCGCGGTGAGCAATCTGCTGCGGCTGCTGGAACTCGGCGAGGAAGTGAAGAAGCTGGTGGAGGCCAGGCAGCTGGAGATGGGCCACGCCCGCGCGCTGCTGGCGCTCACCGACCCGGCCGCGCAGCTGGAGGCCGCCCGCCGGGTGGCGAAGGGCCAGCTCTCCGTGCGGGCCACCGAGCAGCTGGTGCAGAAGCTCAATGCGCCCGCGAAGAAGGCGGGCGCGGGCAAGTCGAAGAAACCGGTGGACCCGGATATCCGCCGACTGGAGTCCGAAGTGGCGGAGCGCCTGGGCGCCCGGGTGGAACTCGAACACGCCGCCGGCGGCAAGGGCCGGCTGGTGATCCGCTACAACAGCCTGGACGAGCTAGAGGGCATCCTCGAGCACATTCGCTGAGTCCCGGGTCCTGACTCCGGGCCCGACTCCGGGCGTGACTGCCCGGCCGACTCTCAGGCGGCCGACGCCGCCACCGCCGGATAGCAGCTGCGGATGATCTCCGGCATGACCGCCGCCGAGATCAGGAAGCCCTGCATCTTGTCGCAGCGGATCTCGCGCAGGAAGGCCAGCGTCTCCTCGTCCTCCACGCCCTCGGCGCACACCGTGATGCCGGAGCTGTGGGCCAGCCCCGTGATGGCCGCGAGCGCCTTGCGGGACATCTCGTTGGCCCGGGCGTGGGCCAGCATGCTGGCGTCGATCTTGATCTCGTCGAACTCCAGCGCGCCGAAGGCCTTCAGCGAGGAGGCCGCGGCGCCGAAGTCGTCCAGCGAGATGCGGAAGCCCTGCCGGCGGAGCGCCGAGACCACGCGCCGTCCGGCGAAGTCCGGTTCGGTCACGGCGGATTCGGCGACCTCCAGCGTGACGTCGGCGCAGGCGAGCCCGTACTGTTCGACGATCTGGGCGTAGCGCCAGGGCAGGGCGGCGTCGGCGAGCTCCACCGGCGCGAGATTCATGCAGCCCTTCAGCGCCAGGCCCCGCGCGCGCCACTTGCGCAGATTCCTGAGCAGGTTTCTCAGCACCAGCTCGTCCAGTTCGGCAATGCGGCCCAGCCGCTCGGCCGCCGGCAGGAAGGCGCCCGGCCCCAGCAGCCCGTATTCCGGGTGGCGCCAGCGGATCAGCGCCTCGGCCTCCGTGGTGCGCCATTCACCGGTCTCGCCGGCCCGCTCCACCTTGGGCTGGAACTGCACGACGAACTCGCGCCGGACCACCGCCGCCTCCAGTTCCTCCGCCGTGATCCGGGGCCCGGGCATCGCGTCCGTGTCCACCATTCATTACCTCCGGGGTCATTGCGGCGCGACCGTCGCCGCCGCAGACTCGTTGTCGAGGATCGACTATACGGCCGCCGCGCGAGGGTTCTGTGCGCCAGTTCGCAGACCGCCGCGCCGCGGCCGGCCGCCGGCAGGGGCCGGAGCCGGATGCCGGCGCGCGATGTTGCGCAGCAGCAGGACGCTATCTATAATGCTCAGGTTTGCACAGGATCGTTTCCAAAGACCTGTCCACGCCACGTACCCAGGGGTTTGTGGCGTTTTTATTGTCGGCGTCATCCAGCATCGAGGGCCGCTCCGCGTGAGCGCTCCGGCCGATGGTCGCGATCCTCGGCACCTGGTGCTGAAGATCCTGCTGGCGCAGACAGGACTGACGCTGTTTCTGACCGCGGCGGTCTGGATCGGTTACGGGACGGTCCCGGGCTATTCGCTGCTGATCGGCGGCCTGATCTGCATTCTGCCGAATGCGTTCCTGGCCGCGCGGATTCTGAAAGCGGATCTCGAGGGGCTCATGCGCGGCGCGTGGCTCGGCGAGATCGGCAAGTTCGCACTGACCGTGCTCCTGTTCGGCGTGGTCTTTGCGCTGGTGAGGCCGCTCTCCTATGTCGCGGTGCTCGCCGGATTCATACTGGCACAACTGGTGATCCTGATTGCGCCTGTCCTCGAGGGCGGCGCGAGCAAGACACATTCTGACGGATAGAGAGCGGCATGGCAGGCGAAGGCACCTCCCCGGCGGACAGAACCGCGAGCGAATACATCTCGCATCACCTGCAGAACCTGCAGGTGTGCCGCGTCGACGACGAGTGGGTCTGGAACAAGTGCGGCGGCACCTTCATGGCCATCAACGTCGACTCCATCGCGGTCGCCGTGATCCTCGGCCTCGCCTTCATCTGGCTGTTCCGCAAGGTGGCCAGCGCCGCCACCAGCGGCGTGCCCGGCAAGCTGCAGGCCTTCATCGAACTGATCGTCGACTTCGTGGACGGCTCCGTGAAGGACGCCTTCCACGGCAAGAGCGACCTCATTGCGCCCCTGGCCCTGACCGTATTCATCTGGGTCTTCCTGATGAACCTGATGGACCTCGTGCCGGTGGACTGGCTGCCGTATTCGGCCGAACTGATCGGCATCCCCTATCTGAAGGTGGTGCCCACCACCGACGTGAACGTGACCTTCGGGCTGTCGCTGTCGGTGTTCGCCCTGATCGTGTTCTACAGCATCAAGGTCAAGGGCATCGGCGGGTTCATCGGCGAGCTGACGCTCCACCCCATCAAGCCGCCCTCGAAGGGCATCGGCCTCATCGGCGCGCCGTTCGTCATCGCTTTCAACTTCATCCTCGAGAGCGTATCGCTGCTGGCCAAGCCGCTCTCGCTCTCGCTGCGACTCTTCGGCAACCTCTACGCCGGCGAGCTGATATTCATTCTTATCGCACTGGTCGGGCTGTGGCAGCTGCCGCTGCATTTCGCCTGGGCGGTGTTCCACATCCTCGTGATCATCCTGCAGGCCTTCATCTTCATGATGCTCACGATCGTCTACCTGAGCCTCGCTCACGAGCATCACTGATTCTGTATTGACCTTTTCTTATTAACTGTTCCTTATCAACTATTCCTTTCAACTGACCTGATCCTGAGACGGAGAAACTGATGGACTTTGTAATTGGCATGACGGCGATTGCGGTGGCAATCATGATCGGCTTCGGCGCCATCGGCGTTGCCATCGGCATGGGCCTGCTGGGCGGCCGCTTCCTCGAGAGCTCTGCCCGCCAGCCGGAACTGGCACCGATGCTGCAGACGAAGATGTTCCTGGTCGTCGCCCTGCTCGACGCCGTCGCGATGATCGGCGTGGGCGTCGCACTCCTGTTCGCCTTCGCGAATCCCTTCGTCGGTCAGCTGCAGGCGACCCTCGGCTGAGCATCCGGCCTTTGCCGGGCCGTGCGCAGGCGCGTGCCTGCATGACGAGCGGCCCACAGCCGGAACGCCCAGGAAAGATTGAGGAGAAACGCAGGTGAATATCAACCTGACACTGTTCGGCCAGTCGATCGCGTTCCTGTTCTTCGTGTGGTTCTGCATGAAGTTCATCTGGCCACACCTCATGAACGCCATCGAGGAACGGCAGAAGACCATCGCCGACGGCCTCGCCGCCGCCGAGCGCGGTCAGCAGAGCCTCGAGACGGCCGAAGCCAGGGTCGAGGAGATCGTGCGTGAGGCCCGCGAGCGGGCCCAGGAGATCGTGGATCAGGCGAACGCACGAGCCAACCAGCTCGTCGCCGAAGGCAAGGAAGAGGGCGAGCGCGAGCGCGAGCGCCAGCTGGCTGCGGCGCGCGCTGAGATCCAGCAGGAGACCCACAAGGCCCGCGAGGAACTGCGCGGCCAAGTGTCGGCCATCGCCGTGGCGAGCGCCGAAAAGATCCTGCAACGTGAGATCGACAGCGCCCGTCACGAAGACATCCTGAACAAGCTGGCTTCCCAGCTCTAGGCGGCAGACGATGGCGGACAAGCACACCCTGGCAAGGCCCTACGCCGACGCGCTGTTCGACCTGGCGCGCGAGGACGGTACGCTGGACGAGTGGTCTTCGGCGCTCGGCGTGGCGGCGGTCGTCGCCGCCGACGAACGCGTGGCCGAGGTGCTGCACGACCCGCGCTATTCCGATACCCGGCGGATCGAGTTCCTGACCGGCCTGTTCGGCGAGATGCCCGGGGCGACCATGCTCGCGGGCGGCGAGACGAAGGGGACCAACCTGCTTCGTCTGCTGGTGGATTACGACCGCATCGAGGTGCTGCCGGAGATCGCCGGCCACTTCGACGAGCTGAAGGCGGAGCTGGAGAACACCATCGAGGTGACGGTAACCGCCGCCACGCCGCTCAGCGACGAGCTGTCGGCGCGCATCCGCAAGGCGCTCGAGGAGAAACTGGGCCGGGAGGTGACACTCTCCACGGCGGTGGACGAAGAACTCATCGGCGGCGCCGTGATACGCGCCGGCGACTTTGTCATTGATGGCTCGATACGTTCGCGGCTCACGAAGCTCGCGGGCGTACTGGGCAGCTAAGAGGAACGAGACATGGCACTCAAGGCTTCTGAAATCAGTGAACTGATTAAAGAGCGCATACAGAATTTCGAGTCCGCCGCCGAGGCGCGCGACGTCGGCACCGTCATCGGTCTGAACGACGGCATCACCCGCATCTACGGCCTCACGGATGCGAAATACGGTGAGATGCTCGAGTTCCCCGGCGACACGTTCGGCCTCGCGCTGAACCTCGAGCAGGACTCGGTGGGCGCCGTGATCCTGGGTGACTACACCCACATCTCGGAAGGCGACACGGTGAAGACCACCGGCCGCATCCTCGAGGTGCCGGTGGGCGAGGCGCTGCTCGGCCGCGTGGTCGACTCGCTGGGCCGCCCCATCGACGGCAAGGGCGACATCAAGGAATCCGGCTTCGAGCCCATCGAGAAGATCGCCCCGGGCGTTATCGACAGGAAGTCGGTGGACCAGCCGGTGCAAACCGGCCTGAAGGCCATCGACTCCATGGTGCCCATCGGCCGCGGCCAGCGCGAGCTGATCATCGGCGACCGCCAGACCGGCAAGTCCGCGATCGCGATCGACACGATCATCAACCAGAAGGGCAAGGACATAAAGTGCGTCTACGTCGCCGTGGGCCAGAAGGCCTCGTCGGTGGCCGGCGTGGTGCGCAAGCTCGAGGAAGAGGGCGCGATGGATCACACCATCGTCGTCGCGGCCACCGCCGCCGAGTCCGCCGCCATGCAGTACATCGCACCGTATGCGGGCTGCGCCATGGGCGAGTACTTCCGCGACCGCGGCCAGGACGCGCTGATCATCTACGACGACCTCACCAAGCAGGCCTGGGCGTATCGCCAGGTGTCGCTGCTGCTGCGCCGCCCGCCGGGCCGCGAAGCCTATCCCGGCGACGTCTTCTACCTGCACTCACGCCTGCTGGAGCGCGCGGCCCGCGTGAACGCGGACTACGTCGAGCGCGCCACCAACGGCGAAGTGAAGGGCAAGACCGGCTCGCTGACGGCGCTGCCGATCATCGAGACCCAGGCCGGCGACGTCTCGGCCTTCGTGCCCACCAACGTGATCTCCATTACCGACGGCCAGATCTTCCTGGAGACGGACCTGTTCAACGCGGGCATCCGCCCGGCCATCAACGCCGGCCTGTCGGTGTCCCGTGTGGGCGGCGCGGCCCAGACCAAGATCATCAAGAAGCTCGGCGGCGGCGTGCGCCTGGCGCTCGCCCAGTACCGGGAGCTGGCGGCCTTCGCCCAGTTCGCCTCGGATCTGGACGAGACCACCCGCAAGCAGCTGTCGCGCGGCCAGCGCGTCACCGAGCTGATGAAGCAGAAGCAGTACACGCCCCTGTCGGTCGGCGAGATGGGCCTGTCCCTCTATGCGGTCAACGAGGGTTATATCGACGACGTGCCCGTGGACAAGGTGGTGGACTTCGAGGCCGCCCTGCATGCCTTCGCCCACGCGAGCCACTCAGAGCTCATCAGGAAGATCGACGAGACCGGCGCCTACGACGAGGAGATCCAGGACGGACTGAAGAAGGTCCTGCAGGAGTTCAAGGAGACCGGCACCTGGTAAGCGCCGGGTAACCGCGTCCCCCGGATACACCGACAGAGCCCGAGAGAGCAATATGGCTGGCGAGAAGGAAATACGCTCCAAGATCAAGAGCGTAAAGAACATGCAGAAGATCACCAGCGCCATGGAAATGGTCGCGGCGAGCAAGATCCGCAAGGCGCAGGCCCAGATGGAGGCCTCCCGCCCGTATGCGGATCGTATCCGCCGGGTGGTCGGCCACCTCTCCCAGGCCAACCCGGACTACCGCCACCCCTGGCTCGAGCAGCGGGAGGTGAAGCGCGTCGGCTTCATCGTCATCTCCACCGACCGCGGACTCTGCGGCGGCCTGAACGTGAACCTGTTCAAGCGCGTCATCCAGGAGCTGCGCCAGTGGCAGGATCAGGAGGTGGAGTTCGACCTGGCGCTGATCGGTGCCAAGGCGGTGCAGTTCTTCCGCCGGGTCGGCGGCAACGTGGTGGCAACGGCCAGCCACCTGGGCGACTCCCCGCAGATCAACGATCTGCTCGGCTCCATCAAGGTGATGCTGGATGCCTACAGCGAGGGCCGCATCGACCGCCTGTTCCTGGTGCACAACGAGTTCGTCAGCACGATGAGCCAGAAGCCCGAGGTGAAGACCGTCCTGCCGGTCAGCGAGATCGAGGGCGACAACGAAGAGCTGCAGAGCCACTGGGACTACATCTACGAGCCCGATCCGGCGGAACTGCTGGACGACGTGCTGCAGCGCTACATCGAGTCCCAGGTCTACCGCGGCGCGGTCGAGAACTTCGCCTGCGAGATGGCGGCGAAGATGATCGCGATGAAGTCCGCCACGGACAACGCCGGCGACATCATCGAGAGCCTGCAGCTGCAGTACAACAAGGCCCGCCAGGCCGCCATCACCCAGGAGATCTCCGAGATCGTGGGCGGCGCGGCAGCCGTGAGCGGCTGACGATTTATTTCATGTAGGAGGGCCTTCAGGCCCGACAAAAGAATGTGGGAGGGCCTTCAGGCCCGATTCGAATGATGAGGAAATACGCATGAGCACCGGAAAGACCGTGCAGATCATCGGCGCCGTCGTGGACGTGGAATTCCCCCGGGAGTCCATTCCGAACATCTACGATGCGCTGGAACTCGAAGACGGCGGGCTGACGCTGGAGGTACAGCAGCAGCTCGGCGACGGCGTGGTCCGCACGATCGCCATGGGTTCCAGTGAGGGCCTGCAGCGCGGCATGTCGGTGAAGAACACCGGCCAGCCCATCTCGGTGCCGGTGGGTTCCGGCACGCTCGGGCGCATCATGGACGTGCTCGGCAAGCCCATCGACGACGCCGGCGAGGTCTCCACCGAGGAGCGCTGGCCCATCCACCGCAAGCCGCCGGCCTACGAGGATCAGGAGGCCGCCACCCAGCTGCTGGAGACCGGCGTGAAGGTCATCGACCTCATCATGCCCATCGCCAAGGGCGGCAAGGTGGGTCTGTTCGGCGGCGCCGGCGTGGGCAAGACGGTGACGCTGCTCGAGCTCATCAACAATATCGCCAAGCAGCATGCCGGCCTGTCCGTGTTCGCCGGCGTCGGCGAGCGCACCCGCGAGGGCAACGACTTCTACTACGAGATGAAGGAGGCGGGCGTCCTCGACAAGGTGGCGCTCGTCTTCGGCCAGATGAACGAGCCGCCGGGCAACCGCCTGCGCGTGGCGCTCACCGGCCTCACCATGGCGGAGTACTTCCGCGACGAGGGCCGCGACGTCCTGATGTTCATCGACAACATCTACCGCTACACGCTGGCCGGCACCGAGGTTTCGGCGCTGCTGGGCCGCATGCCCTCCGCCGTGGGTTACCAGCCGACGCTGGCCGAGGAGATGGGCGTTCTGCAGGAGCGCATCACGTCCACAAAGACCGGTTCCATCACGTCGTTCCAGGCCGTGTACGTGCCCGCCGACGACCTCACCGACCCGTCGCCGGCCACGACCTTCGCCCACCTGGACGCCACGCTGGTGCTGTCCCGCCAGATCGCGGAGCTCGGCATCTACCCGGCCGTGGACCCGCTGGACTCCACCTCGCGTCTGCTGGACCCGAACGTGATCGGCCAGGAGCACTACGACTGCGCCCGCTCGGTGCAGGCCGTGCTGCAGACCTACAAGGAGCTGCAGGACATCATCGCCATCCTCGGCATGGACGAACTCTCCGAGGAGCAGAAGCTCACCGTGAACCGGGCCCGCAAGATCCAGCGCTTCCTGTCGCAGCCGTTCTTCGTGGCCGAGACCTTCACCGGCACGCCCGGCACCTACGTCACGCTGAAGGACACCATCCGCGGCTTCCAGGGCATCGTCGACGGCGAGTACGACCACATCCCGGAGCAGGCCTTCTACATGGTCGGCACCATCGAGGAAGCGGTGGAGAACGCCAAGAAGATGCAGTAACGGCCGCTGCATCGGCACACGAGGCTAACGACCCATGCCAACCATCAAAGTCGACATCGTCAGCGCGGAAGGCGAGATCTATTCCGGCACCGCCGCAATGGTCTTCGCACCGGCGTCCGAGGGCGAGGTGGGCATCGCGCCCCGCCACGCGCCGCTGCTGACGACGCTGAAGCCGGGCATGTGCCGGGTGGAGGACGAGGAAGGCGCCGAGCACAACTTCTATCTCACCGGCGGCGTGCTCGAGATCCAGCCGCACATGGTGACCATCCTGGCGGACACCGCCCTGCGTGGCGAGCAGCTCGACGAGGCCGCCGCCCTGCAGGCCAAGGAAGCCGCCGAGAAAGCGCTGGAAGGCGCCGCCGAGGAGACCGACCTGGCCCAGGCCCAGCAGGAGCTGGCCGAGGCCGAGGCCCGGTACCGGGCGGCACAGAAGCTCAAGGGCAAGGCGGGCTAGGTCCCGCTTGACCCCGTCTGCGTGCCCGCGCAGATTAAGGGCCTCTGAACCGAGGCTTCCCCGCATGCGCCACATCCCGGCACGCCGAGCGGCCGTACTGAAGGCCACGGCACGCAAGACCGTGCTGACGATCCCGATCGCCATCCCGATCGCCATCCCAATCGCCATCCTGGTCGCCGCGGGTGCCGTTCTGCCCGCCGGCCCGGGCGTGCGGGCCGCGGAGGTCATGGTGGCGGTCGCCGGCAATTTCCTCGCGACGGCGCAGCAGCTGGAACCCGAATTCGAGCGGCGCACCGGCCACGACCTGCGGCTGGCCGCCGGCTCTACCGGCAGCCTGTACGCGCAGATCGCGAGCGGTGCCCCCTACCATGTCTTCCTGGCCGCCGACGAGGCGCGGCCGGCCCGTGCAGTCGAACAGGGTCATGCGGTGGCCGACAGCGTTTTCGTCTACGCCGTCGGGACACTCATCCTCTGGATCGCCGACCCGGCCGGTCCGCCCGGGCCCGAGGCGCTGGAAGGGGAGTTTCACCATCTCGCCATCGCCAATCCCCGCACGGCACCCTACGGTGCCGCCGCGCAGGAAGTGCTGACGGCAATGGAACGCTGGGAGCCTCTGCAGGGCCGCATCGCCCGCACCCAGAGCGTGGCCGGCGCCTGGTCCGCGGTGGCTTCCGGCGCCGCCGACCTCGGTTTCGTCGCGCTCTCCTCCGTGCTCACCAACGATGCCAGGGAGGGGCGCTACTGGGAGCCGCCCCAGGCGCTGTACACGCCGCTGCGCCAGGCCGCCGTTCTGCTCACGCGGGGCGCCGACAACCCCGGCGCTGCAGCCTTCCTCGAATTTATCCGCAGCGACGACGCCCGCGCCGTCATCCGCCGCGCCGGCTATCGCATCCCCTGACATGCTGTCTCCGGCCGACTGGGAAGCCGCGCGCACCACGCTACTGCTGGCTGCCAGCACCGTCGTCGTACTGATACTCGTGGCCACGCCGCTGGCCTGGCGCCTGGCCTTCGCCCGCGGCCGCTGGGCGCGGGTGGTCGAGGCCGTGGTGGCCCTGCCGCTGGTGCTGCCGCCCACGGTCATGGGCTTCTATCTGCTGGTGCTGCTGGGCCCTGCCGGCCCCATCGGCAGCTGGTGGGTGAAGCTCACCGGCGACACCCTGAGCTTCTCCTTCAGCGGCTTGGTGATCGCCTCCTGCCTGCACTCGCTGCCTTTCGCCGTGCAGCCGCTGCAGAACGCCTTCGAGTCCGTGGGCCGCCGGCGACTCGAGGCCGCCGCCAGCCTGCGGGCGAGTCCGCTGGACGCCTTCTTCTCGGTGGCGCTGCCGCTGGCGCTGCGAGGCTACGTGACCGCCGCCGTGCTCACTTTCGCCCACACGCTCGGCGAGTTCGGCGTCATGCTGATGGTGGGCGGCAACATCCCCGGCCGCACGCGCGTGCTGTCCATCTCCATCTTCGAGCACGTGGAGACGCTGGACTACGCTGCCGCCCACCGCCTCGCCGCGGCGCTCCTGATCTTCTCCTTCGTGGTGCTGCTGTCGGTGTATCTCGCCAACGGCCGCTACCGCACGCGGGTGGCCTGATGCGCCTGGCGCTTGATCTCGACGCCCGCCGCGGCCGTTTCCAGCTGCGGGTGCAGGAGGAGCTCGAACTGGAGGGCATCACCTCGCTGTTCGGCCCCAGCGGCGCCGGCAAGACCACTCTGCTGCAGGCGCTGGCCGGTTTCCTGCCCGGCACCGGCCGCATCGAGTCGGACGGCGTGGTCTGGCAGAACGGCCGCCGCTTTCTGCCGGCCCATCGTCGGCCCGTGGGCGTCGTCTTCCAGGACGGTCGCCTGTTCGAACACCTGGACGTGGCCGGCAATCTCGACTACGCCGCCCGCCGGGCGGACCCGCGCGGCCCCTCGGTGCGCCGCGGCGAGGTGATCGCCGCCCTCGGTCTCGCCGGGCTGCTCGACCGCCGCGTGGATACGCTCTCCGGCGGCGAAACCCAGCGGGTGGCTATCGGCCGGGCACTTCTGGCCCGCCCGCGCCTGCTTTTGATGGACGAGCCGCTGGTGGCGCTGGACCGGGAGCGCAAGGCCGTCATCCTGGCGATGATCGCGGAGCTGCCCCGGCGCTTCGGCCTGCCCGTGCTGTTCGTCAGTCACCTGGTGGAGGAGATCGCCCAGATCGCGGACCGCCTCGTGGCGTTGCGCGACGGCCGCACCGTGGGTCAGGGTCCGACGGTGGACATGCTGGAACGTCTCGGCGCCGAAGTCACGGGACACTTCGAGGCCGGCTCCCTGCTGGAGGGTCACGTCGCCCGCCACGACGAGGAGCACTCGCTGACGTGTCTGGACGTCGGCGCGGGGCTGCTGTGGACCCCGGGCGCCATGCACGCCGGCCTGGGCGAGCGCGTGCGGGTGCGCCTGCGCGCCCGCGACGTGGCTTTGTCCCTGCGGCGGCTGGAAAGCGTGTCCATGCGCAACCAGCTGCCGGCCACCGTGGTGGAAGTCCGGGAGGAGGCCGGCCCGTACGCGGAGGTGCGGCTGGACTGCGGCGGCGCGATGGTGCGGGCGCGTATCACCCGGCTGGCGGTGCGGGACCTGGGGCTCGAGCCGGGCCTTCACGTCTACGCGCTGGTGAAGACGGTGGCGTTCGATCGCCGCCTCAAGGCCTGACGGCCGGCCGATCCCGGCCCGCAGCCCTCAGCGCAGCGACCCGGTCACGCCGGCGTAGTTCCAGGACCCCACGATGCGGGTGCGGGGCCGGTGATCGGCCAGGCGCTGGCGTTGCCAGCGCTCGAACGCGGCCTGCTCCAGATGCGGCGGGCGGCGCCAGTCGTCCCGGGCGTGGTAGTGCCAGACGTACTCGTCCAGATAGCCCGCCTCGGCCACTGCCGCCAGCGTGTCCAGGTACGCGTCCCGGGCGTCCTTCATGCGGCTCTGCTCGTGCCAGGTTTCCACGAGCATCTCCCGCGCGCCCAGCTCGCAGTCCCAGGAATGATTGCGGGCCGGGTTGTCCCCGCCGATCATGAGCTGGCAGGTGCTGCGGTCCAGGCTGTAGGCCACCCAGCTCTGCAGATCCGGACTGTCGTCCATGAGCACCTGGGGCGGCAGGTAGAAGGTGTCGCCGTCCGTGACGCCGTCGCGCACGTAGATGCGGCCGTCGCAGGCGGCCAGGGACAGCGTGGCCACGCACACCGCCAGCGACACGGCGGGTCCGGGCCGTCGCGCGGCCCCTGTTTTCGGGCTGCCGATCATGGTCGTCCTCCCGGGAGGATTGATGTCCGCGAATTCTGCCACAGCCAAACTGAACGGACGCTGAGCACCGTCACGCCTGTGAACCGGGTAACATCACGGCCCCCGCGCCTGCGCTATCATTCGATTTTACGTAAAGACACCCTCAGACAGACCCGAAACCCTTGCCACTCAGCATCGTCATACTCGCGGCCGGACAGGGCACCCGCATGCGTTCGGACCTGCCCAAGGTCCTGCAGCCGCTGGCGGGCCGTCCGCTGCTTGCCCACGTGGTGGATACCGCCCGCGCGCTGGGCGCGGACGACGTCTGCGTGGTCTACGGCCACGGCGGCGACCGGGTGCGTGACGCCTTCCCGCAGGCGGACCTCCGCTGGGCCCTTCAGGCCGAGCAGCTGGGCACCGGGCACGCGGTCATGCAGGCGCTGCCGGACACCCCGGAGGCCAACCAGGTGCTGGTGCTATGCGGCGACGTACCGCTGGTCCGGCCGCAGACGCTGCGGCGCCTCACCGAGGCGTGCGCCGACGACAGAGTCGGCGTGCTCACCGTGGACGTGCCGGACCCGACGGGCTACGGGCGCATCGTCCGCGCTGCCGACGGCGACGTGCAGCGCATCGTCGAGCAGAAGGACGCCAGCGGTGCAGAGCTAGACATCGCCGAGATCAACAGCGGGATCATCATTGCTCCGGCGGCGCGGCTCTCGGGCTGGCTCGCCGGCCTGAGCGCCGACAACGCCCAGGGCGAGTACTACCTGACCGACATCATCGCCGGCGCCGTGGCCGACGGCGTGCCCGTCCACGGCGTGAAGGCCGATACCTGGACCGAGGTCATGGGCATCAACGACAAGCGACAGCTGGCCGAGGCCGAGCGGGCGCTGCAGCGCCGCCGGGTGGAAGAGATCATGACGGCCGGTGCCACCGTGGCCGACCCGGCCCGGGTGGACATCCGCGGCACGCTCACCGTGGGCCGCGACGTGTTCATCGACGTGAACGCCGTCTTCGAGGGCGAGGTCGTGCTGGGCGACCGGGCGCACATCGGCCCCGGCGTGGTGGTGCGCGACAGCCGCATCGGCGCGGACTCCGTGATTCATCCCCACACCGTGATCGAGGAGAGCGTGATACGCAACGGCTGCCAGATTGGCCCGTTCGCGCGGCTGCGTCCCGGTGCCGAGTTCGCCGACGGCTCCAAGGCCGGCAATTTCGTCGAGGTGAAGAAGAGCCTGATCGGCGAGGGCAGCAAGGTGAACCACCTCACCTACATCGGCGACACCACCATCGGGCGCAAGGTCAACGTGGGTGCCGGCACCATCACCTGCAACTACGACGGCGCCAACAAGCACCGCACCGTCATCGGCGACGGCGCGTTCATCGGTTCGGGAGTGAATCTCGTCGCACCGGTGGAAGTGGGCGCCGGCGCCACCATCGGCGCGGGCTCCACC
>DASRVH010000092.1:0-14372 GCA_035655155.1 Woeseiaceae bacterium
CGCTGAGCGAGTTCTCCCCGATCCTCACCGAGAGCTGGCGGCTGTCGGAACTTCCGGCCCAGTATCGCTACATCGTGGCCGCCGCGCTGCTCGGCCTCGCGAGCCCGCTGCTGATCCGCCTGCTCGAGCGCTGAATCTTACCGGTCGCCTCAAGTTTCGCCGGCGCCGGCCGCTAACCCCTGTAGAGCCACGCCGCAGAGGCGCCAGGGGCGCGCGCCCATGAAGACCATCCGCCTGCAGGAGCGACACGTCGACCGGCCGGCCGACCGCCCGGCGGTCGGTGGGGGCGGCGATGCCGGCCTGCGCGGCACCCTTTACGCTTTGCTGGAGGGTGACCGGTCCGCCAGCGGGCTCGGGCGCTTCGTGAATCGGGCGCTGGTCGCGCTGATTCTCGCGAACGTCGCGGCCGTGATCCTGGAGTCCCAGCTGTCCGTGCAGCGGGTCACGCCCGAGTTCTTCCACGGCTTCGAGATCGCCTCCGTGGCGATCTTCACGCTGGAATATCTGGCCCGCCTGTGGGCTGCGCCGGCGGACCCGCGCTACCAGGGTTCGCCACCGTGGCGGGCGCGCCTCGGTTACGCGACCTCGCCGCTGGCGGTCATCGACCTGCTGGCCATCGCGCCCTTCTACCTGGCGCTGTTCGTCCCCATCGATCTGCGCTACCTGCGTGCTTTCCGGCTGCTGCGTCTTTTGAAATTATCGCGTTATTTCGATGGGTTACAGATTTTTCTTAAGGTAATCAGGGCGGAGATCGGGGCCATTTCCGCCGCGCTGCTCACCATGTTCGTGCTGGTCATCATCTCGGCGTGCCTGATGTTCTCGCTGGAGAGCCAGGCGCAGCCCCAGGTGTTCCGCAGCGTCGTTGATGCCATCTGGTGGGCGGTCGTCACCCTCACCACGGTGGGCTACGGGGACGTCACGCCGGTGACGGCGGGCGGCAAGATTCTGGCCATGGGCATCATGCTGATGGGCGTGGCCACCTTCGCCCTGCCGGCGGGCATCCTTGCGGCACGTTTCTCTGAGGAACTGCAGGAACGGCGCGAGAGGCTGCGCTTCGAGGTGGCCGAGGCGCTGAGCGACGGCAGGCTCGACGCGGGCGAGCAGGCGGAACTCGCCCGCCTGCGCGCGGAACTCGGACTTTCCGAGGACACCCTGCAGCGGCTGGTGGAGCTGCACGGGAGGACGGGCCACGGCTTTCGTTATTGTCCGCAGTGTGGGGAGCATCTCGAGGGCCCGCGTCCGCGCTGAGGGTTGGGTTGGGGATCGGGCCTGAAGGCCCTCCTACAGCCGGATCGGGCCTGAAGGCCCTCCTGCGTTGGGGTATGCTTCGTTCCGGGAGTTGTTGCCGGAAGAGAGCATGAAGCTGATCGAGATCATTCGACGGCAGGCGGTGATCGTCTGCTGCGCCGCGGCCCTCGTCGTGGCCGCGCCAGCGGGCCAGACCCGGCCCGCCGCCCCCGATGCAGACACCAGGGAGCTGATCAGTAAACTCGGGCTGACCGAGGGCGAGACGCCGGTACGCGAGCATCCCCGCTGGCAGCCGGGCGGCCCCATCGTGGTGGCGGTCGACGGTCCGGAGCGGCTCGCCTGGCTGAAGTCCGTTGCCGGGGAGGCCGAGCTGGTCGGCGTGCAGTCGCGTGCCGAGGCCGAGGCGGCGCTGCCGGGCGCCGTGGCGCTGCTCGGCGTGTGCAGCCCCGGGCTGATCGAGGCGGGCGAATCGCTGCACTGGGTGCAGAGCTACAGTGCCGGCGTGGACCGCTGCGTGGACACGCCCGCGCTCGCCGGGCGGGACATGATCCTGACGAACGCACAGCGCCTCTACGGGCCGGCCATCGCCGAGCACGTGATGGGCATGATGTTCATGCTGGCCCGGGGTCTCGACGTCTATCACCTGCGCCAGGCCGACGGACGGTGGGAGCGGGGGCTGGAAGACTACGCGGACAGCACCTGGGAGCTGGCCGATCGAACGCTGCTGGTGGTCGGCCTCGGCGGCATCGGCACCGAGATCGCCCGCCGGGCGCATGCTCTCGGAATGGAGGTCATCGCGACCCGGGCCAGCTCGCGGCAGGGTCCGCCATTCGTCAGCTACGTGGGGCTGGCCGACGAGCTCCACACCCTGGCCGGACGCGCCGACATCATCGTCAACGCCACGCCGCTGGTACCGGCCACCGAGGATCTGTTCGACGCGGAGTTCTTCGCCGCCGCGAAGCCGGGCGCATACTTCATCAACATCGGCCGCGGCGCCAGCGTGGTGACGGAGGATCTCGTGGCGGCCCTGGAGTCGGGGCGCATCGCCGGCGCGGGTCTCGACGTGACCGACCCCGAGCCGCTGCCGGAGGGCCACCCGCTCTGGCGCATGCCGCGGGTGATCATCACGCCGCACATCTCCGCACGCACCGAGGGCTCGTCCGAGCGGCGCTGGCTGCTGGTGCGCGAGAATCTGCGCCGCTACGTCGCCGGCGAGCCGCTGCTCTCCGTGGTAGATATCGAGAAAGGTTACTGAGCGGAGCCGGCGAGCCGCTCGGCCGTGTAGGCCAGTTCGGCCTCGACGGTGGCCGTGATCTGGCGCCGCAGCACCTTCTCGATGCGCCCGGCGATCAGCGGTATCGGCACGTGGAACCGGTGCTCCACCTTATATAAGGAACCGGAGCCGTCGGCCTCGAGGGTGAAGCGGCCCTCGATCTCGATGGGGGCCATGGCGCTGCGCACCGTATAGCGTCCCGCGTACCGGTCCTTGTTGCCGTCTGCTACGTTCTGCCACACCTCGTGCACTTTGACAGTCTGTTCGTCGCCCACCAGCCTGGTCAGAAATCCGGGCAGGTCCTGGCGTGCCACACGGGTGGTGTGCAGGGTAACGGAGTCCCCGTCCTCCTCGGCGTGGCACTCGGCGCTCAACTCGCCGATGGCGAGGCAGCGCTCGACGATGAAGTCCGGGTCGGTCATCAGCGCGGCCACGCTCTTTACGTCGGCGTCGAAGCGGCGGCTGACGGTCATCCGGCGATCTTGTGCTCCCGCTCGTCGACGGCTTCCCCGTCGGCGAGCTCGCGGAGCGCCTCAAGGTCGAGCACCTCGATACGGCCCCGGGGTGCGAGCAGGATCTCGCGGCGTTTCATGTCCGCCATGAGGCGGCACACCGTCTCCTCGCTCAGCCCCAGCAGGTTGGCGATCTCCAGCCGGGTGATCGGCAGTCGGTAGCGCCCGTCCCGGGGCCACGGTTCCGGCGCCATCATGAGGATGAACGCCGCCAGCTTGGAACTCGCGCACTTCTGGCCCATGGCCTGGATCAGCGCGCGGCTCTGCACCAGCTGGGCGTTCAGCGCATCGATCAGGCGCATCGCGATGTCCGGCTGGTCCGCGAGGCGGGAGAGCAGCGCCTTGTGGCTGATGCGACACGCCTGCACCGGCGTGGCCGCCGCCGCGGAGTAGGCATAGTGCTCCTGCTGCAGTGTCTGCAGCCCCACCACCAGGTTGCCGCGCCGGCCGATGCCGACGATCTGCTCGCGCCCGTCCTGACTGTGATGACAGATCTTCACGACGCCGTGGGAGATGGAGTACAGGTAGCCGCCGGGTTCGCCCTGCAGGAACAGCATCTCGCCCTTCGCGTAGCTGGAGCATTGCACCAGGCCGGAAACCACGCAGGGCAGCTCGTCCAGCGGGTTCTTTCCGTCGTCGAGTCCACGGAAAAGGCACAGGCAATTTTCGCACGGCATGGGCGGTCGCTCCCCTTTTTTTTCTTGCTAGTGACTAGATACGCGTCGGGCGCGCCGCCGTCGATACCGGGATATCCAGTTCGATTGTCGGTATTCACGTATTTGAAACTGCCAAATATCAGTGTTTACGGGGCGAAGATGTGCTTATAGTCCGAGAGCCTCTACGCCTGCACTCCATTCCTTCAGCTCCCCGCACCGCAAAGAAACCGGAATACGTACTATCCACCAGCGGTCAGACCGGCGTAACTGACAATTGTCAGTGTTTCTTGACACGCGCAAACCTACTCTTTCACGTGACGCCGGGGAACCGGCTACGGCTGTACTGCAGCCGTGCCGCGAACCGGGTTTTTCGAAGAAGCAGAGGGTTGCGCCATGAACCGTTTCCAGAAGATGTTTAAAGGAAGCTGGGCATTGCTCCTCGCGTCGTTCCTGCTGTTAGGTTTGGCAGGTTGCGACGGCGACGACGGTGCTCAGGGTCCGGCAGGACCGACAGGGCCGGAAGGCCCGACGGGACCGACCGGGCCGGAAGGACCTCCGGGACCCCCGGGACCGGGTCCGATTTCCATTGGTGACGGCGAGAACTTGACCGCGGAAGAGATAGAGATCCTCGGTCAGCTCGAAGCCACTATTACCAATGTGACGATTGACAGTCCGCCGGTGGTTGAATTCACCGTTGTGGATCAGAACGGCGATCCCGCGCTCGGCCTGGCCGAGGGCGTGGTCAACTTCACGTTCGCCAAGCTCGTGCCTGCCGATCCCGACGTGAACGGCGGTATTGCCTACTGGCAGAGCTACGTGAATCGTGTGGAAACGGCCGGGCCCGAGCGGTTCAACCCGAATCCGCCGGACTTCCTGGATCAGGCGATCCAGGCGACGACCGATACGCAGGGTACGCTGGAAGAGCTGGGCGACGGCAACTACCGTTACACGTTCGCAACGGACGTGACGGCCGTGACCGATCCCATCGAAGTGACCTGGGAACCGAGCCTGACCCACCGCGTGGGCCTCGAGATTCGTCTCGGCGGTCCGGGCGAGGTGCCGCTGGCTCCGGACAACCCGGTCTACGACTTCGTGCCCGACGGCAGCGCCGGCTCCGGCAGCAAGGACATTGCAGCCACAGCCAACTGCGCCGACTGCCACTTCTCGTTCGCCCTGCACGGCGGACCGCGGAAGACGGTGGAATACTGCGTGACCTGCCATAACCCCGGCACGATCGACCAGGATACCGGCGAGTCTCTCGACATGGCCTACATGACCCACTCCATTCACGTGGGCGAAGGCCGTGTGGACATCGCAGGCGATCCGCTGCCTTACGTGATCTACGGCTACGGCGGTTCCGTGCACGACTATGGCGAGGTGACTCATCCGCAGTCGCTGACCTACTGCACGACCTGCCACGTCGAGTCCGAGACTGCGCCGGATGGCGACGTGTGGACGGCAGGCGCCTCCACGCAGAGCTGTGGCAGCTGCCACTCCGACGGTCTGGTGGTTTCCGACTACGACGAGGTCACCGGTATTGCCGAGTACGCGTTCAGCCACGCGAATTCGGACATTCCGTCGCTCGCGACCCAGCCGAACAACACCTGCGCCAACTGCCACCTCGAAGGCGGCGTTGCCGGTGCCGGTCCGGCTGACTTCATCCACACGCGGATCGACGGCGATCAGCAGTTCCGCCAGATCACCGGTGAGAACTTCGTGTTCGAGATCCTCGACGCCACGAACGTGGGCCCGGGCGAGACGCCTGTGATCACGTTCCAGGTAAGCGATGCCGCAGGTAATCCCTACGATATCGTCAACGATCCGGAGTTCACAGCTGGTGCCTCATCGCTGAACCTGTATGTCTCCTGGCCGGGAATCGAGACCTATAACGGTACCGAAGCCGGTGCAAGTGACGTCGGTGTGCGGGATCAGGGTGCGGGCGCCGTGCCCTACGCGGTGGCCCATCCGCACCGGATGTATCTCGCGGCCCTGCAGCGTGACGCGGTGCAGAATGCCGATGGCAGCTATACGGTGACCTACTTCACTGCACTGCCTGCGGACTTCACGGGCAACGCCTACATCGCCATGGGTGGTCATCCGGCCGCGGTGGACGTGGAGGATGCCGACGGCAACCTCACCACACAGCGGGCGGCACCGGATAGCGTGGTTTTCTATCCGGAAGGCACCATGGCGCGTGAGTTCGCTGCGGATTCCGCGAAGTGCAACGCCTGCCACGAGCAGCTGCAGTTCCACGGTTCGAACCGCAACGGCGACGCCGAGATGTGTGTGGTCTGCCACAACGCCGACCTGGCGGTCGTGGAAGACGGCATCGACGAAGGCTTTGGCCTCGGCTACATGATCCACTCGATCCATGTGGCGAGCCCGAGCTACTTCGGTGGCGGATTCGCGGAGATCACCTACCCGCAGAGCATCGCGAACTGCGACGCCTGCCACGTGGAAGGCGCCTACAACGTAGCGCGGGCTGAAGCTCGCTCCGTCAGCGTCAGCGTCGGCGGCGGCGATCTCACGGTCTGGACGGATGACGCGGCCACTACGCCGACATCCGCGTCCTGCGGTACCTGCCATGCTTCGGCTGCGGCATTGGGTCACTTCGCGACCAACAACGGTGAAGTCGGTGTACCGAAGGGTGACATCCTGAAGTTCAACGGCCTGCCGAACGGTCAGGAAGCCTGTGCCGTCTGCCATGGTGCCGGTGCCTCGTTCGATACCACGATTTATCACAATCCCGGTATCGCCGATTAATTAACGACTAATAACAAAAACCAGAACTGGGCGCCCGCTTCGGCGGGCGCCTTTTTTTATGGGCGGAAGAAACGCCCGGCCCATTTCGCCCGATACCTACGGGAAGCGGCGTGGGTTTCCGGTACCATCCCGCCATGATCGAGAGGAAGTCCCCCCGCGCATCGCTCACGCTGGTGCTGGCGCTGTTCTTCGGCTCCGGCGCGCTGGCCCTGGTCTATCAGGTCGTCTGGGCCCGGATGATGACCCATGTCTTCGGCTCCACGGCGGTGGCCGTGGGCACCGTGCTGGCCGCCTTCATGGCGGGCATGGCGCTCGGCAGCTGGTACCTGGGGAAGGTCGCCGACCGCAGCGGGAACAGGCTGAAGCTCTACGCCGTTCTCGAGTTCGGCATCGCGGCGGCCGCGTTGCTGTCGCACTGGGCGCTGTCGCACATGGAGGTCGTTTATCCGGCGCTGCACGGGCTCGTGGGCGGATCACCCGTGCTGCTCGCACCCGTCCGTTTCCTGGCGGCTTTCCTGCTGGTGATGGCGCCGACCATCCTGATGGGCGCGACGCTGCCGGTGCTGAGCCGCTACCTGGTCAGCGGCCGCGAACTGGTGGGCGTGCGTCTCAGCACGCTGTACTCGGTCAATACCCTCGGCGCCGTAGCCGGGGCGGCGACGACCGGGTTCTTCCTGATCGGGAGTTACGGCATCCACGCGCCGGTCGTGGGCGCGGCCGTCGGCAACGCCCTGATCGGGCTCGTTGCCTGGGTGGTCGCGGCCCGCGTCGCCGGCGGCGGGGAGGAAGGTGAAGCACCGCCGGCCGAAGACGTTCTCGCTCCGGAGGAGCCGTCCGAGCTGCCCGGCCCGGCCGTGATGCGCCTCGTACTGATCGGGCTCGCCATCTCGGGCTTCACCTCCTTCGCCTACGAGATCTACTGGACCCGCTCGCTGGTCTTCGTCCTCGGCAATTCCACCTACGCGCTGAGTACCATGCTCTGCGCCTTCCTGACCGGCATCGCGCTGGGCGGCTATCTGGTGCGCTTCGTGATCCGCTATGTGCGCGACCGCGTCGAGGCCTTCGGCTGGTTGCAGCTCTCGCTGGGGCTGGTTTCGGCACTGGCGCTGCCGCTGCTGTTCGCGGTCAACGACCCCGCTTCGCTGGGCCGCTATCTCCAGGGCATAGCGGGCGAGGCGACGACGCTGGTACTGGCGAGCTTCGGCATCGCCTTCCTGGTGATGCTGGTGCCGGCGGCGCTGATCGGGGCCACGTTCCCGCTGGTCGGCCACCTCGCCGTGCGGCGGATCAGCGAGACCGGCGGTTCGGTGGGCAAGGTGTATGCCGTCAACACTCTCGGCAACGTGGTCGGGGCGCTCGCGCCCGGGCTGTTCCTGCTGGACTGGCTCGGCATCCAGAAGGGCATCCTGTTCATGGCCGTGCTGAACGTGCTGCTCGGGCTGCTGGTCCTCGCGGTGCGGCTGTTGCGCCCGGGCGGCAGCCCGGTCTGGTGGGGCGCGCTGCCGATGATGCTGATCGCGAGTGCGGTCGTCATGCTGCAGACGCCGCTGGACTTCCGCTTTCCCTCCCGCGGCGAGCAACCGGATCACCGCACGCTGTTCTATCGGGAAGGCCCGCTCGCCACCACCAAGGTGTACGCGGACCCCGTCAGCGGCGAGAAGTACATGAGCGTGGACGGCATCGTGATCGGCGGCACCGGCGATACCCATTTCAAGCAGGTGCTGCTCGCCCATCTCCCGCGGCTGCTGAAGGACGGGCTGCACACCGAACTCTCGGTGGGTCTCGGCTCCGGGATACTGGTGGGGGAGAGCGCCCGCCACGAGGACCTCCGGGCCATCACGGCGGTGGAGATCGAGCCCGGCGTGATAGAAGGCGCCGGCTATTTCCGCGCGGAGCACGGCGGCATCCTCGACGATACACGGCTCGAGGTGGTGAACGACGACATCAACAGCTTCCTGCATACCAGCCAGCGGCGGTTCGACGTCATCACCGCGGATGAGAAGACCGCCGACGAGTATGCCTCCAACGGTTTCTCCTACTCGCTGGACTACTACCGTCTGCTGCTGGAGCATCTCGCGCCGGGCGGGCTGGTGGTGCAGTGGGTCCCGGGGACGCTGCCGCCGCGCCAGTACCGCATGATCCTGAAAACCTTCGCCCGCGGTTTCCCCCACGTGCAGGTGTGGAGCTTCCTGCCCGCGCACCGGCTGGGGCCGTTCAATACCCTGCTGGTCGGCTCGGCGGAGCCGGTGCCGGTCGAACTCGACGCCATCCGGCGCAGATTCGAAGAGGACAGTGCGGCGCTGGCGAGCCTCGAGCCCTACGGCATCACTTCAGCCGAGTCGCTGGCGGCGCACTTCGTCGCCGGGGATACGGTGATCCGGGAGGCCGTGGCCGATGCGCAGCTGAACACCCTCGCGCATCCCCGCTACGAGTTCTACCACCCCTGGGAGTACGCGGAGGGCCGGCTGGACAAGGCCATCGCCAATCAGGCCTTCCTGCTGGAACTGAAGCGCCGCGCCCACCCGGATTACTTCCGTGAGCTGGCCGCGGATGCGCAGAATCCGGAGCGGCTGGAGCGCACCTTCGCGGCCGAGTTCCGCTTCCTCGAGGCGTTCCAGCGGTTCCTCGGCCGGATACCGCTCGCGGAGACCTATCGGCTGTTCGACGGCGCGCTGGCGGTCGCACCCTGGCACGACAGCCTGCGGGCGAGAATCTACGCCCAGTACCGCTACTTCGCCGCCATGCAGCGGGACCCGGTGCGCCGGGACCGGCTCTTGCGCCGCGCCGAAGCCCTTTACCAGACGCCGGCTACCAGGTCCGACTGACGGCGCGCGGGTCACGGGCCCGGCAAGCTGCGGTTACCCGCCGGTCCTGACCCACCGGTCCTAGTCCCCGGACAGCCCGTGCTGCTTGCTGGGCGCGACCTTCTCGGCGTCGTCGTCGCCGGCGAGTTCGGCGAGAACGAGCAGGATGCGGCGCAGCAGGTCGTTCTCCGGCCCGGGCATGTTCTCCTCGGTGGCCACCGACAGCTCGGCCGCGTCGTACTCCCAGCAGCGGAGTATGCGGACCTTCTCCTCCCGGCTCAGGTCGTCCCGGGCGGCCACCCCCTCCGGGCCGTCGAACAGGGTTCCCGGGTCGGCGCAGGCCTTCTTCAGCCACTCTTCTCTGTCGCTCATGGCGGATTACCTCTCATTGTTCGCGTGTGTCGCCGGGACCACCGATGCCGCCGGCGGCCCGGCCCCTCCAGGGCTGCAGCAGCATGCGGTCCAGCCGCAGGTCGGCGGGATCCCGGAATTGCCCGATGCCGATGGTCATGCCGTCGTGGCCGTCTCTCGGCTGGTCCCGATAGGTGCCGAGCAGCCGGTCCCACCAGGGCAGGTTGAAGCCGAAATTGCTGTTGGTCTCGTCCCGGTGGATCGAGTGATGAACGCGGTGCATGTCCGGCGTGACCACGAACCAACGAAGCACCCGGTCGATGCCCCGCGGGATCGCGAGGTTACTGTGATTGAACATCGACGTGGCGTTCAGCAGCACCTCGAATGCCAGCACCGCGCCCGCCGGCGCGCCCAGCGCCGCGATCACCGCCATCTTCCAGACCATCGAGATGAGGATCTCCAGCGGATGGAAGCGCAGCCCGGTGGTGACGTCGAAATCCAGGTCCGCGTGATGCATGCGGTGCAGCCGCCAAAGGGCGGGGAGTGCATGGAACATCACGTGCTGGAGATAGACCGCGAGGTCGAGCAGCAGGATCGAGACCGGCCAGGCGACCCACCACGGCGCCGACAAGGCATTCAGCAGGCCCCAGCCCCGCTCCGCGGCGACCAGCGCGACGCCGATGGCGAGCAGCGGGAACGCGAGGCGCAGCACGGCAGTGTTCACGAGGACGATGCCCAGGTTGGAGAACCAGCGGGTGCGGCGGGGCAGCTGGCGCCGGCGCCGGGGAGCGAGACTTTCCGCGGCGGCCAGCAGGACAAGGACGCCCAGAAAGAATCCGCCCCGGATGAGGGCTTCGTTGTCGGCCAGCAGCGGTTCCATGCGCAGATCGTCCGGGCTGTTGCGAAATCAGAAGCCGTCCAGCACGGCCTTCAATGCCGCGGAGCGGAAGTGACGCCGGGCCGTGATGGCATAGAAGTTCTCGTGGATATCGGGCACCTCGCAGTACTTGCTGAGGATGCCATGCTCCAGTTCGTCCTGCACGACCACCTCCGGCACCATGGCCACGCTGCCGGAATCCCGGGCCAGCAGCCGGAGCATGGCCATGTCATCCACCTCGGCCGATATTTTCGGCGCGAGTCCCAGCTCTTCGCACAGCAGGTCGAACTGGCTGCGAATCTCGCTGCTGTGGCCGGGCAGCAGCAGCGCGGTTCCGGCGAGATCGTCGGGGAAGTGGAAGCGGCGGCGGCGCGGGCGGGGCGGACCCACCAGGCATACGGTCTGCCGGGCGATGCGCCGGCAGCTGAGCGGCAGCTGGTCGTCGGCGGTCACCGGCCGGTTCGAGAGGATCAGGTCGAGCTTGTGTACCCGCAGCCGCCCGATGAGCTCCTCCAGGCTCGCGGACTCGATCACGAGATGCAGATTCTCGTCGCCGATGACCGGCCGCAGCAGATTCTGCTGGAAGTTGCGTGACAGGGTGGCGGCGGCGCCCACCCGCAGCTCCGGCATCTCCTGGCCGTCGCCGCCGCGCACCGTCTCCAGCAGCTCGGCGCCCAGGTTGAAGATGCTCTCGGCGTAACCGAGCACCAGGCTGCCCGTCTCCGTCAGACGCAGCGTGCGTCCGTCGCGCAGGAACAGCTCGTGGCCCAGCTCTTCCTCGAGCTGACGTATCTGCGAGGAGATGGCCGACTGTGACACGTGCAGCCGTTCGGCCGCGCGGGTCAGGTGCTCCTCCTTCGCGACCACCCAGAAGTAGTGCAGGTGGCGGAAGTTCAGCCGTCTGAGAGTCTCTGTTCTCATAAAAAGAACGGAATAGAACGATAAATCTATTTTACGGAAGAGCCCGCGATACGCAACATGCGTCTCCGATCGATTGACTGACCGAAAGCCTGAACGATTGGCCGGAGCAAGCCCATGGACCTCGCTATCGAATTCTTCAGCCGCCTGCTGACCCAGTTCCAGTCGCCGGCGCTCGCATTCCTGCTCGGCGGCATGGTGCTGGCCGCGGCCGGCAGCAAGCTGCAGATACCGGATGCCATCTATAAATTCTGCGTCTACATGCTGCTCATGCGCATCGGCCTGGAAGGCGGCATGGAGATACGTGAGGCCGAACTGGGCGAGATGCTGCTGCCGGCGGCCATCGCCGTGGTGGTCGGCTGCGCCATCGTCATCGTCGGGCGCTACACGCTGGCTGCGCTGCCCGGCGTGCGGACCGAGGACGGCATCGCCACGGCGGGACTCTTCGGCGCGGTCAGCGCCTCCACGCTGGCGGCGGCAATGGTCATGCTGGAGGAGCAGGAGGTGTTCTACGAGGCGTGGGTTCCGGCACTGTATCCCTTCATGGACATCCCGGCGCTGATCGTCGCCATCGTGCTGGCGAATGTCTATCTGGCGAAGCGAAAGGGCGGTGAGCGGCAGAAGCTCGGGATCGGCTCCGTCATCGCGGACAGCCTGCGGGGCTCGGCGCTCTCGGCCCTGCTGCTCGGGCTGGTGCTGGGCCTGCTGACGCGCCCGGAACTCGTCTACGAGGGCTTCTACGACCCGCTGTTCCGCGGCCTGCTGTCGATCCTGATGCTGACCATGGGCATGGAGGCCTGGACCCGCCTGAACGAGTTGCGCAGCGTGGCGCACTGGTACGCCGTGTATGGCGCGGTCGCGCCGCTGGCACACGGCCTCATCGCGTTCGGTCTCGGCTATGTCGCGCACCTGCTGACCGGCTTCAGCCCGGGCGGCGTGATCCTGCTCGCGGTCATCGCGGGGTCGAGCTCCGACATCTCCGGGCCGCCCACGCTGCGCGCGGCGATCCCGTCGGCGAACCCGTCCTCGTACATCGGGTCCTCGACCAGCGTGGGCACGCCGGTGGCCATCGCCGTCGGCATCCCGCTCTACATCGCCCTGGCCGAGGCCGTATTCGGGCTGTGAGCGGGCGCGGGCCGGAGCATGGCGAGAGATAATGAACGCGCAGCCGCGCGGGGAGGAAAGAGGAATGACTCATTACAAGGCAACGAAAGTCGTCATCATCACCGAGAAGCTCATCCTGGAGCAGGTAGCGCGGGTGATCGAGTCGACCGGAGCGAAGGGCTACACGGTGGTGGCGGCCGGCGGCAAGGGCAGCCGCGGGGTTCGCTCGGCCAACCGGGCAGCCGTGGTGGACGAGTTCAGCAACGTGAAGATCGAGGTGATCACCGGCGATCGGGAGGCGGCGAACCGCATCGCCGACGAGGTTGCCGAGCACTTTTTCGACAACTACTCCGGCATCACCTACCTGGAGGAGGTGGAGATACTGCGGCCGCACAAGTTCTGAGAGCGCCTGGCCGCACGCCGATGGGCGAGCCAGCGTAGCCTGCCGTCGGCTTCAGTTCTGCATCGGGATGCTCTCGTCCCACCGAAAACCGATCCCGCCCGACTGCCAGACGCCTTCGCCGAACGGGCTCGGCCCCGCAATGTTGATGCGGATCGGCAATCCAAAGCGAGGCGCCAGATCGCTGACGCCGCGAACGGTGCTGCGATGCATGATCCGCAGACCCTGTTCTCGAGCCGGCAAATGGGCCTCGGGCGAGGCGCGATGCGCCACCGCCAGGTTGTCGATGAAGATGCAGTCGTTCTCCTCGTACTCGTAGGCGATGGCGTAGCCGTCTTCGAAACCCGCATCGAGCACATCTTTGTACTCATGGCAGAGCCGCTTCAGTTGCTCGGCATCGAGCAGGCGAAAGCCGTCGCCGTCGGGAAGCTTCTCGATCACCGCACCGGTCATGCCCAGATGGAGCCAGAGACTTTTCTTCCCGGAGACCGGGTGTTCGTGCACCGCGGGATGGACGACTCCCGAGGTGGAATTCACCGAAGACAGGCGGCCCCAGAATTCCTGCCGCTCCGCCGGGAGCGCGTCATAGGCCGCGCCCTGGTGAGCGAAACAGGTGCCTCCGCCTTTCTCGGCCGGCCGGACGATGTGGTAGCCCGCGTGGGAAAAGGTGTCCGGGTTGAAGCTGCCGTCGTTGTGCCACTGAGGGCCCACCCCGGGAATGCCGTGGCGACGATCGTTCGACAGGCGGAAAATGTGTCGGTTTGTCCCCGGAGTCGCCGGGTGAACCCCATGCGTGCTGTGCAGTTGCTTGCCGCCCCACCAGCAGCTGGCGCGGAGAAAATCGTCGACATCCAGTGGCTGACCGGATTTGAAGACGAGGAACCCCCGGCTGGCCATTTCCTTTTCGAGGGCCTCGATCACGTCGGGCGGTGGCGGGCGCTCGGATGACAAATCGATGCCGGATACCGCGGCCCCGATGGGATCGAGTGGGAGGATTGTTGCTCCGGCATTTTCGATCGTCTCGACGCGTGACGGATCGAGGGGTGAAACGCTCGACAATGGCGACGGCGACGACGGTGTTCCTGGCACGAAGTTGTTTTGACTCATGCCTGTCAGGGTAACGTAATCAGACTTGAGACTCAGCTGTGTGGATCGGCTGAGGACAGCCCGAAGACCGTCTGTCCCAGACGCAAAAAAGCCCGCGTCTCGCGGGCTTCAAAGCATCCATAAGATATGGATGGATGGTTGTGTGGTGGAGGCGGCGGGAATCGAACCCGCGTCCGCAAGCCCTCTGCCCTGAGGTCTACATGCTTATTCCACCTTTCATCTCACTACGGGCAACCCGGTGGAAAGGGCAAACCCGCAGCCAGTCCGGAATTGGGTTTTAACGGTCGGAGCCCGGACGACTCCTCGCGCGATCCTGTGTGGATGACTCCCGGGACCGGACGCACAGGCACGTGCCGGGC
>DASRVH010000093.1:0-22216 GCA_035655155.1 Woeseiaceae bacterium
AAAGGCGTGTCCACCGAGATCATCAGCATCACAATGTCCTCGTGCTCTCGGGCGTGGCGGTCGAAGACCTGCACGGACTGTCCGCACACGGGGGTATCGATGCTGGGGAAGATGTTCAGGATCTTGCGCCGTCCCTGCCAGTGGGAGAGATGCAGGTTGCGCAGATCGCCGTCCACCAGCCGGAAGTCCGGCGCCCGCGAACCGATCGCCGGCAGATCCCCGGCCGTGTTGCAGCGCTTGCCGCGGAAGGTGACGCCCGCCATGGCTCAGCCCGCGGCGCGCGCCGCCCTTCCGGCGACGAGCACGTCGGCCATCGCCCCGGCGTAACGCCGGATGTCCTCGTCGGTCTTCGTCTCCGTGGCGCAGACCAGCAAAACGTCGCCCAGCTCGGGATAATCCGCGCTCACGTCGTAGCCGCCGAGGACGCCGCGGGCGGACAGCTCGGCCAGCACCGGCGCCACGGGCCGGTCCAGCCTGAGCAGGGCCTCGTGGAAGAAAGGCGTGTCGAACGCGCTCTCGACGCCGTCGATGGCGGTCAGCGCCTCGCACAGCGCGGTCGTGCGGTCATGGCAGTCGGTGGCCACCCGGGCCAGGCCTTCCTCGCCCAGCAGCGACAGATAGAGGGTGGCCGCCGTCACCATCAGCCCCTGGTTGGTGCAGATGTTGGAGGTCGCCTTGGAGCGGCGGATGTGTTGCTCGCGGGCCTGCAGCGTCAGCGTGAAGCCGGGCTTGCCGTCCAGGTCCACGGTGCGCCCGACGATGCGGCCGGGCATCTGCCGGACGAAGTTCTTGCGCGCGGCCATGAAACCGAAGTACGGGCCGCCGGAGGACAGCGGCACGCCGAGGGGTTGGCCCTCGCCGCAGACGATGTCGGCGCCCTCCTCGCCCCATTCGCCGGGCGGCTTCAGCACCGCCAGCGAGGTGGGATTCACCACCGCGATCACCAGCGCGCCGAGCGCTCGGGCCCGGTCGGTCAGCTCGTCCATGTCCTCCAGCGTGCCGAGGAAGGACGGCTGCTGGATGACAACGGCCACCGGCGGCTCGCCCGCTTCCGCCAGTGCTTCCAGCCGCGTGAGGCCGGTGGCGGGGTCCAGCGGCAGGTAGTCGAACGAGAGCCCCTGTGCGCCGGCGATGGCCTCTGCGACCTTGCGGTAGACCGGATTCACGCCGGCGGCCAGCAGCACGCGCCGCGACTTCGCCTTGCGGTTCGCGCGCACGGCCATCAGGGCCGCCTCGGCGAGCGCGGAGGCGCCGTCGTACAGCGAGGCGTTGGAGACGTCCATGCCGGTGAGGCCTGCCATCATGGTCTGGTACTCGTAGATCACCTGCAGCGTGCCCTGGCTCGCCTCCGCCTGATAGGGCGTATAGGCGCTGTAGAACTCGCCGCGGGTGGCCACTTCCCAGACCGCCGCGGGGATGTGGTGCTCGTAGGCACCGGCGCCGATGAAGCAGAGCGGCGAGCCGTCCCGCGCCGCGCGCTCGCGCATCAGCCGGGTCACTTCCATCTCGCTCAGCGCGTCCGGGACGCCGGGCAGCTCGTCGATGACCAGCTCGGCCGGGATCTCCTCGAACAGCCGCTCGATGGAATCCACGCCGATGGTGTCCAGCATCGCGCGGATGTCTTCTTCGGTATGCGGGATGAAAGGCATCTTCGTCTCCGTCGCTCAGTCTTCCGCCTCGGCCAGCAGCTGTTCGTACGCTTCCGCGTCCATCAGGTCGTCCAGTGCCGCCGGCGATGCGGGCGTCAGCCGCGCAATCCAGCCGTCGCCGTAAGGGTCGCTGTTCACCTTCTCCGGCTCGTCCGCCAGCGTGCCGTTGACCTCGTCCACCGTGCATTCGAACGGCGCATAGACATCCGATGCAGCTTTCACCGACTCCACCACGGCAATGCCGTCGCCCGTGCCGGCGCTGTCGCCCTGCTCGGGCAGTTCCACGAAGACCAGGTCGCCGAGCGACTCCTGGGCGTGGTCCGTGATGCCGAGGGTCACGGAGCCGTCGTCCTCGAGACGGAGCCACTCGTGGTCTTTGGTGTATTTCAGGTCGCCGGGTACTTCGCTCATCTCTCTTCCTCCTGGCCGGCACGTCGCCGGATATCGTCTTGTCCGAATAGCGCTGTCAGACTTTCACTTCGCCGTTGCGCACGAACGGCGGCCTGACGATACGCACGGGCAGGTGCCGCCCGCGGATATCCACCGTCAGGGGTTCTTCCGCCCCGGCATCGATGCGGGCGAGCGCGATCGATCCGCCGACGGTGGGGCCGAAACCGCCGCTGGTGATCTCGCCCACCGCCGCGTCGCCGGCCAGCACCGTCTGATGATTGCGCAGGACGCCCTTGCCCTCCAGCACGAGCCCGACGAGGCGGCGCGGCACCCCGGCTTCCTTCTGCCGCTCCAGCGCCGCCCGGCCGATGAAATCCCGTCCGGGCGGGTCGAAGGCGACGGTCCAGCCCAGGTTCGATTCCAGCGGCGTCGTCGTCTCGTCCATGTCCGAGCCGTACAGGTTGAGGCCCGCCTCCAGCCGCAGCGTGTCGCGCGCGCCGAGGCCGCAGGGCCGGACGCCGGCCGCGGCCAGCACCCGCCAGGCGGCGATCACCGCGTTGCCTTCCGCGAGAATTTCCCAGCCGTCCTCGCCGGTATAGCCCGTTCGGGCGACGAAGTAGTCACCGTAGTCGCCGGCGGTGAAAGGTTTCATGGCCAGGGCCGCCTCGCGCTGGTCGGCAGGCAGCAGGGCTGCGGCTTTCTCCCGTGCGTCCGGGCCCTGCAAGGCCAGCATGGCGAGATCCGCTCGTTCCGTGATCTCGACGGCGCGGCCGCCGGCCTGCCGGCGCATCCAGGCGATGTCCTTCTCCCGGGTGGCGGCGTTGACGACCAGGCGGTAGTCGCCGGGACCGCGGTGATAGGCGATCAGGTCGTCCAGCACGCCGCCGTCCTCGTTCAGCATGCAGGTATAGAGTGCCCGGTTGGTGCCCTCGATCTTGCCGATGTCGTTCGCAAGCAGTCGGGCCAGGAAATCCGCGACCCCTTCGCCGGCGAGATCGACGACGGTCATGTGGGAGACGTCGAACATGCCGGCCGACTCCCGCACGGCGCGATGCTCCTCGAGCTGCGAGCCGTAGGCCAGCGGCATGTCCCAGCCGCCGAAATCCACGATGCGGGCGCCGGCATCGACGTGCAGGGGGTAGAGGGGTGTGCGGTTGCCCATGCTGGCTCCTCCGTTGACGGGAACGCGACGGACGTGGTCGTCCATCGCCCCTCTGTCCGGTTACCTGAGAGATCGGGCGGGCCTCGCCATGGGCCTTCCGCCGCACACCTTCGGTGGGCCGTTACCGGCCGCTCTCCAGAGCCAATCAGCGTCCGCAGTCCCTATGCCTGAGCGTTTCCGGGCGAGTTGCGCCTTCGGCGATCCGGTCGTGCCGGATGCTCTCCCGCGGAGCCTGTCGATCGAGCTACGGATCATAACGTATCCGCCGACCGGGTGACCAGCGGCCGCGGCGTCACAGCGGCAGGGCGGAAGTGGACTTCTTCTGTTTCAGCACGAAACTGGTGTTGGCCGTCTGGACGCCGGTGAGGCGCAGCAGCTTGCCGCTCAGGAAATCCTCGTAGCCCTCCATGTCCCGGGCGACGACCTTGATCAGGTAGTCGTACTGGCCGCTCATGGAGCAGCACTCCTGCACCTCGTCGCAGCGGCGGATCATCTCGTCGAACTCCCGGATGGTGTCCGGATGGTGATCCTCCAGCGAGATCTGCACGTAGGCGAGCACCGGGAAGCCGAGTTCCTGGCGTGAGAGCCGCGCCACGTATTGCTCGATGACGCCCGATTCCTCGAGCCGCCTCACACGCCGCCAGCAGGGCGACGGCGACAGGCCCACCTCCTTCGCGAGTTGCTGGTTGGAGGTGCGGGCGTCGCGCTGCAGTACCGAGAGGATACGGCGGTCATAGCTATCCATGGGTAAGTTTATCCATATTATGGCTACTCTTTGGAAGAATATTGCCTTTATTGCCATAAAGAATGCAAATTCGAAATTGATTTGCGTCTCCCGGGAGTTATTCTTTTCCTACGTACAAGCAACGGCAGAATCATGGGCAAAGGAATCACCTATACCGCGAAGACACCGGATGCCGACGGCCTGATCCATTACACCGACGCGGAGAATGCCGTCTGGCGTGAACTGATCACCCGCCAGAAGCAGGTACTGCCCGGGCGGGCCTGCCGCGCATTCGTCGAGGCGCTGGACGTGCTGGGACTGCCCGAGGATCGGGTTCCCCAGTGTCCGGAGGTCTCCGCCGTGCTGCGCGAATGCACGGGCTGGGGCGTCAAGCCGGTGCCGGCGCTCATACCGCTGGACGAGTTCTTCTCGCTGCTGGCGAACCGGATGTTCCCGGCGGCCTCGTTCATCCGCGCGCCCGAAGAACTGGACTATCTGGAGGAGCCCGACATCTTCCACGAGATCTTCGGCCACACGCCCCACCTCACGGACAGCCGGTTCGCCGCCTTCACGGAGGCTTACGGCAAGACCGGCCTGGCGGCCAGCGACGCCGACCGCGAGATGCTGGCGCGACTCTACTGGTTCACCGCGGAATTCGGCCTGATCGAGACCGACGAAGGCGTTCGCAGCTACGGCGCGGGCATCTGCTCCTCGCCGGGCGAGACCCGCTATGCGGTGGAGAGCGACGAGCCGGAACGCGTGCCGTTCGATCCGATCGAGGCATTGCGCACGCCGTACCGCATCGACATCTACCAGCCCCTGTACTTCGTGCTGGAGAGCTTCGACCAGCTGTTCGACCTGGCGAGGAGCGACCTCCCGGCGATGATCCGCGAGGCGCGCAGACTGGGCGACCGGCCGCCGAAATTCCCGCCGCTGCCGGAAGCGAAAAGCGCCTGAACCAAAAATGTAGGAGGGCCTTCAGGCCCGATCCGAAAGATGGATCGGGCCTGAAGGCCCTCCTACATGGTCCCGTGTGCGGGGAAACGTGCCCGGGCGAACGCCGCCCGCTCCGCCGGCGTCGCCGCCGCCTCGTAGTCCCGATCCACGGTCTCCAGCCGGGGCCGCAGGCCGGCCCGGTTGGCCAGCTGGATGTTGAGTCCGGGGCGCGCGTTCATCTCCAGGATCAGGGGGCCGAGATCCCGGTCCAGCACCATGTCGACACCGACGTAGCCGAGGCCGGTGACGTCGATGGCCCTCGCTGCCGAAGTCAGGATGAAATCCCACTCGGGGATCCTGAGCCCGGCAATGGGGTGATAGGTGTCCGGATGCTCCTCCACGATCTCGTTGCCGCTGACGCCGTCCAGCGTGACGCCCCCCGCCATGTCGATGCCGGCACCCACGGCGCCCTGATGCAGGTTCGCCTTGCCGTGTGAAGCCTTGGTGGGCAGGCGCACCATGGCCATCACCGGATAACCCCGGTAGGTGATCACACGGATGTCCGGCACGCCCTGAAAGCTGACCTGCTCGAACAGCGGATCGAACTGCACGCAGTACTCGATCAGCGCGGTGTCCGGCTCGCCGGTGAGGCTGTATTGACCGCCGACAATGTTGGAGACATGGAAATCGAGGGTATCGCCGTCCCAGATCTGGCCGTCCACCAGCCGATAACGGTCGCGCCGCCGGCCCGACACCACGACGATGCCGTCGCCGCCGCTGCCGTGGGCCGGCTTCACCACGAAGCTCTGGTGCTCGCCCACGATCTCCGGCACGCGACCCGTATCGCCCTGGTTGTCGATGATGCCGTAGAGTTCGGGCACCGCCATGCCCGCCTCGATGGCGAGCTTCTTCGTCAGCACCTTGTCGTCAACCCGGGGATAAAAGCGGCGCTGATTGTGCTCCATGATGAACCGGGCGTTGCGCTGGTTCAGGCCGAGGACCCCGGCCGCGCGCAGCGCGCGGACCCTCGCGCGGGGATCGAACAGCCGGAGACTCATCGCTCCAGCACACCACGGAAGCGCGCGAGCTCCACCAGCCGGTAACCGGTATACCGGCCGGCGAGCAGGACCAGCGCCAGCACGATCAGAAGCAACTCGGGGAAGGTGAAGACCATGTGCTGCAGCCAGTCGATGCCCATCGCCAGATAGGCCAGCGCCGCCACCACCAGGCTGCCGAGCCCGGCGTTGATGGCGTCCCGCGGCCCCCGCTCCTCCCAGATCACGGACATCCGCTCGATGACCATCGCGATGATCACCATGGGAAACAGCGCCACCGACAGCCCCGTCTCCAGGCCGAGCTTGTGGAATACGATGCTGATCAGCAGCATCAGCAGCACCACCACGATCAGCACGGCGGTCAGCCTCGGCACGAGCAACAGTCTGAGGCGCTCCAGCAGGAAGCGGATCGAGAGCCCGAGGGAGACCAGCAGGGTGAACAGGACGATGCCCCAAATCAGCCGGGTCTCGCGGAAGGCGAGCGCGATCAGCACCGGCATGAACGTGCCGAAGGTCTGCACGCCGACGAAGTTGCGCATCAATACCATCACGAGCGCGCCGATCGGAATCATCAACAGCACGGAGTAGACGGCCTGGGTCCGGATCGGCAGGCTGAACAGCGAGAACTCCACCAGCCGGGAGCGGCGCTTCTCGGCTCGCTGGCCCGCCACCTCCAGGGTGTCGAGCTGGTTCTGCTGCACGGCCAGATTCACTTCGAGCCCGCTGCCGCCCTGCACCGTTGCCAGCGGCTGGGTACCGCGCCACCAGACCAGGTAGTCGTCGGGCAGGCCTTCCTCACCCGTACGGGGATCGAAGTTCACCCAGCGAAAGCCGTCATGGATCTCCAGCCAGGGGATGATCTCGGCCTGGCGGGTCTGGCCGGTCAACATGATGCCGCGCATCATGCGGGCGGGGATGCGCGCCGCCGCCAGTATCTTGGTCACCGTCGAGACGAACCCGGCGCGGGTCTCGGACATGCCGAGCAGCAGCTCGACGTTCTGCCCCGGCGAGGGATCGTTGAGGCGATGCAGCAGCTCGGCGGTGAACGAGGCCGGGTCTGCCGACTGCTCGCGCACTTCATCCACCAGCACCTGCATGGCCGTGTTGAAGGGCTCCTCCAGCGTGGGCGGCGGCGGGAACGGCGGCGTCGTGTCCGACTGGCGGCTGGACGGGTCCTCGTAGAGAACCGCGCGGTAATAGAGCGTCTGCGGGCCGTCGGCCCGGCGGATCGCCCACAGCGCCTCGCGGCCGCCGCTGTCGAAATTGACGCTGAAACCGTAGCCCTTGGAGACGGAATTCTCGGTGAGCAGCGTGTAACCCGGCGTCAGGGTGGGCAGCTGCAGCGTGGCCTTGATGGACCCCGGGCCGCCGATGAAGCTGACCGCCGCCTCGACCGTCCATACCGTGGTCTGCTGGTCCTCGGTGACCGGCAGGCCCAGCACCTGCCACTTGTAGACGAACATCGACAGCCCCACCGCGGTGAGCAGCGCGGCGATGACGATGAGGTAGCGTCTGCCCATGTCGCCCGCGCGGCCGTCAGGCCGTCTCCGCCAGTCCCGTGGCGTGGCGCACGGCCATGCGCTTCAGGGGGCCGATGCGATTGAACAGCCGCATGCCGTCCATGCGGATCCGCGCCACGGCCGGCGACTCCACGCCGAAGAAGCGTTGCAGCGCATCGAGGAACATCAGCGTGCGCATGTTCTCGCCTTTGCGCGCCCGCTCGTAGCGCCGCAGCACGGGCCGGTCGCCGGCATCCTCGCCGCCGCGCCGGGCCGCCGTGATGCAGCTCGCCAGTTCGCCGGCGTCGCTGAAACCGAGATTCACGCCCTGACCGGCCAGCGGATGCACCGCGTGCGCCGCGTCGCCGGCCAGGACCAGCCGGTGGCCGACATAGTCCGGCGCGTACGAGGCGGCCAGCGGGAAGCTCCCCCTCGGGCCGGCCACCGCGAGCGTGCCGAGCACGCCGTCCGTGACCTCGGTCAGGCGCTCGCCCAGCTGCTCGTCGTCGAGGGCCATCAGCTTCTCGCACGCCGCGGTATCGGTGGACCAGACGACCGAACAACGCCCGTCGCCCAGCGGCAGCAGTGCCACGGGCCCGGACGGCAGGAAGCGCTGCCATGCAGTCCGGCGATGGTCGCGCTCGGGCCGCACGTGGGTCACGACGGCATCCTGGGGATAACGCCGGCTGCGCACCGGCAGTCCGGCCAGCCCGCGCACGGCGGAACGGGCACCGTCCGCGCCCACCACCAGCGCGGCGTCCACCGAGCCGCCGTCGGCGAGGACGAGCCGGGCCGCGCGCTCACCCGCCTCGAATCCCTCGACCCGAGCGCCGAAATGCCAGCGCAGCCCGGCTTCCTCGCGGCCCAGCGCGCCGTAGAGCGCGTCACGGATCAGCTCGTTCTCGACGATGTGCCCGAGTTCCGGCAGGCCGAGTTCGTCGGCGCCGAAGCGCACGGCCTCGCCGCCGTCCGCGCTGCCGCGGGCATCCCAGACGCACATGGCACCGTAGGTCCCCATGCGCGTGCGCTCCACCGCCTCCCACGCACCGCAGCGCGCCAACAGCTCGGCGGAGCCGGGCGAGACGGCAGAGACGCGCAGGCCGACGTCGGCGCTTTCGTCGAAGCTCGGCGGGGCGCCGGCGTCGATCACCGCGAGGCGGAGGGAGTCGTCTTCCCGGCGCAGCAGGGCGGCCAGCGCGAGGCCGACCATGCCCGCTCCGACGATGGCGACGTCGACTTCCGGCCTCACCTGAGCGGCACCCCCCGGGACAGACGCGGCAGGCGCCCGGCCAGCCCCATGGTGTGCCGCGCGAACGCGCGCTTCGCGCCGGGAATGATATCCAGACCGAGCATGCCGATACCGCGGGCGGCGCGGGCCGTCTCCCGCTCGCTGCCGAACAGCCGTACCAGGCCGTCGGTGAAGCCCACCACCTTGCGCTGGTCCCCGCGGCGCCAGTCCGCATAGCGCGCGAGCAGCGCGGGGCTGCCCGGATCGTCACCCTCCGCCACCGCCTCTGCAACCAGGTCGGCCAGCGCGGCCACGTCGCGCATGCCCAGGTTGTAGCCCTGCCCCGCCACCGGATGCAGCCCGTGCGCCGCATTGCCGACGGCGACCACGCGGCCCGCATGCAGGCGCTCCGCACGGGTGAGCGAGAGCGGATAGGCCACCCGGCGGCCCACCCGGCTCAGACGGCCGAGACGCCAGCCGAAGGCGGCCTGGAACTCCGTCAGGAACGCATCGTCGTCCAGTGCCGTCACCCGCTCCGCTTCCGCGGGCGACAACGTCCAGACGAAGGCGCTGCGGCCCTCGCTGAACGGCAGCAGCGCCACCGGGCCGTCCGTGGTGAAGCGTTCGTAGGCGACGTTGTCGTGGGGGCTGGAGGTTGCCAGATTGCCGGTGATGGCCACCTGGTCGTAGGGACGCTCCCGCATGCCGATGCCGACGGCGTCGCGCACCGCCGATCGTGCGCCATCGGCTGCCACCAGCAGCGCCGCCTCCAGCCGTTCCTCGCGTCCGCCGTCCTCCCGGGCCACGGTGGCGGTCACCGACTCGTCCGTTTGCGTCACCGCAGCGATCCGGGCGGGGCGATACAGCTGCGGCCCGCCCTCCGCCGCCAGGCTCGCGAGCAGGGTCTGTCCCAGCACACGGTTCACCACGACGTAGCCGAGGGCTTCCACGCCCTGCTCTGCCGCCTCGATGCGGCAGAGACCGAAGCTGCCCCGGTCCGAGACGTGGATGGCGCGGATGGGCGTAGCCGTCTCCGCGATGGCGGGCCACAGGCCCATCGCGGTGAAGGCCCGCTGGCTGGCTCGCGACAGCGCCGTGGAGCGGTCGTCGAAGCTCGGCTGGGAGGCGGCGCCGGGCTCCACCGGCTCGACCACGGCCACGCGCAGGCCCAGCGGCGCCAGCGCGCGTGCGAGGCTTGCGCCCACCATGCCGCCGCCCGCAATGATGATGTCGTATCGCTCGGTCACGGTCTCATCCCGACGCCATGAGCGCCTCGACCTCGTCCGCGTCCTTCGCCAGACCCTTCGACAGCACGTCCGGGGCGTCCCGGGTCACGGCCACGTCGTCCTCGATGCGAACGCCGATACCCGCATAGCGTTTCGGTATGCCGCGCTTCGCCGGGATGTAGATGCCCGGCTCCACGGTGGTGACCATGCCGGGCTCCAGCACCCGCCATTCGTCGCCCACCTTGTAATCGCCGACATCGTGCACGTCCATGCCGATCCAGTGACCCGTGCGGTGCATGAAGAACGGCTTGTAGGCCTCGTCCTTCAGCAGCCGCGGCAGGCTGCCGTCCAGCAGCTTCAGCTTCTTCAGCCCTTTGGTGATCACGCGCACGGCCGCATCGTGGGGGTCGTTCCAGTGATTGCCGGCGCGGGTCCTGTCGATGGCGGCGAGCTGGGCCTCCAGCACGATCTCGTAGACGGCCCGCTGCTCGGGCGTGAAACGTCCGTTCACGGGGAACGTGCGCGTGACGTCCGAGGCGTAATAGTCGTACTCGCAGCCGGCATCGATCAGCAGCAGATCGCCGTCGGCCAGTTCAGCCGCATTGTCGGTGTAATGCAGGATGCACGCATTCGCCCCGCCGCCGACGATGGGCGGATAGGACGGCTCGGCACGGCGCCGGCGGAACTCGTGCAGAAACTCGGCCTCCACCTCGTACTCGTGCATGCCCGGCTGCGTCACCTGCATCGCCCGCTTGTGCGCATCCACGGCGATCTTCGCCGCCTTGCGCATGGCGGCGATCTCAGCGCGGCTCTTGTACAGGCGCATGTCGTGCAGCAGATGATCCAGCGCCACGAATTCCTGTGGCGTATGGCCGCCCATCTTCACCGTGCGGCGCAGAGTGTTCACCCATTCGGTCACGCGATGGTCGAACTCCTTGTAGATGCCCATGGTGTAGAACACCCGCGGCTTCGACTCCATGAGGCCGGGCAGGATGTCGTCGATATCGGCCACCGGGAAAGCGTCGTCGGCGCCGTAGGTCTCGACCGCCCCTTCCGTGCCGGAGCGATGCCCGTCCCACTGCTCGCGCGCGGCATCGCGCTCGCGGCAGAACAGGACGAATTCGCCCTGCTCGCGCTCCGGCACCAGCACCGCGACGGCTTCGGGCTCGGCGAAACCGGTGAGGTAGTAGAAATCGCTGTCCTGACGGTAGCCGAACTCCACGTCGCGGCTGCGATGGCGCAGGGGTGCGGCAGGCAGGATGGCGATGGAATCGCGCCCCATCATGCGCATCAGCTGGCGGCGGCGTCTGGCGAATTCTTTCGGGTTCATAAGCTCGTGTCGGTCGGCCGGTTCGGCGCCCCGCGGGGGCGTGAGAACGCATTGTACCGGAGCGGGATGCGCCACGGCGCGGCGGCTACTGAAGTCCGGACGGCGCTTCGTGCCGGTCGCCCCGGATGGCGGCCAGCTCCAGATAGAAAAGCTGGACGGCCACGCGCAGGTACTCTACGAGCTCGGCCCAGGCCTCCTCGTCGCCTTCCATGCCATCCTGCGCGCCTTCCTCGGCGCCGCCCTCCTCCCCGGCCGTCGCCAGCGTGATCTCGCTCAGATCGGACAGCAGCTCTGCGAGGGGTTCCTGCCCGAGCCGCTCCGCCAGCGCGGGCCGGCTGCCCGCCTCCCCGAAGCCGTGCAGGAACCCCTGGGCCCAGTGCGCCATCGCGCCCGCTCGCTCGCCCACGGGCGCCCTGTCGCCCGGCAGCAGGGGCGCGAAGCGGAAGGCAGGGTCTTCGAGTTCCGCCGCGGTCTCGCTCGCGACGTCCAGCAGCGCCCGGCGTGCGTCCGCCGGCACCGGCTCGTTCCCGAACACGCTCGCTATCCAGCGCGGCCCGGCACGGCTGCCGTGCAGGCACACGAGGCTGCACAGGGTGCCGTGGGCCTCGGGCGCGTCACAGGTTGCCCCGGCCGCAGACAGGGCCTCCTGGAGTCTCGTATGGATGGCGTTGGGGTGGTCCGACATATGGATCCGACGTAGTGGTCCGGCGTTCTGGCCCTGAGACTGGTCTCGAGACTGGTCCTAAGAAGCGGGCTCCGGCCGGCTGCGCGCAGCCCAGGCGCCATCCTAACACTGCCGCGGCCGCGTCAACCCGAATACGGGACACCGTCAATTGACCGGATTCCCGCTCACTACTATATTGCCCCCATGAGCGATCAGGTACATCACGCGTTCGCGCACGAACTGAAGCGTCTGGAGAAGCGTCTGGACGAGCTCGTGGCGGTCTGCAATCAGCTCCGCGAGGAGAACCGCTCGCTCCGCCACCGGCAGGATACGCTGATCGAAGAGCGCGCGAGCCTGCTGCAGAAGAACGAGCAGGTGCGTGCACGCGTCGAAGCCATGATCGGCCGACTGAAATCCATGGAGCACGGCGCCTGACGCCGCGCCCGGAACACGGCGGCAACGGGTAAACGACGATGGACGACATGTATGCCCACGTGAGCGTGCGTATCCTGGAGAAGGAATACCAGGTATCGTGTCCGGCGAACGAGAAATCGGATCTGCTGGACAGCGCAGAGCTGCTCAACTCCAAGATGAAAGAGATCCGGGACAGCGGCAAGGTTGTCGGTACGGACCGGATCGCCGTCATGGCAGCGCTGAACATGGCGAACGAACTGATCAAGGCGCGGGCCCGCGACGAGGCGCTCGAGGGCAACGTGGCCGGACGCATCAGGGCGCTGTCCGACAGGGTGGAGGCTGTGCTGGGCGACAGCCGCCAACTCGACTTCTGAACCCGGGCCGCCGCGGGCGGTCATAGAATAGTTACGGCACCTCCTGCAGTGTTCGACGCCGGCTGGGAAGCCTTTCGACCCTAACTATCAACGTCGGGGTCAAAAGCCTGAAGGCAACATTGCGCAGATCCGCGATACGGCGGAAAGCCTGCGTTGTCTCGGCCGACCCCACCTTACGCTCTGGTTCGAGAGCGACGGCTGGTGACGGCACAGGCGGGAGGTGCCACCTCTCTCCCGCAGGAAAGGGGCCCATGCAGGCCGAGCGCGCAAAGCACAGGCAAGCCGGACAGCGGGCCCGCCTCGCACTCGACGAAGCGACGCGCGCGCGTCATTCCGCTGCCATCTGCCGCCATCTCTCGCACAGCCCGCTCTGGCATGCCGCGCGGCGCGTCGGCCTTTACTTCGCCGCGGCCGCGGAAGTCGACCTCAGCGACCTGTTCGTGGAGGCCTTCGCCACTGGCCGCATCGTCCACGTGCCGGTAGTCGGCGCGACCGGCCGCATGCACTTCGTCCGCCTGTCGCCCGACGCGACTCTTATCCGCAATCGTTACGGTATCTGGGAACCGGAGCGCGCATCCACCGCAATCCCTGCGCGCCGACTCGACCTGGTGGTCACGCCGCTGGCCGCGTTCGACGAGACAGGAAACCGCATCGGCATGGGCGCCGGGTACTACGACCGATGCTTCGCGTTCCTGCGTCATCGCAGATACTGGCTGCATCCCAAACTCGTCGGCGCAGCGTTCTCGTGTCAGCGAGTCTCTGCCATAGCCGCCGCCGCATGGGACGTTCCGCTGTTCGCAGTCGCAACCGAGAACGGCGTACATCGCTTCCGACACTGACCTTGTATCGATCACATCGCATCGATCACATTGCATCGATACCGGCGACGAACAACTTCATCGTTACTGCAACGCTGTTCGTGCAACAGTGCGCATGTCTGGAAACTTGCTGGAATTTTCAGTGTTTATGTATATACTCAACGCCGGGTACCCCGACACGGAGATGACATATGGCTACTACAGCTAGATCGAAAAAGAAGACGACGCGAAAGAAGAAGACAGCGTCGAAGCGCAAGACGACTGCGCGTAAGGCACCGGCAAGGAAGAAGGTGTCGAAGAAGAAGACCACTGCGCGTAAGACGGCAGCGAAGAAAAAGCGCACCGTGAAGAAGAAGGCGACCAAGAAGAAAGCAACGAAGAAAAAGGCCACCAAGAAGAAAGCCGCCAAGAAAAAGGCGACCAAGAAAAAGGCCACCAAGAAGAAAGCCGCTAAGAAGAAGGCCGCCAAGAAAAAGCGGACCGTGAAGAAAAAGACCAAGAAGAAGGCTGCCAAGAAAAAGGCCGCCAAAAAGAAGGCAACCAAGAAGAAGGCTGCCAAGAAAAAGCGGACCGTGAAGAAAAAGACCAAGAAGAAGGCCTCCAAGAAAAAGGCCTCGAAGAAGAAAGCCAGCAAAAAGAAGGCTAGTAAGAAGAAAACTAGCCGGAAGCGCTGAGCGCAGTGGGAATCGGTAAGTAGCCCCAGAGCCTTACCGGTCGCTGACACCCTCCACAGGGAGACGTGCAGCGATGGAATCCCGACTTGAGGAATGTGCCCGCTCCGGCGGGCACATTCCGTTAGGGCACCGGGGAATGGCGCAACGAACGGGGCCGGTGGTAAAAGAGACCGGCATGCGACGGCCGCCGTCCCGATGACGATCTCACGGACAAGGAAACAGAGCCGGGAACCGCGATGGACCAGACAGAGAAGAAACGCCGGGCCGCCCGTGCGGCCCTCGAGTACATAGAGATGGGGACCGCCCTCGGCGTCGGCACGGGTTCCACGGTCAACGAACTGATCGAGTTCCTGCCGGAGGTAGCGGATCGCCTCACCAGTGTCGTGTCGAGTTCCAGCGAGACGACTCGACGCCTGCAAGCCAAAGGCATCGAGGTCAGTGAACTGAACAGCGTCGGCGATCTGGACCTCTACATCGACGGCGCCGACGAGGCCACCAAGCACTTCCACCTGACAAAAGGCGGCGGCGGCGCGCTCACGCGAGAAAAAGTGATCGCCGCGGCATCCCGAAAGTTCGTGTGCATCATCGACGATTCAAAACTCGTCGGCATGCTCGGCGGTTTCCCGCTGCCGATCGAGGTGATCCCGATGGCGCAGGCCTATATCGCACGGCAGATCATCCGCTACCGCGGACAGCCCATCTGGCGCGAGGGATTCATGACCGACAACGGCAACCACATCATCGATGTGCACAATCTCTCCATCGCCAACCCGGTGGAGATGGAGACGCGCTTCAACCAGCTGCCCGGCGTCGTGACCGCGGGCCTGTTCGCGCATCGACCGGCGGACGTGCTGCTGGTCGCAGGGCGCGACGGCGTGCGCACGATGCAGCGCTGAGCGCCGGCGAGAGCCGACCGGCCTGAAAGCGGGCCTCGGTTCGAACGAAGGGCCTCATCCGCGAAGTCCCCGCCAAAAACAAAAGGGCCCCTGACGGGGCCCTCTTGTATTTGGCTGGGGGACCAGGATTCGAACCTGGGTTCTCGGAGTCAGAGTCCGATGTCCTACCGCTAGACGATCCCCCAATAACCCTGTCGCGCGGTTGCGATCAACGCTTCGAGAACTGGGTGGCGCGGCGGGCCTTGCGCAGGCCGACCTTCTTGCGCTCCACTTCGCGCGCGTCGCGCGTCACGTATCCGGCCTTGCGCAGGCCGCTGCGCAGCGACTCGTCGTAATCCATCAGCGCCCGCGTCAGGCCGTGACGGATGGCGCCGGCCTGCCCGGTGGTACCGCCACCGATCACGGTCACGTCCACGTCGAAGCGATCGTCGAGCTTGGTCAGCTCCAGGGGCTGGCGGACGATCATCCGTGCCGTCTGGCGGCCGAAGAACTGATCCAGCGGACGCTTGTTGACCGTGATCTTGCCGTCGCCGGGCTTCAGGAATACCCGCGCCGTGGAGGTCTTGCGTCGACCGGTACCGTAAAACTGCATGTCACTCATGTTCTATTCCCCGTGCCGCCGGCTCAGATATCGAGCTCGATCGGCTGCTGTGCGGTGTGCTGGTGTTCCGGGCCGGCGTAGACCTTCAGCTTGCCCAACATCTGCCGGCCGAGCCGGTTGCGGGGCAGCATGCCCTTCACCGCCGACTGGATCACCCGCTCGGGTGCCTTGTCCAGCATCTGCTCGAGCGAGCGGGACTTCAGGTTCCCGATGTAGCCGGTGTGGTGATGGTACATCTTGTCTTTCAGCTTGTTGCCGGTCACCCGCACCTTTTCGGCATTGATGATGATGAGGTAGTCACCGGTGTCCACGTGAGGCGTGTACTCCGGCTTGTGCTTGCCACGCAACCGCCGCGCGACCTCGGTGGCGAGGCGGCCCAGTGTCTTGCCGGTGGCATCCACGACGAACCAGTCGCGGCGGACTTCGGCCGGTTTTGCAGAGAAGGTCTTCATCGACTGTTACTCAAATATAAAGTGTCGGGAAATTAGCAGTACCCGGTTTCTGTTGGAATCCGGCCCCTCGATCCGACTTCCGGCAGGGACCGTGAGCCGCCCGCGCGGCAGGGAAAACGCTCGTGCGGACGACGAAAAGCGCGAAATTATAGCTCCCGCGGCGGGGCGATGCAACGCCGCCGCCCGCCCGGTGGCGCTAGAAAGCGTACTCCAGCGACAGGGCCGTGAAGGTATCGGTCTTCTCGCTGCCCGCCGGCACCGTGGTATTGCGGCGGACGGTATAGGAGGCCACCAGCGCCAGATCGCCCACCAGGTTCGCCTTGATCTCGCTGACGGACTCCATGAACGTGTTCTCCGAGCCCGACTCGACGCTGAAGTCCTGGCTGAATTCCGCCGTCTCGCTGATCTGCCAGGTGTAGTCCAGCGCCCCGCGCAGGATCATCTCCTCCTCGGAAGAACCGTCGCGCAGGTCCGACTGCCGGGCACCGGCGCCCACCTCGGCGTTCAGCGTATGGCGCTCATTGTCGAGAATCCGGCGGCCGTAGCCGATGGACTCGGTGACCTGCTGGTCGTAGCCGCTGAACTTGTCCTTCTGCCAGCGGACGCGGCCGAAGAGGTAGTCCGTCTCGCTGAAGCTGTATTCGGAATTCCACACGGCCTTGTAGGCTTCCGCAGTGGTCTCCTCCTCCTGCTGTGCGCCCACCGCGGAGGCCTCCGCGAGGTGACGCCACCGGCCGGTGGTGTAACCCACTTCCGCCCCGGCATTGACGCTCAGGCTGTCCGAGTTGCCGCTGGTCGCCAGATAACCCAGGGTGACCTTGCCATCCCAGGGGCCTTCGTCCTCGGCGGCTGCCGCACCGCCGGCCGCGACCAGCACCAGCGGTGCCAGGATCCACACTGACCGTCTCATCGTCCTTGCTCCTTATTGATTCGTCGTGCGCCAAGGGGGCCGGTTCTGCCGCCCCCCGAGTCGGGGCGCGGCGCAATGCTAGGCCAAACGGAACAAAAATGCACTCCTGGTTCGACGGCCTCGACTCGGCCCCGACACCCGGGGGATACGCCTCCCCGCTTGCTATAATCGGGCCGTGAGCGACCGTGACCAAAGCCTGGCTGATCGATTCATCGCGAGCGCCGACAATGCGCTGCGGACCCTGTTCGCGCCGCCGGGCGGCAGCCGCCCCAATCCGGGCGCGCATCGGCCGAAGACGCCGCTGTCCCCTGCGCAGGCGCGGCACGTGGCGGGACTCATGCGGGTGAACCACTCGGGCGAGGTCGCCGCGCAGGGCCTGTATCAGGGACACGCGGTCGTCGCCCGGGACCCGGCGGTGGCCGAGGAGATGCACCACGCGGCCGAGGAAGAGACCGATCACCTGCGCTGGTGCGCGCAGCGGCTCGAGGAGCTGGATGCCGGGCCCAGCCGGCTGGCGCCGATCTGGTATGCCGGCGCCTGGACCATCGGCGCGCTGAGCGGACTGGCCGGTGATCGCTGGAGTCTCGGTTTCATCGCGGAGACGGAGCGGCAGGTGGTCGAACACCTGAACGGACACCTGGACCGGCTGCCGGTCGAGGACGAACGCAGCCGTGCCATACTGCAGCGGATGGCGGAGGAAGAGGCCGTGCACGGCGCCGCCGCCTCAGAGTCCGGAGGCAGCCGCCTGCCCGGTCCCGTGCGGGGACTGATGCGGGCCACGGCGAAGGTGATGACCCGGACCGCCTACTGGTTCTAGCCGGGCGCCGCGGGCCTCCGGCTTGCCCTTGTTGAGCGTCTGTCACAAAATAGCTGTTGGATCCAGCGAGGGGGCGAGAATGCCAACGACAGCGAAGAATCTGAGCGACGTACCGGCCATCAACCGGTTCCTCAGCTACTGCCGAGTGCGCACCATCCCGTCGAAGACGGTGATGATCCACGCCGGCGACCTCCCGGACATCCTGTACTACATCGTCGACGGCTCGGTCGAGGTCATGATCGAGGACGAGGACGGCAACGAGATGGTGCTGGCCTACCTCAACAAGGGCCAGTTCTTCGGCGAGATGGGCCTCTTCTACGAACAGCCGACACGCAGCGCCTGGGTGCGCACCCGCACCGAGAGCGAGATCGCGGAGATGACCTACCCCCGTTTCCGCCAGATCGCCAGCGAGAGCCCGGGCCTGGTCTTCGAGCTGGCCACCCAGCTGGCGAGCCGGCTGGACCGCACCAATCGCAAGCTCGGCGATCTGGCCTTCGTGGACGTCACCGGCCGCGTGGCCCACGCCATCATGGATCTGTGTAACGAGCCCGACGCCATGACCCATCCCGACGGCATGCAGATCAAGGTCAGCCGCCAGGAACTCTCCCGTCTGGTGGGCTGCTCGCGCGAGATGGCCGGCCGCGTCCTGAAAGTGCTGGAGGAGCAGGGGCTGGTCTCGGCCAACGGCAAGACCATCGTCGTCTACGGCGCCCGGCCGAAACGCTAGCCGCCCGCCGGCGGCGGCTCAGCCCGCCTTCCCGGCCTTCGCTATATTCTCTTGCATGGCGCGGATGGTCGCGCCGTAGTCGTCGCTGCCGAATATCGCCGACCCCGCCACGAATGTATCGGCACCGGCCGCCGCCACCTCGCCGATATTGTCCGCTTTCACGCCGCCGTCGACTTCCAGCCTGATCTCCCTGCCCGATTCGTCGATGAGCCGGCGCACCGCGCGCAGTTTTGTCAGCGCCTCCGGGATGAACTTCTGCCCGCCGAAACCCGGGTTCACCGACATGATCAGGATCATGTCCAGCTTGTCCATCACGTGCTCGAGCCATGACAGCGGCGTGGCCGGATTGAACACCAGCCCGGCGCCGACGCCCTGCTCGCGGATCAGCGCGAGACTGCGGTCCACGTGACGCGAGGCCTCGGGATGGAAGGTGATGTAGCTCGCGCCGGCCGCCGCGAAATCCGGGATGAGGCGATCCACGGGCTCCACCATCAGGTGGACGTCGATCGGCGCCGTCACGCCGTGATTGCGCAGAGCCTCGCAGACCAGCGGGCCCACCGTCAGGTTCGGGACGTAATGGTTGTCCATCACGTCGAAGTGCACCATATCGGCGCCGGCCGCCAGCACGGCGTCCACCTCTTCGCCGAGCCGGGCGAAATCCGCCGACAGGATGGAAGGAGCGATCACAGGCTGCACGACGCTGTCTCCGGTGTTGTGTGGCACGGCACTGTAGCCAAGCGCGCGCGCCGTGTATAGCCGACCCGGCCTACCTGAAACCGCGGCGGTTCTTCAGGGACTCGTAGGCATTGCGGATCTCACGGGTGCGCTGCTGCGCGCCCGCCAGATCCTCCGGGCTGAGATCCTTCGACGCCAGCTTGTCCGGGTGGTAGCGGTTCATCAGGCGGCGGTAGGCCTGTTTGATGTCCGTATCGCTCGCGGACTCCGACACGCCCAGGACCTCGTAGGCCTGGTCGACGCGTCTCCTCTCGGCACGGCCCCGTTCCGAACGCGCGAAGCCGCGCTGGGCCCGCAGCACGGCCTCCAACTGGGCGAACTCCACGCGGCCGATGCCGAACTCGCCCGCCATGGTCCAAAGCAGGGCGCGCTCGCGGTTGTGGACGCGGCCGTCGGCAAGGGCGATGCGCAGCTGCAGGCGCAGGAACGCGCGGCCGAGATCGCCGCGCCGGCCGGCCAGCGCCGCCAGTCGCTGCAGCCGGCCGCGCAGGGGATAGTCCGGGCGCTTGCCCTGATTGAACCACTCGACGGCTGAGCGCGTGTCGTCGGCCGACAGCCCGAGTTCCTGCATGATCCGGCGCGCGGCCTCGATCTCGGCTTCGCTCACCCGCCCGTCGGCCTTGGCCAGGTGGCCCATGGTCTCGAAGGTGATGCGAAGGAATTCGGCAGGCAGCCGGGTCGGCCCGACACGGGATTGCCGCCATTTCGCATAGCCCCGGTCGAACTGGTGACCCAGCAGTACGCCGAGCACGACGAACAGCGGCCGGCCCGTAGCGAGACCCATCAGGCCGCCTGCGAGCTTGCCCCACCAGTTCAACGAGGCCGTCCGTACCCTTGCATAAGCGGGGATGCTACCCCGATTGCCGACGCCGTTGCACTGCGCCGGGCGGAGCGGTTGCCCGCATCGCGCCGCCGGTCCATCATCGCCGCTTTACCGCCGGGGAAGCGCCCATGGCCGAGCAGAGCAGCGACGTCGTATTCGAGTCCAGCGTGACCGGCCTCGAGCTGATCGGCCGGGGCAAGGTCCGCGATCTGTGGGCGGTGGACGACGACCATCTGCTGATCGTCGCCACCGACCGGCTGTCGGCCTACGACGTCGTGCTGCCGGACCCGATCCCGGGCAAGGGGGCCATCCTTACCCGCATCTCCCGGTTCTGGTTTGCGCGCACGGGGGGCATCGTCCCGAATCATCTGAGCGACCTGCCACTGGAGGCGGTCATCACCGATCCCGCCGAGCGTGCGCTGCTCGGCGAGCGCAGCATGGTGGTGCGGCGGCTGCAGCCACTGCCGATGGAGGCCGTGGTGCGCGGCTACCTGATCGGCTCCGGCTGGCGCGACTACCGGGCGGCCGGCGCCGTGTGCGGCATCCCGCTGGCGCCGGGCCTGCGCCAGGCCGCACGGTTGGACGAGCCCCTGTTCACGCCGGCCACCAAAGCCGCCGTCGGCGATCATGACGAGAACATCAGTTTCGACACGTTGACTGAGATCATCGGTCGGGAGCGGGCGATGCAGGTGCGCGAGCTGTCCCTGCGAATCTATGCCGAGTGCGCGGACTACGCGCGGCAGCGGGGCATCATCATCGCCGATACCAAGTTCGAGTTCGGCGTGGACGAGGCCGGCACCCTGTACCTGATCGACGAGGTGCTTACGCCCGACTCGTCGCGCTTCTGGCCGGCGGCATCGTGGCGCACCGGCGCGAGCCCGCCGAGTTTCGACAAGCAGTTCGTCCGCGATTATCTCGACACCCTGGACTGGGACAAGCGCGCACCCGGCCCGCGCCTGCCGGCTGAGGTCATCGCCCGCACGCGGGAGAAATATCTCCGCGCGCTGGAACTGCTCACCGGCGAGAGCGCTCCGACCAGCCGCGGATGATGGCCGCAATCTCGCGCACGCCGTCGGTCAGCGCCGCCGGACCCGGCTGCAGGATCTGCGCCGACTTCACCTCGTAGAGATGGCCGTGGCGCACGGCGGGCACAGCGTCCCAGCCGGGGCGCTCCGCCACCCGCTCGGGACGGAATTTTTTGCCGCACCACGAGCCGATCACAATGTCCGGCGCGGCATCGATGATGGGGCCGTCGTCGGCGAAGATGCGATTTTTCGCCAGCGGCTCGTCGGCCATCGCCGGGAAGCAGTCCTCGCCGCCGGCGATGCGGATCAGTTCGGCCACCCAGCGGATCCCGGTGATGCGGGGTTCGTCCCATTCCTCGAAGTAGACGCGCGGGCGGCGCTTCAGTGCGCCGGCGGCTGCGCGGATCGACTCCAGACCCGCCTCCAGTTCCGCGGCATAGGCCCGGGCCCGCGATTCGCAGCCGACCATTCCGCCGAGCACCCGGATCATCTGCAGAATCTGCGCCACCGAGCGGTGATTGAACACGTGCACCGGCACGCCGCGCCGGATCAGCTCGGCCGCGATATCGGCCTGCAGGTCGGAGAAACCCAGTACCAGGTCGGGCTCGAGCGCCATGATGCGGTCGATCTTGGCGCTGGTGAACGCGGAGACTTTCGGCTTCTCGCGCCGCGCGCGCGGCGGCCGCACGGTGAAACCCGAGATGCCGACGATGCGGCCCTCCTCGCCGAGCGCATACAGCGTCTCGGTGGTCTCCTCCGTCATGCAGATGATGCGGCTCGGATAGTCGTTCATGCGAAGGTCCTTCGTCCGCGCGTCTCGCTCGGGCCGTTCAGGCCGGAGCCTCGATTGCAGAGTGCTAATGTACAATCGTCGACGGTCCGAGCCAAAGGAGGGCAGCACAGCACCCATGCTGGATTCCCTGATCCGTTACCTGCAGCAATTCCTCTGGAGCCCGCAGTTCGCCAACCTGCCGCCCGTGCCGGCCTTCGGTATCGCTTTCCTGCGCTACACCTACGCCGTCGTGCGCGACCTCATGAGCGGGCAGCTGACGATGCGGGCCATGAGCCTGGTCTACACCACGCTGCT
>DASRVH010000094.1:0-3978 GCA_035655155.1 Woeseiaceae bacterium
GCCTCCGGGTTGGCGATTCCTGACCGATGGCAACCACGTCGATGTGTGGCAAGATCAAAAGTTGCTCGATATCTGACCGGCCGGTGTTGGCCGCAAAGCGACCCTAGCGCTGCTCTGAGGTATGATTTCCCGAGTCGACCCGGAGCGGCTGTTAAGCCACTAGAGCGATCGTCGAGGATTCGATGCGAGTGTCCGCCCGATTAGCGATACTTGTCCTCTTTTCGATGGGGACTAATGTCGCGCTTCCTGACCAAGAGCTATCTTCCTTCGAACGCCAACTGAAATCTTTGGAAGCTCCGTTGAAGGCTGAGTTGGTTGAGTGTGGCCTAGCCGATGTCGACGCAGAATCTGCTGCAAGAATAGCCGTAGATGAGTTGATTCGATGCTCGAGAAACAGTGATGAGTACTCTCGGAATGACTGGAAAAATATCATCATTCGGATGGGAGGCAAGACGATCGTAACGCCAGCGACATCTTGCGTGTATGAGTTCCTCGGGTCGGCTGGCATTGCCACGAAATAGCCTAACGCCAGCCCACTTGTTGATTTAGCCGAGAGGTTTGACGGCTGCTCCTGGCCGACTGCGGAAGTAAACCCACTAGCTGTCTCAGCCGGCTGCATGTCTGCTTTACTTCGCACAGCGGACCATCCGGAAACCGACATTATGTTTCCGCGGAAACATCTCCCGGGATCTGCTCGAAGTCATCTCCCTGAATTCACTCGGAAGGTCCGAGACCAGGATGCGCGCGCGTGGCCTCCAGGTGGGCAGAGGATCGTCGTCGCCGTCCCGCTGCCAAGGTCAACTCGGATGCCGACTATCGTCTCCCATTCGTCATCGCGGAGCGACCTGCGTATCTCGACGATTGGCAAAGAAATGGCTGTCTGGGAGTCGGAGTTCCCGCCTCCCGAACTGAGACTGCCGTCACTCGCCATCACCTCGCCATCCGGGTATTCTGAATCGCCCGCATACCGGAGGCGGCTCATCTTGCGACGAATCGGGCAGATCGGATCGAGTTTTGCGATGACGATGACGACGGCGATGGCTCTGGCCGCTGCTCTCATGCTCGGCGGCTGCGCCTGGCAACCCGCGGAACTGCCGCCCGGTCAGGTCGAAGTTCCTACCCGTGCGGTTGCACCACAGACCTCGCTCGGCGACCGTGCCGCGGCAATCGCGCTTCAGCAGGTCGGAACCCCGTACCGCTACGGCGGGCAGACACCCTCAGGCTTCGACTGCAGCGGGCTGGTCCATTACGCGTACGGGCAGGCTGGCAGGTCGGTGCCGCGGACGACCGGTGCGCTGTGGTCGCGAACGCGGCCGGTGCCGCGCGACCAGCTTCGCACCGGCGACCTCCTGTTCTTCTCCATCGACGGCAAGATGCAGCACGTGGGGCTCTACGTCGGCGACGGGCGCTTCGCGCATGCACCGTCGTCCGGGCGTACGGTCACGGTCGAGTCCCTGTCCGCGGATTTCTACCGCCAGGCATTTCTGCGCGGCGGACGGCTGCATTAGCCGCGGCCTGGCGCTGGCGAGCGCCCACGGCGTACGGGCGCGGGTGATGAGCCCTGTGTTAGGGTTGAGCTGAATCCCACGCAACTCGGATCAGACTGCCATCAGCCAGCAAGAGACAAAATCCGACCACCCCGCCTGCCTCGAATGCGGCCACCGCTTCACCGCCGGTGAACTCGCCGCGATGACGGCAACGGAGGAGTCCCACGACCTCTGCGTGCTCGACTGCTCGGCCTGCGGCACCCACAACATCGCCCGCGCCGAGCCGCAGGGCGGCTTCAACCGCCAGCCCCGGCTGGTGGTCCTGCGCACCGCCGAGCGCAAGCCGGAAGCGCCGGACGTCTTCCACGAGACCGTGGAGCCCGGCGTCGACGTGCACCCGGTCACCCGGGGCAAGTCGGACTGACGCGGCGCCCGCCGCGCGACGGTTGCGCCTGATACCGTCAGGGCGCGACGAAAGCCCCCGAATGCCGCTATCATTACGCACTTTTTGACTGTGGAAGGGCCTTCAGGCCCGATTGTTTGGTCGGGGCTAAAGCCCCTCCTACTTTAGGACGGACTGAATCTCTTGGAACGCGCGCCTTGGAAGATCCACAAGTTCGGCGGTAGCAGCCTGGCGGATGCCGAGTGCTTCCGCCGGGTCGCCGAAATCCTGAAACAACAGCCCACCCGCCCGCTGGGCGTGGTGGTCTCGGCCATGCGGGGCATGACCGATACGCTGCTGGCCCTCGTGGAGGGGGCCCAGCGGGGCACCACCGATCACGACCAGGTGCTCGGGCCGCTGCGCGAGCGCTATGCGGAGGCTGCCGGCGCGCTGCTCTCGGCGGAGAACCGGGTCCCGGTGCTGGAAGCCTGGGAGAAGGATGCGAGCGACCTCGGCGACCTGCTGCGGGCCATCGCGCTGGTGCGCAGCGCGGACCAGCGCAGCCGCGACGTGGCGGCCGGCTTCGGCGAGCTGTGGTCCGCCAGGCTGCTGGCCGCCTTCCTGGACCAGGAGTTCGACGGCGCGGCCGTGGACTGGCTGGATGCGCGGCGCGCGCTGACCGTGCACCAGACCGAACTCGGCCCGAGCGTGATCTGGGAGGTCTCGCGCCGGCGTACCGCCGAAGCGGTGCCCGCCGAGACACCGGCCGTGCTCGTCATCACCGGCTTCATCGCCGAGGACGAGCAGGGCCTGCAGACCACGCTGGGCCGCAACGGCAGCGACTTCTCGGCGGCCATCTTCGCCGTGCTGCTGGACGCGGACGAGCTCAGCATCTGGACCGACGTCGACGGGGTCATGAGCGGCGACCCGAACCGGGTGCCCGAGGCCAAGGTCATCGACACGCTGTCCTACAACGAGGCGATGGAACTCGCCTATTTCGGCGCCAAGGTCATCCATCCCCAGACCATGGGGCCGGCGGTCGCGAGCAGCATCCCCATCCTGATCCGCAACACCTTCGCACCGGAGCATCCGGGCACCCGGGTGGTGGCGGCTTCCGGCGGCGAGGACAAGATCAAGGGCATCACGGCCATCGACGGCGTGGCGCTGGTAAACGTGGAGGGCGCCGGCATGATCGGTGTGCCCGGCACCGCGGACCGCATCTTCGGCGCCCTGCGGGAGGCGGACGTCTCGGTGATCCTCATCTCCCAGGCGAGCTCGGAGCACTCCATCTGCTTCGCGGTGCCCGAGCTGCTCGCGGATACCGCCCGGGAGGTGGTGTCGGACGCCTTCGCCGAAGAACTCGAGAGCGGCCAGATCCAGCGGGTGGAGGTGACGCCGTCCTGCAGCATCCTGGCGGTGGTGGGCGACGGCATGTCCGGTACCCCGGGCGTCGCCGGCCGGTTCCTGAACACGCTGGGCCGGGCAGGCATCAACGTGAGCGCCATCGCCCAGGGCTCCTCGGAGCGCAACATCTCGGCGGTGGTGCGCCAGGAGGACTCGACCCGGGCGCTGCGCGCCGTTCATTCCGGCTTCTACCTCTCGGCCAAGACCATCTCCATCGGCATCATCGGGCCGGGCATGGTGGGCTCCACGCTGCTGGCGCAGATCGCCGAGCAGGCCGGCCGGCTGCGCGAGCAGTTCAACCTGGATTTGCGCATCCGCGCGATCGCGACCTCGTCGAAGATGCTGCTGGACGAGCGGCGCATCGACCTGCCCGAATGGCAGTCGGCACTGGCCGGCCACGGCGAGGACACGGACCTGGACCGGCTGGCGGACCACATCCACGCCGATCACCTGCCGCACTCCGTGCTGATCGACTGCACCGCCAGCGACAAGGTGGCGGCGCGCTACGCGGAATGGCTGCGCCGGGGCATCCACGTGGTCACGCCCAACATGAAGGCGTTCAGCGCCGGCTATGACTACTACCGGGAGCTGCAGGAGGCGGCCCGGGAAGGCAGCTCGCACTATTTCTACGAGACGACGGTGGGGGCCGCGCTGCCCGTCATACAGGCGTTGCGGGACCTGCGCGAGACCGGCGACCGCATCGAT
>DASRVH010000095.1:0-50142 GCA_035655155.1 Woeseiaceae bacterium
ACAGCGTGATGGAGAAGAACACGCCGCCGGCGATGACGATGGCCAGCGGCGGCCAGAAATCCCCGCCGGTGAAGACGAGCAGCGGTACGAAACCGCCCACGGTGGTCAGCGTGGTGCTGGCGATGTGCCGGGTCGCGCCCACGGTCTCCTCCACGATGGCATCCGCGGCGCCGGAGCGGGCGCACGGATTGGCCCGGATGCCGGCCAGCACGACGATGGTGCCGTTGATGGCCACGCCGATCAGGCCGGCGCTGCCGATGATGGCATTGAAGCCGCGCGCGTAACCGCCGGCCCACAGCGAGAGCATGCCCAGGCCGACGGACAGCACCGCCACCACGCCGATGAGCGCCGCGAGGGTCACGCTGCGAAAGGACAGGATGATGGTCGCGGCCATCAGCAGCACCAGCACTGGCATGTAGGCGAGCAGCTCGCCGAATGCCTCCGACTGTTCCTCGCTGTCGCCGGCCACCGTGAGCGTATAGCCGGGCGGGAGGTTGAACCCGGCGGCCGCCATGCGCTCGCGCACGGCGTTGGTGACGTCGATCGCCAGCGCGTCGCGGCGGATGTAGCCGTAGACGTTGTTGACCCGACCGCCGTCGCGGCGGCTGATGCTGGCGGCCTCGGGCATCAGCGCGATCTCGCCGACGGCATCGGCGGGGATCCATTCGCCGTCGAGCGCGGGCGCCAGCAGCGAGAAGCCGGCGATCGCCGCCGTGGTTTCCTGGGCTTCCGGCGACAGCCGCACCCGCACGGGCAGTTCCTCCAGATCCTCCAGCACGGTGCCGCCCGTCGCGCCCTCCAGGTTTGCCTGCATCTGCCCCGCCACGTCGCTGAGGCTGAGCCCGGCAAGGCGCAGGGCGTACTCGTCGGCGTGGAACGCGAGTTTCGGCTCGCCGCCGGTCACGCTGGCCCGGGTCTGCAGTACCGCGGGAACGGTGTGCATGATGCGCCTCAGTTCGTCACCGAGGCGCTTCAGCGTCGCGACGTCCGGGCCCGCGATGCGGAAGCCCACCGGCGCGGCCACCGGCGGCCCCTGGGCGAACGGGCTGACGATGATGGAGGCTTCCGGGAACCGGTCGGAAAGCGTGCGCGGCAGCTCCCGGGTCAGGCGTTTGGCACCCGCCAGCGTGTCCGTGTAGACCATCGCGTGGGCGTAGGCGGCGTTGCCGTCCTGGCGCATCACCCGGTTGTAGTAGATGGTCGGATAACTGCCGCCGACCCGCCAGTCGACCCGCTCGACGCCGGGTTCTCGCCGCACCGCCGCCTCGATGCGGGCCGCCAGCCCGGCGGTGCGGGCTATCGCGGCATCCGGTGGCAGCCACACCTCGATCTCGAAGTGGTCCCGGTCCGCCGGCGGGAAGAACTGCTCGCCCAGCGTGCCGGCCAGCACGAAGCCGGAGACCGGCAGCACCAGGCAGGCGCCGGCGGTGACCCAGGGCCGGGCCACGGCGGTGGTGAGCAGACGCCGGTAGCGCGCTGCGAGCGGCCGGGAGCGCAAGCCGGCATCCCACCAGTGGTAACGCTGTTCCTGCCGGCGCCGCCGCAGGTTGATGCCGGCCAGCACCGGGATGAACGTGGTCGCGATCAGGAACGACGCCGTGAGGGCCAGCACGACGGCGATCGCGATGGGCCCCACGAAGTCCCCCATGGGACCCGGCAGCAGGAAGACCGGCATGAAGCCCAGGATGGTGGTCAGCGTCGAGGCCAGCAGCGGCACGAACAGGTGGGAGAGCGCATGGCGGACGGCCTCCGTGCGTTCCTCGTCGCGGTCGAGCTTCTTCTTCACCTCGTCGGTCATGACGATGGCGTTGTCGATGAGCAGGCCGATCGCGATGATCATGCCGAAGATCGTCATCTGGTGGATCTGCTGGCCGACCACGTTCAGGCCGAACACCGTCAGCGCGGCGGACAGCGGCAGGGCAGCACCCACGATCAGGGCTGCGCGCCAGCCCATGCCGACGAAGACCACCAGCATGACCAGCAGTGCGCCGGCGAACAGATTGCCGCCGAGGGTGGACAGCCGCTCTTCCGTGTAGCGGCTCTGATCGAACGCCACCTCGACGCCGATGCCCTGCCCCAGCGACTCGCCGTAGTCCTGAACGGCCGCCCGTGCCGCTTCCGCCCAGCGGTCCACCCGTATCTCGGGCCCGGTGCGCGCGGCCACGAGGATGCTGCGCGCGCCGCCCGTGCGGGCGATCTCCGCCGGCGGCTCCTGCCAGCCACGCGTCACCTCGGCGACGTCGCCGACGGTCACCAGCGCCCCCGCGCGGTTGCCCTGCAGCGGGATCGACGCCACGCGGGCGACGGAGTCGAGCTCGCCCGCGACTTCCACGAACAGCTGGCGCTCTCCGCTGCGCAGCGCTCCCGCCGGCTGCCTGGGATCGGCTCCGGCCACCCGCGCGGCGGCCTCGGCGGCGGTCATGCCCAGCGCCGCCAGCCGGTCCCGGTCGAGGGTGACGGTGATCTCCTCGGCCGGCTGGCCGTAGAGCCTGACCAGCTCGGTCCCGGGCACGTTGCGCAGCCGGTCGGCGAGTTCCTCCGCCAGCCGGTTCATCAGCGTCAGCCGAGGCTCGCCGCCCTGCTCCCAGTTGATCGAGGCCACCAGGCTGAAGGCGGTGGCGCTGAACTCGTCGTCGAAGTCCAGCCGGGAGCCCGGCGGCAGTTCGGCGGCCACGTCGTTCAGACGGTCCCGGATGCGCGAGAAGATGCGCTCGTTCTCGCCGGGACCCACGCGATCCTGCAGCTGGATGTTGACCACGGACACGCCGGCCCTCGAATTCGAGTCCAGCTCCCCGATCTCCGGGATCTCGCGCAGCGCGTCCTCGAGCGGGTCGGTGACCAGCGCCTCCATCCGCGCCGCCGTGGCGCCCGGCAACAGCGTGATCACCTTCGGATTGCGATTCGTGATCCGGGGATCCTCGATGCGCGGCATGCTGCCGATGGCGGAGAGACCGGCCAGGAGGATGACGATGACGCCGAGCACCAGGAGGTGGCGGTTGGCGAACAGCGAGAGCGCCGGCCGGGCGACCGGCGGGACGTGCCGGCCTTCCATCACTCGGTCTCCGTCCCGGCCTCATCCGCGGCCTCGGTCATGGCCTGGCGGACGCCGACGCGCACCGTCTGCCCGGGCACGATGCGGTGCAGCCCGGCCACGACCACGCGCTCGCCGCCGTCGATGGCGCCGCGGACATAGACCCGGTCGGCCTGCTCGTGCAGCACCTCGACCGGACGGGCCTCGATGACGTGGGTCGCCTCTGCCGCGGATGGGCCTGCGGATGGATCCGCGGTCAGCGGCACGGCCACGTAATTCGTCCACACGCCCCGGTCGCCTTCGGCCAGGGCTCCCAGCGGCACCCAGAAGCCGGGCATCTCCACCGGCAACTCCAGCGCGAGCCGGGCCAGATCGCCGGGCAGCACCCGGGGTTCGCCGTCGAGTTCGAAGATGGCGTCCACCGTCCGGGTCGCCATATCCCTCACCGGCAGCACGGCCCGCAGCCGGCCGGTCATCTCCCGGCCGTCCACCTGCAGTACGTGCTCGTCCCGCGCCCGGATCGCGTCCAGCATGTCGCCCGCCACCCCGATACGGACCCGGGGTGCCGTCCGCTCCTGCAGCTCGAGCAGGACCTGCCCGGCGGCCAGCACCTCGCCCTCGTCGGCGGACCGGCGGGTGACGGTCGCCTCGAAGGGAGCCCGCAGCACCGACTTCTCCAGGTCGACCCGCACGCTGTCGAGGCGGGCGCGGGCCGCCTGCCGGGCGGAGTGTGCCGCACGCTCGGCGCGGACGGCCTCGTCGTATTCCTGCCTTGACACGCCGCGGAACTCGAGTGCCTCCCCGGTACGCGCGAGCGTCGTCTCCGCGAGCGAGAGAGTGGCCTGGGCCTGCGCCAGCGCGGCCTCCGCCTCCGCTTCCCGCGCCTCGAGGCGCCGGGTATCCAGCCGGGCAAGCGGCTCCCCCGCCGCGACGCTGTCGCCCTCGTCCACCAGCACCGCCGCCAGCATCCCGCCGATCTCGAAGCCCACGGCGCTGTCCCGCGCCGCCTCGACCCGGCCGGCGAATTCGCGCCGCACCACATAGCCGTCGGCCGGCGTGACGCGCGCCACGGGCACCAGCAATGCGGGATCCTGTGCTGATTGATCGCCGTCATCGCCGCAGGCGGCGAGCGCCGCCAGTACCGCGAGCATGGCGCCATGCCGCAAAGGCCGCATTCCCTGGCCTGTAACCTGCCTCATCGACCGGGCTCCCGGAGGTGTTCCATCCTGTGACCGTGTGCACTAAACTAGACTGTACAGTTTGATTTTAAGTTACCTATACGGAACTGTCCAGTTTGATAACTGACGCGGCGCATGCCCGGCCCGGACGGCCGAAGAGCCAGGAAAAGCGCGACGCCATCCGGCAGGCAGCGGTTCGCCTGTTCATGTCGGAAGGCCTGCAGCGCACCTCGATGGACGCCGTCGCCGCCGAGGCCGGCGTCTCGAAGCAGACCGTCTATTCCCACTTCGACAGCAAGGACGCCCTGTTCCGCGAGTGCGTCCGCACCAAGGTGACGGACTACGGGCTGGAGGGCGAAGCCCTGCCGCCGGAGACGCCGGCTGCGGAGGCCCTGCACGCGTTCGGACGCCAGTTCATGGAGCTGCTGCAGGATCAGGAGGTGCTCAGCATGTTCCGCCTGCTGGCCGGCGAATGCCCGAGCTATCCCTCCATCGCGCGGGTGTTCTACGAGGCAGGTCCTGCCCAGAACTGCGAGTTCCTCGGCTCGATGCTGTCGCGTTTCGCGGAACGGGGCGAACTCGTCCTCGACGACCCCCTGGAAGCGGCGTCCCTGCTGGTGGCCATGTTCAAGGCTCACTATTTCCTGGAGCTGCTGCTGCGCGTGCGCGAGAGCATCGAACCCGGGGAGCTGGAGCGTCACCTGCAGCGCACGGTGCAGCGCTTCCTTGCGCTGCACGGCGGCGCCGGGTCGCCGCGGGAATAGGGTTTGCCGACGCGGGAAATCCGCTGACTACGGGGGAGAAAGCACCGAACCGCCCGCGCCGGCAACGATCGTGCGGCCCGCCTGCACGGGCAGACCGTCTCTTGATCTTCTCCAAGCAAGTCCCGTGCCAGGAGGCGTCCTCACAGCCGATCAAGCACTTGCGGCGCACACACGGCCGCGCTCCCCCGCCGGGTGCACCGCCGCGGTGCCGCGCGGTCGCGCGTTGCTCACATTTCGAGCAATGACGCCCTGGCCCTGGTGACCCTCCTGGCAAAGGCGCTTGAATAGTCGCAGGCGCGGCCCGACTCTTTGCGGATGACAGAGGAAGAACCCGTCGTCGTGTTCGAATCGCCCCGGCCCCGGGAAACCGGCGAGCGGGCGCTGGTGCTGCAGTCCGTCGGCATCCGCCACGAGGTGTTGAGCGACGGCCGCAGCTCGCTGCTCGTGGTCCCGGCCGCCGAGGCCGACCGCGCCCGTCAGGAACTGGCCGAGTGGCGGCACGAGAACCGGCACTGGCGCCCGCCACGGCCGATGCCGGTGTTCCGCAAACTGAATCCGTGGCCCGGGCTGGCCGGCTATCTCCTGCTGGTCTGCGCCGTCGCGTGGGCCTCCTCGCAGAGCCTGTGGGGACTGGACTGGTTCGGTGCCGGGCGGGTGAACGCCGCGCTCGTGCTGGAGGGCGAATGGTGGCGCACGGTGACCGCCCTCACGCTGCACATTGACCTCGGCCACATCACCGCCAACCTGGTATTCGGCCTGGGCTTCGGGCTGTTCGCCGGCCACTACCTCGGCTCCGGCGTCGCCTGGCTCGCCATCGTCGCCGCCGGCGCGCTGGGCAACGCGGTCAACGCCTGGATCCAGCCGCCGGATCACAATGCCGTCGGCGCCTCCACCGCCATTTTCGGCGCGCTGGGACTGATCGGCGCATTCGCCTGGCGGCGCAGGCTCTATCCGCAGGACCGCTGGGTATACCGGCTGGGACCCATCGTCGGCGCCATCGCGCTGCTGGCCTACACCGGCAGCGGCGGCGAGCGCACCGACGTGGGCGCTCACCTCACGGGATTCCTCTGCGGCGGCGTGCTCGGCCTGGCCTGCGCGCGGCTGGATACCGATTGGCTGGCAGAGGCCCGCATTCAACTGTCGGCGGGCCTCGTGACGCTGGGCGCGATCGCGCTCTCATGGGCGCTCGCTTTCGGGCATTGGTCCTGACAGAACGCTCAGCTTGATCCCCGCCCGCCTTGCTCTAGAATCGGCGGCAGATAACAACACGAACGGGAGCGAACCCTATGGAGATCGATCTGCAGCAGCTGGGCGCCAAGGCCCAGGCACTGGCCACGGAATTCGGCATCGACATCATCGCCGCCCTGGCGATATTCATCATCGGCCGCTGGGTGGCCAACCTGATCACGAAGGGCCTGCGGCGCCTGATGGAGCGGGCGAACGTCGACGCGACGCTGATCAAGTTCCTCTCCAACATCGTGCGCGTCCTGTTGCTGATCTTCGTGATCCTCGCAGCCATCGGCCAGCTCGGCATCCAGACGACCTCGCTGATCGCCGTCCTCGGTGCCGCCGGCCTCGCCGTCGGCCTGGCCCTGCAGGGTTCGCTGTCCAACTTCGCCGCCGGCGTGCTGGTCATCATCTTCCGGCCGTACAAGGTGGGGGACTACATCGAGGGTGCGGGTGTCGCCGGCACGGTCGACGAGGTGCAGATCTTCAACACCGTGCTGAAGACGCCGGACAACGTCCGCATCATCGTGCCGAACAGCCAGATCACCGGCGGCATCATCACCAACTACTCGGCCCACGAGACGCGGCGGGTCGACTTCACCTTCGGCATCGGCTACGCCGACGACATCGACAAGGCGAAGAAGATCATCGAGGACGTACTGACCTCCGACGAGCGGGTATTCGAGGATCCCGCTCCGCAGATCGTCGTGGCGGAACTCGCCGACTCCAGCGTGAATATCGTGGCGCGGCCCTGGTCGAAGGCGGCCGACTACTGGAGCCTGAAATTCGACGTGACCGAGACCGTGAAGAAGCGCTTCGACGCGGAGGGCATCAGCATCCCGTTCCCGCAGCGCGACGTCCACGTGTACTACGAGACGCCACAGAAGAGCTGAGGTGAGACTCGACGACCCCCAGCTCGAGTCGGTCACCGCCTCCGAGCGGGTCGTCGTCTTCCATTCGGGGCTGACGGACACCAGCCGCGTCCGGGCAGCGCTCGAGTCCCGGCGGATCCCCCATCGCTTCGAATCGATGCCGATGGGGGACTCTGCCATGCGGGAACGCTTCCATCGGCTGAAGCAAGCCACCGGCTGGCCGACACTGCCCATCGTCTTCGTCGACGGTGAGTTTGTCGGCGGCGAGAACGAGCTCATGGCCCACCCGCTGATCGCGGACGGCCCGCCGGGCGCCGCAACCTCGCCGGCCCGCTGGATGGGCTACGCAGGGCTCGTGCCGTTCGCCCTGCCCGTGGCCGGCATCGTGGCCGGCGCCAACGATGCCTGGTTCCTCGACTGGCTGACCGGTTACGGCGCCGTGATCCTCGCCTTCGTGGGCGCCCTGCAGTGGGGGCTGGCGCTGGACGAACGGCGCGAGCGGCGCGGCGAGCGCATTCTGGTGAGCGTGGTGCCGGCACTGGCCGGCTGGCTCGCCCTGCTGATGCCCCACGGCGCCGGCATCGCGCTGCTGATCGCAGGCTTCATCGGCATCTACAGCTACGAGCGCATCACCCTGTGGCCGGGCGGCTACCCGGTCTGGTTCCGGCGGCTCCGGACCCAGCTCACCGTCGGCGCCTGCCTGCTGCTGGGCGCGGGATTGCTGGCCGCTTTCCTCACCCGCTGAACCGGCCGCAGGCCTCTGGCCAGCGGCAGGGCGATACTGTATTTTCATACAGTATGAGAAAACCCGCCCCACAGCCTGGCCGCGGTGCCGTGTCCAACGTACCGGGACGTTTCGCAAGCCGTTGCATAGAGCCCGAGGACGCGGGAGAACACGCGCCGGGCACGCGCCTGCACGAAGAGCGCGCCGTCTCCATCGTCAGTCGCAACCGCTCGCCGGACGTGCCTTTCGACCAGTCACTGAATCCGTACCGGGGCTGCGAGCACGGCTGCGTGTACTGCTACGCCCGCCCCACGCACAGCTACCTGGACCTGTCCCCCGGCCTGGATTTCGAGTCGCAGATCTTCGTCAAGACGAATGCGGCAGAGCGCCTGCGCGAAACCCTGATGAATCCCCGCTACGAATGCCGCCCGATCACCATCGGCGCCAATACCGATGCCTACCAGCCTGCGGAGCGCAGCCGGCGCATTACCCGCGGCGTCCTGGAGGTGCTGGCCGAATTCCGCCATCCCTTCAGCATCATCACAAAGTCGGCGCTCATCGAGCGGGACCTGGACATCCTCGGCGAGATGGCGGCGGACGGCCTCTGTTCGGTGGCGGTCAGCCTGCCGACGCTGCAGGACGACGTGAAGCGACTGCTGGAACCGCGGGCGCCCTCGGCCGCCCGGCGGCTGCGTACCATCGAGCGGCTGACGGCCGCCGGCGTCCCGGTCACCCTGATGCTGGCGCCGGTGATCCCGGCGCTCACCGACCACGAGATCGAGCGCATCCTGGAGGCGGCAGCCGCGGCCGGCGCCGACCGGGCCACCTGGGTGCTGCTGCGCCTGCCCCACGAGGTGGCGCCGCTGTTCCGGGAGTGGCTGGATGCTCATTATCCCCAGCGGGCGGCCCGGGTCATGAGCCTGGTGCGCCAGTCCCGCGGCGGCCGGGATTACGACCCGGCCTGGGGTCGCCGCCAGCGGGGCACCGGCGAGTACGCCGGCCTCATCGCACGCCGCTTCGCCGTGGCCCGACGCCGCGCCGGCTATGGCGAGGGCGAGCGGCAGCTGGACACGTCGCTCTTCCGGCGGCCGCATCCGGCGGGCCAGCTCGCCCTCACCCTCTGACGGCTACCAGGTGTAGCGGACCCGGTAGGTGACCGTCTTCTCCGTGTCCGCCGGGATCGTGACCGGGAAGCGGACGGTGCCCGCATCCGCCTTCTCCCATTCGTCCGAGCTCGACAGGATCTCCCAGTTGCTCCAGCGATAGAGGGATTCCTGCACGATGACCTCCACGGGCACCTCCTTGCGGTTGGCCACGGTGATCTCGATGTCCTCCTCGATCCAGTGGGCCCGTGTGTCGATGCGGAAGTCCTGCTGCACCCGCTCGCCGGTGACGTCGAAGGCCGAGCCGAGCCGGATGCGCACGTCCTCGTTGCGGGGCGTGTGATCGATCACGTCCTCGCCGATGAACTCGAGGCTGCCGTCGGCGGTATCCACCTGGGAGACGCGGATGCGCCCGGCGGGCAGCGGCACGCCCAGGCCGTCGGCCTGCCGGTTTGTGAATTCCACGTAGACGTCTACCTTCGGATTCGAGGCCACCCCGTATTCCCGCGCCGTGCGCGGCTGGCCGTAGCCGCCGTAGCCGCCGGCACCCTGGTAGACCAGCACCTTGCGCGCCGGCACGCCCGCGGCCGCCGGGAAGAGTTCCAGCTGCTTGGTGGAGCGGTCCGGCAGGGTCGTGGCGCGGCCCAGCGTATACAGGTGGAATTCGAAGAACGCCTTCTGCTCGAAGCCGGCCGTGTCCGCCATCGCCATGGCCAGCGCCTCGGTGCGCACCCGTTGCTGGTAGCCCGGCGCCTGGCCGCGTTGCACGTCGCCCGCGATCAGCTTCAGACGGGCGTCCGCGTAGCTCGCCCCGGACTGGTTCACGATGCTGACCCAGGCATTGACGTCCAGTGTGCCGGAATTGGCGTCGTCGCCCTCGTTCCATGTGAGGTTGTAGTCCGCCCACCAGGTGATGCCCGCCGTCTCGTACGCCACCCGGGTGCGATGCGAGCCGGCGCGCTCGCTGAGGACGTCCCAGATCAGGGTCGGCCGGGTGATCAGGCCGCCGGGTAGCTCCGGGAAGCCGACGCGCTGGTACTGGCTGACGACTTCCACCGTGCCGTCGGGCATGCCGAGCACCAGCCCGCCGGTGGTGCTCATCAGCGTGCCGGTGAGCACCTCGGAGGCGCTGCCCACGCCGCGATGGACGGTGACGGGACGGTCCAGGTAGCGCTCCAGCAGGCGGTCGGTGCTGACCAGGTCGAAGCGGTAGTCCTGCTCCAGCACCCGGGTGCCGTCCGGGTCCGTCAGCGAGCGGAACCGGACCGTGGTGGGGTCGATGAGCGCTGCCACGTCGGTGAACTCCAGGGTGCCGCGGCCGCGGGTGAGACCCACGGTGCGGTCCTGGCGGACGATGGCGTAGCCCGGCACCGACGGGCCCGACCACCCGCCCCGGCCGGGCAGCGGCCGGTAGAGGTCCGGCGACACCGCACCCGGCCGGGCCTGGCTGTAGATGGTGAGACTCGTCGAGGAGTCGGCGGCGGCCGCCAGGCCGGCGGCGAGCAGACAGAGGACGGGGCTTACGATGCGGATGAGGGTCCTGGTCACGGCGCTTTCTCCGGATGTCTGGGTTCCGACACTGTAAACGCAGTGGCGGGCCGCGTGGGGTCAGGTCTCGATCCGGCCGTCTTCCGGCAGCACCGAACTGTTGCCGCCATCGCCGGTCTACAGACCTTTGACCGGGACGCCGCTCCGTCCATAATCGATTGCCATGACGCCCTCCATGAAAGACGACTGCCGTTCGCACACGTCGCCGCCGCCGGGCGCGGCGACGGCCCTGCCCACCCTGCTGGCCGCGCTCGCCGCCATGATCGTCGCCGTGCTCGCCATGGCCGCCCCCGCCGCAGGAGACGACGACGCCGACGCGATGCCGGAGGCCGGCGACGCGGAAAGCCTGCCCATCACCGCGGCCGAGCCGGAAGACGAGCCCCCGGGGCTGCACGGCGAACTGGACCGGGCTTTCCAGACCTACCGACGCCTGTACGACAGCGGCCGCTATGCCAGCGCCACCGAGGCCGGCAAGCGGGTGGTGGTGCTCTCCATCGAGGTGAACGGCCGGGATGACCTGCAGACGGCCCGCGCGCTGACCAACCTGGCCATCGCCCAGCAGCAGAACGGCGAGTACGAGGCCGCGGTGCAGAACTACGAGGCGGCCGTCGACATCGTCGAGCGGGTGGAGAGCCGCCTGAGCAAGCACCTGATCAACCCGCTGCGCGGTCTGGGCAACACCTATCTCGACGCCGGCCGGCCGGACGAGGCCATCCGCGTCTACGACCGGGCCGTGCATCTCACCCACGTCAACTCGGGCCCCCAGAACCTGGACCAGGTGGATCTGCTGGACGCGCTGGCGGAGTCCTTCGTGCGCCTGCAGGACCTGGAGGAGGCGAGCGAGATCCAGGACCTGTCCTATCAGCTCTACGCCCGCCGTTTCGGCGAGGACAGCGCGGAAATCCTGCCCGCCCTGCAGCGCCGCGCCCGCTGGCTGCACCGGCTCGGTCTGTTCGGCCGTGAGCGTGACGTGTGGTACCAGGCCATCGATGTCGTCGAGGCCGAGTACGGAGAGGACGACCTGCGCCTGATCGAGCCCCTGAACGGTCTCGCGCGCACCTATGTCTACGACATCCAGCGGACGGTCAGCAACCGGGGCGAATGGGCGCTGCGTCGGGCGCTGGAGATCGCGGAGAACCACCCCGAGAGCACGCCGTCGCTGGTGGCGGACAGCCTGATCGACACCGGCAACTACCACACGCTGCGGGGCGAGGCGCAGAAGGCGCGGCGTGCATACCGGCGCGCCTGGGAACTGCTGAGCGAGAACGAGAGCCTGGCGGCCATACGCGAGCGGCGCTTCGACAGGCCCGTGCTGATCCGTCCCGCCCGCCCACCCGGCTATGTGGACGAGGAGACCAACCCTGTCGTCAACCCGGTTTACCGCGGCCGGGAATTCGACCAGGGCGTGGTCGTGGCGGATTTCACGGTGAACGCGCGGGGCCGCACGGAGGACATCGACGTGGTCGAATCCGAGCCGCCCGGCCTCATGGACTCCGAGGTGAAGCGGGCGGTGCGCCGGCTCGTGTACCGCCCCCGCTATGTCGACGGCCAGCCCGTCTCGACGCCGGGCCAGACATTCCGCCACCGCTACTCCTTCATCGCCGAGCGCCTGCCCGACGAAATCGCGGCCGCCATGGAGGAGCGTGAGCAGCCGCCCGACACGGGGCCCGCTGCCGAAACCCCCGCCGAGGAGCCGGCGGACTAGCCGCCCGCCTGGGGCGCCACGCGGTCGAAGCGCCGCGCGATGCCGAGCCCGGCCAGGATCAGGACCATGGCGGCATAGGCCTCCGGCTGCAGCCGCTCGTCCAGCACCAGCGCGCCGGTGATCACCGCCCAGGGCGGCACCAGGAAGCTCTGCATCGTCAGGAAACCCGCGCCTGCCTGGGTGACGAGGAAGAAGAAGATCACGGCGGCGAAGCCGGTGGACAGCATGCCCAGCGCCGCGACGGCGGCCAGCGGGCCCGGCGGCAGGGCGAAATCCTGCACCACGCCACCGTCCACCGCGAAGTACAGTGGCAGCAGGATGAGGCTGCCGGCGACGGTCACCGCGGTCGACATCACCAGCGGATGGTGAGACGGCCCGAGTCGCGTGATAACGGCGGTGGTGGCGTAGCACAGGGCGCCACCCAGCACCGACAGCAGCCCGATCAGCGAGCCGTCACCCGTGCGCCCGCCCAGCAGGAACTCCGGGCCGACCAGCAGCGCGACGCCCGCGAAGCCGGCCAGGAAGCCGGCGATGCGCCCGGCCGTCAGCGGCTCGTCGGGCAGCAGGAAGTGGGCGAGCAGTATCACGGCCAGCGGCGTCACCGCCATGGCGATGCCGGCGAGCCCGGACGGCACGCTCTGCTGGCCCCAGCTGATCAGGAAGAACGGCAGGCAGTTGCCGATGACCGACAACAGGACGAAGAACGCCCAGGAGCCCCGGTCGGCCGGCAGCCGCAGGCCGGCCAGGCGCATGACGGTCCACAGCGTGGCGGCGGCCAGCACGATGCGCCCGGTGGTGATCGCGAGCGGGCTGAACGCCGTCAGCGCGATCTCCATCGCCAGGTAGGACGAACCCCACATGGCGACGAGGCCCGCCAGGCCCGCCCAGTGCAGCGGACCGGGTCTGCCGATGGGGATCACGATCGGGGCACGATAGCGGCGGGGTGCGGCAGCAGTTCGGGGGCGCTCGGCAAGGCCGGATCAGTAAGGGCGGCTCAGGAAGCGGCCGGCGGGTTCGCCGACCACTTCGCCGTCGTGGTACACGCGGCGGCCGCGCAGAAACGTGCTCTTCACCCGCGCCGTCAGCTCCACGCCCTCGAAAGGCGAGTAGCCCTGCTGGGACTCGGATTCCCCTGCGTGGACCGTGTAGGTGTCGTTCGGGTCCACCAGCACAAGGTCGGCGTCCAGGCCAACGGCGATGTCGCCCTTGCGGTTCAAACCGTAGCGCCGTGCCGGGTTGAAGCTGGTGAGCTCCGCCATGTGGTTGTAGGACATGCCGCGCCGCGAGCCTTCGGTGATGAGCCCGGGCAGCAGGTACTCGGTGCCGCCGAAGCCGGACTTAGCCAGGAAGATGTCGTCCGGGTTCTCCTGGCTCACCTTGAACTCCTCCTTGCAGCAGGCGTGGTCGCTCACCACCCAGTCGAGCTTGCCGTCCAGCAGCTGCTCCCAGAGGTACTCCACGTCCTCCCGCGGGCGGATCGGCGGATTCACCTTGGCGTACTTGCCGCAGGGCGAATCGACGTCGAGCACCAGGTGGCCGATGGTCACCTCCCGGCCGAAGCTGATATGGGGGAAGGCCTCCGCCATCTTCAGGGCCGCCTCCACCGCCTTGCGCGAGCTCAGATGCAGCAGATTGATGTTCGGCAGCTCGGTCTCATGGGCAAGGTAGGAGGCGATGAAGATGGCGAGCCCCTCGGAGTGCGGCGGGCGCGAGGCGTTGTAGGCGTGCAGCCCGGTGAGCTTGCCCTCCGACTCCACTATCTTCGTGTAGGCCGCCATGATCTCGGCGGTCTCGCAGTGCAGGCTGAGGCTGATCTGGTCGGCCTTGTCGGGATAACGCTCCATGGCCCGGCGGATGCCGCGCATGACGAACTCGAAATGCGCGATGTCGTACTTCTCGTCCTCGCCGATCATCAGGAAATCCGCCTGGGAAGAAGACCGGCCGTGCAGCCCGTAGCCGCCGTAGAACATGAAGATCTTGAACGAGGTGATGCCGTGGGTGTCCACCAGGTACTCGATCTCGTCGATGTGCTCGCGCATCATCGGCGCGAGATGGTAGGCGTAGTCCACGTGGAAGCGGCCCTCGGACAGATCCAGCACCTCGGGGAAGAACTCCCGGTACGGCCCGCTCTTGTTCAGGTAGTACTGGCCGGTGCGCATGTAGTTCAGGCTCGAGGTCACCCCGCCCATGGCCGCCGCGCGGCTCTCGGTGACGGCATCCTCCGCCAGCGGCGAATAGATGCCGGTGTGCATGTGAGCGTCGACCACGCCCGGGAAGGCGAGCAGGTTGCCGCCGTCCACGACCTCGCGGGCCTCCGAGGCATCGATGCCGGGAGCCAGCTGCGCGAACCTGCCGTCGCTGATCGCGACGTCCAGGGCATCCACGCGGGTGCGGTTGGGGCGCACCACGCGCACGTCCTTGATCAAGAGGTCGTAGGGGGTCTGCTCGCTCATCAGTCACTCCTCGCTGGCTGTCGGGCTGCGCGGCGACAGGGCGACAGGGCAATAGCGGTCGACCGCGCCGGCAGCCCGCAAGCATACTGCACTCACGCGCCGAATCCGATTCCGCGGCGGCGCTAACATGGGGCGCCCGGCGCCGCGAACCCGGGCCCGGACCCGAGGTCTATAGTCGATCATGAGATTCGTCGTCACAGCCATCGTCGCGACCGCGTTGCTCTTCGCACCGGGCACTCCCGCCGGTGCCGGCGACTGCGACGGCGAGTGGATCTGCGTGGAAGTGGAGGAGTCCCCCTCCGGGTTGGTCCTGTCCGGGCGCAATCTCACCGAGTTCCCGCTGACGCTGACGGTACGGGTGCGAGGCCGGGGCCTGGCACCGGCGGCCCGGACGGTGACCCGCACCCTGGACGGCGGCGTTCTCACCGAACTGCTGCGCATGCCGGCGGAAGGCGGCGCTCGCTACCGCTACCGCTACTGGTACGACTGGACGGTGGGTGATCGGCGCGCGCAGCACGACGACACCCACCTCTACCGGCTGCCCTACGCCGCCGGCAGGAGCTACCGCGTGCTGCAGGGCTACGGCTCGAGCTTCAGTCACACCGGCCTGGAGCGTTATGCCGTGGACTTCGACATGCCGGAGGGGACGCCGGTGCACGCGGCACGCGGCGGCGTCGTGGCACGCGTCGAGGAATCCCACGACATCGGCTGCTGGGAGGAAGGCTGCGGCCGCCACGCCAACTACATCGTGATCCTGCACGACGACGGCACCACGGGCGAGTACTACCACCTCAGCCGCGACGGCGCCCTGGTGACAGCGGGCGATCGGGTCGAGGCCGGAGACCGCATCGGCCTGTCGGGCAACACCGGCCACACGACCATGCCGCACCTGCATTTCGCCGTCTACCGGGCGGGCGCCTGGGGCCGGACCCAGTCGCTGCCAGTGCGCTTCGCCCACCGGGGCGGCATCATCGAGCGGCCGCGCCGCGGCCAGCGGCCGGTGGCGCAATGAGGATGCGCCGGACCGGGCAACGAAGCCCTGCCTTCGGTTATCCTGAGGCCATGAGACCCGCCGCTGGCATGGCACGCTGCGACCGCCCCGCGCGGGCCGGCTCTCTCGCGCCGCTCTGGCTGATTGCGGCGTTCGCGCTGCTCGCGAGCGGCTGCGCGGTCAACCCGGTCACCGGAGAGCGCGAGATCCGACTCGTCTCCGAGGCCCAGGAAGTCGCTCTCGGCGAGCAGAATTACCTGCCGATGCGCCAGTCCCAGGGCGGCGACTACGTCCTCGATCCGGCACTCGAGGACTACGTCCAGCAGGTCGGCCAGCGCCTGGCCGCGGTCAGCGACCGGCCGCTGCCCTACGAGTTCCACGTGCTGAACAACTCGGTGCCCAACGCCTGGGCGCTGCCCGGCGGCAAGATCGCCATCAATCGGGGACTCCTGACCGAACTCGAGTCCGAGGCCGAACTGGCGGCGGTGCTGGGTCACGAGATCGTCCACGCCGCCGCCGGCCATTCAGCGGACGCCATGGAACGCGCCATGGTGCTGCAGGGGGCGGTACTGGCAACTGCCGTCGCCACCAGCGACAGCGACTACGGCCGGCTGGCCACCGCGTCGGCGTCCATCGCGTCCCAGCTGATCAGCCAGCGCTACAGCCGCGACGCCGAACTGGAGTCCGACCTCTACGGCATGCGCTACATGTCCCGCGCGGGCTACGACCCGCAGGGCGCGGTAGACCTGCAGGAGACCTTCGTGCGGCTGAACGAACAGCGGCGCAGCGACTGGCTGAGCGGACTGTTCGCGAGCCACCCGCCATCGACCGCACGGGTGGAGGCGAACCGGCAGACGGCGGCCCGCCTGCCGCCCGGCGGTGAGGTCGGGGCCGCACGCTACCGCGAGATGCTCGCGGCGACGCGCGACGCCCTGCCCGCCTACGAGGTCTACGATGCCGGCCGCAAGGCGCTGGCGGAAGACCAGCGCGGCGCCGCCCTCGAGAAGGCCAACGAGGCCATCCGCATCGAGCCCGGGGAGGGCCATTTCTACGCGCTCCGGGGTGACGTCTACCTGCTGAACGAGGACTACGACCGCGCCCGCAGCGAGTACACGCTGGCGCTGGAACGCAACGATGGTTTCTTCTACTACTACCTGAAGCGAGGCCTGGCCGCCGAGCGACTGGGCGACGATGCCGAGGCCCGCCGCGACCTCGCCGCGAGTCTCGAGTTGCTGCCCTCGGCGCCGGCCTATCTCGCTCTCGGCCACATCGAGCGACGGGCGGGCAACCGGGCGCAGGCGGTGGAGTATTACCAGAAGGCCAGCGGCGAACGGGGCGAGGTGGGAGCGCGCGCCCAGGCCGCTCTCATGCAGCTCGACCTGGGCCAGAATCCGGAGGCCTATCTGCGCAGCCGGACCGGCCTCGGCGACGGCGGGCGCCTGCTGCTGCAAATCGATAACCCGACCCGCGTCCGCGTCACCGACTTGGTGGTCGCCATCCGCTATCTGACCGGCTCCGGCACCGTCTCCGAGACCCGCCGCCGCCTCTCCGGCGTGCTCGAGCCCGGCAGCAGCGTGCGCCTGGACACCGGTCTCGGGCCGTTCACTTCGCCGGATCAGTACGAGGCACGTATCATCGACGCCGCGGTCGCGCGCTGAGGCCCGGCCGCGGCGCCACCGCCGCACCCTTGATCGCGCACCCGCCGGACGCATATCCGGCCTGCCAGTCACAGGAGAGAGCCATGCTCGGTCTGAACAAGAAGACGTCCCTGCCATCCGCGGAGGAGGCCTTGCCCGGCCGCGAGACGCCGATGCCGGTGCCGGAGCGCCACTTCGTTCTGGACGCACCGCTCAGGCCGCCTTTCCCGGAAGGCTGCCGGCAGGCCGTATTCGGCCTCGGCTGCTTCTGGGGCGCGGAGCGGCGCTACTGGCAACAGCCGGGCGTCTATACGACGGCCGCGGGCTACGCGGGCGGGCGCACGCCAAACCCGGACTACCGTGAGGTCTGCAGCGGCATGACCGGCCACACCGAAGCGGTGCTGGTGGTCTACGACCCCGCGAAGATCGCCTACGAGGATCTGCTGCGCATCTTCTGGGAGTCCCACGACCCGACCCAGGGCATGCGCCAGGGCAACGACGTGGGCACCCAGTACCGCTCGGCCATCTACGTCTTCGACGCCGAACAGAAGGCGGCGGCCGAGGCCTCGCGGGACGCCTACGCGCGTGTGCTGGCAGACGCCGGCTACGGCGCCATCACCACCGAGATCGCCGAGGCCGGCCCGTTCTATTACGCCGAGGACTATCACCAGCAATACCTGGCGAAGAACCCGGGCGGCTATTGCGGCATCGGCGGCACCGGCGTGAGCTGCCCCAGCGGCGTCGCCGCCGCCGGCTGAACCTCACTCCCCGGCGCCGGCAGCCGCCAGGCGCAGCGCCGCGGCCGCATCCAGCCGGCCGTGGCCGTGGGTGGAGCGGCGCCCGCCGTCGAGCGGCACCGCGCTCTCCTCCAGCATTCGGCGCAGGCGTGCCGCCGGCAGCTCCGGCCGCAGCGACAGCACCAGCGCCGCCGCGGCGGAGACGAACGGCGCCGCGGCGGAAGTGCCGCTGAACGCGTCGTAGACCAGTGTGGGCGAGAAACCCCGCCGGCCGCGCAGGTCGGTGGTAAGTATCGAGACGCCGGGTGCGAGCAGCGACAGATTCAGGCCGTGGCTGCTGCCCCACCAGTGCTCGCCGTCCCGGGAACGGCGGGTCTTGCGCCGGTCCCAGGGATTCGACGCGCCCACCGCCAGCACTACGGGCAGTGTGGCCGGATAGTCCAGGCCCGACTGGCTGTTGCCGGCCGCGGCCACGATCAGGCAGCCGCGACCACGGCGACCGGTGCGCGCGGCCCGTTCCAGCGCGCCCGTGATGGCATCGGCTGGCGGGCCGCCGCCCCAGGACAGGTTCAGGATGTCCGCGCGGCTCTCCCCGGCGCACCAGTCCACGGCCTCGGCGGTATCGAAATCGTCGGAAAGCCAATAACCGTGGGCGCCACCGCGGGCGATGCGTGCGGCCACCAGCGAGACGCCCGGCGCGAGGCCGGTGGCCCGGGGCCCGTCGGCGGCCACGATGCCCGCCACCGCGGTGCCGTGAGCGTCGTCGCCGGCGGGGCGGCCGTAGCGGTCGTCCGCCACGAAGTCCCGTTCGGCTGCCGCCGCCGGCCGCAGATACGGGTGGGCCAGGTCGATGCCGTCGTCCAGGATGGCGACACGCACACGACGCTGTCCGGTCGTGAGCGCCCAGGCCGCCTCGGCACCGACGTCGGCGCCGGCGACGCCCACATCCCCGTCGTTGTCCAGTGCCCACTGGCCCTCCGCCAGCGCCACGCCGGTCTCGGCCGAGGCCGGCGGCGGCCGATACAGCCGCAGGAAGTTGGGATGCGCGACGGCGACGTTGCCCCGCCGATAGAGACGCCGCGCGGCATCCGCCGCGTGGCGCAGCCGACCGATGCCGGTCGCGTCGCACACCGCCCGCAGCAGCACCCGGCCGTGGCGGCCTTCACGGATGACTTCCAGCGACAGCCGCCGACAGGCCCAGTCGACCTCGGCGGCGCCGGCGCCCTCCACCACCAGCGTCTCGGTCGGCACCGCCAGCGGGGCGCCGGCCGCCGGCCGCGTCACGTACAGCGGCAGTTCGGGGAAGCCGGCGAACAGCGGTCCGACCCGGGCGGCAGGGGCCACCAGCGCGTCACGCAACGTCCTGCCGCCCGCCTCTACCGAGACGGCCAGCGCGCGCCGGTGGCTGTAGTACGAGAGCCGGTGCATGACTCCCCCGCGATTGACGCCTGTTGGCCGGGCTCCATGTTAGCCCGCGCCGGCGCGCCGGGGTATGGAGTATGGCGTATCAGTCGCCGTCGCCGTCGCCGTCGCCGGTGTCGGGCTCCGGCCAGCGCTGGGGCACCTCGCGCAGCTCGTCGAGGTCGTAGCCCTCGGTTTCCAGGAAGGACAGGATGCGGCGGTACTCGTCATCGGGTATCCGCGGCTCCCTCGCCATGATCCAGACGTAGTCGCGGGCGTTGCGTCCGATCACGGTCGTCTCGTAGCCCTCGTCCAGCCAGACGATCAGGAACTCGGCCTTGAACGGCCAGAGGAACTGCATGCCCCAGACCGCGTTGCTCGGGTCGTCCCGCACGAAACCGGTGGGCGTATAGACCTTCAGGGGGCCGTCGAAGCCACCGTTGCGGAAACGGAAGGTGGTGGCGATGGTCCCGTCGTCGTTCAGTTCGTAGGACTCGATGGCGTTGTACGCCTCGTCCTCCAGGAAGGTGGGGATGTGCGCGATGACGTACCAGTCGCCCATGTAGCGGGGCAGGTCGACCTCGTCGACGATGTGGATCGGGTCTTCGGGGGTGTTGGCGCATCCGGCGAGGGAGGCACAAAGCAGAACGGCGAGCAGTCTCTTCACGTCGGCTCCATGATAACTTGCATGCACGTTGTATTCGATCTGTCGAGGACCGCGGATGCAGCGCCGGATGCCGCGACCGATCCCGTTCCGGTAGTATGTCGCGAGCACCGACCAGGGAGATCCGGACATTGGCGAACAAGAAGACCGGCGCGAAGAAGAAGGCACGACGCAGACCCGGCCGCCGTCAGGCGGAGGAAGCCATCCGCACGCTGCTCCTGTGGGCGGGCGAGGACCCGGACCGGGAAGGTCTCCTCGACACGCCCGCGCGTGTGGCCCGCGCCTACGAGGACTGGTTCTCCGGCTACCGGGAGGATCCCGTTCGCTTCCTGAAGCGCACGTTCCAGGAGGTGGAAGGCTACGACGAGATGATCGTCCTGCGCGACATCACCTTCGAGTCCCACTGCGAGCACCACATGGCGCCGATCATCGGCCGGGCGCACGTCGGCTATCTGCCCACCAACAAGGTGGTGGGCATCAGCAAACTGGCCCGCGTGGTGGAAGCCTTCGCCCGCCGCTTCCAGGTGCAGGAGAAGATGACCGCCCAGATCGCCAATACCATCCAGGACGTCCTGAAGCCGAAGGGCGTCGGCGTGGTCATCGAGGCCGAGCACCAGTGCATGACCACTCGCGGCATCCACAAGACCGGCGTGTCGATGGTCACGAGCCAGATGCTCGGCACCATCCGCGAGGACGCGCGCACCCGCGCCGAGTTCCTGCGCATGATCGACCACGGCAGCTGACCCCGACCCGGCCGCCCACAGGCGGCGGCCCGGCATCGACGCGACATTGAGCGACATCGGTCCCCGCAAGCTGATCGTGCTGCTGGCGGCGGCAACCGCCATGGGGCCGCTCGCGATGCAAATCTATCTGCCGGCGCTGCCCGCGGTGCAATCCGCCTTCGGCACCTCGCTGGCGCTCACCCAGCTCACCTTCAGCGCCTTCGTCTTCGCCATCGGTCCGGCCCAGCTCCTCTACGGGCCGCTGGCGGACCGCTGGGGGCGCCGACCGGCGCTGATGGCGGGCCTCGTGCTCTGTTTCGCCGGCAGCGTCGCCTGTTACCTGGCCCCGGACATCTACTGGCTGATCGGCGCGCGGATGGTGCAGGCCGTGGGCGGCGCCGCCGGCCTGGTAATCGCGCGCGCCATACTGAGTGATGTCTACGGCACGGACGAGATGGCCGGCCGGCTCGCCACTCTGGTGATGGTGATGGTGGTGGCCCCGACGCTGGCGCCGCTGGTAGGCGGCTACCTCACCGACTGGTACGGCTGGCGCAGCCTGTTCCTGGTGGTGAGCGCGCTGGGGCTGCTCGTGGCCGCCGCGGTGCTGCGCTGGCTACCGGAGACGCTGCCCGACGAGGACGGCGGGGAGCGGGAGTCGCTCGGCCTGGGGGTGAAGCGGCTGATGGGCAGGCCGCTCTTTCACGCCTACACCGCCCAGGCGGTGCTGTCCGTGGGCATGTTCTACGTCTTCATCTCCACCGCGCCCTACCTGATGGAATCCGTCATGGGCCGGCCGGCCCGGGAATACGGCTTCTGGTTCCTGCTGCTGGCCGGCGGCTACACGCTGGGCAATCTGACCTCCACCCGCTACTCCCACCGTCTCGGCGTCGACGGCATGATCCTGCGCGGCAGCCTGGTGGCCGCCGTGGGCACGCTGGCGATGGTGAGCCTGACCGGCGCCGGCTGGTGGGCGCCGATGGCGCTGTTCCTGCCGATGACGGTGGTGACTTACTCGAGCGGCCTCGCCGCGCCCAACGCCCAGACCGGCGCCGTGCGCCAGGCGCCCCGGCGTGCCGGCACCGCCTCGAGTCTGCTCGGCTTCACCCAGCAGACGGTGGGCGCCCTGCTGGTCCAGTTCGTCTCGATGCTGGACAACGACTCGCCGGTGACACTGGCGGTGTTCCTGCTGGTGCTCGGCCTGCTCTCGGTGGCCTGCGCACTGGCCATCCGCGCACTCGGCGCGCGCGCCGCGCAGGCGGCCTGAGGCTCAGCCCGCCTTGAGCGCATGCGCCTCCACGCTGGCGGTACTCTGGGGGGGACGACGCACGTCGGCGAGGTCCGGTCGGCTGTCGATGAAGGCCTGGTAGCCGTACTTGCGGATCAGCGCCACCTCCGAGTCGTGCACCGGATAGAGCTGCAGCACGCGTACCCTGCGCTCGCCGATCTCGAGCCGCTCTCCGGCCAGGCCGAACAGGGAAGGATTGTGGACGAGGAACGCGCGCATCGGGCTCGAGCGGCTGATCTCGTCGCTGACCGAAACCGTGTCGCCCACCTTGAAGGCGCCGCGGCCCCGATAGCGCTCTGCGATCACGCCGATGGCGCGCGCCCAGGCGGCGTTGGGGCTCTTCACCGAGAGCATCAGCTCGGGACGTTCATCCCCCGCCGCGGGCTCCACGCTCGACATGCCGACGGTGAATGCCGTCAGGTGGTCCGCCACCGGGAACTCCAGATAACTCGCTACCAGCACCGGAGGACCGTCGTCGGAAGCCGGGATATAGGTCAGGTTGGCCCTGCTGCCGCAGCGCTCGTTGAGATAGTCGAGGAAGAGTTCCTCGGGGGATTTCCAGAACTGCAGTCCCCGGTTGATGACAGGCATGTCGCACGCTCCTTGTCGGTTGATGGCCGGCCGCGCCGTCCTCGCGCATCAGCTTCGAAAATCCGTCACGATGCGTCCGACTATGGCGGGCGAATGTGTCAGGCTGATGGCGTCACGTCGAATCATTACAATCTCCGTTGCAATGCCCTTTGCAATATCCGTGCCGCGCCTCGCGCACCGCTTTCCGGGGCGGCACGGCCCGGTCCTGCACCACGCTGGCGCAGGACCGCCCGCCGGTGCGCCCCGATGGGGCGCCCATCGCGACGGACCGGCGGGTCGCCCACAAGGGTCAGAGGCCGAGGACCTCGCGGCCCTGCTCGAAGCGCACGTCCACCGGTATGTCTGCCGCATTCACCCGGGCTAGCGCGTCGGCCAGCTCGGGCCGGATCACGCCGAGGGTGTCGGTGAACGTTTTCGCGCCCTCGTAATCGCCGTCGCCCTGCAGCGTCAGGATCTTCGCCGAGAGTTTCGTGATCGCCGCCTGCATCGCCTCGAAATCCACCCGGTAGCGCCCGGTGGTCTCGTCCGTCGTGAACGCACCCTCGTCGGCGAAGAAGTTGAAGCGCACCATGTTCGCCTTGCCGTGGGCGCTGGAGGCGCCGAAGCGAACCGAACGGAAGATGCCGGCGAGGAAAGTGGTGTAGTAGTCCATCAGTTCCGTGTCGCCGAGTTCGCCGCGCTCGTGCAGCTCGGTGATCATGTACAGGCCCAGCACGTCGGCCTTGCCCTCCTCGATGCTGGAGGCCACGTCCTTCAGCGCGGCACGCACGGTGCCGGAACCGTCAACCGTGTTCTTGATGCCGAGCCCGTGGGCGACTTCGTGGAACATGGTGTTGGCGAAGAAGGCGTCGAAGGTGACGTGGTCCTGCTGCTCCTCGACGATCAGCACCTCGGCGATGGGCTGCATGATCTTCTCGAACTTCGCGCGCATCGCGTTCTTCAGCTGCAGCCGCCGGGTGCCCTTTGCGAGCTGCACCTCCTCGTCGTTCGGGAGGTTGATGGCGATGGTCTTCGCGCCCGCGTTCGCGTCGCCGGCGTAGTAGAGGGCGTCGTAGGCATTCAGGTCCGAGTCGCTGCCCGGCTCCTCCGCCTTGTAGCGCTCCGGCACGGGCAGGCCGCGCTGCAGCTCCGGCAGGAAGGCCGTGAAGCGCGACAGCCGGTCGGACCAGGCCATGTCCTTCAGCAGCACGAACGACTCGTAGGCCGCCCGGTAGCCGAACAGCTGGTCCTCGTAGGTCTCGACGGCGCCGATGACCACGTCGATGCGGTTCGTCTTCATGTCGAGCCAGGCCATATCGCTCGGCTGGTAGTCGTCGGTCACCAGGGCGTCCGCGCGCAGCCCCAGGTAGCGGGCGAAGCCCTCGTCCTGCGCCAGCGTGGCGGCCTCGCGCAGCAGCTCGGCGGCACGTCCCAGTTCGCCGGCCCAGGCCTCGTGATAGGGGATCAGCTCGAGATCACCCGCCGCATCCCGGCGCACCAGCGAATAGAGGCCGTCCTTGCCCGGCTGGTCCCAGGCCTCGAACTCCTCCACCGTCATGTCGGACGGATAGAAGCTGGCGCCGGCGGGCTTGGGCCGCACGCCGGTCACGAACGGCCGGTCGTCGGCCAGGCGGTCCCAGGGGCCGTAGTTGATCCGGGCAAACCGGCGCACCGGGCCGGCCGGCAGGTCCGCGAGCCATTCCTCGTGGCCGTCGCCCCAGGCCTGGCGCCAGAACAGGTCGTCCATGATCTTCGAGGCGTCGATCAGCAGCCCGATCATCCTGCGCTGGTCGTCGCCGAGATCGCCGAGGTCGGCGGTGAGGGTAAACGGCGCGTAGTCGGCCAGCCGCTCGGCGACGGCCGCGGCGTCCGGCAGTGGCTCGGCCGCCGGCTGTTCGCGCATGCCCGTCTCCGCGCTCACGGTCTCCTCCGGCGGCGCGTCGCTGCCGCAGGCGGCGAGAGCGAGGGCCGACAGCAGCAGGGCCGGGACGCCGATCGCGGCGGTCGGACGGCTGCGGCGCGTGCGGCCTGCATGACCGATCCGGACGACAGAGCCGAACGGGCGCAGGGATTCGGTAGTGAATTTCATCGCTGAGCTCCGTGCAGAAAAGGGGCATTATTGCACGACAGATCGGGGCTCCCGGCGAGGGCGGCGGCAATGAAAGACAGCGCGATACGGTTGCCGGACACCGCGGACGCGGCGCTGACGCCGCGCAGCGAGGGGCTGATGCTGGCCGTGGATCCGGGGCTGGGCCCGGCGGCGGCCACCCGTGCCGCTCGCCGCGCCGTCGCCGCCACGCTGCCGGGAGAGTGGGCCGTCGAGCGCCTGCCCCGCTCGGGCGGCGTATACCAGGCGCTGCGCCGGCGCCCTGCGCTGCAGCCGCTGGTGCGCCAGGTCTGGGATTTCGCGCGCCGCCTCGACGCTCACCCCGACGTGGTCTGGGCGGAGGCAGCGGTGATCCAGCCGGGCCACGATCCCGACCCGGCCCGGGTCGGGCGACGTGGCCCCCGCAGCGGTGCCGGTGCGCCCCCGCTGCCGTGCTCCGCCGACAGCGAATGGAGCCTGGCCAATGCCCGTCTCGTCGAGGCCTTCGCTCTGATCGAGGGTCCACCCGGCGGCGGCATACGCATCGCTCACCCGGACACCGGCTACACCCTGCATCCGGAGATCCGGCACCCGGAGAGGCTGGCCGTCGCGCTCGGCTACGACTTCGAGGCCGATCGCCGCGATCCCCGGGATCCGCTGCGCGGCCGCAGCCCGGGCCACGGCACGGCGACCGCCAGCGTGATCATGAGCGCCATTGGCGACGACAGCGGCGGCGAGGCAGCGGACGGCATCGCGGTGAGCGGCAGCGCGCCCGCCGCGACGCTGGTGCCGCTGCGGGTGTCTTCCGGCGTGGTGCATTTCTCGTTCCGGCGGCTCGCCCTCGCCGTCGATCATGCCATCGGCATCGACGCGGACGTCATCTCGATGAGTCTCGGCGGCCCCTTCGCCAGCCGCAGCCTCGAACGGATGCTCGACGCGGCGACGGCCCGGGGCATCATCAGCCTCGCCGCGGCCGGCAACGTCTGGCCGTGGGTGGTGCATCCGGCCCGCTCTTCCCGGGTGATCGCCGTCGCGGCCAGTAACTGCAAGGACGCCGTCTGGCGTTACAGCGCCGCGGGCGGCGACGTGGACCTCGCCGCGCCCGGCCAGGACGTCTGGCGCGCGCTGGCCGAGCCCGGCGGGCGCTACAGCGACGCCCGTGGCAGCGGCACCTCGTATGCGGTGGCCACGGTGGCCGGCGCGGCGGCCCTGTGGCTGTCCCGTCACGGCCGCGACCGCCTGCGCCGGCGCTACCCGGGCACGGCGCTGCCGGCCGTCTTCCGCAATCTCCTGAGCACAGCCGGCGTCCGCCGTCCGGACGGCTGGGACGCATCGCGGCACGGAGCCGGCCTCCTGGACGCGGCAGCGCTGCTCGAGGCCGCCCTGCCCCGCCGCGGGCCGTCGGCGCTCCGACCGGATTCGACCGCCGGCGCGAACCTCAACCACTGGCGGGAATTCGGCCGCTATTTCCCGGAACTCGACGAAGCGTCGGTGCGCCAGGCGCTGGCCCGGCTGACCGAAACCGGCGGCCAGGACCCGGAGCCCTTCCTCGCCCGTTACGGCGACGAACTCCGCTTCCACCTGGCCACCAGTCCGGCGTTCCGCGCCATGCTCATGCGCCGCGGTCCCCGCAGCGCACGCCGCCCGCCGCCGGCGGTCAGCGCCCACCTCGCCCGCTACGCCTCCCGCGCCCTCCGCGCCACCCTCCAGAACACGTAGGAGGGCCTTCAGGCCCGATTAGCGCTCGGCCATCCCGGCGAAGATCGGGGCTGAAGCCCCTCCTACAACAGCGCGGTCAGGACTTCAGGAGGAAATCCGGAACGTCTTCCAGCTCCGGGGCCCGCACCAGGTGCAGCGGTCCCGTGCCTGCGGCCGCCTCCCAACTTGCGAGCTCGCCGTACAGCGCGACGATGATCTTCGCGCAGTCGGCGGCCTCGGGGCCGCTCATCTTGCGGACCGAGGCGCGCACCGGTCCTTCCCCGTTCAGCGGCGTCACGCTGTGCAGGCGCCGGCGCAGGTCGGAGAAGCGGCCCAGAAGACGCCGCGGCAGGTCCTCGTCGTGCACGGCGCTCAGGTGGTCGCTGTAGGCGCACACCAGCCGCTGCTTGATCGGTGCATGACCTGCCAGCGCGAGCACCGCTTCCTGAAAGTGCTTGGTCAGGGGCGACATGGGCTCTCCCGATTTTGTTCTTCTAATCTCCGCCGGTCTGCGGCGGCCCTCGGAGAGCTGACTGGGCGGAACCCGCGCGGCTCGTTTTCGCTCATTTTGCCGGCTTGTGGCGGTGCCCCACGCCAACCAGTCACTTGGGACCTTTTCTTATAGCAAAATAGCGGAACGGCTTACAACACCCTTCGGGATGACGGTTTTATGAAGACCCGTCGCCGTCGCTCACCCGCAGCGCAATCCGCCATTCCTCATCGTCCAGCCGCTTCTCGGTGATCCAGGCGTCCTTCATGTCCGCCGGGGCCCACTCGACGGCCAGCGTCTCGTGCATGACGTAGTCCCGGTATTCCGCCAGCGCCTCCTCCACGCCCGACGTGCCGCTGATCGCCAGCGCGATGCGGTCCGAGACCTCGAGGCCGGCCTGTTTGCGCGCGTCCTGCACGGTGCGCACGAGTTCGCGGGCCAGGCCCTCGCGCACGAGGGCATCGTCCAGCCGGGTGTCCAGCGCCACCAGATAGCCGCCCTCCTCCGCACAGGCGAAGCCCTCGGCGGAGCTGGTCTCCACCAGCACGTCCTCCGGGCCGAACTCCAGAGTCTCGCCGCCGGCCTCGAGGGTGAAGTCCCGCCCGGCGGCGGCCGCGGCCGCGATGGCCGCACCGTCCGCCGCCGCCAGCGCCTCGCGGATGGCCGGCACCAGCTTGCCGTAGCGCTTGCCGATCCTCGGCAGGTTCGGCTTGATGCGGTATTCCACCAGCTCGGCGTCGCGCGCGATGAACTCGAGCTCCTTCACGTTGAGTTCCTCGAGGATCTGCGCCCGGTGGCTCCCTGCCCCCTCCGCCGCCGCATCGTCCGGCACCCGCAGCAGCAGGCGGCCCAGCGGCTGGCGCGTGCGGAAACCGGTCTGCGCGCGGGCGGCCCGGCCGAGCCCGACCACCTTCTGGACCACGTCGAACTCGAACAGCAGGTCCGGATCGCGCCACTCCACGGGCAGCTCGGGCCAGGCCGTCATGTGCACGCTCTCCGGCGCTTCCGGATACACGTTGCGCACCAGATTCTGGTAGACGTGCTCGGACAGGAACGGCGTGAACGGCGCCATCAGCCGGTGCGCCGTATCCAGGCATTCGTACAGTGTCAGGTAGGCGGACTGCTTGTCCTCGCCCGCCGCCGACTTCCAGAACCGCCGCCGGTTGCGCCGCACGTACCAGTTGCTCAGCTGATCGACGAACTCCTCGATGGCGACGCCGGCAGCCCGCGCGTCGTAGGCATCCAGCGACTCCCTCACCCGCCGCTCGGTGTCGGCCAGCAGCGCGAGCGCCCAGCGGTCGATCTCCCGCCGTGACTCGGTCGGCACGTCGCGGGAAAGATCCACTTCGTCGAGCCGGGCGTACAGCACGAAGAAGCCGTAGGTATTCCAGAAGGTATTGACGAAGGAGCTGGCCACGTCGGCCACGATGTCCACCGAGATCCGTTTCTGCTGGTCCGGCGAGATGCGCGCCAGGAAGTACCAGCGCAGCGGATCGGCACCCACCTTGTCGAAGACGTCGTAGGGATCGACGATGTTGCCGAGAGACTTCGACATCTTCTTGCCGTCCTCGTCCACGATGTGGCTGAGGCAGATAACGTTGCGGTAAGCGACGCTGTCCGAGACCATGGTGGCGATGGCGTGCAGGGTGTAGAACCAGCCCCGGGTCTGGTCGATGGCCTCGCAGATGAAGTCTGCCGGGAAGTGGGCCCGGAACGCCTCCACGTTCTCGAACGGGTAATGCCACTGGGCGTAGGACATGGCGCCGGAGTCGAACCAGCAGTCGATCACCTCGGGCACGCGACTCCAGGTGGCGCCGTCGGCCTCGAAGGTGACGTCGTCCACCGCCGGGCGATGCAGGTCGAGGCCCTCGAGCCTGCGGCCGGTGAGTTCCTCCAGCTCCGCCAGCGAGCCGATGCAGCGATAACGGCCCTCGCCGTCGGTCCAGACCGGCAGCGGCGTGCCCCAGAACCGTTCCCGGGACAGGGCCCAGTCCACGTTGTTCTCCAGCCAGTTGCCGAAGCGGCCCTCGCGGATGTTCTCCGGTACCCAGTTGATGGTGCGGTTCAGCGCCACCATGCGGTCCCGGAATTCGGACGTGCGGATGTACCAGGCATCCTTGGCGTAGTAGATCACGGGGTCGCCGGTGCGCCAGCCGAACGGGTAGTTGTGCACGTAGCTGCCCGCACGGAACATCTGCCCGCGCTCTTTCAACAGGTCGATCAGCACCGGATCGGCGTCCTTGAAGAACACGCCGGCCACCGGTTCCACCTCGGGCAGGAAACACCCGTCCAGCCCGACGCCGTGCAGCACCGGCAGCCCGTGCGCCTGCCCGAGCTCCAGGTCGTCGACGCCGTAGGCCGGCGCGATGTGCACGATGCCCGTGCCGTCCTCGGTGCTGACGAACTCCGCCGCCAGCACCCGGAAGGCATCGACGTCATCGGCCACCGACAGATAGCCGAACAGCTGCTCGTAGTGCATGCCCACCAGGTCGCGGCCCTTCACCCGGCGGATGACCTCCACCGGCTCGTCGCCGAACACCGCCGGCACCAGCGCCTCGGCCAGGATCAGCGTCTCCTCGCCATGGCCCACGTAGACGTAGTCCACATCCTCGTGCACGGCCAGCGCCAGGTTCGACGGCAGCGTCCACGGCGTGGTGGTCCACACCAGGAAGTGGGTCTCCTCCTCGTCGGCCACGGCGAAGCGCACGTAGATGGAGGGGTCCTCCACCTCCTTGTAGCCGAGGGCGAGTTCGTGGGAGGACAGCGTGGCGCCGATGCGCGGGTCGTAGGGCACCACCTTGTAGCCGCGGTAGATCAGGCCCTGGTCCCAGATGCGCTTCAGCAGGTTCCACACCGACTCGATGTAGCTGTTGTCGAGGGTGTAGTAGGCCTCCTCCAGGTTCACCCAGAAGCCCATGCGCTCGGTCATCTTCTCCCAGTCGCCGATGTAGCGCATGACCGACTCGCGGCAACGGCGGGTGAATTCGTCGATGCCCACCTGGCGCTCGATCTCCTTCTTGTCGAAGATGCCGAGCTCCTTCTCCACCTCGTGCTCGACGGGCAGGCCGTGGGTATCCCAGCCCGCTTTCCGGGGCACGTGGTAGCCGCGCATGGTGCGGTAGCGGGGGAAGGCGTCCTTGAACGTGCGCGCGAGCACGTGGTGGATGCCGGGCCGGCCGTTGGCGGTCGGCGGACCCTCGTTGAAACTCCACTGCGGCCGGCCGCGGCTCGCCGCCAGCGTCTTGTCGAAGATGCGGTGCTCGCGCCAGAACGAGAGCACCTCGTCCTCCAGGGCCGGGCCATCGTAGCGGCTGGCGACTTCTCTCAGCTTCATTTCATCCCGTCCAACGAAAAAACCCCGGGCGCCGTCAAGCGCCCGGGGCGATGTGATTCCTCATGCACCGCGGTACCACCCGGTTTCCGCCCGGCCCTCCCGGGCCGGACCTCGAGGGGCCGTCACGACAATAACAAACGGCCGTGGCAACCCGCGGCCGTATATCGGCGGCCACCCGGTCGAGCCTACTCGGGCGGCACGGCCACCCTTTCGGTCGACGGCTCCGGGGTGATGTTCACCGCCCGCCGGCCGCGAGGCTCCCACCGTCCCCCGCTCGCTCGAGACCGGCGCCGGGTGGCTACTGTCCCCATCGACGCCTCAGACGCGGAACCTAGCGCCGGGCGGGGGAAAAGGCAAGCCCACAGGCGACGGTGGTCGCCGCAGCCGGGATGCTCGGCTACCCTGTGCCTCCTCCCGATTGTTCCGCAATCCCGAGCCCAAGGAGCACGGCGTGAGCAGCGACTTCCCGGCACCCCGGTACATCGACACCAACGGCATCCGCATGGCGATCCACGAGCAGGGTCAGGGCGAGAGCGAGGACGAGACCGTCGTACTCTGTCACGGCTTCCCGGAACTCGCGTATTCCTGGCGCCTGCAGCTGCCCGCGCTCGCCGATGCCGGCTACCGGGCGATCGCGCCCGACCAGCGCGGTTACGGCGCCACGGACAAACCCGCACACGTCGCCGATTACGATATCCGCCACCTGGTGGGCGACATGACCGGCCTGCTCGACACCCTCGGCCTCGAGCGCGCCTGGTTCGTGGGCCACGACTGGGGCGCACTGCTGGTCTGGCAGATGGCGCTGCTGGCGCCGGAGCGCATGCGCGGCGTGGTCGCCGTGAACATCCCCTTCTACCCACGGCCGCCGGCGGACCCCGTGATCATGATGCGCCGGCTGCTGGGGCCCGATTTCTACATCGTGAACTTCCAGGACTCCGACGAGGCGGACCGGCATTTCGCCGCCGACCCGGAGCGCTACTTCCGCGCGATGATGCGGCGGCTGCCGGTGACCCGCGAGGCGTTCGAACAGATCCCCGATGACAAGCGCCGGCCGTTCAGCATGCTGACCGCCATGGACGAGCCGCCCAGGGGCGAGGATCTGCTGTCGGAGGAGGACCTGCAGGTCTTCGTCGAGGCGTTCCGGCGCGGCGGCTTCACCGGCCCCATCAACTGGTACCGCAACTGGACGCGCAACTGGGAGCTCACCGAGGGGGTCGAGCAGCGGGTGCGCGTACCGGCGCTGTTCGTCGGCGCCGAGGACGACGTGCTGATCGCGCCCCACCACATCGAGGCCATGCGCGACTACGTGGACGACCTGGAGATCCACAGGCTCGGCGACTGCGGCCACTGGACCCAGCAGGAGCGGCCGGAAGCCTTCAACGCCATCCTGCTCGACTGGCTGGCGCGCCGGCGCCAGGGCTGAACAAGGGGGCCTGCCCGGCCCCCCGCCGGCGAATTTCAGGGCTCGACGATCAGCTTGCCCCGCACGTGGCCCGAGCGGCTCTCGGCCAGCGCGTCGAGCGCCTCGGCCAGGGGATAGCGCCGCGCGACGTGCACCCGGAGCTCCCCGCGGCTCATCATGGCGGCGAGTTCGGCGAGCTGCGCGCCCTCCGGCAGCACGGCGATCATCTCTGCCGAGACCCCGGCCTGATCGGCCCAGTCCGGGTCCGGCACCTCGACGATGCTCACCAGGCGGCCGCCAGGCCGCAATACGTTGAAAGAGCGGCGCAGCGTGTCGCCGCCGACGGTGTCGAATACCACGTCGACCGGCTCCACGGCATCCTCGAACGGGCCGGCGGTGTAGTCGACGAAACCGTCTGCGCCGATTCCGCGGACGAAGTCCTCGTTGCGGCCCGAGGCGGTACCGATCACCGTCGCCCCGAGGGATTTCGCCAGCTGTACCCCCACGGAGCCGACCCCGCCGGCGGCGGCATGGATCAGCACCCGCTCGCCCGCCGCCAGCCGCGCCGTCTCCACCAGCGCCTGCCAGGCGGTCTCCCCTGCCACCGGCACAGCCGCCGCTTGCGCATAGGAGAGTTCGTCCGGCTTGCGGGCGATCTCGGTCGGCATGGCGATGGCGTAACGGGCATAGCAGCCGCAGCGCTCGAGCGAGACATAGCCGAATACCGGCTCGCCGACGGCGAACGAATCCACGCCCTCGCCCACGGCGGACACGTCGCCCGCCAGCTCGCAGCCGAGCGTCAGCGGCGGGGTCAGGCCGAGGAACTCACCGAAACCGTCCGCGATCTTCCAGTCCACCGGGTTGACGCCGGCCGCACGCACGCGGACCAGCACCTCGCCGGGGCCGGGCACGGGCCGTTCCGTGGCGGCCAGACGCAGACCTTCCTCGTCACGGTAGCGCTCCAGGCGCACCGCCTGCATTTCCTCAGCCAAAAAAAGAACTCCTTCCGAATCCGTGCCGCCGTTCCCGCACGGCCCCGGCGCTCAGTGCAGCGTATCCGAGACCGTCAGATCGCTGTCCTCGCCGAACATGGCACGGTCGAAAGCGCCGAGCAAGGTGGCTTCGCTCTGGGCGCCGATCACGAACAGGCGCTTGTTGATCATATAGTCCGGCACGCCGGTCACGCCGGCCTTGCGAGCCTGCTCCTCCTCCGCCAGCACGATGCGGTCGATGCGCTCGTCGTCCAGATATTGCGCGGCCGCCTCGGGCGTCAGGCCGGCTTCCCGGCCCAGATCCACCAGCACGTCGTGTCGGCCGATGTCGCGGCCTTCGCCGAAGAACGCCCGGAAGAGCCGGCCGGCGAGCTCGTTCTGGCGGCCCTCGATCTCCGCCAGCTTCATCAGGCGGTGCGCCGCCCGGGTGTTGGGCACGCGGGCGATGCGGTCGAAGTCCAGCTCGAGGCCTTCGGCGGCGCCCAGACGACTCAGCTGGTCCAGGGCGGGCTGCAGCGCCTCGGGCTCGCCGAACTTGTCGCGCAGGTAGTCCTCCAGGGGCATGCCGTCGTCGGGCATGTCGGGGTTGAGCTGGAAGGGGTGCCAGGCGACCTGGACCGGTCCCAGCACGGAGGCGAGCGCCTCGTCCAGGCGGTGCTTGCCGATGTAGCACCACGGGCAGACGAAGTCCGCGATGACGTCCACGCGCAGCGCGGCGGGCGCCTGTGTCTCGGTACGATTGACGAGTTCGAGGATGCTTTCCTTCATGTCACCGGGGCGCCGCGCGCCATTGCTCTCCACACATCGCGGAAAATGGGGGCAGCCGCTGCCCTTTTCAATGCCGGACAGCGCCATGCCGCCGGGCATCCGCGCGCGGCGGCCGCCCGAATACCCTGTTCGAGTACCAGACGGACACGACGGTTCCCGGAGCCTCCCATGACGGACATCCAGCTCGGCAGTTTCGACGCTCCCATGAACGTGATGATACAGGGTGCCAGCCGCGGCATCGGGGCAGCCTTCTGCGCCGCGCTGGGGGGCTCGCCGTCGGTAGCGCACGTGATCGCGACGAGCCGGGATCCGGACGGCTCGGAGGCACTGGCGGCGGTGCGCCGGGACATGGGCGACCGGCTGGTGACCGTCCCGCTGGACGTCACCAGCGAAGCCGGCATAGAAGCCGCGGCCCGCGTCGTCGCGGAGCGCGTCGAGAGGCTCTCTCTCATCATCAACTGCGCCGGCCTGCTGCACGACGGCGACGCGGTGCGGCCGGAACGCAGGCTGTCCGAGGTGACCCCCGAGGCGCTGCAGCGCAGTTTCGCCGTAAACGCGTGGGGTCCGCTGCTGGTGGCAAAGCATTTCGCCGGCCTGCTGCCGCGGCGCGAACGCGCGGTATTCGCCAGCCTGTCCGCGCGGGTCGGCAGCATCGGCGACAACCGGCTCGGCGGCTGGTACGCCTACCGGGCCTCGAAGGCCGCCCAGAACATGCTCACGAAGAACCTGTCCATCGAACTGCCCCGGCGCCATCGGGGCACCCTCGTCGTCGCACTCCATCCCGGCACCGTGGATACGGGACTTTCGGCGCCGTTCCAGTCGCGGGTTCCCGAGGAGCAGTTGTTCGACGCGCCGCGGGCCGCCCGACAGCTGCTCGGAGTCATCGACGGACTCGGGGATGACGACAACGGCGGCTTCTTCGCCTGGGACGGACAGCGGATCGTCTGGTGACCGTCTGTTGATCGGGCAAAAGAAAACCCCGCCCGGCTGGGCCGGACGGGGTTTTCGCCTCGATGAGGCTGCCGGTCGAAACCGGGCGACGACGTGTTACATCATGCCGCCCATGCCGCCCATTCCGCCCATGTCGGGCATCGGCGGGTGGTCTTCCTCCTTCGGCGCGTCCGCCACCATCGCTTCGGTGGTCAGCAGCAGGCCGGAGACGGAAGCCGCGTTCTGCAGCGCCGAACGGCTCACCTTGGTCGGATCCAGGATGCCCAGCTCGACCATGTCGCCGAACTCGCCGGTGGCGGCGTCGTAACCGTAGTTACCCTTGCCCTCGGCGACGGCGTTCAGCACCACCGAGGCGTCGCCGCCGGCGTTGCTGACGATCTGGCGCAGCGGCTCTTCCAGGGCGCGGCGCAGGATGTTGATTCCCGTGGTCTGATCCTGGTTCTTGCCCTCGAGCTTGTCGATGCCGGTGCGGGCCCGGATGAAGGCGACGCCACCGCCGGGCACCACGCCTTCCTCGACGGCGGCACGGGTGGCGTGCAGCGCGTCCTCGACGCGGGCCTTCTTCTCCTTCATCTCCACCTCGGTGGCAGCGCCGACCTTGATCACGGCGACACCGCCGGAGAGCTTGGCGACCCGCTCCTGCAGCTTCTCGCGGTCGTAGTCCGAGGAAGACTCCTCGATCTCGGCGCGGATCTGCTCGACGCGGCCCTCGATCTCCTGGGTGCGGCCCGCACCGTCGATGATCGTGGTGTTCTCCTTGGTGATCTGCACCTTCTTGGCCTCGCCGAGATCCTCCAGCGTGGCCTTCTCCAGGGAGAGGCCGACCTCCTCGGAGATCACCTGGCCGCCGGTCAGGATGGCGATATCCTGCAGCATGGCCTTGCGACGGTCACCGAAGCCGGGCGCCTTCACCGCAGCCACCTTCACGATGCCGCGGATGTTGTTGACTACCAGCGTGGCGAGAGCCTCGCCTTCGACGTCCTCGGAGACAATCAGCAGCGGGCGGCTGGACTTGGCGACGTTCTCCAGTACCGGCAGAAGATCGCGGATGTTCGAGATCTTCTTGTCATACAGGAGGATGAAGGGGTTATCCAGCTCGGCCGACTGGCTCTGCTGATTGTTGATGAAGTACGGCGACAGGTAGCCGCGGTCGAACTGCATGCCTTCCACGACCTCGAGCTCGTTGGTCAGCGCCTGGCCTTCCTCGACCGTGATCACGCCTTCCTTGCCCACCTTCTTCATCGCCTCGGCGATGATCTCGCCGATCTCGGTGTCGGAGTTGGCGGAGATGGAGCCCACCTGGGCGATGGCCTTGTCGTCCTCGCAGGGCTTGGACAGCTTGTGCAGCTCTTCGACCACGGCGGTGGACGCCTGCTCGATGCCGCGCTTGAGATCCATGGGATTCATGCCCGCGGCGACGGCCTTCAGGCCCTCACGCAGGATGGCCTGTGCCAGCACGGTCGCCGTGGTGGTGCCGTCACCGGCCACGTCGGAGGTCTGGGAGGCGACTTCCTTCACCATCTGGGCGCCCATGTTCTCGAACTTGTTCTCGAGCTCGATCTCCTTGGCCACCGACACGCCGTCCTTGGTGACAGTGGGTGCGCCGAAGCTCTTGTCGAGCACGACGTTGCGGCCCTTCGGGCCCAGGGTCACCTTGACGGCGTTCGCCAGCACGTTCACGCCGGCCATCATCTTGTGACGGGCGTCATCGCTGAAACGGACTTCTTTTGCAGACATTGTCTCTATTCCTCTTTTCGTAAATTCAGTTGGTGTTTAACGATGATCGACGCGGGGCTCAGCCTTCGATGACCGCCATCACGTCGTCTTCTTTCATCACCAGGTAGTCCTCGCCTTCCACCTTGACCTCGGTGCCGCTGTACTTGCCGAACAGCACCTTGTCACCTTCCTTCAGGTCGAGGGCACGGACTTCGCCGTTCTCGAGGATCTTGCCCTTGCCGACGGCGATGACTTCGCCCTTGATCGGCTTTTCGGCGGCCGTATCGGGAATCACGATCCCACCGGGGGTGGTGCGCTCTTCCTCCATGCGCTTGATAATCACGCGATCGTGAAGCGGACGAATCTGCATGGGTGCGTCTCCTTCTGGTAAACTGCTGTTTTTGCGATGAATTATCGAATTCTGGATGACCGTGCTGTTAGCACTCGCCATCAGTGAGTGCTAATGATAGTGCCGGTCAGCCAAATTTCAAGAGCCGCCGCGGCTTGCGGAGTCATGACAGGGCGGCCGCCGCCCGCTATCCTCGGCGCCGGCGAGGGAGACCGTTATGTCAAAGACGCTGATAGTGCTCTGCACCTGCCCGGACGAGGAGACCGCCCGCAGCATTGCTGCCGCGCTGGTCGCGGAGAGGCGGGCGGCCTGCGTGAACATCGTCGGCCCGCTGCGCTCGGTCTTCAGCTGGGAAGGCGAGGTCTGCGACGAATCCGAGCTGCTGCTGATCGCGAAGACCACCGAGGCGGCGTGGCCGGAACTGGAGGCCCGCGTCGTGGAACTCCATCCCTATGACGTCCCGGAGGTCATCGCCACGCCGGTCACGGCGGGGTCCTCGGCCTATCTGGACTGGGTCGCCGCATCGGTCTCAGCCGTGGACGATTCTGTGACGGAGAAGGAATAATCCCGCCTCCGGCGCGGTCACACTATGTGGCTGTCCGTCTGCGGGGCGACCCGACGGCGGGCCGTCCGAGGCAGCGCCGGTAATGAGAGACAGCATGAGCCCGAACAGACATTCCTCCCGCCGTCCGGCGAACGCCGCCGCCGCCCCGGTCGCGGCCTTCCTGACCGTGGTCGCGATGATCGGCAGCGTTGCGGCCGGCTTCGCGCCGCCGGCCCATGCGGTGTCGCCGGAGGACCTGCTTCGCCCCGAGCAGGCATTCCGCTACCAGGTCGAGGACACCGGCGAGTCGCTGCTCGTGCGCTGGACCGTGGAACCCGGCTACTACCTGTACCGCCAGAAGCTCGGCGTCGGCACCGACAGCGACGACGTCCTGCTGGGCGAGCCCACGCTGCCCACGGGCCAGATCCACGAGGACGAGTACTTCGGGCGCCAGGAGATCTACCGGGGCGACTTCGTCATGCAGGTGCCCTACGTGAACGAGGGCGCAGGCACCGCGACCCTCGAACTCCGCTCCCAGGGCTGCGCCGACATCGGGCTGTGTTATCCGCCGCAGCGCTGGACCACCGAGGTGACGCTCGCCGGCAGCGCACCGGCTCCGTCGCCGAGCCTCTCGCCATTCGGCAGCGGCCGCTCCTCCGGCGGCCTGGCCGCGACCGGCGGCGGCGAGTTCCTGCCGCCGGACGTCGCGTTCCGGCCGGTGGTGAGCGCGCTGGACCCCTACACCGTCGAGCTGGCCTGGCAGATCGAGCCCGGTTATTACCTCTATCGCGACAAGCTGACGGCGGCCGCCGTCAGCGACGGCGTGCAGCTCGGCGCCCTGCAGACGCCGGCGGGCAAGAAGAAGTTCGACGAGTATTTCGGCGAGACCGAGGTCTACTACGACGAGGTCGTCGCGCGGGTGCCGCTGAACCGGGCCAGCCGTGAGGGGCAGAGCCTGGTGCTGGAGCTCGGCTTCCAGGGCTGCGCCGAGGACGGCATCTGTTACCCGCCGCTCAAGCGCGAGGTGAGCGTCTCCCTGCCGCCGGCCACGGCCGCCGATGCCCCGCGGCCGGCGGACGAGGCGATGGCGGCCGCGCCCGTCTCCGAGCAGGATCGCCTGGCCACACTGATTGGCGAGGGCAACCTGGCAGCGGTGCTCGCCACCTTCTTCGGCGCCGGCCTGCTGCTCGCCCTGACGCCCTGCGTCTTGCCGATGATCCCCATCCTCTCCGGCATCATCGCCGGCGAGGGCAAGGACGTGACGCCGCGGCGCGGCTTCACGCTGTCGCTCTCCTACGTGATGGGCATGGCGCTCACCTACACCGTGGCCGGCGCGCTGTTCGCCGCCGCCGGGCAGCAGGCCCAGACCATCTTCCAGCAGACCTGGATCCTGGTGACGTTCGCCGGCCTGTTCGTGCTCCTGGCGGCAGGCATGTTCGGCGCCTTCGACCTGCAGATGCCCTCCTCCATACAGACCCGCGTCGCCGCGCTCAGCGGCAAGCAGAAGAGCGGCACCATGGTGGGCGCCTTCGTCATGGGCGCGCTGTCTTCGCTGATCGTCACCGCCTGCGTGGCGCCGCCGCTGGTGGCGGCACTGGCGGTCATCGGTCAGACGGGCGACGTCTTCCGGGGCGCGGCGGCCCTGTTCGCGCTGAGCCTCGGCATGGGCGCGCCGCTGCTCGCGGTGGGCGCTTCCGCCGGCAAGCTGATGGTGAAGGCAGGCCCCTGGATGGTGGCGGTGAAGAACGCCTTCGGCTTCGTGATGCTGGGACTGGCCATCTGGATGCTGGACCGTGTGCTGCCCGGCGCCGTCATCCTGGCTCTGTGGGCGGTACTCATCTTCATGGCCGGCGTCTTCCTTGGCGCGCTGACGCCGCTGACGCCGGAATCGGGCGGGGCGCAGAAACTCGGCAAGGGCTTCGGCGTGCTGGCGATGTTCTACGGCGCCGTCCTGCTGCTCGGCGCTCTGTCCGGCGGCGACGATCCGCTGCAGCCCCTCGCCGGCACGCGGGTAGCGGCGGCGGGCGGCGGCGCGGCCGCGGCCCACGAGGAACTGGAATTCCGCCGCATCAAGACCGTGGCCGACCTCGAACAGGCGGTGGCCGAGGCGTCGACCCGCGGCCAGCCGGTGATGCTCGATTTCTATGCCGACTGGTGCGTCTCGTGCAAGGAGATGGAGAAGTACACCTTCAGCGACCCCGAGGTGCAGGCGGAACTCGACGGCGTCGTCCTGCTGCAGGCGGACGTGACCGCGAACGACGAGCGGGACCAGGCACTGCTGAAGCACTTCCGCATCTTCGGGCCGCCCTCGATCATATTCTTCGGACCGGACGGCGAGGAGCGCCGCGCCTACCAGGTGGTGGGCTTCATGCCGGCCGACGAGTTCGCCGCTCATGCGGCCCGGGCCATCTCTCCGGCGCCCGCCGCCGTGACCGCACAGGCAGACTGATATGCCCCGCATCCTGATGGTCCTCGTACTCGCGGTATCGGTCGCCGCCGGCATGTGGCTGTCCCGCCTGCTGCTGCCGCCGGAGAGTCCCGCCGCCGGGCCGGCCGACCGAACCGCCGCCGAGATGCGGGCCAGCGCCTCGCAGGCGGAAACCGGGGACTTCAGCCTGCCCGACCTGAACGGCCGCACCCGCACCCTCGCCGACTGGGACGGCAAGCTGCGGGTGATCAACTTCTGGGCCACCTGGTGCGCTCCCTGCCGGCGGGAGATCCCGCTGCTGAAAGACATCCAGGCCCGGCACGGCGAGGCGGGCATCCAGGTCATCGGCATCGCCATCGACGACGCCGAACCGGTGGCGGACTACGCCGCCGAGATGGAGTTCAATTACCCGGTGCTGATCGGCCAGGAGGAGGCCATCGCCGCCGCGGAGAGCTTCGGCATCGACTTCCTCGGCCTGCCCTTCACGCTGATCGTCGCCCCGGACGGGGAACTCCTCAACGTCCACGTGGGCGAATTCAACGCCGACCAGGCCGAGGCCATGGCGTCCGTGCTGCGGGACTTCCTCGACGGCACGCTGCCCGCCGACGCCGCCAGGCAGGCTCTCGCCGATATCTGACCCGGCGGCGGACCCCCCCGCCGCGCGCCGCCGCACCCCGCTGTGCGGGGGTTCCCGATGACGCCTGCTGATGGCAATTATTGTGCAATTGCCGTCTATGGGCGTTAAACTCGCCGCTAACTTCGCTGAAAAGGCAGTCTACTGGACTGATCATGCCGCGGCTGCTCCTCTTGAACGGGCCCAATCTGAACCTGCTGGGCAAACGGGAACCCACGGTCTACGGCGACGAGAGCCTGGCCGCGGTGGAGGAGCGTCTGCGTAATCTGGCCGACGAGTTCGGCCACGAGCTGATCTGCTTCCAGAGCAACGCCGAGCACGAGCTCGTGGCCCGGGTGCAGGCCTGCGCCGACGACGGCACCCGCGCCCTGATCGTGAACCCGGGCGCCTATACCCACTCCAGTATCGCGCTCCGCGACGCCCTCCTGGCCGTCGGCCGGCCTTTTGTCGAAGTCCATCTCTCGAACGTGCACGCGCGGGAGGGCTTCCGCCATCACAGCTATTTCTCCGACGTGGCCGACGGCACCATCGTCGGCCTGGGCGTCATCGGCTACGAACTCGCCCTGCTGGCACTGCACCGCAGGCTGACGGACTCATAAGAGAAGGCAAGCGCATGGATATAAGAAAGGTCAAGAAGCTCATCGAGCTGCTCGAGGAATCCGGCATCGCGGAGATCGAGATCACCGAGGGCGAGGAGGCGGTGCGCATCAGCCGCTACCCGGCCAATACCATGGTGGCCGCGCCGCAGATGGCCCACTACCCGATGCAGCAGCCAGCGCCCGCCAACCCGTCGCCGGAGCCCGCCGCGCCCGCCGCCGAGCCCGCCGCGCCGGCCCGGGAGCCCGAGGAGGAGGGCCACGTGGTCACCTCGCCGATGGTGGGCACCTTCTACGCCGCGCCGGCTCCGGGGGCAAGCCCGTTCGTGCAGATCGGCGACCGGATCAAGGCCGGCGATACGCTGTGCATCGTCGAGGCCATGAAGATGATGAACCCGATCGAGGCCGACGTGGACGGCGTGGTGAAATCGATCCGGGTGCAGAACGGCGAGCCGGTGGAATACGGCCAGGTGCTGTTCGTGATCGACCAGCGCGCCGGCTCCTGAGCGCACCATGATCGAAAAAGTCGTCATCGCCAACCGCGGCGAGATCGCGCTCAGGATATTGCGCGCCTGCCGGGAGATGGGCATCAAGACGGTCGCCGTGCACTCCACGGCCGACACCAACCTGAAACACGTGCTGCTGGCGGACGAGACCGTCTGCATCGGCCCGCCCTCCTCCGCCGAGAGCTACCTGGACATGCCGGCCATCATCAGCGCCGCCGAGGTCACCGACTCCGTGGCCGTGCATCCGGGCTACGGCTTCCTGTCGGAGAACGCCGACTTCGCCGAGCGCGTCGAGAAGAGCGGTTTCATCTTCGTCGGCCCGAAGGCCGAGAGCATCCGCCTGATGGGCGACAAGGTCTCGGCCATCCGGGCCATGAAGGCGGCAGGCGTGCCCTGCGTGCCCGGTTCCGACGGCCCCCTCGGGGAGGACGGCGACGAGAACCTGCGCCTCGGCCGCGAGATCGGCTATCCGGTGATCATCAAGGCGGCCGGCGGCGGCGGCGGACGCGGCATGCGGGTGGTCCACAGCGAGGCCTCCCTGCTCGGCGCCATCAACGTGACCCGGGCCGAGGCCAAGGCCGCCTTCGGCAACGACCAGGTCTACATGGAGAAATTCCTGGAACGGCCGCGGCACATCGAGTTCCAGCTGCTGGCCGACGCTCACGGCAACGCCGTGCACCTCGGCGAGCGCGACTGCTCCATGCAGCGCCGCCACCAGAAGGTCATCGAGGAAGCCCCGGCGCCGGGGCTCAGCGACGAGGAGCGCGAGCGAATCGGATCGCGTTGCGTGCAGGCCTGCCAGGAGATCGGCTACCGCAACGCCGGCACCTTCGAATTCCTCTACCAGGACGGCGAGTTCTTCTTCATCGAGATGAACACCCGCCTGCAGGTGGAGCACCCGGTCACCGAGATGGTCACCGGCGTCGACATCGTGAAGGAGCAGCTGCGCATCGCCGCCGGCGAGAAGCTCCAGTTCACGCAGTCCGACATTCGCGTCACCGGCCACGCCATCGAGTGCCGCATCAACGCCGAGGACCCGAAGACGTTCATGCCCTCGCCCGGCATGGTCCAGCTCTGGCACTCGCCGGGCGGGCCCGGCATCCGCGTGGACAGCCATCTCTACAGCGGCTACCGGGTGCCCCCTTACTACGACTCGATGGTCGGCAAGCTGATCGCCTACGGGGAGAACCGGGAGTCGGCCATCGCCCGCATGCAAATCGCGCTGAGCGAGATCGTGATCGAGGGCATAAAGACCAACGTGCCGCTGCACCAGGAGATCATGACCCACCAGGCCTTCAAGACCGGCGGCACGAATATCCACTATCTGGAGAAGCGCCTCGGTCTGTGAACCGGCGCCGGCAGGATGTCTTGGCGTCAGTTCACCATGGCTCTGGACGGCCTCGACCCCGAGCGGGTGGAGGAGGCGCTGGAGGGCCTGGGGGCCGGCGCCGTCACCTATTCGGACGCCGGCGATTCACCGGTACTGGAGCCCGCGCCGGGCGAGACCCCGCTCTGGCCTGCCACCCTCGTCACCGCGCTGTTCGATGACGGCCTGGACGAAGAAACCCTGAATGCCGGCCTGCGCGCCGCGCTCGAACTGGACGAACTGCCGGCCTGGCGGGTGGAGACGCTGGCGGACCGCGCGTGGGAGCGGGAGTGGCTGCGCGACTTCCGCGCCATGCGCTTCGGGCAGCGCCTCTGGGTATGCCCGACCGGCAGCGTGGTGGAGGAGCCGGACGCGGTGGTGCTGGACATGGACCCCGGTCTCGCTTTCGGCACCGGCACACACGCGACGACGGCCCTGTGCCTGGAATGGCTCGATGCCGCCTGCCTCGACGGGCGCCGCGTACTCGATTACGGCTGCGGTTCGGGCATCCTCGCCATCGCCGCCCTGCTCCTCGGCGCCGGGCAGGCGGTCGCCACCGACATCGACGCACAGGCCCTCACGGCGGCGCGGGCGAACGCGGCACGCAACCATGTCGCGGGTCGCCTCGGCGTGGTGGCCCCGGACGAACTCGGCGACGCCGCGTTCGACGTCGTGCTGGCGAACATCCTCGCCGCCCCGCTGGCCGGACTCGCACCACGGCTGGCCGGACTGACCCGGGGCGGCGGAGAGATCGTGTTATCGGGTATCCTCGCCAGTCAGGCGGACGAGATCCGCGCCGCCTACGAGCCCTGGTTCGAGATCGCGCCGGCGGTCGCACGCGAGGACTGGATCATGATCAGCGGCAGGCGCCGGGAAGACTGAGACCGTGTACACCCAATGCACCGAATGCCGGACCGTCTACCAGATCGGGCCGGAAGACCTGAAACGCGCCCACGGGCGGGTGCGCTGCGGCGCGTGCGGAGCGGTATTCGATGCGCTGGCGACGCTGTCGCACGAGCCGCCGCCGCAAACGGCCGAACCGCCGGCGCCCGAGCGCGAAGTCGCCGAGGAGGCGGGACCGGCAACGCCGCCGGAGCATGAACCGGAATCCCGAGAGGAACCGGAAGCACAGCCGCAAGCCGCACCCACGCCGGAGCCGGCGATCGGGACCGAGCCCGAGCCGGAGCCGGCGATCGGGACCGAGCCCGAGCCCGAGCCCGAGCCGGAACCCGAGCCGGAACCCGAGCCGGAGCCGGAGCCGGAGCCGGAGCCTCAGCGCTTCGACGACGACACCCCCCTGGAGGAGATCCTGGCCTCATTCGGCGGTGACCTCTCTGCGGAGGCCGGCGAGAAAACGGGCGAGCCGGGGCACGAGCATCCGGCGCCGGAGCCGCAGGCGGACAGCCAGGCCGAGACGCCGCCGGGAGAGCCGGCCGAGACGATGCCCGGCGGCGATGCAGTGCAGACCGACGATCTCGGCGACCAGGACGAGTGGCGCGCGTTGCTCGCCGAACTCGAGCTGGATGAGACCACCCTCGGGGTCGGGCTGGAGCCAGAGGCCGACGACGAGGACGGCGGTCCGGCCGCGCGGCCGTCGCCGGACGCGCCGCCAGTGGACGCGCCGCCGGTGGACGCGCCGCCGGAGGACGCGCCGCCTGACGAACTCACCCTCGCAGAGGAGCCGGCGGAGCCGCTGCCCGAAACGGTGGGAACGACGGAAAGTGTGGAAGCGGCAGCCGCGGAACCACGCCCAGGGGAAGCCGAGCCGGACGCTGCAGCGGACGAGGACGACGATCGACCCGCTGCCGCGGAGGAGGACGACGATCGACCCGCTGTCGCGCAGGACAGGGACGACCTCGCGGCGTCGGCAGCCCTGTTCGACGAGATCGTCCAGAGCGGCGAGTTCGCGGCGATCCTCGGTCCCGACAGCGACACCGCGGCAGCCGCTGCCGAGGCGCGCGACCGGGAGGGTCGCGAGGAGTCGCAGCCAGCCGCCGAAGCCCCCCGGGAAGCCGCAAGCGAGGCGGCCGTGGCCCATGCCGGGGAGCAGGCCGAGGAAGACGGCGACGAGGAGATCATCGACCAGACACTGCTGCCGCGCCGGCGCGGACGGTCGCGGACGGTGCTGTGGTCGGCGGCGGCCGCGCTGCTGGTGGCGGCGCTCGGCGCCCAGGTCATTCACGGCCAGCGGGCCCAGCTGGCGACCCATCCGGAGTTCGGTCCCCGCCTGCAGCAGATCTACGGCCTGTTCGGCGCCGACGTGCAGCCACGCTGGGACATCGGCGCGCTGTGCGTCGAGTCTTCCAGCGGCGATGCCAGCGCGAATTCGTTGCAGATCACCAGCGTCATCGTTCACCAGGGCGACCGGCCCCAGCCCTATCCGCTGCTGCACGTCTCGCTGACGGATCGCTGGCAGAGCGTGATCGGCAGCCGCTCGGTCGAAGCCGACGACTATCTGCCCGACGGTGAACTGCGCGACGTCCGCATGCATCCGGGCGACCGTGTGCGCGCGCGCGCCCGGCTTTCGGATCCGGGCAGCGAGGCTGCGGGCTACGAGCTGCACGTCTGCTACCGGAGCGCCGAAGGCGATCTGCGCTGCTCCGGCGCCTGCCGCTAGAATGCCGACATGCGCATCGGCACCATAGACATCGCGTCGCCCGTGCTGCTCGCTCCGATGGCGGGCACCACCGACCTGCCCTTCCGCCGCCTGGCGCGCCGGTTCGGAGCTGGCCTGGCCGCCACGGAGATGACCACCGCCGATACCTCGCTCTGGCGCTCGGAGAAGTCACGGCATCGGTTGCGCCTGGAAGGCGACCCCCGGCCGCGGGTGGTGCAGATCGCCGGCAGCGAACCCGGGCCCATGGCCGAGGCGGCGCGCGCCGTCGCCGATGCCGGCGCCGACATCGTCGACATCAACATGGGATGCCCCGCCAAAAAGGTCTGCCGCAAGCTCGCCGGCTCGGCGCTGCTGCAGGACGAGCGCCGGTTGGCCGAGATTCTCACCGCGGTCGTGACCGCGGTGGATCTGCCCGTCACGCTGAAGACCCGGACCGGCTGGGATCCCGACAACCGCAACGGGGTGCGGGTGGCGAGGCTCGCGGAGGACTGCGGCATCCGCGCGCTGGCCATCCACGGGCGTACCCGCGCCTGCCGCTTCGCCGGCAAGGCGGAATACGCGACCATCGCGCAGATCGTCGACGCGGTCTCCATACCGGTGATCGCCAATGGCGATATCGACGGTCCTGAAAAGGCACTCGAAGTTCTGCGCGTAACCGGCGCCGCCGCCGTGATGATCGGCCGCGCGGCGCAGGGCCGCCCGTGGATATTCCGGGAGGTCCGCCATTATCTCCGTCACGGGACCGCGACGGCGCCTGTGGACGCTGCCGAGCTCCGTGCTATCATCACCGACCACCTGCAAGACCTGCACCGTTTCTATGGGGAAGAGCGCGGTGTCCGGGTGGCACGCAAACACCTGTCCTGGTACAGCAGCCATCTGCCGGATGGCGATGAATACCGACGCCAGGTGGTGCGCGTTGAGAGCGCCAGGGAGCAGCTGCTCCTGACCGAGCGCTTTCTCGACAGCGCGGACCGGGCCGGTGCTCTGGCCGCCTGATCCCGCTGTTCGGCAGCAACAGTCAACCGAAGCGCTGCGGCCGGTGGTCGTGGCGGCGATCTGCGGGGAACGAATCGACGTGGCTCCATCGACAAGAAAGAAGAAACGAAAGCCGACGCTGGGCAACGAAAAGTCTCTGAGCGATCACACCCAGGAAGCCCTGGACCAATACTTCGAGAGCCTTAACGGTTATCGGCCGGGGGATCTCTACGAACTGGTGCTCAGCGAAGTGGAGAAGCCGCTGCTGCAGACGGTGCTCGAATACACCGGCGGCAACCAGAGCGAGGCCGCCTCGATCCTGGGCATAAACCGGGGCACCTTGCGCAAGAAACTGAAGGCGTACGCGTTGCTGCGCTGAGCGGCCGCCAGGACGCACACACCGGGAGCAGAGCCGATGACGCGATCCCGCCGCGCGCTGTTGAGCGTCTCCGACAAGACCGGGGTGGTGGAACTGGCGCGGGGCCTGGCCGGCAGCGGCTACGAACTGCTCTCCACCGGCGGCACCGCCCGCACGCTGCGCGATGCCGGCCTGGAAGTCACCGACGTCTCGAGCCATACCGGCTTCCCCGAGATCATGGACGGCCGGGTGAAAACACTGCATCCGAAGATCCATGGCGGACTGCTGGGCCGCCGGGATACCGACGCCGCCGTCATGGCCGAGCACGGCATCGACGCCATCGATGTCCTCGCGGTCAACCTCTATCCCTTCGAGCAGACGGTCAGCGCGGCGGATGCGGCCCTCGCCGACGCCATCGAGAACATCGACATCGGCGGCCCCGCCATGATCCGGGCGGCGGCGAAGAACCATCGCGACGTCCTCGTGCTGGTCGATCCGGCCGACTACGATAACCTCCTCGGCGCGCTGGAGGAGGGTCGCGTGGACGAGGCCATGCGCCTGCGTCTCGCCGCGAAGGCCTATACCCATACGGCCAGTTACGATGCGGCCATCTCCGCGTGGCTCACCGAGACGACGTCCGGGAGCCGGCTCGGCGAGCGCTTCGCCGCAGGCGGACGGCGCATCGCCAGCCTGCGCTATGGCGAAAACCCCCACCAGCAGGCCGCCTTCTATGCCGATGCGGGCGACCTCCGCGGCACGCTGGCGGGCGCCGAACAGATCCAGGGCAAAGCGCTTTCCTACAACAACATCGCCGATGCCGACGCCGCACTCGAATGCGTGCGCCAGTTCGAGGGCCAGGCTTGCGTGATCGTCAAACACGCCAACCCCTGCGGCGTGGCGGCTGCCGGGTCGCAGCTCGAGGCCTACGAGCGGGCCTACGCCACCGACCCCGTATCGGCCTTCGGCGGCATCATCGCCTTCAGCACGCCGCTGCAGAAGAAGGTGGCCCGCGAGATCCTGGACCGGCAGTTCGTGGAGGTCATCGTGGCCCCCGCCCTGGCCGACGGCGCCGCCGAGGTGCTGGCCGCGAAGAAGAACGTGCGCGTGCTCGTCACCGGCAAGAGGCGTCCCGCGCGCCCGGCCGTCGAGTTGAAGAAGGTCTCCGGCGGGCTGCTGGTGCAGGACCGGGACGACGGCCGCATCGAGGCCGAAGATCTGCGCGTGGTGACCCGCCGCGAACCCTCGGCCGGCGAGATCGCCGACCTGATGTTCGCCTGGCGGGTGGCCAAGTACGTCAAATCCAACGCGATTGTCTTTGCCCGCGGCGGGGCCACCATCGGCGTCGGCGCCGGCCAGATGAGCCGGGTCTACTCCACGCGCATCGCCGCCATCAAGGCGGCCGATGCCGGGCTTTCCACGAAAGACGCGGCCATGGCGTCCGACGCCTTCTTTCCCTTCCGCGACGGCATCGACTCGGCGGCAGAGCATGGCGTGCGGGCCGTGATCCAGCCCGGCGGTTCCGTGCGCGACGAGGAGGTCATCGCCGCGGCCGACGAGCACGACATCGCGATGGTGTTCACCGGCATGCGGCACTTCCGTCACTGAGCCGGAGAAGTTGCCGTGAAGATACTCATCGTGGGCGGGGGCGGGCGCGAGCACGCGCTGGCCTGGAAATGCGCCGCCTCGCCGAGGGTCGACGAAGTGGTCGTCGCGCCGGGTAACGCAGGCACCGCGCTCGAACCCGGCGTCCGCAACGCCGCGGTGGCGGCGGAAGACGTGGCGGGACTGCTGGCGCTCGCCCGGAAGGAACGCGTCGGCCTCACCATCGTCGGCCCGGAGGTGCCGCTGGTCGCAGGTCTCGTCGACCGCTTCGAGGAGGCCGGGCTGCGCTGCTTCGGACCCCGTGCGGAAGCCGCGCGGCTGGAGGGCTCCAAGGCCTACACGAAGGACTTCCTGGCCCGCCACCGCATCCCCACGGCTGCCTACGGAAATTTCACCGAACTGGCACCGGCGCTCGACTACATCCGCGAGCGGGGTGCGCCGCTGGTGGTGAAGGCGGACGGCCTCGCCGCGGGCAAGGGGGTCGTGGTGGCCCACACCGTCGAGGCCGCGGAAGAGGCGGCGCGGGACATGCTGCAGGCCGGCACATTCGGCGGTGCCGGCCGGCGCATCGTCGTGGAGGAATTCCTGCAGGGCGAGGAGGCGAGCTTCATCGTCATCACCGACGGGCGCCACATCCTGCCGCTGGCCACCTCCCAGGACCACAAGGCCCGGGACGAGGGCGACACCGGCCCGAACACCGGCGGCATGGGGGCCTATTCGCCCGCGCCGGTGGTCACGCCCGCGATAGAACGGCGCATCATGGACGAGGTGATCCGGCCCACCATCGACGGCCTGGCGGCGGACGGCGTCGACTACCTGGGGTTCCTCTATGCCGGGCTGATGATCGACGGCAGCGGCGCGCCGCGGGTGCTTGAATTCAACTGCCGCTTCGGCGACCCGGAGACGCAGCCCATCATGGCGCGGCTGCAGAGCGACCTCGTCGAACTGTGCGAGGCCGCGCTGGACGGCCGCCTGGCCGACGCGAAGGCCGAATGGGATCCTCGCGCCTCACTCGGCGTGGTGATGGCCGCGGGCGGCTACCCGGAGGACTATCGCAGAGGCGACGCCATCGAGGGCCTGGACCGCGCCGCCGCCCTGGAGGGCGTCAAGGTCTTCCACGCCGGCACGCGCAGGGAAGGCGACCGGGTGTTGACCGCCGGCGGGCGCGTGCTCTGTGTGGTGGGGCTGGGCGACGGTGTCACGGCGGCACGTGACGCGGCCTACCGGGGCGTCGATCGGATCCGCTGGGACGGCGCCTATTTCCGCCGGGACATCGGCCACCGTGCCATCGCCCGGGAAGCCGCCGCGGCAGCCGACGGCTAGAACGCCGCACTCACCATTGGCCGCTATTGGCCGCCATCATCCACCGGGAGGCGACAGCGCCGCCGCGGCGGTTCCTCAGCGCTTCATCGCCTCGAAGAACTGGGCGTTGGTCTTGGTGTCCTGCAGCTTGGAGAGCAGGAACTCGACGGCGGCGAGTTCGTCCATCGGATGCAGCACCTTGCGCAGCACCCACATCTTCTGCAGCTCGTCCGGCTGGGTGAGGTATTCCTCTTTCCGCGTACCGGAGCGGTTGATGTTGATGGCCGGGAACACCCGCTTCTCGGCAATGCGGCGATCCAGGTGGATCTCCATGTTGCCGGTGCCCTTGAACTCCTCGTAGATGACGTCGTCCATCTTCGAGCCGGTGTCGATCAGCGCCGTGGCGAGGATGGTGAGCGAGCCGCCCTCCTCGATGTTGCGCGCCGCGCCGAAGAAGCGCTTGGGACGGTGCAGGGCATTGGCGTCCACGCCGCCGGTCAGCACCTTGCCGGATGACGGCACCACGGTGTTGTAGGCGCGCGCGAGACGCGTGATGGAGTCGAGGAGGATGACCACGTCACGCTTGTGTTCGACCAGGCGCTTGGCTTTCTCAATGACCATGTCGGCGACCTGCACGTGGCGTGCCGGCGGCTCGTCGAAGGTCGAGGCCACTACCTCAGCGCCGCGTATACCGACGGAGCGCTGCATCTCGGTCACTTCCTCGGGTCGCTCGTCGATGAGCAACACGATGATGTAGCACTCGGGGTTATTGCTCATGATGGCCTGCGCCATGCTCTGCATCATGATGGTCTTGCC
>DASRVH010000096.1:0-57555 GCA_035655155.1 Woeseiaceae bacterium
CCGGGCCGTGGACGGCCCCCGCAGCTCGATGCGCGCGCCCAGGCGGTTGATCTCCTGAACGTGCATGAAGCGGTTCTCGAAGATGGTCTCGGTGATGGTGCCCACGCCTTCGGCCACGGCATTCAGCGCGCAGAACTGGGCCTGCATGTCCGTCGGGAAGGCGGGATAGGGCGCCGTGCGGATGTCCACGGCGCGCGGCCGCCGCCCGCCCATATCCAGCTCGATCCAGTCCGCGCCCGTCGCGATCTCCGCGCCCGCCTCGGTGAGCTTGGCCAGCACGGCCTCCAGGATGTCGGGCCGGGTCTGCTTCAGCCGCACGCGGCCCCGGGTCATGGCGCCGGCCACCAGGTAGGTGCCGGTCTCGATGCGGTCCGGCAGCACGGTATGGCGCGTGCCCGAGAGCGCCTCGACGCCCTGGATGCGGATGGTGCCGCTGCCGGCCCCCTCGATCCGGGCGCCCATGCTGTTCAGGAAGGCGGCGAGATCCGCCACCTCCGGCTCGCGCGCGGCGTTCTCCAGCACCGTCTCGCCCCGGGCCAGCGTGGCCGCCATCATCAGGTTCTCCGTGCCGGTGACGGTAACCGTCTCGAAAACGAAGTGGGTGCCCTGCAGCCGGCCGGCGCGGGCGCGAATATAGCCGTCCTCGATCTCGACGTCGGCGCCCATCGCCCGCAGCCCCGCCACGTGCAGGTCCACGGGACGAGCGCCGATGGCGCAGCCGCCGGGCAGCGAGACGTCGGCGGCGCCGTGGCGCGCCACCAGCGGCCCCAGCACCAGGATGGAGGCCCGCATGGTCTTCACCAGGTCGTAGGGTGCCCGCAGCTCGCGGATGGCCGAGGCGTCCACCTCCACGCTGAGCCGGTCGTCCACGGTGACCTCCACCCCCATGCGCTGGAGCAGAGAGATGGTCGTGGTCACGTCCCTGAGATGGGGAACGTTGGAGACGGTGACCCGGTCCGAGGCCAGCAGCGTGGCCGCCAGGATCGGCAGCGTCGCGTTCTTGGCACCGGAGATGCGGATCTCGCCGTCCAGCGCGGCGCCGCCGGTGATCTTCAGTTTGTCCATGGTCGAAACCGGTCCGCCGGGCGCCTCAGCCCTGGCGGTTCCATTCGTCCGGCGTGAAGGCGCGAATCGAGAGCGCGTGGATCTCGCGGCCCATGCGCTCGCCGAGACAGCCATAGACCATCTGGTGGCGCCTGAGAGGGCGCTGTCCCTCGAACTGCGGGCTCACGACGACGGCCTCGAAATGGGTGTTGTCGTCGCTGACCACCTGTGCCCGGGTGTCCGGCAGGCCCCCTTCGATAAGCTGCGAGATTTCCTGAGGTGTAATCATGTCCAAACTGATGAAGCACTCTGTATGATTCCGCGCGCAGTGTAGCCGAAAGGCCGTTCCCGACCCAACGGCTGCGCCCCGCGTCGCGGCGGCCGGGTTCTATTGTGTATGATTCTGCCCCTCTTCGCCGTGGGAGCGGCTGCCGCGGGCGCTGCGTCGCCCCTGTCGAGGTTCCTGTCTGACTCATGTTGCTCGATCTCATCTCCGTCGCGATCGGCCTGGCGCTCCTGATCTGGGGCGCCGACCGCTTCGTCGTGGGCGCCGCAGGGACGGCTCGCAACCTGGGCGTCCCGACGCTGCTGATCGGGCTCACCATCGTCGGCTTCGCAACCTCCGCACCGGAGATCCTGGTCTCCGTGGTCGCCGCCCTCGCCGGGCGCCCGACCCTCGCGCTCGGTAACGCGATCGGCTCGAATATCGCCAACATCGCCCTGGTACTCGGGGCCGTCGCCGCGGTGCGGCCCATCCTGGTCACCTCCACCATCCTGCGCCGGGAGATGCCGCTGCTGCTGGCGGTGACGCTGCTCACCCTCGCCCTGTTCCTGGATCTGCGCCTGACCCGCATCGACGGCTTCGTGCTGCTGGGGGCCCTGGTGGTGGTGCTGTACTGGATCGTGCGGCTCGGGACGGGGGCGCGCGCCGTCGACCCCATCGAGGCGGAATACGAGGCCGAGATACCGCGCGACGTGCCGATGCGCACGGCCATCCTCTGGCTGGCAGTGGGGCTCGCCGTCCTGCTCGTGGGCTCGGAACTGCTGGTGGACGGTGCCATCCAGCTGGCCCGGGAACTCGGCGTCAGCGAACTCGTGATCGGCGTGACCCTGGTGGCGATCGGCACCAGCCTGCCGGAACTGGCGGTGTCCCTGATGAGCGCCCTGAAGGGCGAGCAGGGCCTGGCCATCGGCAACATCCTCGGCTCCAACATGTTCAACCTGCTGGCCGTCATCGGCCTGGCCGTCGTCATCCACCCGGCGACGGTGGAACCGGCGGTGCTGACGCTGCACTTCTTCGTCATGGTGGCCGTCACGCTGGTCCTGTTCGCGATGACGTACAATTACGCCGACGCCGGCCGTATCGGCCGACTGGAAGGCGTGGCGCTGCTCGTCGCGTTCCTGGCTTACCACGCCTACGTGGTCTCGCAGAACCTGGGGCAGACGCTCACCTGAGCCGCGGCGGCGACGCCGCGAGGAGCGAGAGCTGGACGCAAGAGCCACCAGAGAACTGGCGCGCAACGTGCTCGGCATCGAGGCACGGGCGGTGCAGGACCTGGCCGAGCGCATCGGCGAGGACTTCGACCGTGCCTGCAGCCTCTGCCTCGCCTGCACGGGGCGCATCGTCGTGACCGGCATGGGTAAGTCAGGGCACATCGGCGGCAAGATCGCCGCCACCCTGGCCAGCACCGGCAGCCCGGCCTTCTTCGTCCATCCGGGCGAGGCGAGCCACGGCGACCTGGGCATGATCACCGCCACCGATCTGGTCATGGCGGTCTCCTATTCCGGCGAGACCCAGGAGATCATCACCATCCTGCCGCTGGTCAAGCGGCTCGGCGTGCCGCTGATCACGCTGACTGGCAAGCGCGATTCGACACTGGGCCGGGCGTCGGACGTGGTCCTCGACGTCGGCGTGCGGGAAGAGGCCTGCCCGCTCAATCTGGCGCCCACCGCGAGCACCACGGCGACGCTGGCGATGGGCGATGCGCTGGCCGTGGCGCTGCTCGAGTCGAGGGGTTTCACGGCCGAGGATTTCGCCCGCTCGCATCCCGGCGGCAGCCTGGGCCGGCGGCTCCTGCTGACGGTTGGCGACATCATGCACACCGGCGAGGACGTGCCGCGGGTGAGCCCCGGGGTCACGCTCAGCGAGGGCCTGCTGGAGATGACCCGCAAGGGCCTCGGCATGACCGCGGTGGTGGACGCGGCCGGCCGGGTGGTCGGCATCTTCACCGACGGCGACCTGCGCCGCACGCTCGACACCGGCGTGGACATACGCGCTACGACCATGGCGGAGGTCACCCATCCCGGCTGCCTGACGGTCACGCCGGCCACCCTCGCCGCGGAGGCGGTGCACATCATCGAGCAGAACAAGATCACGGCGCTGCTCGTCGTGGACGAACGCGAGCATCTGATCGGGGCGCTGAACATCCACGATCTTTTCCGCGCCGGCGTCATGTAACCGTGGCGGACCTCGGCGACAGGCTGGCCCGGCTGCGTCTGATCGTCTTCGACGTGGACGGCGTGTTCACCGACGGACGCTTCCTCATGGACGAGGACGGCCGCGAGTACAAGGCCTTTCACACCCAGGACGGCTACGGCGTGCGCCGTCTGCTGGAGGCCGGGGTGCAGGTGGCCGTCATCAGCGGGCGGCGTTCCGGCGCCGTGGACCGGCGCATGGCGGAACTGGGCGTGACCCGGGTCGTGCAGGGCTGTCGGCACAAGATCCCGGAACTCCACGCGCTGGCGGAGGAACTCGGCATCGACCTGGCCGAGGCGGCCTACGTGGGCGACGACCTGCCCGACCTGGAGGCAATGCGGACCTGCGGCCTCGCCATCGCGGTGGCCAATGCCGTCGACGACATCGTCGCCGACGCGGATTACGTCACGGCCCGCAGCGGCGGCCACGGCGCCGTCAGGGAAGTGGCCGATCTGGTGGTCGCCGCCCGGCTCGCCGCCGGCAACGCAGGCGCGCCCGAGTGAACCTGCGCGGCGTCCTCGCCCTGCTGTTGCTCGCGGCAGCCGCCGTCGGCACCTGGCTGCTGAGCCTGCGGGGCACCGAGGAGGTGCCGGAGGCGGCCGACCCGAGCACGATCGTCAGCGGCTACTACATGCGCGACGCCACCGTCACCGGCACGGCCGAGGACGGCGACGTCCTCTACCGGCTGCATGCGGCGGAGGCGATCCAGTCCGAGGACGGCGGTCCCGTGCAACTCTCCGACGTGACCGTGCGCTACAGCCCGGAGGCCACCGTGCCCTGGTCGCTGACCGCCGCCAGCGGGGTGCTGGAACCGGCGTCGCGGAAGATCGTGCTGAGCGGCAACGTGCGCGCGGTCAGCGAGCCGGACGACAACGGCGAGGTCACCGAACTCACCACGCCGCAACTGGAATTCGACCCCCGCGCGAAGACGGCGAGTACCGACGAACGCGTCACAATCCGCATCGGCGAGCAGAGTCTGTCGGCGACCGGCATGCTAGCATTCCTGCAGGAAGACCGAGTGGAGCTGAAGTCCAATGTCAGCGGCAAATTCATGCCCTGACGCCGGGCGCATCGCGCGCCGGCGAGGGTTAAACAAGCGGCTCGCGACCGCGCCCCTCCTGGCGGCGGCCGCCGTCCTGCTGGCGGCTCCCCTCGTCACCTCGGGCCAGAGCCTCCGCGAGGGCATCGACAGCCGGCTGCCGATCTCTCTCGATGCCGACTCCAGCGAATTCGACCGCCGCAACAACCTGATGATATTCCGCGGCCTGCGCATCACGCAGGGCACGATCGGCATCGAGGCGGATCGTGGCCAGACGCTGTTCGGCGGCGACAGCAGCCCGGACTTCCGGGACAGCGTGTGGCGCTTCGAGGGCGATGTGAAGATCGATGTGGACACCACCAACATCCTCTGCGACAGCGCGGAACTCACGTTCAGGGATCACCGCCTCTCGAGCGCCGTGGCCACCGGCGATCCCGCCCGGTTCCGGGATTACCGCCCCGAGGAAGGCACCGTGACCACCGGCCGGGCCGGCCGCTTCGAGTACGACGTGACCGCCGGCAGGGTCACGCTTACCGGCGACGCCCGCATCAGCGAGGGCTCCAATACGATTGCGGGCGATCTGCTGGTCTACGACCTCAACCAGCAGGTGGTCACCGCCCGTGGCGGGGAGGGCGAGGACGGCAAGGTGAGCCTCACCATCGTGCCGGAAGAGGTGGAGAAGAGACTGGACGACGACGAGGCGCCATGAGCATCCTGAGCGTCCAGGACGTCCACAAGAGCTACAAGTTCCGCGAAGTCGTCAAGGGTATCTCGCTGGAGATTTCCAGCGGCGAGGTCGTCGGCCTGCTGGGCCCGAACGGCGCCGGCAAGACCACGGCCTTCTACATGATCGTGGGCCTGATCCCCTGCGACAAGGGGCGCATCCTGCTGGACGCGCAGGACCTCACCCACCTGCCCATGCACCGCCGCGCCCGGCTGGGCCTCGGCTACCTGCCCCAGGAGGCGTCCATCTTCCGCAAGCTGACCGTCGAGCAGAACGTACTCGGCATCCTGGAGACCCGGGACGAGCTGGAGCGCAGCGACCGGGAGCGCATCCTGGATGAGCTGCTGGACGAGCTGCACGTGGGTCACGTGCGCACCAGCCTCGGCATGAGCCTGTCCGGCGGCGAGCGCCGGCGGGTGGAGATCGCCCGGGCGCTGGCGGCCGATCCGCGCTTCGTGCTGCTGGACGAGCCTTTCGCCGGCGTCGACCCGATCTCGGTCATCGACATCCAGCGCATCATCCGCCACCTGAGCGACCGCGGCATCGGGGTCCTCATCACCGATCATAATGTGAGGGAGACCCTCGGAATCTGCAGCCGAGCCTATATACTCAACGAGGGGTCATTGATCGCAGAAGGCACGCCGGAGGAGATTCTGGCGAACCGCCACGTGCGACAGGTCTATCTGGGCGAGGGATTCCGGCTCTGACCATCGGCAGACGCACACGGACTCACCGGCAGCGCGATGGCGGCTGCCCGGCAGCAAGATGTTGAAACCGTCACTCCAGCTAAAACTCAGTCAGCAGCTGACGATGACGCCGCAGCTGCAACAGGCCATCCGCCTGCTGCAGCTGCCCGTGATGGATCTGACCGCACAGATCCAGGAAGCGCTGGAAGAGAACGTGATGCTGGAGGCGGAGGAGCTGCCGGAGCCGCCGCGCGTGAACGGCGAGTCCGCCGCCGAGGAGGCGCCCGGCGACGTCCGGGCGGTCACCGCGGAGGACAGCTGGCGCGACCTGCCCGCGCGGAGCCAGGACTCCGGCTGGAGCGGCGACCGCGGCATGTCGGAGTTCGCCGACGAAAGCCAGGAATCGCTGCACGAGCACCTGCACTGGCAGCTCGAGCTGGAGAAGTTCACACCCCGGGAGATGCTGATCGGCGAGGCGATCATCGACGCCATCAACGACGACGGCTATCTGACGGTCTCTCTGGACGAGATCCGCGATATAGCCGGCCCCGAGCTGGACGTCAGCGAGGAGGAAGCCGAGCGCACGCTCAGGAAGATCCAGCGCTTCGACCCGGCCGGCATCGCGGCGCGCTCGCTGTCCGAGTGCATCGACCTGCAGCTGCGCCAGCTCGCCGGCGACACGCCCGGTCTCGGACTCGCCCGGGAGCTCGCCGCCGAGCACCTGGAACGGGTCGCCGAGAACGACCCGGCGCACCTGCAGCGCGAATTGCACGTGTCGGGCGACGAACTCACCGACGCGCTGGCACTTATACGCGGCTGTCATCCGCGGCCCGGACAGGCCATCGCACCCGCCCGTACCGAGTACGTCATCCCGGACGTCTTCGTGCGCAAGATCGACGGCGAGTGGCTGGTGGAGATCGCCTCCTCCGGCATACCGCGGCTGACCGTCAACCAGCGCTACGCCGAGATGCTGCGCGGCGACGGCGGGCATACGGCGCTGAAGGCGCAGCTGCAGGAAGCCCGCTGGCTCGTCCGCAGTCTGGAGATCCGCAACGAGACGCTGATGAAAGTGGCCACCTGCATCGTCGAGCGCCAGACCGACTTCTTCGAGCACGGCGAGGAAGCCATGAAGCCGATGGTGCTGCGCGACGTGGCGGAGGCCGTGGAAATGCACGAGTCCACGATTTCCCGGGTCACCAACAACAAGTACATGCACACGCCGCGGGGCGTGCTCGAGTTCCGCTATTTCTTCTCCAGCCACGTCGGCAGCGTCGACGGCGAGGACCAGTCCTCCGTGGCGGTGCGCGCGAAGATCCGCAAGCTGATCGGCGCAGAGGATCGCCGCAAGCCGCTCAGCGACAGCAAGATCGCCGCGATGCTGAAGGAGGACGGCGTGGTTGTGGCGCGGCGGACGGTTGCGAAGTATCGTGAAGCCATGGACATCCCGTCTTCCAGCCAGCGCCGCGAGCGCAGCTCCGCATGAGGGCTGCGGAGGCCGGGCGCGGCCTCGTCCCGAACGTTTCCGGCCGCGGGGCGCGGCGGACCGACGCCCGCCTCCCCGGCCCCACCCAGCAGAGGAGAGAGCCATGCAGCTAGATGTCACCGGTCACCACGTGGAAGTGACACCCGCGCTGAAGGACTACGTACAGACCAAGCTAGGGCGCATCGAGAGACACTTCGACCACGTGACCGACGTGCACTGTATCCTCACCGTCGAGAAACTGCGGCACAAGGCCGAAGCCACCGTGCAGGTCAGCGGCGGCCGGCTGTATGCCGACGCGACGGAAGAAGATATGTACGCCGCCATCGACGGACTCATCGACAAGCTGGACCGGCAGGTGAAGAAGCACAAGGAAAAGCTCTGCGACCACCATGCCCGCGAGGCGGACAAGCGCGCACTCAGTTGACAATCATCGGGCGGCCCGCCACAGCGCGCGGCGGGCCGCCACTTTCACGGTCTTTCCCATGACACTGCACGAACTCGTCAGACCCGACTCCGTACTCTGCAACGTCGAGGCGCGGAGCAAGAAGCACGCCCTGGAGATCCTGAGCGAGCTGCTCGCCCACGGCTCGGACGATCTGCGCCAGCCGGATATCTTCGCGGCGGTGGCGGAGCGCGAACGGCTCGGCTGCACCGCGCTCGGCCGCGCGGTCGCGGCGCCTCACGCCCGCATTGCGGACGCCCCCTTCCCCATCGGCGCGATGCTGAAGCTCTCCACGCCGGTGGACTTCGACACCCCGGACGACGAGCCCGTGGATCTGATCTTCGGCATGATCGTCCCCGAAGACGTCGACGACCAGGCCATCGAGGACTTCCGCGGCCTGACGGAGATGCTCTCGCAACGGGGCACCCAGGCGCGGCTCAGGAAGGCCCGCAGCAGCCGCGAACTCTACGAGGCGCTGATGGCCGAAGACCGGCCCCGCGCCGAGGGCGGCCTGGCGGCGGGCGGCGGGGCCTGAGGACAGCGCGTGGCGCCCGGCACCGGAGAACGCCGCTCCACGCGCCTGATCATCGTCAGCGGGCTGTCGGGCTCGGGCAAGAGCGTCGCGCTGAACGTCCTCGAGGACCTCGGCTTCTATTGCATCGACAACCTGCCGGCGGGACTGCTGCCCGCGCTGCTGCCCGAGATCACCCGGGAAGGCGGCGCCGTGGCCACCCAGCGCATCGCCGTCGGCATCGACGCCCGCAATCCCGCCACCGACCTGGAAGCGCTGCCCGGTCTCGTGCAGCGCATGAAGCACGACGGCATCGAGTGCGACGTCATCTTCCTGCAGGCCGAGGACGACATCCTGCTGAAGCGCTACAGCGAGACCCGCCGGCGCCATCCGCTGGGTGACAGCGGCCTCGCGCTGCGCGACGCCATCGACCGGGAGCGCGAACTCCTGGGCCCGGTGATCAACACCGCCGACCTGGTCATCGACACCACGCGCACCAGCGTCTACGAACTGCGCGACGCGCTGCGCGAGCGCGTCGCGGCGCGCCTGCCGCGATCGCTGTCCATCCTGATCGAGTCCTTCGGTTACAAGCACGGGATCCCCACGGATGCCGATTTCGTCTTCGACCTGCGCTGTCTGCCGAACCCGTACTGGGAGGCGAACCTGCGACCGCTGACCGGGACGGACGCCGCCGTCGTCCGCTTTCTGGACGAACAACCCCTGGTGCAGTCCATGTACCGGGACATCATCGACTTCCTGCGCCGCTGGATCCCGGAGTACCTGAGCTTCCACCGCAGCTATCTCACGGTGGCGGTGGGCTGCACCGGCGGCCAGCACCGCTCCGTGTACATGGCCGAGAAGCTCGCCCGGGCGCTGGCGGAAGAGCACACACCCATCCATACCCGGCACAACGAGCTGCCCGGCAAGAAGGCGCCGGACGCCGGCTGAGCCCCCCGCCACCCTTAGCTTTGTCACGGGCCGCGGGCTAAACTGCCTGCTGATTCCGGCGGCCGCGGGGGCCGCCGGACACCCTTCGCCCCATGGGCGGATGCGCCGGCAGCATGGATAACCAGGAACAGAAGCAGACACCGCTGGAGACGCTGCGCGAGGCCCTGGAGGGCGGCGCCATGCGTCCCGTGCGGCGCATGATCGGCAGCCTGCATCCGTCCGAGGTGGCACGGCTGCTGGAGTCCCTGCCGCCGGCCGAGCGCGCCGTGGTCTGGGAGCTCGTGGATCCGGACGACGAGGGCGACATCCTGGTCGAGGTGGCCGACGAGGTCCGCAGCGGCCTCATCGAGCGCATGGACGCCCAGGAGCTCATCGCCGCCACCGAGGGGATGGAACTCGACGATCTGGCCGACCTGGTGGCCGGTCTGCCGGAGACGGTCACCCGCCAGGTACTGCGCTCGCTGGACAAGCAGGACCGCGACCGGCTGCGCGAGGTGCTGTCCTACCCGGAGGACAGCGCCGGCGGGCTCATGAACAAGGACACCGTCACCGTGCGTCCGGACGTGACGCTGGAGGTGGTGGTGCGCTACCTGCGGGTGCACGGCGGCATGCCGGACCAGACAGAGTCCATCTTCGTGGTAAACCGGGACGACATCTTCCTGGGCACCCTGACGCTCTCCCGCCTGCTCACCAACGACCCGGACCTGACCGTGGCCGAGGTGATGGACACGGAGACGAAGCCCATACCCGCCGAGACCAGCGACCAGGAGGTGGTGCGCTTCTTCGAGAACCGGGACCTGCTGTCGGCGGCCGTGGTGGACATGGACAACCGCCTGCTCGGGCGCATCACGGTGGACGACGTGCTCGACGTCATCCGCGAGGAAGCCGAACACTCGCTCATGAGCCGCGCCGGCCTGGACGAGGAAGACGACATGTTCGCGCCGGTGGTGACCAGCGCGCGGCGGCGGGCCGTGTGGCTGGGCATCAACCTCGCCACCGCCTTCCTGGCCGCCTCGGTGGTGGATCTGTTCCAGGGCACCGTGGACGCCATCGTCCTGCTGGCCGTGCTGATGCCGGTGGTGCCCAGCATGGGCGGCGTCGCGGGCACCCAGTCGCTGACCATCATCACCCGGGCGATGGCGCTGGGCCAGATCGACAAATCCAACGCGCGTCAGATCCTCGCCAAGGAGGTCTCCGTCGGCATCCTGAACGGCGTCGGCTGGGCGCTGGTGGTAGCCGTGGTCACGGTGGCCTGGTTCGGCACCTGGATGGTGGCCGCGGTGATCGCGGCCGCCCTCACCCTGAACATGATCGTGGCGGCGGCGGCCGGCTTCGTCGTCCCGCTGACGCTGAAGCGTCTCGGCGTGGACCCGGCCATCGCCGGCGGCGTGGTGCTGACCACGGTAACCGACGTGGTCGGCCTCATGGTGTTCCTCGGCCTGGGGACGCTGCTGCTGCTCTGAGGTGCTGCGAGGCGGGCTCAGACAGCCAGGTCCCGCCGCATCCATGTGGGCGCGTAGAGCCGCGGCACGTCCGCGCCGCGCACGAAGGCCTCGAGCTCGTCGCGGACGGTCATCGCGTCCCGGTAACCCAGGTCGATCAGCGCGCGCGTGAATTCCGACTCGAACAGCAGATAGCTCAGCAGCCGCCGCTCGCCCTTGTCGGGACCGCCCAGCCCGCGCATCAGCGCCCTGAGCGGCACCGGCGCCGCCTTGCGGCAACTGGCCGCAATCTCCCGGATGTCCTCGCTGGGGATGACGATCATGGTATCGATGGGGCGCATCTTCGCCGCCGGGCCGGTGCGCTCGTCCTCCGGTATCGAATCGATCAGATCGTTGATGCGGGACAGCCGCTCCAGGTCCGAGTACAGGCCGTCCAGGAACAGCGTGTCGAGCATGTAGCCGGCGATGTGGCCGAAGCTCGGGTAGACCGGCGGCGTGTGCGGGTCGCCGGCCGGCTCCGGCGTCTCGTCGCGGATGCCGATCACCAGGATGCGGTCGGCGCCGAGATGGACCGCCGGCGACAGCGGCGTGGAATGGCGCATCGCGCCGTCGCCGTAGTACTCGCCGCGAATGCAGGCCGGCGGGAAGACCAGCGGCACGGCGATGCTGGCCATCAGGTGGTCCAGGTTGATGACACAACGCACGCCGCTGCGCCGGGTGCGCTGCCAGGCGCGGGTGCCGGGGGACGCCTGGAAAAAGGTCACCGAGCGGGCCGACTGGTAACCGGCGGCCGTGATCGCCAGCGCCTGCACGTGCCCGCGGTCGATGGCGGTCTGTATCCGCGGGAAGCGGATGTTGCGCGAGAGCAGCGAGCGCAGCGGATCGTTGTCGAGCAGCGAGCGGGGATTGCGTTCGCCCAGGCCGCCGAGCACGATCGTCGCCAGCCAGTGCAGGCTCGACTTCAGCATGGTCAGCGCATCGGTGCGGAAAACCTGCTCCGAGCGGAAGCCGGCCCAGACGGCCTCCATCTCGCCCACCGCCGAGCGGAAGCGGCGGGCGCGGCTCGCGAGCACCGCCGCGTTGATGGCGCCGGCGGAGGTGCCGCTCAGTATGGGGAACGGGTTTGGAACGTCACCGGGCAGGATCTCGGCGATGGCCTTCAGCACGCCCACCTGGAACGCGCCGCGGGCGCCGCCGCCGGGGAGTACCAGACCGATTTTGCTGCCGCTCACCCCTCACCTCGCCCGGCCCGCGGCCGGTGTCGTTCAGCGCGTCCGGTGCGCTCAGTGCAGACGCTTGATGCCCTGGTCGAGCCCGGCGACGGTCAGCGGATACATGCGGTCGTCCATCAGCTCGCGGGTCAGTTTCACCGACGGCGTGTAGTCCCACCGGGGCCGGGGCTCCGGATTGAGCCAGATGGCCTTCGGAAAGGCCTTCAGCAAGCGCTCGATCCACACGGCGCCCGGCTCCTCGTTCCAGTGCTCGACGCTGCCGCCGGCATAGACGATCTCGTACGGGCTCATGGTGGCGTCGCCGACGAACACCAGTTTGTAGTCGTGGCCGTACTTGTGGATGATCTCCATCGTCGGGATGCGCTCCGCGTGCCGGCGCCGGTTGTCCTTCCACAGGCTCTCGTAGATGAAGTTGTGGAAGTAGAAGTACTCCAGGTGCTTGAACTCGCTGCGGGCGGCCGAGAACATCTCCTCGCAGACGCGCACGTGGTCGTCCATGGAACCGCCCACGTCGAGACACAGCAGCACCTTCACCGCATTGTGCCGTTCCGGCACCATGCGGATGTCGAGCAGCCCCGCGTTGCGGGCCGTCTTGTCGATGGTGTCGTCGAGGTCGAGCTGGTCGGCCGCGCCCTCGCGGGCGAACTTGCGAAGCTTCCTCAGGGCCAGCTTGATGTTGCGCGTGCCGAGCTCCACGGAGTCGTCCAGATTCTGGTACTCGCGGCGGTCCCAGACCTTCGTCGCCTTGCGGTTGCCGCCGCCCTTCTGGCCGATGCGCACGCCTTCCGGGTTGTAGCCGTAGGCGCCGAACGGCGAGGTGCCGGCGGTGCCGATCCACTTGTTGCCGCCCTCGTGGCGCTCGGTCTGCTCCCGCAGACGCTCCTCCAGCGCGCGCATCAGCTCGTCGAAGCCACCCATGGACTCGATCTTCGCCTTGTCCTCCTCCGAGAGCTGGAGTTCCGCCATGCGCTCCAGCCAGTCGTCGGGCACGTCGGCGACCAGGTCGGAGAAGGCCTCCTCGATGCCCTTGAAGTGGGCGCCGAAGATGCGGTCGAAGCGGTCGAACTGAGTCTCGTCCTTCACGAGACAGGCGCGGGAGAGGTAGTAGAAGTTATCGACGCTGCGCTCGGCCAGCCCGTTCTTCAGCGCCTCGAGCAGAGTCAGCAACTCGGTGATGGAGGTCTTCAGCCCCCCTTCGCGCAGCATGAAGAAAAACTGGATCAGCACGGCTCAGCGCGCCCTCCTCGACATGAACACCAGCTGCTCGAACAGGTGAACGTCCTGCTCGTTCTTCAGCAGCGCGCCGTGCAGCGGCGGTATCGCCTTGCGGTTGTCGTCGCTGCGAAGCGCCTCCGGCGGGATGTCTTCCGCCAGCAGCAGCTTGATCCAGTCGAGCAGCTCGGAGGTGGAGGGCTTCTTCTTCAGCCCCGGCACGTCGCGAACCTGGTAGAAGCTCTCCAGCGCCTCGCGCAGCAGCTCCTTCTTCAATCCCGGGAAATGGACGTCGATGATCTCGGTCATCGTCTCCTTGTCCGGGAACTTGATGTAGTGGAAGAAGCAGCGGCGCAGGAACGCGTCCGGCAGCTCCTTCTCGTTGTTGGAGGTGATGATCATGATCGGGCGGTGCCTGGCCTGCACGAGTTCCTTGGTCTCGTAGACGAAGAACTCCATGCGGTCGAGCTCCTGCAGCAGATCGTTCGGAAACTCGATGTCGGCCTTGTCGATCTCGTCGATCAGCAGCACCGGCTGCTCGTCGGAGGTGAACGCCTCCCACAGCTTGCCGCGCACGATGTAGTTCGCGATGTCGTGCACCTTCGGGTCGCCCAGCTGCGAGTCGCGCAGCCGCGCGACCGCGTCGTACTCGTAGAGCCCCTGCTGGGCCTTCGTCGTCGACTTGATATGCCATTCGAGCAGCGGCTTGCCCAGCGCGCGGGCCACCTCCTGCGCCAGCATCGTCTTGCCCGTGCCGGGCTCGCCCTTCACGAGGATGGGACGCTGCAGGGTCACCCCCGCGTTCACCGCCATCATCAGGTCTTCCGTCGCGACGTAGCGGTCGGTACCCGTAAATCTGCTTTCCGTCATGTCCAGTCCTGTGCCCGTGCGTTGCGCACTGAACCATCCAGTATCCGGGTACAGGCCCGCGCTGACAACCCGGCTCAGCCGCCCGCCGGCGGCTCCAGTTCCAGCCGATGCACCGCCGCGCCCGGCAGGAACGGCGTCGGGCGCCCGTCGGCCCAGTCTCCGTGCCCGGCGTCGTACCAGGGCGAGAGCGGATGGCCGCTCTGGCCGGTCGGCATGTGGAAATAGCCCTGCTCCTCAGCCCCCGGCGAGACGGCGAAGCGCTCGGAGGCGCCGAAGCGCGCCGACTGGGCCCGGGGCAAATTGGCATCGCCCGGCAGCGGCTGGTACGGCATGTCCAGCCAGGGCGCCAGCGCCGGCACGGCGCGGGACAGGGGGTGCTGGATGCGCACCGTGTTGCGCTCGCCCCAGGTACGCTCCGCCAGCGGCGAGTCGTAATGCTCCCCGTACCAGTCCAGCGAGGCGTCGACGGCGTCCAGCAACAGCTCGCGCCAGGTGCCATAGTCCGGGTTCAGGAGGTGGGCCGGCCGCTCGGTGAGAAGGCGCCAGGCAGTGCCCTCGAACTGCCGGCTGAGCGCGAGGCGGCGGTCATCGGGCAGCGCCGGGGTCAGCTCGGCGGTGAGGCCAGCCATGACCCGCTCCAGCACCCGGCTGCGGAAGCCGCGCACCAGCCGGTAGCCCACGGAGTCCACGCTGGCGCGGGGAATCCAGTCCTCCGCCAGCGCCCGGTATCGGCCTCGGGCGGGATTCGCCTCGATGGCGTGGCGGTCGAGGAGGTCGAGCAGCAGTCGGCGCCAGCGAGCAAGGAAGACGGCCCGGTCGTCCAGCTGGATGGCCAGCATGTCCTCGGGCCGCGCTTCGTCGATCAGGGCGAGCGCGTCGCGGATCTGCCCCGCCCGGGCGCCCAGGTCGTAGTCGCCGGGGCCGATCATGCGGAAGGCCTCGCCGTCGAGCACGCGGGCGTTGGCGGTCCAGATGCGACCGGAGGACGGATCGACGAGGCGCGGGTACTCCTCCGGCGCCAGCCAGCCGTCCCAGCCCGTGCCCGGCCGGCTCCAGTCCGCCGGCCGGCGCGAGTCGAAACCGCCGCTGCGCCGCGGGATGCGGCCCGCGATGGTCCAGGCGATGCGCCCGTCCGCGTCGGCCACCGTGAAGTTCTGCGGCGGTATGCCCGCGGCGGCCGCCAGCGGCAGTGCCTCGGTCACGCTGCGCGCTCCTTCCAGGCGCATCAGGCCCAGATTCACGGCCCCGGGCCGGTGCGCGGTCCAGGCGACGGCGAATTCGCCGTCCTCGGGCGCGATGCCGGGTATCACCGGCCCCCAGACGGTCTCGCGCACGACCAACTCCACGGGCTCGGCGCCGGCCACCCCGATGGTCTCGGTAACCCGCAAGTATTCCCGCTCGCCGTCCGGTGTCCGGTAAGTACCAGGCCGCGACCCCGGACGCAGCGCCACCACATCCGTCCAGTCGCCGTAGCTGTTGGTGAAGCCCCAGGCGACGCGGCCGTTGGAACCCGCGACGAGGGCCGGTGTGCCGGGCAGGGTGACGCCGCACAGGCGCACGCCGTCCGCCTCGTGCACGAGACAGGCGCGGTAGAAGGTATTCGGCACCGCCAGGCCCAGGTGCATGTCGTTGGCCACCAGGCCGCGGCCGTCCGCGGTCAGCGGGCCGGCAACCGCCCAGTTGTTGCTGCCCGGGATCACCGGCGGCTCGGGCTCCGCCGCGGGCGCCGGCGCGCCCCGGCCGGTGACGGTGCGCAGGTCGTAGCGCGTCTCGGGCGGCAGCGGCGGCACCGGCGCCGGCCCGCCCGCCAGCGGCGCGTCCCATTCCGTGCCCAGCGGATAGAGCAGATCGTACAGCGCGCGGGGCACGCGGCGATGGACGAAGCCGCGCTCCATGTCGCGCCGGCCGGTCTCGTCGTTGAGCTGCAGGAACATGGCGTAGAGGACGAGCACCGTATCCTCGGGCCGCCAGGGCACGGGCTTCTCGCCCAGCAGCAGGTACTCGAACGGCCGCAGGCCGAGACTCCCGAGTCCGGCGTTCACGCCGGCCGCATAGGCGCGCAGGATGGCCTGTTCCGCGGCGCTCGACGCGGCCACCGCGGCCTCTGCCCGGCTGCGGAACCGGTGCAGGCGCAGGCCGCGGTCCATCTCCAGCGCGGCCTCGCCGAACAGCGCCGCCAGCTCGCCGGCGGCGCCCCGGCGCGCCAGATCCATCTGGAAGTAGCGGTCCTGGCCGTGCACGAAGCCGGTCGCGAACGCGAGATCGGTGCGGTTGCCGGCGCGGACCGTCGGCACGCCCCGGGCATCCCGCTCGATGGCGGCGGGCGCCGCCAGGCCGGCCTGCTCCAGCCGGCCGTCCACGGGGGGCAGACTCGCCCGCAGGAGCAGCCAGGCGGCGGCGAGCGTGCCGAGGGCGGTCAGTCCGAGCGCCGCCGCGCCGCGCGCGAGCCAGCGTCGTCTCCGCCCCGCCGTCATGGACTCCGCCGTTCAGTCACCGCGCACGACGCGCAGGATCTTCATCGCGTTGGTGCCGCCCTGCACGCCGGTCATGTCGCCCTTGGTGAAGATGACGAGGTCGCCCTCCTCCACCAGGCCGCGGCCGAGCATGAGGTCGAAGACCTCGCGATAGACGCTCTGCGCATCGGTATGGGTAATATCGAAAGACACCGGATACACGCCCCGGTAGAGCACCACCCGCCGGCGCGTCCGCTCGTGGCGCGTGAAGGCGTAGATGGGGATGTCCGAGCGCACCCGCGACATCCAGCGGGCCGTCGAGCCGGACTCGGTCAGCGCGATGATCGCCTTCACGGCGAGATGGTTTGCCGTAAACATCACGGCCATGGCGATGGCCTCGTCGACGTAGCGGAAGGTGTCGTCGACGCGCTCCCGGCGCCGGGCACCGGCAGTGCCGTACTTCTCCGCCCCCACGCAAACCTCGGCCATGGCACGGACGGCCTCCACCGGATACTGGCCCACGGCGCTCTCGGCGGACAGCATGACCGCGTCGGTGCCGTCGATCACGGCGTTGGCCACGTCCGAGACCTCGGCCCGGGTGGGCATGGCGCTCGAGATCATCGACTCCATCATCTGGGTGGCGGTGATGGCGATGCGGTTGCGCTGGCGGGTCCTCGAGATGATGCGCTTCTGCAGGCCGGTGAGTTCGGCAAATCCCATCTCCACGCCGAGATCCCCGCGGGCCACCATGACCACGTCGGACGCCTCGATGATGGAATCGATCTCCGCGACCGCCTCGGCACGCTCGATCTTGGCCACCATCAAGCCCTCGCCGCCCGCTTCGCGGAACAGCCGGCGGGCCTCCTCGATATCGGCGGCGGTGCGCACGAAGGAGACGGCCAGGTAGTCGAAGTCCAGCTCCGCCGCCAGCAGGATGTCCTCGCGGTCCTTGTCCGTGAGCGCGGGAGCGGAGAGTCCGCCGCCGCGCAGATTGATGCCCTTGTGGTCGGACAGCACGCCGCCGATGACCACCCGGGTATGCACCCGGTTGCCCTCGATGCCGGTGACCTCGAGCTCGATCTGGCCGTCGCTCAGCAACAGCATGTCGCCGGGTTCGACGTCGGTGGCGAGGCCCTCGTAGGCGATGCCCACGCCGGCATCGGTGCCGGCGTCGGCGTCCAGATCCGGATCCAGGAAGAAGCTCGCGCCGCGCGCCAGCTGCTCGCTGCCGTTCTGGAACCGGCGGATGCGGATCTTCGGCCCCTGCAGGTCGCCGAGCAGGGCGACGTAGCGCCCCTCCGCCGCGGCCACCCGCCGCAGACCGGCCGCGCGCTCGCGCATCTCGTCCGCGCTGCCGTGGGAGAAGTTCAGCCGAGCCACGTCCAGGCCGGCGCGGATGATCTCCGCCAAGACGTCCGGCTTTTCGGTGGCCGGCCCGAGGGTCGCCACGATTTTCGTTCTTCTCAAGTGCCTGCCCTCCTGTCAGAAGCGCGGGATTATCGCACAGGCCGCGCACAGCCCGCGCACAGCCCGCGCCGTCAGGATTCCGCGGCGCGCTCCTCGAGCATGGCAACGGCGGGCAGCGTCTTGCCTTCCAGGAATTCCAGGAAGGCGCCGCCGCCGGTGGAGATATAGGAGATACCGTCGGCCACGCCGTACTTCTCGATCGCCGCCAGGGTATCGCCGCCGCCCGCAACGGAGAACGCGTCGCTGTCGGCGATGGCCTGGGCGAGTATGCGGGTGCCCTCGCCGAACTGGTCGAATTCGAACACGCCGACCGGCCCGTTCCAGACCACGGTGCCCGCCTCCGCGATGATCGCGGCGAAGCGCTCCGCGGTATCCGGACCGATGTCCATGATCATCTCGTCCTCGGTCACCGCTTCCACCGGCTTCACGTCTGCCTCGGCCGCAGCGTCGAACTCCCGCGCCACGACCACGTCGCTCGGCACCGGGATGTCCGCCCGGTCGGTCTCGTCGCCGGCCAGGCGCTTCGCGACGGAGAGCATGTCGGCCTCGTGCAGCGACTTGCCCACGCCGTGGCCGGCGGCCGCGATGAAGGTATTGGCTATGCCGCCGCCGACGATGAGGTGATCCACCTTGCTCACCAGCGCCTCCAGCACCGACAGTTTCGTCGACACCTTGGAACCGCCCACAACGGCCACCACCGGCGCCGCCGGATGCTCCATTGCCTGTGTCAGCGCCTCCAGTTCCCGCGCCAGCAGCGGTCCGGCGCAGGCCACCGGCGCGAACTTCGCTACGCCGTAGGTGCTGGCCTGGGCGCGGTGGGCGGTGCCGAAGGCATCCATCACGAACACGTCGCACAGGGCCGCCATGCGCCGGGAGAGGGATTCCTCACAGGCCTTCTCGCCCTGCTCGAAGCGGACGTTCTCCGCCAGCACCACCTCGCCGGGCGCGACGTCGACCCCGTTCAGCCAGTCGCTGACCAGCTTCACCTCTCCGCCCAGCAACTCCCCCAGGCGCCGGGCCACCGGCGCCAGCGAGAACTGGGGCTGCACGGCGCCTTCCGTCGGCCGGCCGAGATGGGACATCACGATGACCGCGGCACCGGCATCCCGCGCCAGCCGGATCCCTTCCAGCGCGGCACGGATGCGGGTATCGGAAGTGATACGCCCGTCGTCGAGCGGCACATTGAGGTCTTCGCGGATCAGGACCCGCTTTCCCTGCAGATCCAGATCCGTCATTTTCAGGATAGTCATTACCTGCTCCCCGGAGGTGGGCCGGCACGGCCCGGCGGCGGCCGCTGGCCGCCGCCCGGCGCCGCGCCGGAGTTGGAAGGGTCAGCCGGCTTTCGCCAGGGCCAGGGCCGTGTCCAGCATGCGGTTGGAGAAGCCCCACTCGTTGTCGTACCAGGCACAGACCTTCACCAGCGTGCCCTGCATGACCTTGGTCAGCGTCGAGTCGTAGGTGGAGGATGCCGGGTCGTGGTTGAAGTCGACGGACACCAGCGGGCCGTCGCTGTAGGCCAGGACGCCCTTCAGCGAACCCTCGCTGGCCTCCTTCAGGATCTTGTCGATCTCCTCCTTGCTCGTCTCCCGGGAGGCGACGAAGGTCAGGTCGACCATGGAGACGTTGATGGTGGGCACGCGCACGGCAAAGCCGTCCAGCTTGCCCTGCAGCTCGGGCAGCACCAGCCCCACGGCGGCCGCCGCGCCGGTCTTGGTCGGAATCATCGACATGGTCGCCGAGCGTGCCCGGCGCAGATCCTTGTGAAAGACGTCGGTGAGCACCTGGTCGTTGGTGTACGCGTGGATGGTGGTCATGATGCCGTGCTCCACGCCGATGGCGTCGTGCAGCGGCTTCACCATCGGCGCCAGGCAGTTGGTGGTGCAGGATGCATTCGAGACCACGGTGTCCGAAGCGGAAAGTGTGTCGTGGTTCACGCCGTAGACGATCGTCGCATCGGCATCGCCACCTGACGGCGCCGAGATCAGCACCTTGCTCGCCCCCGCCTCTATGTGGGCCGACGCCTTCTCCTTGGTGCGGAACAGGCCGGTGCACTCGAGCACGATGTCGGCGCCGAGTTCGCCCCAGGGGAGCTTCGCCGGATCCCGCTCGGCCATGACCCGGATGCGGTCGCCGTTGACGACGATCGCCTCGTCCTCCACCTCGACGGTGCCCGGGAACTTGCCGTGGGCGGTGTCGTAGCGGGTCAGATAGGCGTTGGTCTCGGCGTCGCCGAGATCGTTGATGCCGACGATCTCGAGTTCCGCGCGCCGATTACTCTCGTAGAGCGAGCGCAGAACCATGCGTCCGATCCGTCCGTAGCCGTTGATGCCAAGCTTGATAGTCATCGATTCCTCCTGGTGCGGCACGCGAAGGCGCGCCTGCTCTGCTGACCGTTCCGTCAGACGGCCCTCAGGCGCCGAGCCTGCGGGCCACCGTTACTACATTCTCCACCGAGAAGCCGAACTTCTCGAACAATTCTTCCGCCGGGGCGGACTCGCCGAACCGGTCGAGACCGATCACGGCGCCGTCGGGCCCCACGTGGCGCCACCAGCCGGCTGTAGCTCCCGCCTCGATGGCCACCCGTCGGGTGACCGACGGCGGCAGCACCGCCTCGCGATACGCGCGGTCCTGGCGCTCGAAAACTTCGCAGCAGGGCATGGAGACCACCCGGACCGCGACCCCGCCTGCGGCCAGCTCTTCGGCCGCGGCCATGGCGAGATGCACCTCCGAGCCCGTCGCGATCAGGATGAGTTCCGGCTCGCCGTCCGCCTCGCGCAGCACGTAACCGCCCCGCGCGATGGCCTCGATGCGCTCGTCGTCACGCTCTTGATGCGGCAGCCCCTGGCGGGTCAGCACCAGCGCCGTCGGCCCGTCGCGACGCTCCAGGGCCGCGCGCCAGGCCGCCGCCGTCTCGACGGTGTCGCAGGGCCGCCAGACCCGCAGGTTCGGCATGAGGCGCAGACTCGCGGTGTGCTCGACCGGCTGGTGGGTGGGGCCGTCCTCGCCCAGCCCGATGGAGTCGTGGGTGTAGACGAGGATGTTCGGCACTTCCATCAGCGCGGCCATGCGCACCGCGTTGCGGGCGTAGTCGGAGAACACCAGGAAGGTGCCGCAGTAGGGCCGCAGGCCGCCATGCAGGGCGATGCCGTTGGAGATGGCGGTCATCGCGAATTCGCGGACCCCGAAGTAGACATAATTGCCCGAGGCGTCCGCGGCACTCACGGCCTTCGAGCCGTCGTGCCAGGTGTTGTTCGAGCCGGTGAGATCGGCCGAGCCGCCCACCAGCTCCGGCAGCCGGGGCGCGAAGGCGTTCAGCGCGATCTCCGAGGCCTTGCGGGTCGCCACGTCCGCGCCGGCGGCGGCGATCTCACGGATCGCGCCGTCCGCAGCCTCCGTCCAGCCCGCCGGCAGCTCGCCCGCCATGACCCGGCGGTATTCTCCGGCCAGTTCGGGATGGGCCTCGCTGTAGCCCTCCAGCAGGCGGTCCCACTCCGCTTCGGCCGCGGCGCCCCGCTCGCGCGCGTCCCAGGCGGCGCGGATCGGCTCTGGCACCTCGAACGGCGGGTGATGCCAGCCGAGTTCCTCGCGGGCGGCGGCGATCTCGTCCTCGCCCAGCGGCGCGCCGTGGGTGGCGGCGCTGCCCTGCTTGTTGGGGGCGCCGTAACCGATCACGGTGCGGCAGCAGATCAGAGTGGGCCGGCCCGTCTCGGCCCTGGCCGCCTCCAGTGCGTCGGCCACCGCGGCCGGGTCGTGGCCGTCCACGTCGGGGATGACGTGCCAGCCGTAGGCCGCGAAACGGCCCGGCGTGTCGTCGGTGAACCAGGCGTCCACCTCGCCGTCGATGGAGATGCCGTTCTGGTCGTAGAGACCCACCAGCTTGCCGAGCCCGAGCGTGCCCGCGAGCGAGCAGGCCTCGTGGGAGATGCCCTCCATCAGGCAGCCGTCGCCAAGGAACACATAGGTATGGTGGTCCACGACCGGGAAATCGGGCCGGTTGTAGCGCGCCGCCAGTATCTTCTCGGCCAGCGCCATGCCGACGGCGTTGGCGAGACCCTGGCCCAGCGGCCCGGTGGTGGTCTCGATGCCCAGGTCCGGCTCGCGCTCGGGATGGCCGGCCGTGCGATAGCCCAGCTGGCGGAAGTTCCTGAGTTCGTCCAGGCCGAGTTCGTAACCGGTGAGGTGCAGTAACGAGTACAGCAGCATCGAGCCGTGCCCGTTCGAGAGCACGAAGCGGTCCCGGTTGTCCCAGCGCGGGTTCGAGGGGTTATGTCGCAGGAAGTCGTTCCACAGGACCTCGGCGATGTCCGCCATGCCCATCGGCATGCCGGGGTGGCCGGACTTCGCCGCCTGCACGGCGTCCATGGACAGCGCACGCAGCGCGTTGGCCCGTTCCCGCCGCGGCGCGCGGCCGGCGCGCGTGTCTTCTGCGGTGCTCGACATCGGAATTCCCCAAACGATGAGGCGCGCATTTTCGCTTTTTGGTAGGGTGCGGGCAAGCGCGGGCCGGGCCGGCTCGCTCAAGCCCTGTCTCGCTTCTGCGCAGCAAACTGTCCAGCGGCCGGAACGGGCCCGAAATAAATTCTTGTATCATTGACTGTTGCGTTAACAATTACGTCTCAATTGCGGAAAGAAGCTCATGAGCAATGCCTTCCTGTTCACCTCCGAGTCGGTCTCCGAGGGCCACCCGGACAAGGTCGCCGACCAGATCTCCGACGCGGTACTGGACGCCATCCTGGCCGACGACAAGAACGCCCGCGTGGCCTGCGAAACGCTGGTGAAGACCGGCATGGTCATGGTGGCCGGCGAGATCACGACCACGGCCTGGGTGGACATCGAGGCCCTGGTGCGCCAAGTGGTCACGGACATCGGCTACACCAGTTCGGACATGGGCTTCGACGGCGACTCCTGCGCCGTGCTGAACGCCATCGGCAAGCAGTCGCCGGACATCGCCCAGGGCGTGGACCGGGATGACCGGCGCAGCCAGGGCGCCGGCGATCAGGGGTTGATGTTCGGCTACGCCACCAACGAGACGGACGTGCTCATGCCCGCGCCGATCACCTTCTCCCACCGCCTGGTGAAGCGTCAGGCCGAGGTGCGCAAGTGCGGCGACCTGACCTGGCTGCGCCCGGACGCCAAGAGCCAGGTGACCTTCCGCTACGAGGATCACAAGCCGGTCGCCATCGACGCGGTGGTGCTCTCCACCCAGCACGCGCCGGACATCTCCCAGGCCGAGCTGCGCGAAGCGGTCATGGAGGAGATCATCAAGCCGGTGCTGCCGGCCGAGTGGCTGGCGAAGGACACCGTCTATCACATCAACCCCACCGGCAGCTTCGTGATCGGCGGCCCCATGGGCGACTGCGGCCTGACCGGGCGCAAGATCATCGTCGACACCTACGGCGGCAGCGCCCGGCACGGCGGCGGCGCGTTCTCGGGCAAGGACCCCTCCAAGGTGGACCGCTCCGCGGCCTACGCCTGCCGCTACGTGGCCAAGAACATCGTCGCGGCCGGCCTGGCGGAGCGCTGCGAGATCCAGGTCTCCTACGCCATCGGCGTGGCCGAGCCCACCTCCATCTCCGTGCGCACCTTCGGCACGGGCAAGGTGCCCGAGGACCGGCTCACCGCGCTGGTGCGCGAGCACTTCGACCTCACGCCCTACGGCATCCTGGAGATGCTGGACCTGATCCGGCCCATCTATCGCAAGACCGCGGCCTACGGCCACTTCGGCCGCCTGGACGCCGATTTCACCTGGGAGCGCACGGACGTGGCGGAGACCCTGCGGGGCGCCGTCGCCGCCTGATATACATCGCTGAGGCATAGCCGATGCATAGCCGATGCATCGGCCCCGCACGGCGGAACGAAAGAACAGACCCTTGGAAAATCTGACGGAGAAGACTCAATGAGCAGCAACGCCGCCGAAATGCCGGCACAGGACTACCGGGTAGCCGACATCGGCCTGGCCGAGTGGGGCCGCAAGGAGATCGCCATCGCCGAAACGGAGATGCCCGGCCTGATCGCGGTCCGCGAGGAGTTCGCCGAGCAGCAGCCGCTGGCCGGTGCGCGCATCGCCGGCTGCCTGCACATGACCATCCAGACGGCAGTGCTGATCGAGACGCTGACCGCGCTGGGCGCCGAGGTGCGCTGGTCCTCCTGCAATATCTTCTCCACCCAGGACCACGCGGCGGCGGCCATCGCCGCCACCGGCGTGCCGGTGTTCGCCTGGAAAGGCGAGACCGAGGAGGAGTACTGGTGGTGCGTCGACCAGACCATCACCGGCCCCGACGGCTGGAAGCCGAACATGCTGCTGGACGACGGCGGCGACCTGACCCAGGTGGTGCACGAGAAGCACCCGGAACTGATGAAGGAGATCCGCGGGCTCTCCGAGGAGACCACCACCGGCGTCAAGCGGCTCTACGAGATGCAGCGCGACGGCACGCTGGGCTGCCCCGCCATCAACGTCAACGACTCGGTCACGAAGTCCAAGTTCGACAACCTCTACGGCTGCCGGGAGTCCCTGGTGGACTCCATCAAGCGGGCCACCGACGTCATGGTCGCCGGCAAGATCGCCGTGGTCTGCGGCTACGGCGACGTGGGCAAGGGCAGCGCGCAGAGCCTGCGCGCCCTGGGCTGCACCGTGTGGATCACCGAGATCGATCCCATCTGCGCGCTGCAGGCCGCGATGGAAGGCTACCGGGTCGTTACGCTGGAAGAGGCCGTGGACAAGGCGGACATCTTCGTCACCGCCACCGGTAACTACCACATCATCAGCGGCGAGCACATGGAGCGGATGAAGGACCAGGCCATCGTCTGCAACATCGGCCACTTCGACAACGAGATCGACGTGGCCTACCTGCGCAAGCTCGATTGGGAGAACATCAAGCCGCAGGTGGATCACATCATCTTCCCCGACGGCAAACGCATCATCCTGCTGGCCGAGGGCCGGCTGGTGAATCTCGGCTGCGGCACCGGCCACCCGAGCTTCGTCATGTCCAACTCGTTCACCAACCAGGTACTCGCCCAGATCGACCTCTGGCAGCATCCGGAGAACTACGAGAAGCGGGTCTACGTGCTGCCGAAACACCTCGACGAGAAGGTGGCCCGTCTGCACCTGAAGAAGATCGGCGCGAACATCACGACGCTGAGCGAGGAGCAGGCGCGCTACATCGGCGTACCGGTCGAGGGACCCTACAAGCCGGACCATTACCGCTACTGAGTCCTTCGCGCGGCGCGGCGGCAGCCGCGGCCGAGGCGCGATATGATCGGGGCGGAGCCCGGCCGGGCTCCGCCCTTTTTCGTGCCCGGCCGGCTGCGGCGAGGAGCCTGCGCTGACTGAAGATCCGATGACGATGCAGATACTGCACATCACCGACCCCCACCTCTACGCCGAGGCCGACGGCGAGCTGCGCGGCGTGCGCACGGCGGAATCCCTGGCGGCCGTGCTGCGCGCCGCGTGCGCCGAGGCGGCACCGGACGCGGTGCTGGCGACCGGCGACATCGCCCAGGACGAATCCCGCGCGGCCTACGAACGCTTCCGGACCCTGCTGGCCGGCTGCGGAGCCCCGGTCTGGTGCCTCGCCGGCAATCACGACGATCCCGCCCTCATGGGCGAGGTCCTCGCGGAGGCTCCGTTCACCTTCGGCGGAATCGTCGCCGCTGGCGCCTGGCGCGTGCATCTCCTGTCCACCTGGGCCCAGGGCGAAGTGGGCGGACGCCTGAGCGCCGAAGCGCTGGCGGGTGTCGAGGCCGATCTCACGGCCCATGGCGACGCTCCCGCACTTCTCTGCCTGCACCACCATCCGGTGCCGGTGGGCAGCCGCTGGCTGGACGGCATCGGCCTGGCGGAGGCCGACGGTCTGCTGCAGCTCGCCGACCGCCACACCCAGGTGCGCGGCATCGTCTGGGGTCACGTGCACCAGGAACTCGACCGGCGCCGCAACCACTACCGCCTGCTGGCGACGCCCTCCACCTGCCGGCAGTTCATGCCGGGCCGGGACGAATTCGCCGTGGACGACCGGCCGCCGGCGTGGCGCTGGCTGGAGCTGAGCGGCGACGGCAGCCTCGGCACCCGGCTCGGCTGGCTCGACCGGAGCGACCGGCCTTGAACCGGTGCCGGCCTGCGCGATCAGCTCGCTCGACGGGTCTCGGCCGGCTCGTCCTCCTGCTGCTGCTCGCGCTCGCCGTACCCGCCGCACCGGCGGGGGCCGACGCGCTGCCGCTCTGGCAGATTCGCGACGCCGATACCCGGGTATGGCTGCTCGGCTCCATCCACCTGCTGCGCGAGAGCGACTATCCGCTGCCCGCACCTATCCGGGAAGCCTACGGGCAAGCCGACGCGCTCGTGATGGAGCTGGACATGGACGACCTCGACTCAGCCATGGTGTCGGCGGTCATGTTCGCCCGCGGGACGCCGCCGGAAGGCGAGACGCTGGCCTCGCTCATGGGCAGCGAGAAATATTCCCGCGCCCGCGAGGCGGCCGCCGCGGCCGGGATCGACCTGGACCGGCTGCAGGGCGCCGAGCCCTGGTTTGCCGCGCTCACGCTCACCCAGATGCTGCTCATGCGCCATGGCTACGATCCCCGCCAGGGGCTGGACGTGCACATGGCCGCCCTCGCGCGCCGTGACGGCAAGCCGGTGGAGGGACTCGAGACATTCGAGGAACAGATCGTCTTCTTCGACAGCCTGCCCATGGCGCTGCAGAGCGACATGCTGCTCGAATCGCTGGCCGAGATCGGCGATCTCGAGGCGGGCATGGGGCGCACCGTCGAGGCCTGGCGGCGGGGCGATACCGCCTACCTGGCCGACGAGCTGCTGGAGGAGCTGCGCCGCTATCCGGAGCTGTACGAGCGCCTGGTCACGGAACGCAATCGCAAGTGGGTGCCACGCCTTGCGGCGCTGCTGGATCGTGAAGGCGACTATCTGGTCGTCGTGGGAGCGCTGCATCTCGTCGGGCCGGACAGCGTACTGGCCATGCTGGCGGCCGAAGGTGTTCGTGCGGAGCAGCTCGGCGCGGCGCCTCGCGCCGACGGCCCCTGAAGGTTCAGCGAGGCTCAGCGGTGGTCGGTCACACCTCGACCATCTCGAAATCTTCCTTGCCGGCGCCGCAGTCGGGGCAGCGCCAGGACAACGGCACGTCCTCCCAGCGGGTGTTCGGCGGGATGCCGGACTCGGGATCGCCCTCGGCCTCGTCGTAGATGTAGCCGCAGATAAGGCACATATAGCTGTTCATGGAAGATTCCGGCGCATTGCAGTTACGGATGTCGACGGCAATGATACGGACCGGCCGGCGGGTTTTGAAGGCGGTTCGGCCTCGGTTAGGATGCGCCCAGCACAGGAGGTAAGCATGAGTCTGTTTTCCGAAGCCAGCAAATACATTCCCGGCGGCGTCAACTCCCCCGTACGGGCGTTCGCGGCGGTGGGCGGCGAGCCGCTGTTCTTCAAGCGCGCCAGGGGACCGCGGGTGTGGACCGAGGACGGCCGGGAGCTGATCGACTACGTCGGCTCCTGGGGCCCCATGATCCTGGGCCACGCTCACCCGAACGTCATCGAGGCCGTGCAGCGCACGGCGGAAGACGGCCTGTCGTTCGGCGCGCCCTGCGTGCTGGAGACCGAGATCGCTCGCAAGATCACCGAACTCGTGCCCTCCATGGAGCTGGTGCGCATGGTCAGCTCCGGCACCGAGGCGACCATGAGCGCCATCCGGCTCGCCCGGGGCTACACCGGCCGCGATCTGATCGTGAAGTTCGAGGGCTGCTATCACGGCCATTCGGACTCGCTGCTGATCAGCGCCGGCTCCGGCGCGCTGACCTTCGGCGTGCCGAGTTCGCCCGGGGTGCCGGCGGGGCTGGCCGAACTGACGCTCACGCTGGAGTTCAACAACAGCGAACAGGTGCGCGAAGCGTTCCACGAGTACGGCGATCGCATCGCCTGTGTCATCGTGGAACCGGTAGCCGGCAACATGAATTTCGTGCCGCCGGTGCCGGGCTTTCTGGAGACGCTGCGCGAGACCTGCTCGGCCGCCGGCGCCGTGCTCATCTTCGACGAGGTGATGACCGGCTTCCGGGTGGCCAAGGGCGGCGCCCAGTCGGTGTTCGGCATCAAGCCGGACCTCACCACCTTCGGCAAGGTCATCGGCGGCGGCATGCCGGCCGCCGCCTTCGGCGGCAAGCGCGAGATCATGGAGCACATCGCGCCGCTGGGCCCCGTTTATCAGGCCGGCACGCTGTCCGGCAACCCGGTGGCCATGGCCGCGGGCCTGGCCACACTGGAGGGCATCGACCAGGAGGGCTTCTACGAGGACCTGACGGCACGGACCCGGCAGCTGGCGGACGGCATGGCCGGCGCCGCGGCCGAGGCGGGAGTCCCTCTCGCCACCGGATCCCTGGGCGGCATGTTCGGCTTCGTCTTCACCGACGACGGGCCCGTGCGTACCTACCGGCAGGTCGCTGGCGCCGACGTAGACCGCTTCCGCCGCTTCTTCCACGCCATGCTGGAGCGCGGCGTCTATCTCGCGCCGTCGGCCTTCGAGGCGGGCTTCGTCTCGGCCGCCCACGGCGAGACGGAGATCGCAACCACGCTGGAGAAGGCGGCCGAGGCCTTCGCGGAGATCGCCGACTGACGCTCAGCCGTCGTCTTCCTCCGCGTCCTGGGCCGAACGCAGTATCACGCGGATGATCTCGAGGCGCTGCAGCGCGTCTTCGGTTTCGAGACAGAACTGTTTCTGCTCCGGCGTGATCGGCAGGATCTCGGCGAACCGGTAACCCACCCAGGTGGCGTCGTCGTAACGGCGCTCCAGCAGTTCGTACAGCCGGCCGAGGTCGTCCAGCACGCTCCGCAGGATGTCCACCATGGGCCGGAAGGCGGCCGGCAGATCGACCCGCGGCTCTGGCGGCAGCCAGGAGACCCGCGCCAGGTTCAGCCCGTCCGGGGCCTGGCGCACCGACTCCACGCGGAATCGCTCGCTGCCCTGGGCGGTGATACCCAGCAGCCCGTCGCTGCCCTGATACCAGTCGACGATCTTCGCCAGCGTGCCGGTGCCGCAGGTGCTGGCCGGGCCCGTCTCCGTCCCTTCTCGAATGAGGACGACGCCGAAGCCCGAGTCCTCGCGCAGGCAGCGGCTGATCATGTCCAGGTAGCGGGTCTCGAAGATGCGCAGCGGCAGCGGGCCCTCCGGATAGAGGACCGTGCGCAGGGGGAACAGCGGGATCTCGGTTTCGCTCATGTTCACCTGCCATTCGCTGCCGGGCGGCCGGCAGATGCGCCAGGCGCGCCGGCGGGGCTTCAGCCGCGTGCGGTCAGCGCGGCGACCACCCGCTCGCGCAATCCGCCGAAGCCCCCGTTGCTCATCAGTACGAGGATATCGCCGGCGACCGCCTCGCGCAGCACTCCCTCGGCCATCTCGCCGTAATCCGCGGAGAGCGTCGCGCGATCGCCGAGCGTCGCGAGCGCCGCGGCCAGGTCCCATTCGAGACCGTCGGGCGCGAAGACGAACACCCGGTCGGCCCCGGCCAGCGAACCGGCCAGCGTCTCCCGGTGCACGCCCAGGCGCATCGTGTTCGAGCGCGGCTCCAGGGCCACCACGATGCGGGCCTCGGGCTCGCGCCGGCGCAGCCCCGCCAGCGTCCTGGCGATGGCCGTGGGATGATGGGCGAAGTCGTCATACACCCGGATGCCGCCGCCCTCGGCCGCCAGTTCGAGGCGCCGCCGCACTCCGCGGAAGCGGGCCACCGCGGCCAGCGCCGCCGCCGGTTCCACGCCCACCGCCGCCGCGGCGGCAACCGCCGCGACCGTGTTCTCCAGATTGTGCTCGCCGGCCAGCGGCCAGTCGTCCTGCAGTCGTTCTCCGCCCGGCCCGGCCAGGCTGATGCCCTCGCCGCCCGGCCCGAAATCCACCCGCCAGTCCGCCTCCCCGCCGGCCGCGAAGGTCTCCACCGGCGTCCAGCAGCCCATCGCCAGCGTCTCGGCGAGTTCCGCATCGCCCGCCCGCACCACCAGCCGTCCGCCGCCCGGCACGGTGCGGATCAGCTGATGGAACTGCCAGCGGATGGCCGCCATGTCCGCGTAGATATCGGCGTGGTCGTATTCCAGATTGTTCAGCACCGCCACCCGCGGCCGGTAGTGCACGAACTTCGCGCGCTTGTCGAAGAACGCGGTGTCGTACTCGTCGGCCTCCACCACGAACAGGTCGGAGCCGCCGAGACGGGCGGAGGCGCCGAAGTCGAGCGGGACGCCGCCGATCAGGAAGCCGGGCTCGAGTCCGTTGGCCTCCAGTATCCACGCCAGCAGGCTGGAGGTGGTGGTTTTGCCGTGGGTGCCGGCCACCGCCAGCACGCGCCGCCCGGCCAGCACGTGCTCGGCCAGCCAGGCCGGCCCCGACGTGTACGGCAGCCCCTGCTCCAGCACCGCCTCCACCAGGGGATTGCCCCGGCTCATCACGTTGCCGATCACCACCACGTCCGGCGCCGGCTCGAGCTGGCCGGGATCCCAGCCTTCGGTCACCTCGATGCCCAGCCGCGCGAGCTCCTCGCTCATCGGCGGATAGACCTCCCGGTCGCAGCCGGTGACCCGGTGGCCGGCCGCCTTCGCCAGGCCGGCGATACCGCCCATGAACGTGCCGCAGATGCCGATGATGTGGATGTGCATGGTCGGAGGAAGCGCCGGGCGGAGGATCAGCCCGCGGGAAACTGCTGATACAGCACGAGCTGACCCGAGAATACGGCGAGCGCAAGCAGCGTACCGCCGATCAGCGGCACCTCGAGCGCCCGCGCCATGATATGGCCGTCCACCAGGAGCGACCAGGCGATCAGCGCCAGCAGCACCATCACGCCGCCCTGCCCCTCCGCGTCCAGCGCGCCGGTGGCGAGCAGCGGCAGCTCGGCGAGGCTGATCAGCGCGGAGGCACCGAACAGCGCGGCGAAGGTCTGCGGGATGCGGGCCTCATGGCCGCGCAGCCGCAGGGCCACGGTGTAGGTGCCCAGCGACAGGCCGAGGCTCAGCGCGAAGAAGACGGGAGACCAGGGCTGCCAGCCGCCGGACAGGGCCAGACCGGTGAAACTCGCGAGCAGCATGGCGGCGAACAGCAGCACGGCCAGGAAGAGCGAGCGCGGCAACGCGTCCGGCCCCAGCCGCAACAGCACGATACCCGTCAGTGTCCGGACCAGTATCAGCACGCTGCGGCAGTGTATCCTCCCATGCAGCGCATAGTCTCACGATAGTACCGGAGGGCAAAGACCCGCCCATGAGCGACATCCTCTTCATCGATACTCAGGCTTCCCTGCTCCGGTTCCTGGAAAACTGCGCGCCCGGCGAGAGGCTCGCGGCGGATACGGAGTTCCTGCGGGAGCGCACGTATCACGCCCGCCTTTGCCTGGTGCAGCTCGCCGCGGGCGATCGTATCGCCTGCATCGATCCACTGGCGGGGCTGGAGCTGGAGCCGTTATGGCAGTGCTTCGACCGCACCGAGCTGACCCTGCATGCCGCGCGTCAGGACCTCGAGGTGCTGCTCGGCATCGCCGGCCGGCTGCCGGGGCGCATCTTCGACACCCAGGTGGCCGCCGCCCTGTGCGGTTACCCGGCGCAGATCGGCTATGCCTCGCTGGTCCGGGAACTGCTCGGCGTCGACCTCGGCAAGCATCACACGAGAACGGACTGGTCGCGCCGCCCGCTCAGCGCCGAACAGCTGGAGTACGCCGCCGACGATGTGCGCTACCTGGAGGAGATGCGTGCCATCCTCAGCACCCGCCTGCAGGACCTCGGCCGGCTCGACTGGGCCGTCGCCGACAGCAACGCGCTGCTGGATCCGGCGCTCTACGACCCCGCCCCCGAGTCGGCGTGGCAGCGGCTGAAGGGTCTCGCCCGAATGGACGAACGCAGCGCGGCCGCGGCCGCGGCCCTCGCGGTGTGGCGTGAGGAAGAGGCACTTCGTGCCGACCGGCCCCGGCAGTGGATATTGAAAGACGCGGCCCTCATTGCGCTCGCCCAGGGCCGGCCGGCCAGCCGGGAGGCGCTGGCGGAGACCGAGGGCGTGCCCGCCGGGCTCGCCCGGCGGGCCGGGGATCAGCTGCTGCGGGTTATCGGCCGCGCCGGACCGTCGCCCGTGCTGCGCCGTGGCGCGCCGTCGGTCGCGGAGAAGTCGCTGGTGGCCGAGATGGCCGCCGTCGTGAGGGGCAAGGCGGAGGAACTCGGTATCGAGCCCGAGCTGATCGCCTCGCAGAAGGACCTGCGCCGGGCGGCCGCCGGCGGCGACGGACTAAGGGCGCTGTCCGGCTGGCGCCGGGAACTGGTGGGCGAGGCCCTGGAGACGCTCCTCGAGCGGCGGACTCAGTCCTCGACCGCGGAGACGAGCCGCTCGTAGACGTCCTCGACGGTGCCTTCGGCATCCACGGTCTTCAGCAGGCCCCGGTCCCGGTAATAATCCACCAGCGGCGCCGTCTGCTCCCGATAGACCTGCAGTCGATTGGCGATGGTCTCCTCGTTGTCGTCGTCGCGCTGCAGGAGTTCGCCGCCGGCCTCCACGCAGGCATCCAGCTCTTCCTGCGGCGAGAAATAGATGTTGAGCACCTTGCCCGTGGCCGAGCAGGTGCGCCGGCCGGTCAGCCGCTTCATGAGGATGTCGAAATCCACGTCCATGAGCACGGCGGCGTCCAGGGGCTGGCCCAGCTCTGCCAGGAGGTCGTCGAGGGACTCGGCCTGGGACTCATTGCGCGGAAAGCCGTCCAGGATGAAGCCGTCGGCCACGTCGTCCTCGTTCAGCCGTTCCCGGATCATGCCGAGCACGAGGTCGTCGGAGACGAGTTCGCCGGCGTCCATGGCCGCCTTCGCCTTGCGGCCCAGCTCGCTGCCCGAGGCGACGGCCGCGCGCAGCAGGTCGCCGGTGGATATCTGCGGGATGCCCTTCTCGGCCATCAGCCGCTGGGCCTGGGTCCCCTTCCCGGAGCCGGGGGCGCCGAGCAAAACGATGCGCATGATTGAACTCCCTGCAGCCTACCGGCCACTGGCCGTTGATACGCCGACGATACGCCTGTGAGGCGCGCAACCGTAGCCGCTCCCCGTGACGCCGTCAATTCGGCCCGCGGCATGAAGGCGGACCGGAAATTGGCTATGCTCCCGGGCCAGTCGTCCATTGAGCCGAGCGAGGGATCCCATGTCAGCAAAGAAGGCAGCCAAGAACGCATTCTATGCCCAGTCCGGCGGCGTCACTGCCGTCATCAATGCGAGCGCCTGCGGCGTCATCGAGACCGCCCGCCAGCACAAGGGACGCATCGGCAAGGTCTACGCCGGCAGGAACGGCATCATCGGCGCACTGACCGAGGACCTGATCGACACCAACCGGGAGTCGGCCAAGGCGATCGCCCAGCTCAAGCATACCCCCGGAGGCGCGTTCGGCACCGCCCGCTACAAGCTGAAGGGGCTGGAGGAGAACAAGCGTGAATACGAGCGGCTGATCGAGGTCTTCGAGGCCCACGACATCGGTTACTTCTTCTACAACGGCGGCAACGACTCGATGGACACGGCCCACAAGGTGTCCCAGATCGGCCACAAGCTCGGCTTTCCCATCACCTGCATCGGCGTGCCGAAGACGGTGGATAACGACCTGCCGGTCACGGACAACTGCCCGGGGTTCGGCTCCGTGGCGAAGTACGTGGCGGTCTCCACCCGGGAGGCGGCGCTGGACGTCGCCTCCATGGCCGAGACATCCACCAAGGTGTTCGTCCTGGAGGTCATGGGCCGGCACGCCGGCTGGATCGCCGCGGCCGCCGGGCTGGCGGGCGAGGGCCCCGACCAGCCGCCGCACATCATTCTGTTCCCGGAAGTCCCGTTCGAGAAGAAGAAGTTCCTGGCCCGGGTGAAGCGCTGCGTAAAGGACTACGGCTACTGCGTGATCGTCGTCTCCGAGGGCGCCCGCTACAGGGACGGCCGCTTCCTGGCCGATGCGGGGACCAAGGACGCCTTCGGCCACGTGCAGCTCGGCGGCGTCGCCTCGGAGGTCGCGGCGATGGTGCGCGACGGCACCGGCTTCAAGTTCCACTACGCCATCGCCGACTACCTGCAGCGCTCCGCACGCCATATCGCCTCGGCCACGGACGTGGAGCAGGCCTACGCGGTGGGCCGGGCCGCCGTCGAGATGGCGCTCGCCGGCGAGGATGCGGTGCTGCCGGTGATCAAGCGCACCTCGGACAGCCCCTACCGCTGGAAGATCGAAAAGGCGCCGCTCGGCCGGGTGGCGAACCGCGAGAAAAAGCTGCCGAAGCGCTACATCACGAAGGACGGCTACGGCATCACCGCTGCAGCCCGACGCTATCTGGCACCGCTGATCCACGGCGAGGACTACCCCCCGTATTCCCGCGGCCTGCCCGTCTACGCGAAGCTGCGCAACGTGCCGGTGAAGAAGAAGCTCGAGAAGCGATTTGTGGTATGATGCGCGCGCTGTCGCCGCCGGGGACGTGGGGCGGCGACCTCTTGAGCGCAAATAAACTCCGATAAACCAGCGAGTTACGGAACGAGCACCGGATCATAAAACCAGCCGTAGCGGTGTGCGAGTCGCCACCGTCTGCGCAACGGGTCCGGGGCCCTGGCCGGCCTCGTGCCCGTCGGCTGGGCACGGGCGGGGGCGCTCCAGCTGAAAAATCACGAACAACCGACGGTCCGCCGGGCCGATCGGCGGACATGATCGGGAGGAACAACTCATGTCGTATGAACTCGCGCTGTGGCTGTGCATCGCCGCCGGCGTACTTGCCATCCTGTACGGACTGTTCTCGGTCCAGTGGGTCCTGAAGCAGTCGCCCGGCAACGAGCGGATGCAGGAGATCGGGGCCGCCATCCAGGAAGGCGCCGCGGCCTACATGAACCGCCAGTACACGACCATCGGCATCGTCGGCGTAGTGCTCGCCATCGTCGTCGGCTTCGCCCTCGACTGGTGGACGGCGCTCGGCTTCGTCATCGGCGCGGTGTTCTCCGCCATGGCCGGCTACATCGGCATGTTCGTCTCCGTGCGCGCCAACGTGCGCACGGCCGAGGCGGCGCGCAAGGGGCTGAACCCGGCACTGGACGTCGCCTTCCGCGGCGGTGCCATCACGGGCCTGCTGGTAGTCGGCCTGGGCCTGCTCGGCGTCGCCGGCTACTACGGCCTGCTGGGCGCCTTCGGCATCGAGGGCGAGAAGGCCATCAAGGCGCTGGTCGGCCTCGCCTTCGGCGGCTCGCTGATCTCCATCTTCGCGCGACTCGGCGGCGGCATCTTCACCAAGGGCGCCGACGTCGGCGCCGACCTCGTGGGCAAGGTCGAGGCCGGCATTCCGGAAGACGACCCGCGCAACCCGGGTGTGATCGCGGACAACGTCGGCGACAACGTGGGCGACTGTGCCGGCATGGCCGCGGACCTGTTCGAAACCTACGCGGTGACCATCATCGCCACCATGCTCCTCGGCGTGCTGTTCCATGCCGACTGGGGCTGGGCGGCCTGGGTGTATCCGCTGGTCCTCGGCGCGGCCTCCATCGTCGCTTCGATCATCGGCACTTTCTTCGTCAAGGCAGGCGCCAGCGGCTCGATCATGGGTGCTCTTTACAAGGGCATGATCGCGGCCGGTGTGCTGGCCGCCGCGGCCTTCTATCCGATCACCACGGTGATGATGGGCGACACCGGCCAGGCGGGCGTGCTGTTCGGCGCTGCGGTCATCGGCCTGGCCCTCACCGCTTTCCTCGTATGGATCACCGAGTACTACACCGGCACCGACCACAAGCCGGTACAGCTGGTGGCCGAGTCCTCGCTCACCGGTCATGCCACGAACATCATCGCGGGCCTGGGCGTCTCCATGAAGGCGACGGCCTGGCCGGTACTGGCGGTGTGCGCCAGCATCTGGGGCGCCCACGAGCTGGCCGGCCTGTACGGCATCGGCATCGCGGCGACCACCATGCTGTCCATGACCGGCATCGTGGTGGCGCTCGACGCCTTCGGCCCGATCACGGACAACGCGGGCGGCATCGCCGAAATGGCCGAACTCGAATCCGAAGTGCGCAACATCACTGACCAGCTCGACGCCGTGGGCAACACGACGAAGGCCGTCACCAAGGGCTACGCCATCGGCTCCGCCGGCCTGGCCGCCCTGGTGCTGTTCGCCGACTACACCCACGCGCTGGAAGCGAACTTCGACCGCGTGTTCGAGTTCAATCTGTCCGATCCCATGGTGATCATCGGCCTGCTGATCGGTGGCCTGGTGCCTTACCTTTTCGGCGCGCTGGCGATGGAGGCGGTGGGACGCGCCGCCAGCTCGGTGGTTAACGAGGTGCGCCGGCAGTTCAAGGAGATGCCGGGCATCATGGAAGGCACCCAGAAGCCCGACTACTCCCGCGCGGTGGACATGCTGACCAAGGCGGCCATCAAGGAGATGGTGGTGCCCTCGCTGCTGCCGGTGCTGGTGCCGATCGTGGTAGGCCTGATCCTCGGCCCGATCGCCCTCGGCGGCATGCTGCTGGGCACGATCATCACCGGCCTGTTCGTGGCCATCTCCATGACCGCTGGCGGTGGTGCGTGGGACAACGCCAAGAAATACATCGAGGACGGCAACTTCGGTGGCAAGGGGTCCGAGGCGCACAAGGCCGCGGTCACCGGCGACACGGTCGGCGACCCCTACAAGGACACCGCCGGCCCGGCCATCAACCCGCTGATCAAGATCATCAACATCGTGGCGCTGCTGATCGTACCGCTGCTCTGATCGGGATCGGCCTTACGGCCGGAAACCGCCGGGCTCCCCAGGGACCCGGCGGTTTTTTTTGGTGCCGGTCACCCGTGATTTGCGGAATGATAGTTTTGTGAGTTTCGTGCGTTTCGGTGCCGGACACCGAAACTTCAGAAAGTCACGAAAGTTGCGAAAGTTGAATTAGTTCGGTCCGGCACCCAGGAGGCGGGGGCGGTCGATCAGATAGCCTTGGGCGAAGTCCACGCCCATCTCGCGCAGCATGTCGAAATCGTGCTGCTCTTCCACCTGCTCGGCCACGGTGCGGAAGTTCATCTTCCGGGCGAGCTTGATCATCGCGCTCACCATCTCCTGATTGACCGGATCGCGGCCCAGGTGGCGGGTGAAGCTGCCGTCGATCTTCAGATAGTCGATGGGCAGATGCTTCAGGTTGGAGAAGGCGCCGAGGCCGCTGCCGAAATCGTCCAGCGCGAACTTGCAGCCCATGCCGTGCAGCACCTCGATGAAGCGCTGCGCCTCGCGCGGCTCCATGATCAGCGCCGCCTCCGTCATCTCGAAACAGATCCGGGCCGGCGCGACGCTCGTGCGGTCCAGGGACTCGACGACGAACTCCAGAAAATCCGCATCGCCCAGCGTCTGGCCCGACAGGTTGATGATGCAGCTGCGCCCCGCCGGTACCCGGATGTCGCCGGCGGCGATGGCGGTCAGCGTCGCGCTGACCACCCAGCGGTCGATCCGCGGCATCAGGTGATATTGCTCGGCCGCCGGCAGGAAGTCCTTCGGCGACTCCGTCCTGCCCTGAGCGTCCTGGAAACGCAGCAGCACCTCCATCGCCGGCCCGGATTCGCGCTCGGCGTCGAGCGCGATGATGGGCTGGGTCGCCAGCACGAAGCCGCCGTTGGACAGCGCGTCCTGCAGACGCCGCAGCCACTGGATCTCGCCGCGCTCGCGGGCCGCCGCCTCGTCCGCCGACGAGTAGACGTGCACCTGGCCCCGGCCCTGCTGCTTTGCCATGTAGCAGGCGGAATCCGCGGCGGCCAGCATGTCCTGCACCGACCCGCTGTCCGGGCCCAGCTCGACGATGCCGACGCTGACGCCGATGGTGAAGATGCGGTCCTGCCACACGAAGCGGTGATCCGCCACCGCCTGCACCACGTCGCCGGCGATCTGGCGGGCCTTTTCCAGCGGGCAGCCCATCAGCAACATGCCGAACTCGTCGCCGCCGATGCGGGCGACGGAATCCGAGTCGCGCACCTGATCCTTGATCAGCGACGCCACCTCGCGCAGCAGTGCGTCTCCCGCCATGTGCCCGCAGGTATCGTTCACTGCCTTGAAACGGTCCAGGTCCATGTAACAGAGCACGTGATTAGCCTTCTCGCGGCGGGCATTGTCGATGGCCTCCTCCAGCCGCCGCTCCAGCTCGCGCCGGTTTATGAGGCCGGTCAGCGCGTCGTGCGCCGCCTGATAGCTCATCTGCCGCGTGAGCCCGCGCATCTCGCTAACGTCGTGGAACACCACCACGACGCCCTGGATGCCGCCGTCGCCGGCGCGGATCGGCGACGCGGTCAACTCCACCGAATGCTCGTGCTCGTCGTCGCGCCCTACCATGAGCGCCCGCCGCCCCATGTTGACCCGCTGGCGCATGGACAGACACCGCTCCACCGGGTCGCCGAGCGAGCGTTTGTCGAGCTCGTCGATCAGCTGCATGATCTCGCCGAACGGCCGGCCCTCGGACTCGTCCCGGCTGTAGCCGGTGAGCAGCTCGGCCTCGCCGTTCATGTACTCGATGCGGCCGCGGGCATCGGTGGTGATCACGCCGTCGCCGATGGACTCGAGAACCGTCAGCGCCTGCCGCCGGTCGCCGCGCAGGCCCGAGTCGTTCTCGTGCCGATGACTGATGTCGCGGCCCACCGTGAGCACGAGCTGGCGATCACCCCACGCCACCACCGCCATGCCGGCCTCCACCCACATGCCCTGCTCGCCGCCGTTGATGAGCTGCAGCTCCAGTGTCTGAGGTCCGATCTCTCCGGCCAGCAGTCGGCTGACGGTGCGCCGGAACAGCGCCCGGAAGGCCGGGCGCACCAGATCGCTGACCGGCCTCCCCTCCAGCTGTCCGGCCTCCAGTCCCACGAGCCGCGCCGCGGACTCGTTGGCGAGCTGCACGCGATCGTCGTGCAGCAGCACCACCTCGGGGATCGTGCGCACGAGCCGCCGCAACGCGCGGTCGCGTTCGAACACGGCCTCGTCCTTCTCGGCGAGCGCGTCGAACAGGCGGTTCAGGGAACGCCCGAGGGGGCCGAGCACGGGGTCGTCTGCAGGCCGCAGCCGGCGCCCGACCGCGGCATCGGCAGAAACCTCGACAATCTCCTGGTTCAGCCGCCGCAGGCGTTCGTGGAAACGCCGCCGCAGCACGATGAGCAGTATGGCCAGCACCAGTGCCGCCGGCACCAGGATGGTGACGGCGACGATCAGTGCGGTCTGCGGCATGGTTCGCTCATGGGTCCCCGGCTCCAGGACAGTGCAGGGCAAAATTCTTGTTCTTTCAAGAGCCTAGACTCTCGGCCCGGTAAGCATAGCCTAATCCGCATCAGCACGGCCGACCAATTCACCATAACGCCCGCCGGATCGACCGCGGCATGCTTGTCAGCCTTCTGTAAACTCCGTAACCTCACTCGCCGTCCTGCCGCTTGCGGCGCCTTGTGCAGCTGCTGCAGCTGCCACCCACATCACGACTGGCGAACATGGATATCGAGATCGCACGGGAACAGATGATCGACCAGCAGATCCGTGCCTGGGACGTGCTACAGCCCCGGGTCCTCAGGATCCTGGGCGAGATACCCCGCGAGCGGTTCGTACCCGACGCCTGGTCGAGCCTGGCGTTCGCCGACACCGAAATTCCCCTGGCCCACGGTGAGAACATGATGGCGCCGAAGGTGGAGGGACGGCTGCTGCAGGCGCTGGAGATAGAGCCCGGCGACCGGGTGCTGGAGGTGGGCACGGGCACCGGTTTCCTCACCGCCTGCCTGGCGCGTCTGGGCGAACACGTGGTCAGCGTCGACTGCTATTCCGACTTCGTCGCCACCGCGGGCGACCGGTTGCGGGAGTCCGACATCGTCAATACGGAACTCCTGACCATGGACGCCATGCAGGAGCTGCCGGCAGGCGAGTTCGACGCCATCGCGGTGACCGGCTCGGTGCCCCGTTTCGAGCAGCGCTTCGCCGATGCGCTGGCCATGGACGGACGCTTGTTCCTGGTAGTGGGCGAGGCACCGGTCATGGAGGCCCTCCTGATCACGCGCACCGGCGAGAACGAATGGAGCCGCGAGAGCCTGTTCGAGACGGTCCTGAAGCCGCTGCGTAATGCGACGCCCCCGTCCGGGTTCCGCTTCTGATCAGGGCCGCGCCGGCCGCCGGTGACGAGGGAGATCCTGCCATGGTGGAAGAGCTGAGGCCGGCCGATCTGGCCGCACGCATCCGCGGGGGCGAGCACTGGCAGGTGCTCGACGTGCGCGAGCCGTGGGAACTCGGCATAGTGTCTCTTCCGGACGCCGTCGCCATCCCGATGAACCAGGTCCCCATCCGCCACCGCGAGCTGGATCCGCAGCGGCCGCTGGCCGTACTCTGCCACGGCGGCATGCGCAGTTACCGGGTGGCCGCCTGGCTGCAGGAACACGGATTCCGGCGCGTGGTGAATGTGGCCGGAGGCATCGATGCCTGGGCGACGGAGGTGGACTTGTCCATGCCCCGCTACTAAGCGGGGGTCCATGCCCGCTATTGAGAGACGCCGGAGACCGGTGCTATAGTGATATACCTGACTAAAACACCTGCTCCGCACAACGAGGATACGAAAAGAACGATGGATATCCGCAGATCCAGGCTGCTCCTGCCGCTGGCGGTCCTGTTCGCCGCCTTGCCGGCCGGGGCCGAGTCCCTGCTCGAGGTCTACCAGCGCGCGCTGCAGAGCGACCCCCTCATTCGCGAGGCGGAGGCGAATCGGCGGGCGACGGAAGAGGCGGTGCCCCAGGCGCGCGGCCTGCTGCTGCCCCAGCTGTCCGCCTCGGCCAGCGAGAGCCGCGGCACGGCCGAGGGCGCATCCGCCTTCCAGCAGGTCACGCCGACCGGTGAAACCATCACCGTCACGAGTGACTTTCAGGATGAGAGCATCGAGACGACCCAGTGGCAGATCGAGTTGCGCCAGACCGTGTTCCGCTGGGACCAGTTCGTGGGCCTGAAGCAGGCCGGCAAGCAGGTGGCTCGCGCCGAGGCGGACTTCGAGGCGGCCCAGCAGGACCTGATCGTCCGGGTGGCTACCCGTTATTTCGACGTGCTCGCCGCAGAAGACGCGCTGGAGGCCGCCCAGGCCAGCAAGCGCGCCATCGACCGCCAGCTGGAACAGGCGCAGCAGCGCTTCGAAGTGGGGCTGATCGCCATCACGGATGTGCAGGAGGCCCAGGCCGCCTACGACCAGGCCATCGCCGAGGAGATCGCCGCCAAGCGTCAGCTCGCCTCGTCGCGCGAGTTCCTGCGCGAGATCACCGGCGAGTACCTGAAGGACCTGGAGACGCCGGGGCAGCAGCTCGCGCTGCAGACGCCGGACCCGGCGGAAGAAGACGACTGGGTGGACACCGCATTCGAACAGAATCTGGCCCTGATCGCAGCACGGCTCAACGCCGAAATCGCAAGCCAGGAGATCGACTCCCGGCGCTCGGGCCATTACCCGACACTGGATCTCGTCGCCACGCGCAGCGACTTCGACCGGGAGTTCGAGCGCTCCAACGAGGGCGGGCCCTTCAACGACGTCTTCAACAACCAGACCTCGGACAGCATCGCGCTGGAGTTCCGCATCCCGCTGTTCTCCGGCGGCAGGACATCGGCCCAGGTGCGCGAGGCGGTTCACCTGCATCGCGCGGCGAGGGAACAGCTGCAGCGGGTGGCCCGGGAGACCGAGCGCCAGGCCAGGGACGCCTACCTGGGCGTGCTGGCGGAGATCTCGAGGGTGAAGGCGCTCCGCCAGGCCGTCTCCTCGGCGAAGACGGCGCTGGAAGCGACGGAGGCCGGCTTCGAGGTGGGAACCCGAACCACCGTGGACGTGCTGGACGCACAGCAGCAGGTCTTCTCGGCCCGCACGAACTACCGCCGTGCGCGCTACGACTATCTGCTGAACGTCCTCAGTCTGAAGCAGGCGGCCGGCATCCTGCGCATCCAGGATCTGGAAGACATCGACTCCATCCTCGTGCCCCGGAGCGAGATGAGCGACTGACGCCGGGTCCGGTTCAGCCGTTGAACCGCCGGGTCAGGGGCTCGAGCAGCTCCAGCAGACTCCTGAGCGAACCCCGGTTGTCCAGCAGCAGCCGCCGCGCGCGTTCGCCCATCTCCCGGCGCCCCGTCTCGTCGGCGAACAGCCCCTCCAGCGCGGCAGCGAGCTCCGCCGCGTCGGCGACCACCCGGGAGGCGCCCTGATCCGCGAACATGGCGGCGATGTCCTCGGCATTGAACAGGTGCGGGCCGGTGAGGATGGGCAGCCCCAGGGAAGCCGGCTCCAGCAGGTTGTGTCCGCCGATGGGCACCAGGCTGCCGGCGACGAAGGCGATATCCGACGCGGCATAGAACAGGGGCAGCTCGCCCATCGTGTCGCCCAGGAAGACGCGGGTTTCAGCGCTGCACCGCTCGCCGCCGGTGCGGCTGACGTAGTCGAGGCCCTGCTCCCGGATCATTTCGGCGACGGCGGGAAAGCGCTCGGGATGCCGGGGCACGAGCACCAGCAGCGCGTCCGGCACGGCGGCGAGCAGGCGCCGGTGGGCGGCGAGCACGATCTCCTCCTCGCCCGCGTGGGTGCTGGCCGCGATCCAGACGCTGCGGCCGGGGAAGCGCTCCGCCGCGAACTCGCGGCCGCGCGCCGCGAGGCTCTCGTCGATCTCCACGTCGAACTTGATGTTGCCGGTCACGAAGGTGCGCGCCGGGGCCGCCCCGAGATCGCGGAAGCGTTGCGCGTCCTGCTCGCTCTGGGCGGCGATGATGATGCCGTGGGACAGCGCCTCGCGGAACAGCGGCGTCAGGTGGCGGTAGCGCGCTACCGAGCGGGGCGAGATCCGCGCGCTGGCCAGCACCAGCGGCACCCGTCGCCGGCCGCACTCGGCGTACAGGTTCGGCCAGAGTTCCGTCTCGATGATCACGGCCAGCTCGGGGCGGATGCGGTCGAAGAAGCGGCGCACCGCCCCCGGCGTCTCGAAAGGCGCGAAGCAGTGCACCACCTCGTCGGCGAACAGGCGGCGCACCCGCTCGGCGCCGGTGGGAGTCACCGTGGTGACCACGAGGGCCCGGGACGGGATGCGGTCCTTCAGCGCCTTGATCAGCGGTGCGGCGGCCTGCACCTCGCCGACGGAGACCGCATGGATCCAGACCGACCCGGAACGGATGTCAGGGAAGCCGAAGCCGAAGCGCTGGCCGAGCCGGTCGTGATAGCCCTTGCGGGTGAAGCCGCGCCACAGCCAGAAGAGAAAGACGAACGGCGTGGCCAGATAGACCAGCAGCTGGTAGGCGAATCTCACCTTGGCGCTTCCGGCCTCAGCGCAGGCCGCGGATGGACTCGATGATGCGGGAGCTGGACCGACCCTCGCGAAACGCGAGCACGCGCACCTCGCCGCCGGCCGCGAGCACGGCCGGGCCGCCCGCGATCTGCTCCGGCCGATAATCGCCGCCCTTCACCAGCACCTCGGGCAGCACGGCCTCGATCAGGCGGGCAGGGGTCTCTTCGGCGAAGGGCACCACCCAGTCGACGGCCGCCAATCCTGCGAGAACCGCCATCCGGTCTTCCACCGGGTTCACGGGCCGACCCTCGCCCTTAAGGCGGCGCACGGAGTCATCCGTGTTCACGGCCACCACCAGCCGGTCGCCGAGCGACTTGGCCTCCTCCAGATAGGTGACATGGCCGGCATGCAGGATGTCGAAGCAGCCGTTCGTCATCACGACGCGCTCGCCCCGGCTGCGCGCCTCGCTCACGAACTCGAGCAGCGCCGCCTCGTCCACCATGCCGCGGCCGCCCTTGCCGCGCCGGTGCAGTGCAACCCTCAGTTCGGACGGGGTGACCCCGGCCACGCCGATCTTGCGCACCACCAGCCCGGCGGCGAGGTTTGCCAGCGCCGCCGCCTCACCCAGCGTGGAGCCCGCGGCCATCGCCGCGCCGAGGGTGGCGATGACCGTATCGCCGGCGCCGGTCACGTCGAAGACCTCCCGGGCCTCGGTGGACAGAAACTGCGCTTCCCCGCTGCGCTCCACCACCAGCATGCCGCGTTCGCTGCGGGTGATCACCAACGCTTCCAGATCGAGTTCGTCGAGCATGAGCCGGGCGCGGCGCAGCAGGTCTTCGTCGTCCCGCGCCGCGCCGGCCACCGCCTCGAACTCCGCCTGATTCGGCGTCAGCAGCGTGGCGCCCCGGTAACGCGCGAAGTCGGTTCCCTTGGGATCGACCAGCACCGGGACGCCGGCCTCGCGGGCGGCGGCGATCAGCTGGCCCACCTCCTGCAGCGCCCCCTTGGCGTAATCGGAGAGGATGACGAGCCCGACACCCTGCAGCGCCGCGACGAACGGTTCCCGCACCGAGACGGCAACCCCGGTCGCGGTCTCCTCCCGGTCCAGGCGGATGAGCTGCTGACCGCGGGAGAGTACCCGCAGCTTGGTCGTGGTAGGCGCCGCCGGCGAGACGGCGAAACGGCAGTCGACGCCCCGCTCCGCCAGCAGAGACTCGAGACGCCCGGCGGCCTCGTCGGCGCCGACGATGCCCACCAGCGCGGCGGGCGCGCCGAGCTCGGCCAGGTTCACCGCCACGTTGGCGGCGCCGCCCGGCCGCTCCTCGCCGTCGCGAACATGGACGACGGGCACGGGCGCCTCCGGCGAGATGCGGCCGGTGGCGCCGAACCAGTACTGGTCGAGCATGAGGTCCCCGGCCACCAGGAGACGGGCGCCGGAGAAGTCTGGTATCTGCAGGGTCACGAGCTTGCCGCCGGGGAAACCTCGGAAGCCCGGCATGTTAGCAAAGAGAGCGTCCCTTTACGCGGCACTCAGCCGCACTTGGACTCGCCGCAGCTCAGACAGGTCATGCAGCCGTCCATCATGATGACGGCGGCCACGTTGCACTTGGCGCAGAGCTGCGCGCCCTCCGGAAACTCGCTCTCGGAGAAGGCGTCGGTCTGCGCCGCGCGGGCCTCGAATTCCGCCCGCTTCTCGGCGATCAGCTTCTGCTGGTGCTCGTCCGGGCCGGCCGGCTTCAGCAGGCCGATGGTGTGCAGGTGCTTCTCCACGATGTGGCCCAGCTCGGCGATGATGGAAGGCATGAACTTGCCGCCCGGCTGCCAGTAGCCGCCGCGGGGATCGAACACGGCCTTCAGCTCGTCCACCAGGAAGGTCACGTCGCCGCCCTTGCGGAACACCGCCGAGATGATGCGGGTCAGCGCCACGATCCACTGATAGTGGTCGAGGTTCTTCGAGTTGACGAAGATCTCGAACGGCCGGCGCTGCTCGTGGGGCGTGTCCTCGTTCAGCACGATGTCGTTGATGGTGACGTACATCGCGTGATCCGAGACCGGCGTCTTGACCTTGTAGGTGGAGCCGATCAGCACCTCGGGGCGCTCGAGCCGCTCGTGCATGCGGATGACGGTGGCGCCGTCGCCCTCCTGCTCCACCTCGTAGGCGCGCTTCTTCTCCGCCTTGTCCTCCGGCTTCTTCACGGAGTAGCCGACGATCTTCCTGTCTATCTTCTTTGCAGCCATTGTTCGATTCCTCGTCAGGCCCCGCCGCGGCGGGGCCGCATCAATCCTTGCCAGCTCCGCGCTCAGAACTTGCCGTAGTAGCCTTCCTTCAGCGCGTCGAACAGGTTCGCGGCGGTATGCATCTCGCCGTCGTACTCGATCTCCTCGTCGCCCCTCAGCTCCACCGTGCTGCCGTCGTCCAGTTCGAAGACGTAGGTGGTGTTCTTCAGGTCCTGCTCCTTCACGAGCACGCCCTGGAAGGCCTCCGGATTGAAGCGGAAGGTGGTGCAACCCTTCAGGCCCTGCTCGTAGGCGTAGAGGTAGATGTCCTTGAATTCCTCGTAGGGATACTCGGTGGGCACGTTCGCCGTCTTCGAGATGGACGAGTCCACCCACTTCTGGGCCGCCGCCTGGATGTCCACGTGCTGCTTCGGCGACACGTCGTCCGAGGTGATGAAATACTCGGGCAGCTTCTCTTCGGGCGACTCCGAATGAGGCATCGCGCGCGGATTTATCAGTTCCCGGTAGGCGAGCAGCTCGAAAGAGAAGACATCCACCTTTTCCTTGGACTTGCGCCCCTCGCGGATGACGTTGCGGAAGTAGTGGTGGGCGAAGCTCGGCTCGATGCCGTTGCTGGCGTTGTTGGCCAGCGACAGGGAGATGGTGCCCGTCGGCGCAATGGAGCTGTGATGGGTGAAGCGGGCGCCCACCCGTTCCAGTTCCTGCACCAGTTCGGGGGACTCGGCGGCGACCTTCTGCATGTACCGGCTGTAGCGCGCGTGCAGCACGCGGCCGGGCAGTCGATCGCCGGGGCGGATGCCGTCGGCGGCCATCTCCGGCCGCTTGCGCAGCATCTCCGGCGTCACTTCGAACTCCTCTTCCATGATCGGCGCCGGCCCCTTCTCCCGAGCGAGTTCCAGGCCGGTCTCCCAGCCCGAGATCGCAAGCTGCTTTGCCACCCTCTCGGTGAACTCCACGGAACCCGGCTCGCCGTACTTCATGCCCATCATGGTGATGGTGGAGCCGAGCCCCAGGAAGCCCATGCCGTGGCGGCGCTTGCGTGTGATCTCGTTGCGCTGCTCGCCCAGCGGCAGGCCGTTGATCTCGACGACGTTGTCCAGCATGCGGGTGAAGACCTTCACCACCTCGCTGAACTCCTCCCAGTCGAAACGCGCCTCGTCGGTGAACGGCGAAACCACGAACTTGGTCAGGTTGACCGAGCCCAGCAGGCAGGAGCCGTACGGCGGCAGCGGCTGCTCGCCGCAGGGGTTGGTGGCGCGGATGTTCTCGGTCCACCAGTTGTTGTTCATCTCGTTCACCCGGTCGATCAGCACGAAACCGGGCTCGGCGAAATCATAGGTGGAGGCCATGATCATGTCCCACAGCCGCCGCGCGGGCACCGTCTTGTAGATGCGGCAGGCCACCAGACCGCTCTCGTCCTGCACGTAGTCGCCGCCGCCGGGCCACTCGCGCCAGATAAACTGCTCCCGGTCGCCGAGGTCGAGTTCGTCGTGCTCCGCCTCGTCCACGGAGACGGGGAAGGCCAGCTGCCAGTCGTCGTCGTTCTTCACGGCCTGCATGAACTCGTCGGTGACCAGCAGCGACAGGTTGAACTGGCGCAGGCGGCCGTTCTCCCGCTTGGCGCGCACGAAGTCCATCACGTCGGGGTGGCCCACGTCGAAGGTGCCCATCTGGGCGCCGCGTCGGCCGCCCGCGGACGACACCGTGAAGCACATCTTGTCGTAGATATCCATGAACGACAGCGGTCCGGAGGTATAGGCGCCGGCGCCGGTCACGTACGCGCCCTTCGGCCGCAGGGTGGAGAACTCGTAGCCGATGCCGCAGCCCGCCTTCAGCGTCAGGCCGGCTTCGTGCACCTTGTTCAGGATGTCGTCCATCGAGTCCATGATGGTGCCGGACACCGTGCAGTTGATCGTGGACGTCGCCGGCTTGTGTGCCTGGGCGCCCGCATTGGAGGTGATGCGGCCGGCCGGGATGGCGCCGCTCCTGAGCGCCCACAGGAAGCGCTCGTACCAGTGCTCGCGGCGGTCGGCCGGCTCCACGTCGGCCAGTGCGCGGGCCACCCGCTGGTAGGTGGCATCGACCGAGGCATCGATCTCCGTGCCGTCCTTGGCTTTCAGCCTGTATTTGGAATCCCAGATGTCGATAGACGCATCCTGGAAAGCGATCTCCGAGACTGCGGTCGGTGCCATCATCTCTGCCGGTTTCATCGTACGCGAACCCCCAAAAGCCGGGCCGTCGGCCAAGTGCCTGAACGGCGGTATATTCTGTCAAATGCGGCGGCCAGAACGCCGCACAAGAACCCCCTGATATCCGGCGCGAACGAGCCGGATACCTGCCCTGAAGCAAGGTTTATGCTTGTTTTGCGAGACACAAGATGTTGTGTCTGCGAGTCGTTAGATTAGGACCGTGAGGGGCCGCTGTCAAGGGAAAAACCGAAACTTTTTTGGCAATAAAACAGTCGTGAAATCAATCAATTACCGGATCTATCGCAAAAATCGGTTTAAAATCCGGGTATTTTCTGCACGGCGGGGTGTCATATCAGTGACACAATATCTTGTGCGCACGGCGAGAGCATCCCTAACCGCTCCGCAGACGGTTTTCCGGACGTCGGAACCACTTGAAAAACCGCGGTCCGATCCGCATTTCGGCTTCATCGAACACGAGCGGGCAGAGCGCCCGACGAGCAACGAGGAGGTCGATTATGAGCCTTGTAACCTACGAACCCTGGAGCCTGGTGAACCGGCTCCACCGCGATCTCGACAAACTGATGGCGGGCCGCGTGCCGGCGGACCCGGAGAGTTCGTCCGCCATCGCCGACTGGATCCCCGCCGTCGACATCAGCGAGGAGTCCGACCGCTTCGTCCTCACCGCCGATGTACCGGGCGTCGATCCCAAGGACATCGAGGTGAGCATGGAGAACGGGGTGCTCACGCTGAGCGGCAGGCGCGAGTTCAGCGACCGGGACGAGCAGAACGGCTACCGCCGCGTCGAGCGGGTCAGCGGCAGTTTCTTCCGCCGCTTCACGCTGCCGGAGACCGCCGATGCCGAGAGCATCACCGCGAAGAGCACGCACGGCGTGCTCGAGATCAGCATCCCCAAGCAGCCCAAGGTGACGCCGCGCCGCATCGACGTGACGGTCGAATGAGGCCGGCGTCGGGCACGGCGAGTCCCTGCCCGACGGGCGTGGCACGGACGGCGGAGACCGGAACCAAACGGTCTCCGCCGTTGTCTTTGCTGGACGCATCCCATCATGGGCCTTCATGATGGATTCGGGAGGTCGGGCCCGGGATGACCCGTAGAGCCCCCCACCGCACTGCCTGCGCCGTTCAGCGACATCCATTTCGCACAGAGGAACTCATCGCATGACAAGACATAGCGTCCTGGCAACCCTCATCCTGGCGGTCGGCCTGGCAGGCCCCGGCTGGGCGGCCCTGCCCCAGCTCGTAGACGACGAGAAGGTGCCCAGCCTCGCACCCCTCGTCCAGCGCGTCTCTCCCGCCGTCGTGAATATCCGCGTCAGCGCCACCGTGGAGATGCGCACCCCTTTCCACGACAACGACCCCTTCCGCCGCTTCTTCGGGCTGCCAGACGAGCAGCCGCGCGAACGTCAGATGCAGAGTGCGGGCTCCGGCGTGATCGTGGATGCGGACAACGGATACATCATCACCAACCACCACGTGGTGGACGGTGCGGACGATATCGAGATCACGCTGTTCAACGACCGCACGCTGGACGCCGAGATCATCGGCTCCGATCCCGGCACGGACATCGCAATCCTGAAAGTCGAGGAAGACGGGCTCGTGGAGCTGCCTATTGGTGATTCCGACGTCCTCGAGGTCGGCGACTTCGTCATCGCCATCGGCAACCCGTTCGGGCTGCAGCACACGGTGACCTCGGGCATCGTCAGCGCGCTCGGTCGCTTCGGGCTGAATCCGGACGGCTACGAGGACTTCATCCAGACGGATGCCTCGATCAACCCGGGCAATTCCGGCGGCGCGCTGGTGAACCTGCGCGGCGAGCTGGTCGGCATCAATTCGGCGATCATCTCGCGCTCCGGCGGCAACGTGGGCATCGGCTTCGCCGTGCCGTCCAACATGGCAAACGCGATCATGCGCCAGATCCTGGAATACGGCGAGGTGCGGCGCGGCCTGCTGGGCGTGCAGATCAGCACCGTCGACGAGGATACCGCCGAGGCGCTCGGCCTCGACGACGTCCGCGGCGCGCTGGTCCAGTCCGTGAACCCGGGCTCCGCCGCCGAACAGGCCGGCATCCAGGTGGACGACATCATCGTCGAGGCCAACGGCGAGCCGATCGCGAGCGGCACGGAGCTGCGCAACACCATCGGCCTGCTGCGCGCCGGCGATGAGGTGGAAATCCGGCTGCTGCGCGACGGCAGGGAGAAAACCGTGACCGCCATCCTGGACGACCGCAACGCCACGATGAGCAGCGCCGGCGTCGAGCTGCATCCCGGTCTCGAGGGTGCCGAGTTCGCACCGGCGACCGGGCCCGACGCCGACGGCGTGGAAGTGGTTACCGTCGAGGCCGGCAGCCCGGCAGCCCAGCGCGGCCTCCGGCCCGGAGACATCATCGTCGAAGTCAACCGCAGCCCCGTCTCCAACATGACGGAACTGCGCGAGGCGGTCGGCGACAGACGGATCCTGTTCCTGAAGGTCATCCGCGGCGACCGCGTGCTGCTGTTGCAGATACGCTAGGTCTTTCATCGCGGTCCTTTCAGCGAGGTCCGTTCATCGAGGCCGGTCTGCAGCCGCTGCAGGCCGGCCTTTTTTTTTCACCTTGCCTCCGCGCGAGCCGCTGAGTATGTTCTCAGCATGCACGGCTCGCGCACTCTTCCCGTCCGCTTCCTCGCCCCGGCTGCCCTCGGCGCCCTCGTCGCGCTCGGCGCGCTCGCTGCCCTGGCTGCAACGAGCGTAACGCCAGCAGCTTCGCCGGCCGCCGGTGACGGCATCGAGGCCCGGCGACAGCTGTTCGCCTCGGTCTACGCCGAGGCCCGCGAAGGGGAATGGGCGGCGGCGGAAGCGGCCGCCGCCGAGCTGCGCGACTATCCCCTCTGGCCCGATCTGCGCGCGGCCTGGCTGCAGGCGACGATCCGCCGTGCGGATGCGGCGGCCGTGGAGACCTTCCTGCGGGAACATGCTCAGCTGCCGCCCGCCCGACGGCTCGCCGACCGCTGGATCCACGAGCTGGCGCGACGGAGCGACTGGCCCCGTTTCCTGAAGCTGTATGGGGAGCGCTACGCGGACGCCGGCATCACTGCACTCGACTGCACCGCGGCACGGGCCCGGAGCCTGTCGGAAGCCGGTCATCGCTACACGGAGAACGACGTCGAGCGCCTGTGGCTGGCGGGCCGGAGCCAGCCCCGGGAATGCGATCCCGTGTTCGAGGCCATGCGCGCTCAGGGTCTGCTGGACGCCGAACGCTACCGGCAGCGGTTCGCGCTCGCCATCGACGCCCGCGAGTTCCGGCTCGCCCGTTATCTGGCAAGGGAGCTGGACGACGACGCGCGGCGGGAGGCGGCGGCGTGGATCGCCATGCAGAGCGACCCCGCCGCGCAGCTCGTGCGGCTGGACCCGGCCGGCGTCGACGAGACCGTCCGGGCGCGTGCGCTCTGGGGCGTCGAGGCGCTGGCACGCCGTGACCCCGCCTATGCGGCCGAACTCTGGCGCCGGCTGGCGCCGCAGCTGGGCGTGACCGGCCGGGAGCGCTGGGACGTGGCGGGCCACATCGGCATCCGCGCCGCCCTGCGGGGCGAGCCCGCGGCGCCGGGTCTGCTGAAGGCGATCCCCGCCCACCTTGCGTCCGCCAACGTGCTTGCCTGGCGCACCCGGGATGCGCTGCGCCGTCAGGACTGGCCGGACGTGCTGGCCGCCATCGAGGCGATGCCGGCCGAGATGGCCGGCGAGGACGTCTGGCGCTACTGGCGCGCACGGGCGCTGGCCGCCACCGGCGAGCAGGCCGCTGCCGAGACCCTGTGGCGCGCACTCGCCGCGGAACGCAGTTATCACGGCTTCCTGGCCGCGGATGCGCTGGACCTGCCCTACGCCTTCGGCCATGCGCCGCTGCCGGCCGACGAGGAGTCCCTCGCGGCGCTGGCGCGCGATCCCGCCGTCCGCCGGGCCGGCGAGCTGTTCCACGTGGGGCTGGAGAGCCTGGGACGCAGCGACTGGAACGAAGCCGTGGCCGGACTCGACAACCACCGGCTGACCCAGGCCGCGCTGCTCGCGCACCGCTGGGGCTGGCACTCCCGGGCGATCGCCACCGCGGCGAAAGCCGGCCGCTACGACGACCTCGGGCTGCGCTATCCGCTGCCATGGAAGACGGACTTCGAGACTCACGCCGCGGCCGCCGACATCCGCGAGGCCTGGGCCTACGGCATCGCCCGCAGCGAGAGCCTGTTCATGGCGGACATCCGTTCGTCCGCCGGTGCCATCGGCGTGATGCAGCTCATGCCGGCGACGGGGCGCGGCACGGCGCAGCGCGCGCGGCTGCGCTGGCGCGGCTATGCGACGCTGATCGATCCGCCGGCCAACATCCAGCTCGGCACGCGCTATCTGGCCGAAGTCTACGAGCGCTTCGACGAAAATCCTGTGCTGGCCACCGCGGCGTACAACGCCGGCCCGCACCGGGTCGAGCGCTGGCTCCCGGAGGCCCGCTCGCTGCCCGCGGACATCTGGATCGAGACCATCCCGTTCGCCGAGACGCGCAGCTACGTCAAGCGCGTCCTGACGGCGGACAGCATCTTCAGCTGGCGCCTCACCGGCCGTGAGCTACGGCTCTCGGCGCTCCATCCGCCGGTTCCGCCGCCGGGCGAGCGGCTGGCGCTGGCGCAGGCCGGGGCAAGCGGACGATGACGCACCGCATCTGCGTACTGGGCGGCACCGGCTTCGTCGGTACCGAGATCGTCGAGCGTCTCGCCGCGGATCAGCATCGCGTGCTGGTGCCCACCCGGAACGTGGAGAATGGCCGCCACCTGAAGGTGCTGCCCACGGTCACGCTGGTCGCTGCCGATGTGCACGACCCGGCCGCCCTGGAGCGGCTGTTCGAGGGACAGGACACCGTGGTCAATCTGGTGGGCATCCTGAACGAGTCCGGCCACAGCGGCCACGGCTTCGACGCGGCGCACCGCGAACTCACCCGCAAGGTGGTGGCGGCCTGCCGGTCCGCAGGCGTCGGACGCCTGCTGCAGATGAGCGCGGTGAAGGCCAGCCCGGCCGGCCCGAGCCACTACCTGCGCACGAAGGGCGAGGCCGAGGAGATCATCGAGCGCGACAGCGGCGACGCGCTGGCCTGGACCATCTTCCAGCCCTCGGTGATCTTCGGGCCGGACGACGGCTTCGTCAACCGCTTCGCCGGCCTGCTGAAATTCCTGCCCGTGCTGCCGCTGGCCATGCCGGACTCGCGCTTCGCGCCGGTCTCGGTGGACGACGTGGCCGAGGCATTCGTCCTCTCCCTGGACGATGCGGCGACCGAGTCGGCCCGCTTCGAACTCTGCGGCCCCAGGACCTACACACTGCGCGAGCTCGTCGAGCTCATCTGCGCCACGCTGGAGATCCGCCGCCTCATTATCGGCCTGCCGGAATGGGCGTCGCGGCTGCAGGCCCGCATCTTCGAGTACGTGCCGGGCAAACCGCTGTCCTGGGACAACTACCTGTCCCTGACGGTGCCCAGCGTCTGCGACAGCGACGGCTTCGGGCACTTCGGCATCCGGCCCCGCTCCCTCGAGACCGCCGTGCCGCTGTACATCGGCAAGACGGGGCGCAACGCCCGCTATTCCCGCTACCGGCGCGAGGCCGGACGCATCACTCAGCGATAACGTCACCGACAGAGCGATAGGCGGCCAGACGCTCGCGCCGCGCCGCCGGTTCCAGCTCGGCCAGCGCGGCAGCGCGGTCGTAGAAGCAACCCAGCTCGCCGTCGCAGGCCTCGAGCATGCCCGTGAACCCGGGCACCAGGCCGTGATAGGCCATCGCCGGCACCAGCGCCGCATTGTCGTCCGGCACCTGCCGGGGAGCGATGGGCGATCGCGCGAGCCCGGCGAACAATCGTGCCTTCTCCGCACGCATGTCCGCCGGCGGCCGCCCGCTCGCGTACAGCGCCTGCAGACGGCTGCGCAGGCCCTCCACTACCGCCATCCAGTCGCGCAGCCAGGCCACCCGGCGCTCCAGCGCCGCGAGGCCCGCCGCGTCGCCGCGCGACTGCAGCCAGCGGCGAACCCCCGCGCGCCCGACCACGGTGGCGAAAGACTCGTTGAACTCGGTGTCGTCCTGCACGTACAGGCGCTGATGCGCGAGTTCGTGAAACAGTGTCTCCACCAGTTGCGAGTCCGACCAGCCCATCATCGTGTTCAACACCGGATCCTCGAAGCGGCCCAGCGTGGAATAGGCGGCCACGCCGGCGACGTGGGTGTCGTAGCCTTCCGCGGCCAGGCGCGCCGCCTGCGCTTCGGCTGCGTCCCGGTCGAAGTAACCCCGGTACGCGACACAGCCGGCCACGGGAAAACACCAGCGTTTCGGCTCCAGCGAGAATTCCGGCGCCGCGAAGACGTTCCAGACGACGAACTCACGCCCCAGGTCGGCGTAGCTGCGATAGCTGCCGTTGTCGGGCAGGCCGAGCTCGGCCACGCCGAATTCCCGCGCCGAGCGCACCAGCTCCAGACGCCGGCGCAGCGCGGGAGACGTGGCCGGATCGGCCACCACATCGGCGATGGGCGCGCGCTTGCGCACGATCTCCAGCTGCCCGCGCGCGGCCTGCAGGTAGTAGCAACCGCCGAGGCCTGTCGAGAGCACGACGACGGCGAGTACCGCCGTGACCGTACGGATGAGGGATTTGCGGACCATTCATGCCTTCACGTTAGAATGCGGCGATGAAAGTCTACCTTGTCGGCGGGGCGGTCCGTGATCGTCTGCTCGGGCTGCCGGTCAGGGAGCGGGACTGGGTCGTCGTCGGCGCCACGCCCGCCGAGATGATCGATCAGGGCTATCGCCAGGTCGGCAAGGACTTCCCGGTATTCCTGCACCCGGAGACGGGCGAGGAGTACGCGCTGGCCCGCAGCGAACGCAAGTCCGGCCACGGCTACCACGGCTTCGAGTTCGACACCTCGCCGCACGTCACGCTGGAAGACGATCTGCGGCGCCGCGACCTCACCGTCAACGCCATGGCCGAGGCGCCCGACGGCACGATCGTCGATCCCTACGGCGGCCGCCGCGACCTGGAGGAGCGCATACTCCGACACGTCTCGCCGGCCTTCGCCGAGGACCCGCTGCGGGTGCTGCGCGCGGCGCGCTTCACCGCCCGCTTCTCCGATCTGGGATTCACCCTCGCCGGCGAGACTCTCGGCCTGATGGCGGAACTCGCGCAATCCGGGGAGCTGGAGCATCTCACCCCGGAGCGCGTCTGGCAGGAGACGGCCAACGCCCTCGAGGGGCCGCGGCCGGCGGTCTACTTCCACGTTCTCTACGTCTGCGGCGCCCTGGCCGTCCTGTTCCCGGAGGTGGAGGCCCTGTTCGGCGTTCCCCAGCCGGAGCAGTGGCACCCGGAGGTGGACACCGGCCTGCACACGCTGCTGGTGCTGGAGCAGGCCACGCGGCTGTCGCCGTCGCTGGCGGTGCGCTTCGCCGCCCTCACCCACGACCTGGGCAAGGGCGAGACACCCGAATCGGAATGGCCGCGTCACCGGGGGCACGAACGGCGCAGCGTTCGCCTGCTCGGCCGCCTGTGCGAGCGGCTGCCCGTGCCGAAGGCCTGCCGGGACCTCGGCCTGCTGGTGGCCGAGTATCACGGACTTTGCCACCGCGCGACGGAACTCAGGCCGTCTACGGTGATGAAACTGCTCGAGGCCGCGGATGCTTTCCGGCGGCCGGAACGGTTCGATGAGTTCCTGCTCGCGTGCGAGGCCGACGCCCGCGGGCGCACCGGCCTCGAGGATCGCCCCTACCCACAGGCCGACCGGCTGCGTCGCGCCCGGCAGGTCGCCGCCGCGGTCTCGGCCGACGACGTGGCCGGCGAGAATCTCGAGGGAGCCGCCATCGGCCGGGCGATCCGGGAAGCCCGCATCGAGGCCCTGCGCAGCGCGCTCCCCCGCGACGCCGGCTAGCTCGCGGTCGGTGCGCCGGCCTGCGGCCGCTAGACCACCAGCCAGAGAATCACGGCTGCCAGCACCAGCCGGTACACGGCAAACGGCCACATGCCGATGCGCTCGATGAAGCCGAGGAACAGCCGGATCGCAAGATAGGCGGTCACGGCTGAGATGGCGGTGGCGCCGGCCAGGATGTCCCAGCGGACCGGATCCGTCGACTCGATCAGATTCCAGGTCTCCAGACCGGTCGCGGCCAGGATGGCGGGCACCGACAGCAGGAAGGAGAAGCGGGCCGCGGCGCTGCGGGTGAGTCCCAGCGCCATGGCGGCGGTCATCGTGATGCCCGAGCGCGACGTCCCGGGTATGAGCGCGAGCACCTGCGCCAGTCCGACCAGCAGGGCATCGCCGAGCCGCAGGGAGTCCTCCGAGCGGCGCTGGGCGCCGAACGCATCGGCCAGCCACAGCGCAACGCCGAAGCCGCCCGTGGCCGCCGCGATGACGAGAGCCGAGCGCAGGTTCGCCTCGATCCAGTCGTGGCCCACGAAGCCCACCAGGCCCAGCGGCAGGGTGCCCACGATCACCGCCCACGCCAGCCGGGATTCCGGCGACGGGCCTCCCCCGCCGACCTGGCGGAACCAGCCGTGGGCCATCGCCAGCAGGTCGCGGCGGAAATAGATCAGCACGGCGGCCAGCGTGCCGAAGTGCACGGCCACGTCGAAGGCGAGGCCCTGGTCCTGCCAGCCGGCAATCACCGGCACCAGCACCAGATGACCCGAACTGGAGATGGGAAGGAATTCGGTCAGCCCCTGCAGCAGGGCGAGGACGACCGACTGCCACCAGGTCACGGCTGCGGACTCGACGGCGGACTCGGCTGCGGACTCAAAGGGTGCGCCTGAGATCGCTCAGGGCGAAGCCCTTCGGTCGCAGCCGTTGCAACGGACTCCGGTCCACCGCCCGGCTGAAGCCCATGAATCTGAATGCCTCGCCCATCTCGCCGGGGAGCGTAAGGGTTTTGACTCCGGCAGACAACGACAGCCGCTGCCGCTCGTCGAGGGACTCCAGCCCGGCCAGTTCGGCCTCCAGTCCCGCCGCGATCAGGAAGTGCGCCTGGGTCGTATAACCGACCAGGTCCAGGTCGGCAGCCAGTCCAGCCTCTGCCAGGGCCGTGAAATCGACCCACGCCGTCAGGTCCTGCAGGCCCGGCCAGAGCAGGGCGTCCTCGTGGGCGCGGTGCCGGTAGTGGCAACGGAACGTGCCTCCGCTGCGCTCCGGCGCGTAATACTCCGACTCGCTGAAGCCATAGTCGGCGAGCAACAGGAAGCCCTCGCCGAGCGCCGCGGCCACGTCGCCCATCCAGCCGCCGAGACCGAGGGAAACCTCGGAGACGTAACCGGGCGCCAGGCGCCTGCCGAGACGCGTCTCGAGGGCGGCCACCGCCCCCGCCAGCGCCGGCGGCGCCGGCGTCCAGTCCAGCGCCAGTCCCGCCGGCGTCTGCGTGACCACGGCCCGGCTCACGCCCTCCGCCTCGCGGCGGAATCGCTCCACCGGCAGGGCGTCGACCACCTCGTTGCCCACGATCGCCCCGCGCAGGGGCTCCGCGGGCAGCCCATCCAGCCACTGCACTCGCTCGAGCTGCGCCGGGACCCGCTCGCCGATCGTCTCCCGCTGCCGGGCCCGGAGATCCGCGCTCACCTCCAGGATCCGATAGCGTCCCGGCAGAGCATCCGCTGCAGCCAGTGCCGCCAGGATCTCCGCCGCCATCACGCCGCTGCCGGCGCCCAGCTCCAGGATGTCGCCGCCGCCCACGGCCGCGAGCATCTCGGCGAGCTGCCGCGCGAGAACCCGGGAGAAGAGCGGGCTCACTTCCGGCGCGGTGACAAAGTCCCCGCCCGGGCCGAACTTCCGCGTGCCGGCCGAGTAATAGCCCAGCCCCGGCGCGTAGAGAACCAGGTTCATGTAGTCCGCGAAGCCGAGCGCGCCG
>DASRVH010000097.1:0-2767 GCA_035655155.1 Woeseiaceae bacterium
CCCACCGGATGGACGGCCCGGTCGCTGGACTACAAGGTGAAGTTTCGGGTTCGATCGTTGATGGGTATCGACCGCACCGCGACCGTTTCCGACCTCCGGGAGTTCGCGCACCAAGAGGCGGAACTTTGGGATTTCCTGCCACGGATGGGCATCTTCACGTTCGCGAACGGTGGCTTCATCGCAAGCGGACGCGTCCCGAGCCCCTCCTACGTCATCGATGATCGGGGCGTCGTCTTCGATGAATTCCGGTCCTACCCGGTCCGTGACATCTGCCACCTCGACGTCGTGACATTTCCGTCGCCCGGTGCGACGAAGGGCGGCTTGGTCATGGCTTACACGTGCCAGTTCTTGAGGGACGTCATGACGGGTAAGCGCACGCTCTCGCCGTTCCTGCCGCTGGGGCCAGTCGGGAACTAGCGGATCGCAGCCTAGAGGAGATCTCTCTAACCGGTGCCGGCCCGGCTCGGACGAACGTCCTTGGCGGTCTTCGACGCCCAGGCTAGCACCATCCAACTAGCATTTGTTGCAGCGCGGTCAGCATCTTGGGCGTGCTGTGCATGCAGTTCAGCATCATACCTTACTTTCGCGGCAGGATAGGGGGCTCCGAGTGCTACTTCGACGCATGACCAAACATGTCCGGGAGCAAAACTGGTCGGACGTTGCGCTCGAGCTCGTGATTGTCGTGGTCGGCGTCTTTATCGGTATTCAGGCCGCCAACTGGAACGAGCGTCGCGTAGAACAACGTCAGGAGGCCGACATCCTTCTTGGCATCGCTGCGGATGTGCGCCGGGATCTTGATGAGCTTCGCATCGGTTCGGCGATAATGCTTACCGGCATCGGTGCTGGGAATTACGCACTCGCCGCAATCGGAGAAGCACCGACATCGACGAGCTCGTTCGGCGGAATCCCTGCCGACATCCCTGACATTCCAGAGCCGACGGAAGACCAGAAGGACCGCCTGTGGTCTCTACTGATCGCCGCCTACTTCCCAGGAGCAGCGACGACAGCGTATGACGTTCTCATGAGCACCGGGAATCTGGGAATTATCAGCGATCCGGATCTCGTTGATGCGATCCAGAACTATTACCGGCTGCACAAAGGCATGGAACGGACTCATGATGGCACGATGCGCCCGCTGCGGAATGACATGCTAGAGATTGGACGACGATTTGGCCTCTCTCCTTCTTACGACTTGCCCGAAGCTGAATTGCTTGCACTACTGGCCGAGGATGAAGAATTGCGGACGGCGTATCGCAATCAGCTGGGATACAAGATCCTGCAATACGGCGAGCAAGAACTCATTATGGATGTGGCCACGGAAATCCTCGAGCGAATAGACGACGAGGCGGGGTCTAACCCTCTCTCGCGATCCTCGTCATAGTAAAAGGCATCTTTCGCGATCAGCTCAGCTATTCAGCCGTTTCACCATTCTGATTTTGACCCTCCAGGGCTGAGCTTGACGGATAGGCATCATTGGGGCAGCGCGTCCTTGGTCGGGAGGAGCACATGACGCGGCGGGCCCTGAAAACGGCGTGGCGTTCTCCTGCGGGGCGGGACACTCTGGGATTGGATGAACTCCAGGTATCCCGACCCCTGCAGGAGAGTGCACATGGACAGGTTCATCGGGTTGGACGCGCATGCGTCAAGTTGCACGCTCGGGGTGGTGAGCCCGAGCGGGAAGCGGGTGGGCTCGCACGTGGTGGAGACCAATGCGCGGTGCCTGATCGAGGCGGTGCGGCAGGTCTCCGAGCCCCGGCACATCTGCCTGGAAGAGGGCACGCTGTCGGAGTGGCTCCACGAGGTGCTCTCGCCGCACGCGGAGCGGGTAGTGGTGACGACGGTGCAGGCGAGCCGGGGGCCGAAGGACGATCGGCGCGATGCGTTCGGACTCGCCGATTCTCTGCGGCTGGGCGCGATCGAGCGGGCGGTCTACAAGGAGCGCGGCGGCTTCGGCGCGTTGGGCTACCGAGCGAGAGGCTACCGGTGGATCCGCGACGACGTGGTGCGGGTGAAGAACCGGCTGAAGAGCGTGTACCGCTCGCGGGGTGTGCAGGTGGCCGGCCCGTCGGTCTACACTGCCTCGAAGCGCGGGGCGTTCCTGGAGCGACTCCCGAGACCGGCGCAGCCGCTGGCGGAGCTGCTGTACGCCGAACTGGACGCGCTGGAGGCACTGAAGCGCGAGGCGCAGGACGCGATGCTGGCCGAGGCGAAGCGGCATCCGGAGTTCCGGCTGGTGAAGAGCTGCCCCGGGCTGGGTCCGGTGCGCGCGGCCCAGCTGCTGCCCATCGTGGTGACGCCGTACCGGTTCCGGAGCAAGCGCGGCTTCTGGGCCTACTGCGGGCTTGGGATCGTGACCCGGAGCTCGTCGGACTGGGTGCGGTCTCGGACGGGCGAGTGGGTGAAGGCCGAGGTGAAGCGCACGCGCGGCCTGAACCGGAACTCCAACCACACGCTCAAGGCGATCTTCAAGGGCGCGGCCACGACGGTGATCGGCCGTGCCGAGGACGAGCCGATCTATCGGCACTACCTGCGGCTCCTCGACGGCGGCACGAAGCCGAACTTGGCGAAGTTGACGATCGCGCGGCAGATCGCCTCGATCGTGCTGGCGGTGTGGCGCACAGCGGAGGTCTACGACCCGAAGCGACTCGAGAAGACGTCGAAGAGCGGCTGACCGGAGACGACACCGCGGAGCGGTTGGAGCGACGTCGACGGGTCGGTCGTGGGATCAGAGCGGTTCAGGGGAGAGCATCCATTGGATTTCTGGTCC
>DASRVH010000098.1:0-15889 GCA_035655155.1 Woeseiaceae bacterium
CCCGAACCGAACGGCTCGAAGCCCGTGTAGTCCACGCCGAACTCGAAATCCGCGGAGACGGTCGGATCGGTCGCGAAGATGACGTTGTCGGGAATGATGGAGTCCGGGCTGTTGGCCACCCCGGTCGAACCGCTGAATCCGAAGTCCGTGAGCAGGAACGTGAACGAACTCGGCGCCGAGTTGTCCGTCTCGAACAGCAGGCCGGTCGCCGCATCCACGCCCGTGATACTCGTCAGCGGTATCGACACCTGGTACCAGCCGTTGCCCAGGTCCGTGGAGAAGGGGGAACCGGTCAGCACCACGTCGAGGTAGTCACCGCCATCGAGGAATCGCACCCTAATTATGTCGTTGTTGAGCCCCTTGGCCTTGAAGTCGAGCGTTTCGTAAGTGGCCGCAAAACCTGCATCGAAACCGACGATGGCAAACTGGCCCACCTGGACGCCATAGCCGTCTCCCGTGGTCACGCCGAAGACCGGGCTGAAGTCCGGGTCGCTCGTGACATCATTGTCGAAGGTCGAACCCGAGCCGAACGCTTCGAAGCCGGTGTAGTCCACGCCGAACTCGAGGTCCGGCGCCGCCGACGAGGAGTAGATCACGACATCCGGCACCGTGCCCGGGTCCGCACCCGTACCGCCCGGGTCGCCCACCACAATGGACACGTTGTCGAAATAGATGTCGGCACCACAGCCCTCCACACCTCCGCACCCGACTTTGAGCTGCAGCGTCACGCCGCCGCTGACATCGGGACCCAGGGTGGTATCAAAACTGTAGTTCGCCCAGTCGACGGTCGGCGCCAACGGCCCACCGCCGAGAATCTCGCTATTGGATGTGCCGCCTCCGGAAAGTTCAGAGAACAGCTCTGCGAACACGACGCCGCCGGCACCCGCGAGCGTGCCCCGCATGTCGAAAGACACCGTTACGGTCGCGCCAGGGGTGAGGTTCCCGGCTTCCAGGTTGGCGTTCTTGATCAGGTTGTCGACCCCCGGATCGCCCGGTCCGCGAACCGGGATACTCAGGCTCGCCGCGTAAGTCCCGGAAGAAGGATTATCTGTGGTGATGGCCTGGGTGCCGCCGCCCTCCAACTGTTCCCAACCTTCGAAGGTGCCCGTCTCGAACCCGCCGTTCGCCGCAATGTCCCCGGTTCCGCCGCCACCGCTGCCAGCAGTCCCGCTGAAACCGAAATCCGTCAGCAGGAAGGTGAATTGATCCGGTGACGTATTGGTGCTCTCGAAGAGCAGAGCAGTAGCTGTATCCACGCCCGTGAACCGGCTCAGGGGTATCGAGACCTGGTACCAGCCATTGCCCAGGGCCGTCGAGTCCTCGGAGGTCGTCAGGTCGATATCGACGTAATCGCCATTGTCGAGGAACTTGACCCGGATCAGGTCGTCCGGCATGCCCTTGACCTTGAAGTCGAGGGTCGCGAAACCTGCGGCGAAGCCGGCATCGAAGCCGACAATCGCGAACTGGCCGACATTGGCGCCGTAACCCGCGCCGCTCGTGACCGCGAAGACGGGGCTGAAGTCCGGATCATCGGCGAAACTGTCGTTGAAGACAGATCCCGAACCGAACGGCTCGAAGCCCGTGTAGTCCACGCCGAACTCGAAATCCGCGGAGACGGTCGGATCGGTCGCGAAAATGACGTTGTCGGGAATGATGGAATCCGCGCTGTCTGCCGGCCCGTTCAAGCCGCTGAAGCCGACGTCGGTCAACAGGAATCTGAAAGATTCGTCCGGCGCGGGGCTGATCGTCTCGAAAAGCAGCCCATCCGACGTCCCGGCATCCCCCAGGTCGGTGACAGGCACCGACACCTGGTACCAGCCATTGCCCAGCGCCGTCGAATACGCCGAGCTGGCCACGTCGATGTCGAGGTAGTCAGGGGCCGGGAGCAGCTTGACCCGGATGACATCGCCGCCCAGGTCCTTCACCTTGAACTCCAGCCTCTTGTACGCCGTTGCAAACCCGGGCGTGAAGCCCGTATAGGCCAGCTGCGCATTCCAGATGTCGTAGCCGAAGCCGGTCGTGACCGCGAGCGCCGGGCTGAAATCGAGGTCGCCCCTGAAGTCATCTTCGATGACCGCGCCGGAACCGAATACGGTGACTTCCGCGAAATCATCCGGGATCACGAGGTCCGGAGTCCCGTCACGATCGTACAGCGCCACTTCCGGAATGACGCCCGAATCAGCGGGCACGTAACTGCCGGTGCCGCTGAATCCGACATCGTTCAGCAGCATCCGGAACTCCGTCTGCGAAGAGTCGTCGCTCTCGAGGACGATGCCGGTCGCCTCGTTCACACCTGCGAAATCGGCCACCGGAATGGATACCTGGAACCAGCCGTCACTCAGCTCCGACGAGTAGGCACTGCTGGTGAGGTTAAGGCGGAATGCGTCGCCGCCGTCGAACAGCTCGACGAAGATGACGAAATCGGGCACGCCCTTGACCTTGAAGTCGACGGTCTCGTAACGGGTCAGGAAGCCCTCCGGGAAGCCGATGAATCCGACTTGCGCGACGTTGGCGCCGTAACCGGTGCCGCTGAAGACCGACAGCACCGGGCTGAAGGTCTCGTCGTCCGCGTAGTCCTCGTTGATGACGGAGCCAGAGCCGAAGGCGGTGCGCTCCGCATAATCGTCGGGGATGACCAGGTCAGGGGCGGCATCACCCGCGTAAAGCGCCGCATCCGGCTGGATGTCGCCGGGACCGCCGGCGGATTCACAGCTCTGCACCTGGGTGATGTCGTCGTAGTAGAAAGTCCAGTTAGCCGGATCGGTATCCGCCTGGCCGAGCGTGCCGTTATCAAAAATAATCGTCAACGCGACGACGGGCGGCGGAACCGCCTGTCCGGTGAAGTCGAAGCAGAGCTCTTCCCAGGCTCCGCTGCCGCTGTGGTCCTCGTCGACCGTCAGGCCGCCGGCGGGGTTGCCCTGCTCCTCGAGCTTGAAGGAGACCGTCACCGGACGCGGCGACCAGACCTTCACGGTGTAGGACTCTCCCTCGCTGAAATCGACGGCCTCGTCGAGGTTGAGCAGCGTCCCGCCGAAGACCTCGTCGGGGAACTTCTGCATCTGCGCGACCCGGTCACTGGTGTTGATGCCAGTCGGATCGGGATTGTCGACGATGATCGTGGCGCCGCCGTTGAAGTTCACGATCTCCGGATCGGGACACTCCACCTCGAAATTGATCGGGTCACAGAAGCCCGGCTCAGTGGGAGGCAGCGGCGTAGCCGGCTCGTTGGCGATGGACTCGGGGCCGTCGCCCTGGCTGCAGGCTGCGGCCAGAAACAGGACCGGAATGATGGTCGCCAGATTTCTGAACCGGCGTAAGGTGACTAGTGCTTGCATGAATCCGCTCTTTGCAAAGAATCCGGTCTACGTTGGATTCCTGGATTTAGTTGATCACGATGGAGACATCGTCGTAGTACACATCTGCAAAACTACCTGCGCCGCCCGTGGTAGCCGTTAACTGCAAAGTGATGCCGCCGGAAACGTCCGCAGATATCGGGATGACGAACTCGAAGTCGGTCCACACGTTCGGATCCGCGTTCAGCGCCAGAGGGCCGCCACCAAGAATCTGCGCGCTCGACGTGCCTTCGCCCGCCAGTTCGGTGAAGAACTCGGCGAAAGCGACGCCCCCGGTGCCAAAGCTGCCGCGCGCCGAGAAACTCACGGTGGCGGTCTGCCCTATTTCAACCGGCAACAGGTTCGCCTGCTTGATGATGGATGCCGTTCCCGGCGTCGTATTGTTCAAACGTCCCGCGAAAGTCCCGGTCTTGGGATTCGTGGCGACCACAGTCTGCTCGTTCGGGTCCGCGCTGGCCGGGAACAGGGCCCAACCCGACAGGTCGCCGCTTTCAAAGCCGCCGTTGACGGCAAGGTCGCCGGCACCGGGACCACCACCGCCAGTGTCACCGCCACCGTCGCCGGTCGTCGCCAAGTGGACGTCATCCAGGTACAAGGTGCCGGCCAGCAGAACGTCTGCGCCGTCTCGTGCGTTGAAGAAACCGAGCTTGTTCACCAGCGTCGGATCGACCGCCGTGAAATCGGCCAGAGGAATTTCGTACACCTCCCAGTTGCCCGAAGTCTCCACCGGTGCATAGCCCGACAAAGACACATTGCCGCCGGGAGTACCGCCGCCGGGGGGCTCGAACTGCACCGTCAGGTCCGCGAAGCCGGGAAAAGCCGACGTATCGATGCTGAATTTCAGTGTGTCGTAAGCCGAGATATCGATATCCTCGAACTCGAAGACCGCACCACCGAAATTGTTGCCCTGGCTGTTGTCCGAATAGGTCAACGCGAGCGACACGGATCCCTCGAAAGGCGTCACCGCCGTGCTTGCGGTATCGATATCCACCGGGTTCCCGGCCGACACGATATTTGTGATGGTTACGGTCGTTGCGGTATTCGTCTCGGAGAAGATACCCAGGCTGGCTGCGCCGTCCGTACCACCGTCACCCCCGGCATTGAAACCGATATCCGCCAGGAAGAAGCGGTGACCTTCAGGGTAGGCGGCTACCAGCGTCTCGAACACGATCTGGCTGAAGGTGGAAACATCCCCGTAGGCGGCCACCTGGATCACCACCTGTGACCACCCGTCACCGAGATCGGTCACCGTCACGTCGGCGGGAGGAGCAGTCAGGTCGATCTCGATCGGAACCGACGTCCCGGGGAAAGGCTCTTCCAGCTTGGCGACGACAGTGTTGTCCGTATCGAGGCCCTTGACCTTGAACACGAACTCGCCATAGTCCGTCGCGAAACCGGGCGTCAAGCCGGTCAGGCCAAGCTGGGCGAGAGTCCCGGCGCCATAGCCGGCGCCAACCGCGACCGCAACCACGTTGGCGTAGGAGCTGTCCCCTGCAAAATTCTGCGTGAAAGTGCTGCCCGAACCGAAGGTCTCGAAGGTGGGTGCCAGGTCCGGCGCCGACCCGTCTGCAGCACTGATCACGACCTCCGGCACGATGCCCGGGGCGGCCGGCTCGGCTTCCGCCTCCTCGCCCGAGTAGACGCGGACCCAGTCCACCTCCATCGTCGCCGGGAAAGGCGTCGACCCGTTGGGCGGACCGGGCAGATCACCGCCCACCGCCAGGTTCAGCAAAATGTGGAAAGGCTGATCGAAAGGCGCCGGGTACGGCGCCGCGGTCGAGAACCAGGAATTCTGGACCGCGTACAGCACACCGTTGAAATACCAGCGAATCTCGAATTCGTCCCACTCGAGCGCATAGGTGTTGAAACCCCCGGTCACGTCTTCGGAAGGCGTGTAGTCGACGCTCGATGACTGGTTGGCCGGGAACTCGCCGCCGTAATGGATCGTACCGAAGATATTGTTGCCGCCGCCGACGCCGCCGGGGCCGGGCTGGCCATCCAGGTTGGCCGCTTCGACGATATCGATCTCGCCGGTGGCAGCCCAGCTGCCGTACGGGCTGTCCTCGGACAGCATCCAGAAGGCCGGCCACAGGCCCTGCCCTGCCGGCAGCTTGATGCTCGCCTCGATACGGCCGTATTTAAAGGCGAAGCGATCACGGGTCGTGATCCGCGCCGAGGTGTAGCCGAAATCGTCCACGGTCTCGCGCCGCGCGGTGATCTTCAGGACACCGTCTTCAAGCTGCGCATTGTCGGGCAGATACCACTGCAGCTCGTTGTTGCCCCATCCCGACGGCAGGCCGGTGATGCCGCCGTCGCCGACGAAATTCGCACCGTCGCCGGATTCGAAGAACCAGGTCTCCGGATCGAGCTGGGCGTCATCGAACTCGTCGCTCCAGACGAGCGTCAACAGGTCGCCGTCGCTGACCGGAAAGGTCGTCGGTATCTCCAGCGTCGGATTGTCGATGTTGAAGTTGGTCCGGGTGGTGGTATCCGCCGCCGGGATCTCGATCGACTCGATCGCCTCCAGCGGCTGGTCACGGTCTTCCGCGGTACAGGCAGACAACGCCACCAGGGTGGCCAGAGCTGCGACAAAACGTGTCAATCCTCGCGGACCGGGCATCATAGGTTATCCCTCAGAGACGGAAAGCCCGAAGGCTTGAGGCGGATTTGCTGCGTGAAGCTGGCGCGCGGCGGAACGTCGTTACCAGGTCTCATGGCTCCCCCGAAAATGATCCTCGAGAAGCGAGGATATCTTCATGTCGTTATTTTCGGGTATCAGGATTATCAGACATTGACAGCGTTGTCAATTTTTTTCCGCCCACGCCAAAACCACTCCCGGGCATCCTGCGTCGGGAGTGGTTCTCGGTGGCTCTCCGGGGCTCTGGGACGTTAAACGCCCTCCCGGCAGCCGCGCATGCTCATGCGGCCGTCGAGTAGGGGTTCTCCTGCCTGTCTGCCTCGGCGTCGCGCTCTTCGCGGACGCGCTGCTCGCGGTCGGGGCAAGCTTTGCCCAGCCGGTTATCGGCTACCGCCGGCGCCGGAACGAACGACGCGATCGCAGTCATACCGCCCAGGCTAAACGTGAAGGCATCACGCGCAGTACCAGATTTGTGTGACATGATCTCCTCTCCGTAGCGACGCGGTGGCCCGCGATGCGTCGATCAGCACGATCGCCGTCGACACGCAAACTCTAGGAGAGCGACCGGCTCACTACAAACGAAAAGAATTCAGTCCGGGGTTGAGAAATACTCAACGATCATCCGCGAAGTTCTGCAATATCCAGTCCCTGAAGCGGGCGACGCCCTGGTCATGGATCCGACCGGCGGAGCAGACGAGGTAATAACTGACGTCGGCCACAAGTTCCTCGTCGAACAGCCGGACGACGCTGCCCTCCTCGAACCAGAGATTCCCCATCGGAATGGGCACCAGCGCGGCGCCGATACCGCGCTGGGCGGCACGCACGACCGCGATCATCGAGTCCAGGCGGGTGGCCTTGGAGCCGCTGGGCAGCTGGATGCCCGATTTTTGCTCCCATTGCTGCCATGCCCGGGGATAAGTCTCGTGCATGATGATCGGAAACTCGCTCCGGATCTTGCCATCCCGGACTGAAAGCCCACGCTTGAAGTCGGGCGAGCCGGCGGGAACCATCCGCAGTGGGAACAGCAGGTCCGCCTGCATATCGGCAGGCGGCTTGCGAAACAGGCGAATAGAGAGATCGGCGTCGGAGGGATGTTTCTCCGCCGTTTCGTCGCTGGTGCCGACCTGGATATCGATCTCCGGATTCGCGGCGGTGAATTCCTGGAGCCTCGGTATAAACAGTTCACTGGCGAAAAAGGGTTGCACGGAGATCCTGATGGAACTCTTCGCCAGGCCTTTCTTGTACTTGGCCACGACCCCGTCGAGCTGCTCGATCAGGGGGTTCACGTCCTCGTAAAAGGAGGTGCCAAGCTCGGACAAGCTGAGTTCCCGGCTGGTGCGGTCGAACAGCTGACCGCCGAGCGCCTCTTCCAGGTTCTTGATCTGGTGACTCACCGCGGAGGCCGTGATGAACAAGGCGTCGCCCGCCGAGCGGAAACTCTTGTAACGCGCTGCAATACAGAAAGTGCGCAAGCCGCGGATCGACAGCCTGGCATTAGCGGGCATGCGCGCTCACCGCCTCGAGTCCGACACCGCTTCGCGAAGCGCCTGCTTGGGCGTGCGGTCCACGTTGAACAGGCCCCAGTGCTTCTCGGCGCCTCGCAGCCGCGCCGGATCGCCCTTCCAGGGCTCGTCGAAGGCTGAAAAGAAAAACACCGTCATCCCGGTCTCCTCTGCCCATTGCGCGAGCTCCGCGAAATAGCGCGCCTGGTTGCGCTCGCTGGCCTGCTCGGGGAACTCGTCGGCGACCGTTGCCCAGCCCGCCTCCAGTATGGCAATGGGCGCGCCCGGCAGTGCCTGCTGCACGCCGCGGATATTCTCGATCGTGTAGGCCAGCCCTTCGTCGATGGTTTTGCCTTCCCAGACGGGATAGGTGTGCACGCCGAGGAAATCGACCTCTGCCGCCAGGGGAGCGCCGTCCTCGATCCACCACTCGTAGTTGTCGGCCACGGTCACGGGCTGTGCGATCCGTTCTTTCACATGCCGCACGTACGCGATCACCTTCTCGAGCGGAACCATGTGGTCATTCCATTCGACCAGCGCCTCGTTCCCCACGTTGACGGCCGCCACGATTTCCGGGAATCGCTTCGCGAGCGCGATGCCGCGCTCGATCTCGGCCGCATTGGCGACCAGGTTTTCGGCGAGGACGGCGTCAGGTATCGGCTCGTCGAGCCAGGGACAGCCCTCGTGATTGCTCAGTTCCGCGCTGAGCCAGATACCCTGCAGCACCTTGATCGGCAAAGCGTGTTCATCGATCAACTCCAGGGTGACCGTGGCGTTCTCTCCGGTGTCGTAAAGGCGGATCAAGCGAAATCCCTGCTCTACGAGGAGTTCCAGGTCCTCGAGGATCTGGGCCCGGCTGGGATTGACCGCGCCCTCGCCCCGGTCCGGGTGCTGTCCCTCCCGGAAACCCGAGTAGGCGATTGCCAGCGATTCCCCGGCCAGCTTGAAAGCGGCGGACTGCACTGGTGCAGGCGCGTCGGACGTCGCGGCGGAATCGCCGGCAACGACCATGTTCCCGCTGCTGAGAAAGCCGGCCGCGCAGGCCAGCGCCACGATCCTGGTGTGTAACTTCATTGCATCTCCTCGCTGCGGTGCGCCGCGCGATCTTCATCCAGCAGCCGGAAACTGACGCCGAGCTGCGCATCGGAGTCACCGCCGATCCATGCGTGGAACTCGCCGGGTTCCGCGGCGCATCTCATGTTGCGCCCGCAGAAGGCCAGGTCCGCCGCACCGAGATCGAATTCTACGGTGATGGTTTCTCCAGGGTCCACGCGCACGCGCTTGAATCCCTTCAACTCCCTTAGCGGCCGCGTGAGGCTGCCGACCAGGTCGCGCAGGTAAAGCTGCACGACTTCCTCCACGGGCCTCTCGCCCCGGTTCGTCAGTTTCACGCTGACTTTCAGCCTGGCCCCCGGAACGAGTTCCGCCTCGCTGGCCCGGATATCGTGATAATGCAACTCCGAGTAGCCCAGGCCGAAGCCAAAGGGGAACAGGGGCCTGTAGCCGGCGTCGAGATGGAATGCCGTCATGCCGAGCGACGTCTGCGGCGCATTCGCATCGATGTCGTCGATATGCACCACCGTGTCCGGCGTCGGCGGCTTGCCGGTGTTTTTCTGGCTATGGTAGATCGGCACCTGGCCGACCATTCGCGGAAAGGTGACAGGCAACTTGCCGGAAGGCGCCTCGTGCCCGAACAGCAGGTCGGCAAGGGCCGGACCGCCCATCGTCCCCGGGTGCCAGGCGAACATCAGCGCATCCAGGTGCTCGACGACCTCAGTCAGCGCCAGCGGCCTCCCGGCCATCACCACCCCGACAAGGGGCGTGCCGGTCTCGCTAAGGCGCCGCACCAGCTCAGCCTGGTCGCCGGGGAGACCGATATCGGCACGCGAGTGCGCCTCTCCCGAAAGAATGGATTCTTCGCCGAGGAACACGATGGCGACATCCGCTGCGCGGGCGGCGGCGACGGCCTCGTCGAAGCCCGGGTTGACCCGGCTCCGCGAGGTCTCCATTGCGCGCACGTAATGCAGCTCCACGTCTTCTCCGACCAGGCGCTCGATGGCCTGCCGCGGCGTGATCGTGTCGGCGGCGTCGCCATCGAACACCCACGTGCCCAGTTGGTCATGAGGCGCGTCGGCAAGCGGCCCGAGAACGGCGACCGAGGCCAACGCCGCGCTGCGCAACGGCAGCGTGCCCGAGTCATTCTTGAGCAATACGACGCTCTGCAGGGCCGCCACCCTCGCGATTTCGAGCGCGTGCTCGCTGAGCAGCGGCGGCAGCTGTTCCTGCTGCGAGTAAGGATCATCGAACAGCCCGAGCCGGAACTTGAGCCGCAGGATACGGGTGACCGCATCGTCTATGACCTGCATGTCCAGCCGCCCGTCTTCGACCAGGCCCGGGAGGTGCTCCATGTATGCGCCCCCCGCCATTTCCATGTCCGTGCCGGCCTCGGCGGCCGCCAGCGCAGATTCCCTGTCGTCCTCCGTAAGACCATGGATTCGCAGCTGCCGGACGGAATCCCAGTCGCTGACGACAAAACCCTGGAATCCCCACTCCTCGCGCAATACCTGGCGCAGCAGGTAGGGATTGGCGGTCGGCGGGATGCCGTTGAGCTCCGAGAAAGAGGGCATGAAGCTGGCGACACCCGCGTCGACAGCGGCTTTGAACGGCGGCAGGTAGACGTTGCGAAGCTCGATCTCCGGGATGCTGGTGGTCGCATAGTCCCGTCCGCTCTCGGCGGCGCCGTAGCCTGCGAAATGCTTGGCGCAGGATGCGATCGTATCGGGCGCCGCGAGATCGGCGCCCTGGAACCCGTGGATCATCGCCTCGCCGAGCCGGCTGGCCAGCAACGGGTCTTCCCCGAGACTTTCCGCGATCCGGCCCCAGCGCGGGTCGCGCGCCACATCGATCATCGGCGCAAAAGTCCAGTTGACGCCGACCGTGGCCGCTTCCCGGGCGGCCACGCGCGCCGACGCCCTGGCGAGTTCCGGATTCCAGGTGGCAGCCTGCCCCAGCGGGATCGGCATGATCGTCCGGAAGCCGTGAATGACATCGCGGCCGACCAGCAGGGGAATCCCCAGGCGGCTCTCCTCCAGGGCGATGCGCTGCAACTCGTTGACCACGTCGGCTTCCACCACGTTCAGCACTGCGCCCAGCCGTCCGGCGCGCAGGTCTTCCGCGAGATAGTCCGGCGCATAACCCTCACTCGCATTCCGCTGGTTCATCTGGCCGATTTTTTCCGGCAAGGTCATCTTCGACAGCAAAGCGGCGGCTTTTTGCTCGATTGACGCGTCGTGGTACAAGGGAATGGTCACCGGTGTCTTGTTAAGCTGTTATGAGGGGCTCAGGAACGCAGCATGTGCGGCATCTGGCAAAGGACCTTCCGGCCGTGATTAGGCCGACCGATCGGACAACAAGCGGGGCCGGCATCAGGGCCCAGTTTTTAGCAAGGTTTGACAGCGCTGTCAATTTGATGAAAGATGGCGCCGGCCTTCGAAAAAGAGAATAAAAGGCGCAAATCAGCAGCATGAGCAGCGGCACACATTACGAAACGGCCCCGGAAGACCGGATCCCTTTTCCCCTGAAGGTGATCTACGGGCTCGGCGCATTCGTCAACAACCTGCTGGCGGCAGCCATCGGCGGCATGGTGATCGTGCTCAACCTCGGCCTGGGCATGAACCCCGCCCTGGTCGGCCTGGTGGCCGCCCTGCCCCGGCTCACGGACGCCCTCACCGATCCCCTGATGGGGTACATCTCCGACACCACGCGCTCGCGATGGGGTCGTCGCCGGCCTTACATATTCATCGGCGCGATCGCCTCCGGCCTGGTCTTCGCGCTGCTCTGGCAGCTCCCGCTCGGCAAGAGCGAAGCGTTTTATTTCTGGTATTTCCTTGCCGGCTCCCTGCTCTTCTATCTCTGTTACACGATCTTCGCCACGCCCTGGGTCGCCCTCGGCTACGAGCTGACGCCGGACTACCACGAACGCACGCGCCTCATGGGCACCCAGAACTTCATCGGCCAGCTCGCCTACGTGATTGCGCCCTGGTTCCTGCTGATCATGCAAAGCGAGATGATGTTCGACGACATGGTGGACGGCGCGGCGGGCCTTTCCATCATCATCGCGATGGTGGTGATCGTGATCGGCGTCATGCCCGCCATATTCCTGCGGGAAAGGTTCAAGGCCAACATAGCCGTCCCGTGCGCGGGCGACACGCCGGTCGAGAGCATGGGCGAGAGCCTTTTGCGGAACCTCAAGTGTTTCTTCAAGGGCTTTGCCATTTCACTCCGGTTCAAGCCATTTCTGAAGCTGTGCGCGGCCACCTTCCTGGTCTTCAACGGTTTCATGCTGATCGCCTCTTTCCAGTTCTACGTGATCATCTATTACGTCTTTGGCGGCGATACCGTGGAAGGGGCGAAGTACGCCGGCTACTCCGGCACCCTCGGAGCCATCTCGACTTTCCTGGTCATTATCCTGGTGACCAATATCGGCACGCGGCTCGGCAAGCGGCGCACGTTTTTTCTCGCCACCGGCATATCGATGGTGGGATACGCGCTCAAGTGGTTCTGCTACAACCCTGACATACCCTGGTTGCTGCTCGTGCCCGCGCCCCTGATGGCCTTCGGGCTGGGGGGGCTGTTCACCCTGATGCCTTCAATGATCGCCGACGTGGTGGACGCGGACGAACTGCATACCCATGAACGACGGGAAGGCATGTACGGGTCCATCTTCTGGTGGGTCGTCAAGCTGGGGATGGCGGCTGCGCTGGCGGCCGGCGGTTTCCTGCTGAATGCCACCGGCTTCGACGTCGCGCTGGGGGGCGACCAGGCGGCGCGCACCATCTACCTGATGCGGCTGTTCGACGCCTTCATACCGTGCGCGGCATCCGGCATCGCGATCTGGGCCATCTATACCTTCTCGATCACCGAGGAGAAAGCCTACGAGGTGCGCGCCGAGCTCGAGCGCCGGCGCGGCGTGCCCACGCCCCCGGCAGCCGCCCAGCCCGCCTGAGCCTCAACCGTCCACGCTGGTGAGTCCCGCGCGGATCGCGTAGCGGGTCAATTCCACGACGTTGTGTACATCGAGCTTGCGCATGATATTGCGCCGGTGCGTCTCGGCGGTGGTTGAGGCAATCTGCAGCGTCTCGGCCACCTGGGGCGCGCTCAGCCCCTGTGCCAGCAGCTGCAGCACCTGCCGCTCTCGCGCGCCCAGGCGCGGGGTCGCCTTGTCGCGGCGGCCGAGGTGACCGCTGTTGCGAATGGCCTCCGCGATCGACTGCGCCGATGCCGGGCAGAAATAAGACTGTCCGCGCCGCAGCGCCCCGATCGCGCGACGCAATTCCGGGTAGACATTCGCCTTGAGGACATAGCCCGCCGCGCCGGCGCGCAGCATCTCGAGCACACGATCACCGTTCCGCCCAATCGCCAGCACACGTATACCGGGCTGTTGCTGGAGTATGCGGCGCGTGGCCTCCGCGCTATCCGGGTCATCCATGCCCGCATCGATCACGAGCACGTCGGGCACCCGCGCGAGGCATATCCGGACCGCAGCCTGGCCGCTGTCCGCCTCGCCCAGCACCTCCATGTCCCGATCGACCGACAGTATGGCCCGCAGGCCCTCCCGCATCAGCGCGCGTCGGTCAGCCAGCAGCACCGTAACGGCCATTCCCGAAGTCCCCCTTCCATGCCCTTAGCTTAGGACAAAGGGAAGCAAACTTCCGGGCTCCGGTCTTCCGCGGGAACATGTTTTGCCCGTGAAGTCATGGCCTTAGCACTGGGCCATTGCGAATTCTCAATGCTGCGTGGGCGGCAGAACCGCGATCATTCGAGCATGGATTCATGGTGACTCAGCGACAGAAAAACGCATCCGAGCAACCGGCCGCGGGCGTCATCCACGCCGTGCGCGGCAACGTCGTGGACGTGCGCTTTCCCTCGTCGCTGCCCCCCAGGGACCAGGAACTGCATACCGGCCAGCACGGCGACGTCGTGCTCGAGGTGCAGACCCACCTGGACCGGCGGACGGTGCGCTGCATCGCGCTGAACTCCGCCCGCCGGCTCAGCCGCGGGATGCCGGTCCAGGACTGCGGCGCCGGCCTGCAGATGCCCGTGGGCGAGGCGCTGCTCGGGCGGATGCTGAACGTCTTCGGCCACGCGGTGGACGGCGGCGAAGCCCCGGCGACCGCAGAGCACTGGCCGATTCACCGCCCCTTGCTGCCGCTGCACGAGCGCGCCACCGGCACCGAGATCTTCGAGACCGGCATGAAAGCCATCGATTTGCTGGCGCCCCTGGAACAGGGCGGCAAGTCCGGCATGTTCGGCGGAGCGGGAGTCGGCAAGACAGTGCTCATCAACGAGCTGATCAACAACATGGCCAGGCAATACGAAGGCATCAGCCTGTTTTGCGGCATCGGCGAGCGGATGCGCGAGGCCGAGGAAATGTATCGCGCGATGAAAGACTCCGGCGTCATCGACAAGGCGGTGCTCGTCTACGGGCAAATGAACGAACCCCCGGGCGCCCGTTTCCGCGTCGGCCACTCGGCGCTGACCGTCGCCGAGTATTTCCGGGACGTCGAGAGGCGGGACGTGCTGCTGCTGATCGACAATGTCTTCCGCTTCGTCCAGTCCGGCACGGAAGTCTCCGGGCTGATGGGGCGCATCCCCTCTCGGGTCGGTTACCAGCCCACGCTGGCCAGCGAACTGGCGGCCCTGCAGGAACGCATCTGCAGCTCCCGGCGCGGCAGCATCACCTCCGTGCAGGCGGTATACGTCCCTGCAGACGACCTCACCGATCCCTCCGCCACGCATATTTTCGCTCATCTTTCCGCTTCGATCGTGCTGTCCAGGAAACGGGCCAGCCAGGGCCTCTATCCGGCCGTCGATCCGCTGCAGACGGATTCGAAGATGCTGACGCCCGGCGTGGTCGGCGGGCGCCACTACGCAACGGCCCAGGAAGTGCGGCGCACGCTGGCCGAATACGAGGATCTCAAGGACATCATTTCGATGCTGGGCATGGAAGAGCTGTCGCGGGAAGACCGCGCGACGGTCAGCAAGGCCCGTCGCCTGGAACGGTTCCTGACCCAGCCATTTTTCGTCACCGAGCAGTTCACCGGCAAGGAGGGGCGGCTGGTTCCGCGGGAGCAGACGGTGGAGGGCTGTGAACGCATCCTGGACGGTGAATTCGCCAACGTGAACGAGAAAGCGCTCTACATGATCGGCGGGATCGACGAAGCCCGGGACAACAGGGAGCAGCGGCAGTGAGCAAGCGCGAATCACAGGCGATGCGGCTGAAAATCCTGCTGCCGACCGAGGTCCTGGTGGACGAAGAGGCTCGCAAGGTCACGGCGACCGCCGCCAACGGCAGTTTCTGCCTGCTGCCGCGACACGTCGATTTCGTGGCCGCGCTGGTGCCCAGCGTGCTCTCTTTCCACCAGCCGCAGGGGCGCGAGCGTTTCGCCGCCATCGACGAGGGCCTGCTGGTCAAGTGCGGCGACCTGGTCACGGTTTCGACGCTGAATGGCGCGCTCGGGGACGAGCTCGAGCGGCTGCAGGCCCATGTCAGGGAGCGCTTCCTGGAACTGGACGAGCACGCGCGCAAGGCGCGCTCGGCCGTCTTCCGGCTGGAGGCCGGCGCCTTGCGGAGCTTCTACGAGTTGCAGGAGCAGCGACATGGCTGAGCGTGACGATCGCCGTCGAGCCAGGCAGCCGCTGGACGAGAAGATCGGCCGCGACGCCCGGCGCAAGGCGCGCGCCCGCCGGGAAAAATCGCGCAGCGCCTGGTTCGGGCTGGGCATGTTCGGGCTGGTCGGCTGGTCCGTCGCGCTGCCGACCGTCATCGGCGTCGCCATCGGCCTCTGGCTGGACGAGCGCCTGGCCGGCGAAACCTCGTGGACACTGACCTTTCTGCTGATCGGAGTCGCGCTCGGCTGCCTGAACGCCTGGTTCTGGGTGCGCCAGGAGAGCAAGCGTGACTAGTGCCCTGGATATGACCGGTCTTTTCTACGCTTTCGCGGGCGGCCTGGTGGTCGGCCTGCTGTTTTTCCAGGGCCTGAAGATGACAGTCGAGCGGCTGGCGGTTGCGCGCCGCCCGGGGACGCTGGTGCTGCTCAGCATGCTGCTGCGCTTCGGCCTCGCGATGACGGCACTGTACCTGCTTGCGCGCACGGCCGACGCCTGGGAGCTGCTTGCGGCTGTCGCGGGATTCATGGTGGCCCGGGCCCTGGTGGCCAGAACGCTTCGGCAGCGCCGTCCGCCTGCCGCAGACAAACCCGGGCCGGGGGCGCGGAGAACGCCGACATGACCATAAGCCCGGATGGCATCGTTCTTTTCGAGTGGGGCGCCTTCAGGCTCACGGCCACCGTCGCCTTCACCTGGCTGGTCATGTTCCTGCTGGCGGTCGGCTGCCG
>DASRVH010000099.1:0-151997 GCA_035655155.1 Woeseiaceae bacterium
ACGATGGACATGGCGGTGGCCACGAACACGACCTGGAAGAAGAAGTCGGACAGGCCGGAGTAGTAGATGTCTCCGCCGCTGGCGATCACGTCCTCCGCGGTGTTGTCGGCACCGAGGAAGAAAGAGATCCCCGGGAACCAGCTGGATACCGCGTCGCCGGGGTACATGATGTTGTAGCCGACCACCATGTACATGATGCAGGCGATCGAATACAGACCGACGTTCTTGGTCAGGATCTCCGCCGTGTTCTTGGCACGGACGAGACCCGATTCGAGCATGGTGAAGCCGGCGGCCATCCACATGACCAGCGCGCCCATCACCAGGAAATAGAAAGTATCGAGGGCGTAGGCGAGTTCGGTCACCTGCCCGCTTAACTGTGTGAGTTCTTCCACTGGGGGAGCCTCCCTTTATCGTTATACGGTCAGACGGCCTCCGCGCCGGTCTCGCCGGTGCGGATGCGTATCGCCTGTTCGAGGGTGGTGACGAAGATCTTGCCGTCGCCGATCTTGCCGGTGCGTGCCGTATTGGTGATCGCCTCGATCACCTGCTCGGCGATGTCGTCGTCCACGGCGAGTTCGATCTTCGCCTTCGGCAGGAAGTCGACGACGTACTCGGCGCCGCGGTAGAGCTCGGTGTGGCCTCTCTGCCGGCCGAAGCCCTTCACTTCCGTTACTGTGATGCCCTGTATGCCGATGTCGGCCACCGCCTGGCGGACGTCATCGAGTTTGAAGGGCTTGATGATCGCTGTGATCAGCTTCATTGCGTGTACCCCTGTTGCTTTGGATGAACCGGGAGCGGCACGCCGGGGCGGCCGCTCCCCGGCCTGTCAGTCGAGATCGAAGGACTTGCCGATGCCGAAGACGATGGTCTCGTCCTCGTCGCCGATGAGGTCATCGTCTGCCAGAATCAGCGATACGGACAGATCGACGCCCTCGAAGTCCCAGCCGTAGCCGAACTCGAAGTAGTTACCGTCGAAGTCCTGGGTGAAGCCGGCGTACTTGCCGTAGAAGCCCCCGTACTCGCCGGTGATGGCGTAATACGTGTAGTCCTGGGTGGGGCCGTCGAAGTTCTCGTACTCGCCGAAGGCGCCCTCGATGCTCAGCCAGTCGTAGCCGAGGGAGACGTTGATCTCCTGGTAGGTGTCGTCGAAGTCGCCGGTGTAGTAATAGCCGGTGAAGCCGACGCCGTAGCTGAAGCCCTCGATCTCGCCGCCGTAGCCGAAGTAGCCGTCCACCTCGAGCCCGTCACCGACGTCCGCGGCCCACGTCCCCGCGTAGAAGCCGTTCTGCTCGAAATCCAGCCCGCCGTAGGCCGAGGAGTTCTTCTGGAAGATGCCGCGGAAGTGGTATTCGCTGACCCAGCCCGCGTTGGCGGAGAAATCTGCCATCGCGACACCGCTCGTGAGCAGTCCGGCCGCCACTAGAGCCGTCTTGTTGATGAGTTTCATAATGTCCTCTGCTTGATGCCTTGTAGTAATTTTCGAGTAATCGTTCGCCCGGCAGCCGACCGGGCCGGTGCCAATGCGGGCTTCTCTAAGCAGAATCCGTGCCAAGCTGTGACTGGCATGAAAATCAACCGGTTACGATCTGATCACGCCCCGGTGCGCCCTGTTATGGTGCAGCATTTTTGCTGCTCTGCATCATGATGGACGCAGTAGGGGCGCCGTTTCGGGGTGGGGCGGCCCGATTCGGGCCTGGCGTTTCACCGCCGGCTGCGATAAACAGTGCGGTATGGAACGAGAGACCATAGACAGCCTCGCCAGCCGGCTCGCGGCGGCCGTTCCCCAGGGTCTGCGCTCGGTGCAGGGCGACCTGGAGGAGAATTTCCGGGCGATGCTCCGCACCGCGCTCGCCCGCATGGATCTGGTGACCCGGGAGGAGTTCGAGGTTCAGGCCGCCGTGCTGGCCCGCAGCCGCTCACTGCTCGAGCAGCTGGAGAGGCGGGTTGCCGAGCTGGAAGCCGAAGGCGGCGACGGCGAACCGGCCGGCGACCAGGACTGACTCCGCGCCGGCGCGCCCGGCACCCGACGTCGAATCTGTCTGTTAGGTCTCCCTGGCGAGTCTGCCAGCGAGATTTGCCAGCCAAATCTGCCAGTGAAATCTGCCAGGGAGGGCGGATGGGACTCGCGACGCTCCATAGCCGGGCCCAGAACGGCCTCGAAGCGCCCCCGGTAACCGTCGAGGTGCACCTGTCCGGCGGGCTGCCCCGCTTTTCCATCGTCGGCCTGGCCGAGGTCGCCGTGCGTGAAGCCCGCGACCGGGTCCGCGGCGCCATCCTGGAGAGCGACTTCGAGTTCCCCCAGAGCCGCATCACCGTCAATCTCGCCCCGGCGGACCTGCCAAAGTCTGGCGGCCGCTTCGATCTCCCGATTGCGCTCGGCATTCTCGCCGCCCGCAGGCACATACCGCACCGCGCCCTCGGCAATTGCGAGTTCTACGGTGAACTCGGCCTCAACGGCGAGCTGCGGGCCGTGCCGGGGGTTCTGCCTGCCGCAGTCCGTGCCGCGGCCGCCGGCCGGGCGCTGGTGGTGCCCGCGGCCGTCGCGCGGGAGGCGGCGCTGATCCGCGGGGCCACCGTGTTCGCCGCGTCGAGTCTGACCGAAGTCGTCGCCCATCTGCGCGGCAAACCGCGGCTGCCGGCCCTGGAGACGGGCCTGCCGCCGCTGGCGGAAAGCGCCTGGGAGGACCTGGCGGAGGTCATCGGGCAGTCGCGGGCGCGCCGGGCGCTGGAGGTGGCCGCGGCCGGCGGCCATCACCTGCTGCTGGTCGGCCCGCCGGGCACCGGCAAGAGCATGCTGGCCTCCCGGTTGCCGGGCCTGCTGCCGCCGCTATCCGAGGAGGAGGCACTGGAGACCGCAGCCGTCGACTCCGTCGCGGGCCGCTCCTTCGACGGACAACACTGGGGCCGGCGACCCTACCGGGCGCCGCACCACACCGCCTCCGCACCCGCACTGGTGGGCGGCGGCAGCACGCCGATGCCGGGCGAGATCTCCCGGGCCCACAACGGGGTCCTGTTCCTGGACGAGCTGCCGGAGTTCCAGCGCCCGGTGCTGGAGGTGCTCCGCGAGCCGATCGAGCGGGGCCACATCACCATATCCCGTGCCCGGCGCCAGACCGATTTTCCTGCGCGCTTCCAGCTCGTCGCCGCCATGAATCCCTGCCCCTGCGGCTATCGCGGCGATCCCCGCCACGAGTGCCGCTGCACTCCCGGTCAGATCGCGATGTACCGCAGCCGCATCTCCGGGCCCTTCCTCGACCGCATCGACATCGGCGTGGAGGTTGCCCGGCTGCCGTCGGAGGTGCTGCGTTCGGGTCAATCCTCGGGCGAGTCCACCGCGGCGGTGGCCGCGCGGGTCGCAGCGGCGCGACGGCGCCAGATCGCGCGGGCCGGCAAGCTGAATGCCGCACTGGGCGGCCGCGAGCTCGCGGCTCACGCGCCGCTGGACGATGCCTGCCGCAGGCTGCTGGCGGCCGCCGCCGACCGCATGGCGCTGTCGATGCGTGCCTGCCATCGGGTCATCCGGGTGGCCCGCAGCATCGCGGACGTGGCCGGCAGCGAGGCGATCGGCACCGATCACCTCGCCGAGGCCGTGAGTTTCAGGAACAGTATTACGGGTGCCGCGGGGATGCGCACCCGGCCGACCGGTACCTAGCGGCTTTCTTCCACCATGTAGTCGACCGCGGCGATCACCTCATCATCGGAGAGGTCGGTGCGCCCTCCCTTGGGCGGCATGTAGCCGGCATCGCCCTGGAAGCCGTTGAGGGAATGGTCGTAGAGCGTCTCCATGCCCTTGGCGATGCGCGCCTCCCAGACGGAGGCATCGCCGACTACCGGAGCGCCAGCCACGCCGGCGCCGTGGCACGCGATGCAAGCCTGGTTGTAGACCTGGGGGCCCGACAGCGTGGCCGCCACCGGTTCCGGCGTCGGCACCGTCTCGGCCTCGGCCCGTGCTGCGGCTTCCTCGCCCGGCATCACCACTTCGCCGATGGGCGCGATGCGCTGCTTGACCTCGGCCTGGAACATGGCCTCCGACTCGGCCCCGGGCGTGCGGTCCGTGATGGACTCCGCGAGCAGGTAGATACCGACCGCCACGGCGATCAGGATGCCGAGAATCAGCATGAAGATGTCGAAGAAGCGACGGTCGTGCGTGCTCAAGAGATCACTCCAGTATCGAGGTGCCGGGAATGCGCCGGCGCCGGGCTTCGGACAGGGGGCTCACCAGCCCTCCATTATACCGGTGGCGGCCGCTTTTCGCAGTGTTGGACCGGGCGAGGCCGGACCGGTATCATTGCCGCCCCTTCGACAAGGCGCCCGTAGCTCAGCTGGATAGAGCGCTGCCCTCCGAAGGCAGAGGTCGCAGGTTCGAATCCTGCCGGGCGCGCCAATTCTCCTGTTTTATTTCAACGCCTTACGAGCGGCACTCCTGTACCGCCGTGGCGGTAATTCTCCGCTTGTGGGAGATTTGTGGCCGTAATCCGCGCACGTGGGTTCCGCCTTGTTCCGGACAGATGGTTAACACTCTCTCCGGGACTAACGACCTGGAGTCGGGTTCCACCCGGAGTTCGCGAGAACCCGGAGATTTCCACAGCATTTCCAGAAGATGCTCTGTCGCCACGCGCGGCCGCACGCGGTAAAACTACCCCCGTGAACCGCAGCAACCGCTATTTCTCGGCCGAGCCCCATCTGATCCGGCGCTGGAACGGTCTGGCCCTGCTCGTGGTGCCGGCCGAGCGGCGAGTGAGCCACGTACCCGTGGGCACGCTCGCGAGTGTGCTGTGGCGTTTCCCGGGAATCGAGGTCTTCGATATACGGGGCAATCGACTAGGAAGATTCCCTCCCGAGGCGTCCGCCAGCGCCGAGGGGGATGCTGACGACGCCTGACGGGAAGTGGCGCTCGTTCGTTCGCCCCCGATGATCACGCCGCTCGGTCTATCGAGCCCTCCGCCCAGGCAGGCGTGACCGTTTCCTGCCCGCGAAGCTGCTATAAGGGGCAGGATCCTGACGCGGGGGCCCCGCATGACCGACGACCAGGAACGCTGGCAGCGCATCAATGCCTTGCTCGAATCCGCTCTCGAACGCGACGAGTCGGAGCGCGATGCGTGGCTGCGCGAGGCCTGTGAGGGCGACACCGCGCTGTACGAGGAGGTCGCGCAGCTGCTCGCTTTCGACGGGGAGCAGACCGAGGACATCGGCAGCGCCATCCGCGAGGTGGCCGGCTCGCTGGATCCGGATCTTGCCGCCCCCATGGACGGACGCCGGATCGGGGCGTGGCGTATCCGCCGCAAGATCGCCGACGGCGGCATGGGCTCGGTCTACCTGGCGCACCGGGTCGACGCGGACTTCGAACAGACGGCAGCGATAAAGCTGCTGCCGCCCCATCGCCTGGATCCGGCCGCGACCGCCCGCTTTGTCGAAGAGCGCCGCATCCTCGCCTCGCTGGAACACCCCAACATCGCGCGCCTGATCGACGGCGGCATGCTGGACGACGGCGTGCCCTACATCGCCATGGAGTACGTGGACGGTGTCAGCATCGAGCACTACTGCCGCGATAACGGGCTGGGCAACGAGGCGATACTGCGGCTGCTGCTGAAGGTCTGCGAGGCCGCACAGTACGCCCACCGCAAGCTCGTGATCCACCGCGACATCAAGCCGAGCAACATTCTCATCGACCGCCAGGGCGTGCCGAAGCTCGTCGACTTCGGCATCGCGAAGCTGCTGGCCGAGGACGCCACCGGCAACGATCTCACCCGGGCCGATCAGCGCATCATGACGCCGCTGTACGCGAGCCCCGAGCAGATCGCCGGCCAGCCGATCACCACCGCCGCGGACGTCTACGGCCTCGGGCTGCTCGCCTATCGGCTGCTGACCGGGAGGATGCCGTACACCGAGACGTCGGAGCGGCCCGCGGACGTCGCGCGCGCCATCCTGTACACGCCGGCGGAGCGGCCCAGTGCGGCCGTGACCTCCGAGCGCCCCCGCGAGGCCGAGGCCCCGACGGGCGGCCGCAGCGAGCGCTGGGTGGAGCGGCAGCGCCGCGCGCTGAAGGGCGATCTGGACGTCATCCTGCTGAAGGCCCTGCGCAAGGAGCCGGAGCGCCGCTACGAATCGGTGTCCGCGTTCGCCGACGACCTGCGGCGCTACCTGGCGAACATGCCCGTGCAGGCGCGGCCCGACAGTTTCGGTTACGTGGCCGGCAAGTTCCTGCGCCGCCACCGGCTGCCGGTGGGCATCGCCGCCGCTTTGCTCGCGGCCGTGGTGGGGCTCACGAGCTTCTACACGGCACAGCTTGCCGCCGAGCGGACGACGGCCCAGCAGACGGCCGATTTCCTGGTCTCTCTGCTCGACGCCCGCAACCCCTACCGCGGTCAGGACGGCACGGTCACCCTCGACCACATCGTCCGGCGGGGCGCCGAGCGCATCCGCGACGATGCCGACCTCGCCCCGCGGGTGCAGGGGCGGCTCCTCACGACCATCGCCGACGTCTACTCGTCGATCGGGCGCACGGAAGAGGCCGGCACGCTGATCGACGAGGCGCTGACGCTCCTGGCAGCAGGGCTCCCGGCCGACCACCCGGACCTGGCGATGACGCTGTACGTGCAGGGCAAGATCCTGCGCATCACCGGTGACTACGAGGCCGCCCGGGCGTCGCTGGAGCGCTCCCTCGCGATACGTGAGCGCGAACGGGGCAGCGTCTCGATGCCCGTGGCGCAGGTGGCGAGCATGCTCTCGGCCGTGGCGAATGCGCAGGGCGACAACGAGACGATGTGCCGCTGGGCACAGCGCTCCTACGACATACGCCACGCGCTGCTGGATGCCGACGATCCCTCACTCGCGCCGGGCATCAACTCGCTGGCCTTGTGTCACTGGCAGCGCGGCGAGTTGCAGCAGGCGGCCGGGTTCTACCGGGAGATCCTGCGCATCCAGAAGGCACAGCCTGCGCCGAACGACGCGGCCATCTCCAGCACACTGCACAATACCGGTCTCGTCTTCTACGAGATGGGCGACTACCGCAAGGCGGCGGAGACCTACGAGGAGTCCATCGAGCGACGCGTCCGGAGCGTCGGCAGCGCCGACGCTGTCCTGCCGCTGACCCTCTACTCGCTGGCGACCACCCGCAACCAGCTCGGCGAGTTCGTTGCAGCCCGCGAGACCTTCGAACGGCAGATTCTGCTGCAGGTGGCGGCGGTCGGCGCGGATCACCCGGAACTCGCCTTCTCTCTGACCGGTTACGGCTTCCTTCTGGAGGAGATGGGCGAGCTGGATCTCGCCGCGAAGGTGCTCGAGCGCGCCGCTGCCATCCAGCAAGCCGCACTCGAGCCCGACAACCCGGATCTGGCGCCCACACTCATCGCCAGCGGTAACGTGGCGCTGAAGCGTGGCCGCCTCGGCGAGGGCCGGGCGCTGATGGAGCGCGCGCTCGCGATCCGTATCGCCGCGCTGGGCGAGAAGCATCCGAGCACCTGGCGTTCGCGCACCGCGGTGGCGCGGGCGGCATTCGCCGCCGGGGACTACGCCGACGCCCGCGAGTGGCTGCAGTCGGTGGTCGACGGGAAGAATGCGCTGGGCCGGCCCGAGCACCCGTACGTTGCCGAGGCCCTCGGCTGGCTCGGCAGGACCGAACTCGCCGCCGGTGATGCCCCCGCCGCCGTCACCCTGCTCGAGCGCGCTCTGGAGCTCGAGCGCCGGCAGCTCGACGATGATCACCTCGGCATCCTGGAGCTGAAGCTCGCTCTCGCCGAGGCGCTGGCCGGTGCCGGCCGGGTCGCAGAGGCAGCAGATCTGCGCGAGGGCGCCGGCCGGGCGCGGGAAGAGATCCTCGAGGCCTGGCGGCGGGCCTTCGCCGAACGGGTGGACGTGCTGGCGGCGCTGGACGGCCGCCAGGCCTCCGGCGGCGTGCCCCGGAGTCCCGCCGACCCTTCGTGATCGTTTTTCCCTCCGTTTCCTGCTTTACAGGATAAGGGGCGGTCTGCCGCCCCGATCCGGCGGCGCGGAAGACGCCGCCGACCGACAACGGTAGGGAGAGCGTAGCGATGAAAACAACAATAAACAGGATGGCCGTCTGCCTCGCGGCCTGGTCACTGGCCGCGACGGCCTGGGCGGATCCCGCCCTCTACGACCCGGGATCATTCGGCTTCGAGAGCGAGGACCAGAGTATGTGGGGCCCGGGCGAGGCGTTCCAGCTGGACGAGGACTATTTCTTCGGCCTGGAATGGGACGAGAGCACTTCGTTCGGCAGTATCAACAATTTCCCCGGCACCGGCGGGACGATTACCAATCCGCTCTACACAACCTGGTCCCTGGCGCTGAGCGCCTGTACCGCGACCTCGCTGTCCCGCGATACCTGCATCAATGGCGCAATCGGTATCCCGGGTATCGGTGACGCGCCGTCCCGGACCATCTCGAATCCGGTCCCCGCCGTGCCCGTCGGCGCCGAGGTCACCCTGGCGACGGACGGCAGGGTCGGCTTCGAGTTCGGCGTCACCATCGACAGCGGTTCCGTCGACGCGGCCGTGGGCTTCGACAACGTGACGGCGACGATCCCGGATGCTATCGAAGCTGGCGCGAACGGCGGGCTGGTGAACCTGAACCCGACCGCCGACCTCACCGGAGACGACCTCACCAGCCAGTTCCCGACCATCGTGCTCACCTCGGGTCTCGTGTTCGACATCTACGCCGGCATCAGCGGCGAGGCCTGCATCGGCGGCTGCGTCCCAATCAATGCCAGCATGAACGTGGACCCCGACCTGCCCATCGTCTCGTTCAACGAGGACGGCGAGGGCGGCATCGAGTGGTTCGGCGGCGATCCGCTGCTGGAGGCGGTGCTCGGCGCCGGCGGCGTCTCGCTGCCGACCGGACTGCCGGCCGAGGACATCCCGCTGGCCGGAGGACTCGGGGAGGTGGATCTGTTCCTGCCTCAGCCGAACGCCAGCTACGACGGCACCGACGGCACGAGCCTGTTCGCCAGCGGCCAGGACGATCTCATCAACCTGACGCTCGACTTCGACAACCTGGTCTCCCTCGTCGCCACCCAGGGCGCCACCCAGAACCTGTACGGCGGCTCGCTGGACCTGGGCTTCGGCTCCGCCAGCTGGGACTTCGTCGACGTGGACTTCGGCCCCGCGCTGGACCTGCGCCAGGAGTTCACGCTGACGCCCACGCTGATGGTGGACCTCGCCTTCTCGCGGCCGGTGGACTACCTGGGCCAGATGGTGGACTTCGTCGGCGGGCTCGAATGGAATGCGTTGCCGGACTTCATGTTCGGACTCGGCGAGACGCTGGTGACGCCCACCTTCTATCTCGGCTACGAAGGCCAGCGCAACGTCGCCGGCTTCATGAACGAGCTTCTGCTGGACATCAACGGACTGCTGGAAATCGACCTGCTGACTTTCGGTATCTCCATCGGCAAGGACCTGGGTTTCCTCGGCGACTACAGGTTCAATCGTTCCTGGGGCCTCGGCTCGCTGGTGGAGGAGTTCGATATCGGCCGCCTGTCGCTGTTCGATCTCGACTTCGGGCTGGGCGGTTTCAGTGAGTACCAGGCTTCTGCGTTCAGCGTCCGCGTCGGCGAGGCCACGGCCGTGTCCGAGCCCGGTTCTCTCGGCCTGCTGTTGCTGGGCCTGCTGCTCCTGGCCGTCGCCGCCAGGCGCCGGCGGTCCGCGGCGGAACCGGCCACTTTTTCTGCAAGCGGAGGAGCACTGGCATGAAACTCGCAATTCTGTATCTGTCGCTGGGGCTCCTCGCCGCGGGGCCGGCCTTCGCCGGCGACGGCGAGGCACGTCACGCCGTGCGCGGCGCCGGCGTCGTCGACTGCGCGACCTTCCTCGCCGAAAAAGGGGCGGCTTCGGACGCGTACGTGATGATGGGGGGCTGGATCGACGGCTACATCACCGCCTACAACCAGCTCTCCGAGTCCACCTACGACATCACCACGTTCCAGTCCACGGAGCTGCTGGTCACGGTCATCGAGGGGCACTGCGAGGACAACCCGGAACACCGTCTGTTCACCGTGGTGAGTTCCATCGCGGAACAGCTGCGCGACCAGCGTCTGCGCGAGGCCTCGCCGATCCTCAACGTGCGCGTGGACGGGAAGGCGACGAGGCTGTACCGGGAGACGGTCGCCCGCATGCAGGCCCGCCTGGGCGAGGGCGGGCACTACGACGGGCCGGCCTCCGGCAACTATGACGCCGCGACCCTGGAGGCCGTGCAGTCCTACCAGGCAAGCATCGGCTACGAGCCCACGGGTTTCCCGGACCAGGCGACCCTGTGGAAGCTGTTCGCGGGCACGGACTCCTGAGCGGCTGAACAGACCGGTGCGGCGGGGGCCTCCCGCTGCGCCGGTTTTCTGGCACGGGCGCGGAGCTCGCGCTACGGTGACGGCATGCAGCCAGCCGGAGCACCCCGCCATGATTTTCGTCTTCGAGGTCCACATCAAGCCCCATTACACCGCCGAGCAGTACGCCGACGCCTGGGTGCGCGCCAGCCGCATCATCCAGCGGGCGACCGGCGCTCGCGGTACACGCCTGCACAGGAAGATCGACGACCCGCACATGCTGCTCGCCATCGCCAGCTGGGAGTCCAAGGAAGCGCGGGACGCGATGGAGTCCACGCCGAACGAGCGGGTGCAGGAGATCATTGCGGCGGAGGCCGAACACGTGGACATCCGCGTGGTCGGCGAGTTCGAGGACCCGGAGTGGGTCGTGGAGCCGCCGGCCGGGCCTGACTGACGGAGTATTGTCGGGCTAGCGTCAGAGTGCTGCCTCACAGTGCAGCGAGGCTCGCCTCGCGCAGCCCGCCCAGCCACTCGTAGATATCCAGCTCGGTGAGTCCCGCGCCCTCGATCAGGGCGATGGCCTGTTCGGCCCGGGCGAGCGCGGTGGCCGCATCGCCGGCGTCCAGGTCCAGCTTCGCCAGCCGATGCATCGCGTTCCAGACTTCCCGATGCGACTCGCCGAAGGCCTGCACGCGGATGTCGAGGGCCCGCTGCAGGTGTTCGCGGGCCGCGGCGGGGTCGCCCCTGTCGGTATGGATCAGACCCAGGGTGTAGTGGGCATTCGAGGTCAGCGTGTGATCGGTGCCGTACTCGTCCCGGAATATCGCCAGCGCCTGCTGCGCGCTCTGCTGCGCCTCGTCGAGACGCCCGAGCCGCCGATAGACGTCGGCGAGCTGGTCGAGCGCGCGGGCGTAGCGCGAGTGCGTGGGCCCGGCCGCGGTGGTGCGCCAGATGGCCGCCGCCTCCAGCGCATGGTTGAGAGCCTGCTCCAGATTACCCCGCTGGAGTTCGATGCTGCCGAGCAGGTTGAGGTCGAAGGCCACGTCCACGTGGTCGTCGCCCTTGGTCCTGCGGTCGATCTCCAGACCGCGGTTGGCGTATTCCAGGGCGTCTTCGTAGCGGTTCATGTTGGCATAGAGCGCGCCCAGGTTGACGTAGGCGGTGGCGGTGTCCGGGTGGTCCTCGCCGAGCACCCGGCGGCGTATTTCCAGGGATTCCCGATAGACTCCCTCGGCCTCGTCGAAGCGGGACAGGGTGGAGTAGACGATGCCCAGGTGATTGAGCGTCGTGCCGCGCAGGTCGCTGTCGCGCCACTCCGGGGCATCCAGTACGGCCAGGGCGCGGCGGTAGTAGCCGATGGAACCCTCGTAGTCGTCCAGGTAGTAGGTAATCGTGCCGAGCAGGTTCAGGGAGCGTGCCATCTCCGGGATGTCGCCGCCGGCGGCCGAGCGTTGCAGCGCGAGCGCCTCCTCGGCGAGCTGCCGTGCGGCGGACCAGTCCTCGCGGCGGTAGTGCAGCCAGGAGAGTTCGTTGAGGGAATCGATGAGGCGGCGGTCCTGCGGCTCCAGCACCTCGCGGTTCAGCAGGACGGCCTCTTCCATGAGTTCCCTGGCGTCGTCGTACAGACCGAGGCGCTCGTAGACCCGGCCCATGGTCTGCAGCATGCGCGCGCGCACGTCGTCCTCGTCCGTGAGCTCCTCGCGGATGCGCTCGGCGCCCCGGTCCAGGATCTCCCTGGCCGTCACCGTCTCTCCCCGGGCGGTGGCCGGGTCCGACACCTCGAACAGATCCACCAGGAACTCGGTCGTGTTCTCGGCCACCTGGCGCTCTCGCACCGCGGTATCCCGTTCCTCGGCGAGCTGTTGGGTGTAGAACACCGTTTGTGCGGCGATGCCGCCGACGACGATGACGACCGCCGCCGCTGCCGCGCGATGGCGGCGCAGGAACTTCCCCGTGCGATAGGTCCAGCCGTCGCCCCGCGCGCGCACCGGCTGATCGGCCCGGTAATTGCGGATGTCGTCCGCGAGTTCCTTGACCGTGGCGTAGCGGCGCTGCGGGTCCTTGCGCAGCGCCATCATGATCACGTTGTCCAGGTCGCCCCTGAGGCGGCTGGCCCGCTCCGGCTTGCCTGCCGCCGCCGCGGCCCGGCTCGGCAGGACCGGTTCGGTGTGGCAGACGATGTCGCGGATCTCGGGAGACGTGCGGGAGCCCAGATCGAAGGGCAGCGCATCGGCCATGAGCCGATACAGGATCATGCCGAGGCCGTAGACGTCGGTGGCGGTGGTGACCGGCTGGCCGCTCAGCTGCTCGGGGCTCGCATACTCCGGGGTCATGATGCGCGCCTCGGCTCGGGTCAGCGGCTCGGTGTCCGCCGGGTCCAGCAGTTTGGCGATGCCGAAGTCGAGCAGTTTCGGCACGCCGTCCCCGCCCACCAGGATGTTCGAGGGCTTGATGTCCCGATGGACCACGAGTTTGCGGTGGGCGTACTGCACCGCGTCGCAGATGGCGAGGAAGAGGTCGAGACGCCGGTCGAGCGAACGCGTGGCCGCGTAGTCGACGATGGAGACGCCGTCCACGTACTCCATGACGATGTACGGCACGCCGGCCCCGGTGCGCCCGCCGTCCAGCAGGCGGGCGATGTTCGGGTGCTCGAGGTTGGCCAGGATCTGCCGCTCCACGCGGAAGCGTTCGATCACCTGCGGGCTGGCGCGCAGCCAGTTGGCCATCTTGATGGCGACGCGCTGTTCGAACTCGTCGTCGGCGCGCTCGGCGAGATAGACCTGGCCCATCCCGCCTTCGCCGATGACGTCGAGCAGGCGGTACGGTCCGATGCGCTCGCCGGCGACGGAGCCGCCCCACCAGCCCGACGACGCGCTGCCGGCGACGTCGCCGACGATGTCACCAAGGGCTTCCGTCGCGCCGCCTGAGGTCTCCAGGAGGGCGATTATCTCCGCGGCCAGCGCCTCGTCACCGGCGCAGGCCTCGCGCACGAACTCCGAGCGTTCGGGTTCGGGGCGGTCGAGCGCCTCGCGGTAGATTTCCCTGATTTGGAGCCAGCGTCCGCGTTCCATCCCGATCCTCCGTCCTACTTGCCCTTCAGGCCGAACCGCGGCCGCCAGATGGCGAGTATGACGTTCGCCGTGAACAGCGCGAGCAGTATCCACCAGGCGCCCCACTCGTCGCTGACGAGTCCGGCGAGCTCGGCCGGAGCGATCTCGCCGGCCAGCGCCTTCTCGCTCAGTCTGGCCGCCTGCTGGGCCGGGCCGTCGATGGCCAGCAGCGTGGCTTCGAACACGAGGATGCCGGCCAGCGCCTTGGCCCATACCCAGGGCGCCTCGGCGAAGGGGAAGTGCGCGGCGATGGCCAGCAGTCCGCTCAGCACGACGATGAGCATGGACGGCAGGATCAGCCACTTGGAGAGCATGGCCAGGCTCTCGCGCATCGCGGCATAGGCCTCCAGCGACTCGACCGGCGGCGCGGTCGCGAGCACGAGCATGTAGGCGGCCAGTCCGCCGGTGATGCCGATGGTGCTCATCGTGTGCAGGAATTTCAGCAGGCGGCGCATGGCCTCTCCGAACCGCAGTGTGCCGTGACGCATGATATTCTGCCGACCCGAACATCGCAGCAACAGACCGGTTGGGCAGAGGATCATGGACACCGCGAGAACAACGGAATTCGTCGACTCCGTCTGGGACGCCGAGATCGTCCCTTCGCTGGAGGACTACATCACCATCCCCGCCCTGTCGCCCCTGTTCGATCCCGAGTGGCGGGCGAACGGCCACATCGACCGGGCCATGGATCACATCGCCGACTGGTGTGCGGCCCGGAACATCGAGGGGATGACCTGGGAGATCGTGCGGCTGGAAGGCAGGACGCCGCTCCTCTACATGGAGATTCCGGGCGCCACGGAGGAGACCGTGCTCCTGTACGGGCACATGGACAAGCAGCCGCCGTTCACCGGCTGGCGCGACGACCTCGGGCCCTGGAAGCCGGTGATCGAGGACGGCAAACTCTACGGGCGCGGCGGCGCCGACGACGGCTACGCCGCCTACGGCTCGCTGGCTGCCATCGAGGCGCTGCAGCGCCAGGGTATCCCCCATCCCCGCTGCATCGTGCTCATCGAGGGCTCGGAGGAGAGCGGCAGCCCTGACCTGCCCGCCTATCTCGATCACCTGAGCGAGCGCATCGGCACGCCGGGCCTGATCGTGTGCCTGGATTCCGGCGCCGGCAATTACGACCAGCTCTGGGTGACCACCTCGCTGCGCGGCATCGTCGTGGGCGACCTGCGGGTGGACGTGCTCACCGAAGGGGTGCACTCGGGCATGGCCAGCGGCATCGTGCCGTCCAGCTTCCGCATCGCCCGCGCGTTGCTGGGACGCATCGAGGACGCGGAGAGCGGCGTGATAAACGTGCCCGAGTTCCTGGCGGAGCCCGAAGGCGAGCGACTGGAGCAGGTGCGCCGCGCCGCCGAGGTGCTCGGCGACGAGGTCTGGCGGGGCTTTCCCTATGCGGACGGCACGGGTCCGGTCACCGACGACGTCGCCGAACTGGTGCTGAACAATACCTGGCGCCCGGCGCTGTCCGTGGTTGGCGCGCACGGCTTCCCCGAGGCCGCCAGCGCGGGCAACGTGCTGCGCACCCATACCACGCTGAAGCTGTCGCTGCGCCTGCCGCCAACGGTCGATGCGCCGACGGCGGCCCGGCGGCTGAAGGAGATCCTGGAGGCGGATCCGCCGCACGGCGCGAAAGTGGCCTTCGACATCGAGGGGCCCGGCAGCGGCTGGGCCGCGCCGGTGCCGGCGCCCTGGCTCGCACGCAGCCTGGAGGCCGCCTCCGAGGCCTTCTTCGGCCGGCCCGTCTGTTACCGGGGCGAAGGGGGCTCCATCCCGTTCATGAACATGCTAGGCGAGAAATACCCCGAGACCCAGTTCCTGGTGACCGGCGTGCTCGGCCCCCGGTCCAACGCTCACGGGCCGAACGAGTTCCTCCACATCGCCACCGGCAAGCGGCTCACGGCCTGCGTCGCCAGGGTGCTGGCCGATTACGCGGCCGAGCACGCCGCGCCGGACGAGCGCGCGGCCTAGCGAATGCCGGCGCGCCCCGGGCCATCGACGCCGCGGCGGGGACGCGCCGCGGCCCTGATCCTCGCTGTGGCCGGCTGCGCGGCCGTCGCGGCGCAGCAGAACGTCGTCGGCGACTTCAGCGGGGGACTGGAAGGCTGGGAGGAGCGCAGCTTCGTCGGCAATACCGACTACCGGGTGATACGGACGGAGGGGGAGGCCGCGGTGCGGGCCGAGGCCGACGGCACGGCCAGCGCGTTGTACCGGCGCACGGAGATCGACCTCGACGAGACGCCCTATCTCCGCTGGCGCTGGCGGGTGCAAGGAACCTACGGCGAGGGCATCGACGAGACGGCCGAGTCAGGCGACGATTACCCGGCGCGCATCTACGTGGTGCGCCGCGGCGGGCTCGCATTCTGGCGCACCCGGGCGCTCAACTACGTCTGGTCCAGCGCGCAGCCCGTCGGGTCGCGCTGGCCGAATGCCTATGCCGGCGACAACGTGCAGATGCTGGCCGTGAATGCGGGCGAGGCGCAGGCCGGCGAGTGGGTCGGCCACGTGCGCGACGTCCGCGCCGACTGGCGCGAGGCCTTCGGCGAGGAGATCGACGCTCTGGACGGCATCGCCATCATGACCGACGCCGACGATGCCGGCGGCTCGATGACCGCGTGGTATGCCGACATCCGCTTCACGGCCGCAGCCCCCGACGAGGAAAGTGCCGCTCGGGAAGACGCGGGGGCCGACGACAGCCGCTAGTCGTTGCCGCCGGGCCGGGCGGGGAACTGCCGGCGGCTGGGCATCAGGTCGCCGTCTCTTCGGCCAGCCAGGCGTCGATGCGGGCCTCGAGGATGTCCAGCGGCAGGTCGCCTTCCTCGAGCACCTTTGCGTGGAAGGCGCGGATGTCGAAATCGTCACCCAGCGCCGCTTCCGCACGGCGGCGGAGCTCCAGGATCTTCAGCTGGCCGATCTTGTAGGCCAGTGCTTGGCCGGGGATGGCCATGAAGCGCTCGGCCTCCGACACCGCCCGGGTCTCCAGCACCGCGGAGTTGGCGTACATGTATTCCAGCACGTCCTCGCGGGTCCATCCTTTTTCGTGCAGTCCGGTATCCACCACCAGGCGGATGGCCCGCCACAGCTCGGCATTGAGCTGGCCGAAGCGCTGGTAGGGGTCCTCGTAGAAGCCCATCGCCTCGCCCACGGGCGCGGACTCCGCGTACAGGCCCCAGCCCTCGGCGAATGCCGTCACGCCGCCGTGGCGGCGGAAGTCCGGCACGTCCTCCAGCTCCAGGTTGGAGGAGCGCTGGAAGTGATGCCCCGGCACCGCCTCGTGCAGGAACAGGGATTCCGCTGCCCAGCGGGGCCGTGCCTCGGGCCGCCAGGTATTGAGGTAGAAGATGCCCGGGCGGCTGCCGTCGGCGGACGGCCGCTGGTAGGAGCCCTTGGCCGCCGACTGCTCCCGGTAGCGCTCCACGGGCCGAATCTCGTAGTCCGCCTCGGGGATGCGGCTGAAGAGCCGCGGGGCCGCCGCGTCGGCCTTGTCGCGCAGTGCCTCGTAGGCGGCCACCATCTCCTCCCGGGACTCGAAGTAGAAACGGGGATCCGTGTTCAGGTGCTCGAAGAAGTCCTGCAGCTCGCCCTCGAAGCCCACCTCTTCCTGGATGGCCCTCATCTCGCCGTGGATGCGTTCCACCTCGTCCAGGCCGATCCGGTGGATCTGGTCCGGCGTCAGATCCGTGGTGGTGTGGTGGCGCACCAGCCAGGCGTACCAGTCCTCGCCGCCGGGCAGCGCGCCGAGCCCGGCGGAGTCCCGCGCCGCCGGCAGGTATTCGTCGCGGATGAATGCGTGCAGGCGGGCATAGGCGGGCACGAGCCGCTCCGTGATCGCGGCCGCGTAAGCCTCGCGCAGCCGCTCCCGATCTTCTTCCGGCACCGTGTCCGGGAATTCGGCGACGGGGCCATAGAACAGGCTGTCCGCGGCCTCATCCACCAGCTGCGCCTCGAGCTGCGGCAGGGCGCGCTCCATCAGGATCGCCGGCTGCACGATGCCGGCGTCCATGCCCTTGCGCATGTTGACGATGGCCTGATCCACCCAGTCGCCGAAGCCGTCGATCCGGCCCAGGAACTCCTCGTAGTCGGCAGCCGTCTCGAAGGGCTGCGGCCCCTTGCCTGAGCCGAGCATCGCCAGGCGGTTGGCCGGGTTGTAGAACTGGTTGACCGGCGTGAGCTCGCGGGGGAAGGCGTAGCCGGCGAGCTCGTCGCGCACCTCGTAGAGGAACAGCTCCCGGCTCAGCCGGCGGTCCGGGTCGAGCCCGTCGGCGGGGATGGCCTCGGCGGCCGCAATGCTGCGTTCGAGGAGTTCCCGCTCCGCCCGGACGTGCGCGGGCGAGATGTCGACCGGCCAGCTGTCGTCCCAGCGGTGGTCGCCGAGGAACGTCGCGCTCACCGGGTTCAACTCCAGCCAGGCGTCCCAGTACCCGGCGAACAGGCGGTCCAGCCGTTCGGCCGGCGTCTCGACGGCTGCTTCCGTCTCCGCCGCGACGGTCTCTTCCGAGGCCGCGCCGGCGGGGCGCGCCGGGGCGTCTGCCTCCGTCGGCGGTCCGCCGCAGCCGGCGGCGATCAGTGCGAGGGCGAAAGGCAGGGTGAGACGGCTGAGCATGGAGCCTCCTTCAGCGGGGACGGTCGTCGGTGTGAGTCGGGACGTCGGCGTCGAAGGCGCCGGGCTCGTCCTCGCGGGTATAGCGGGCGTCTTCGTCTTCCACCTGATCCAGCGCGGCGATCTTCTTCAGCCACGGCGTGGCGATCAGGAAGCCGATGAAGACCACCGTGCAGAAGACCACGATCTGGCGGTAGCGTTCCGGAAACTCGGCCACGTTGTCGCCGCGGAACTCGCCGGCAAGCAGCCCGGCCAGCAGGTTGCCGAGGGCGGCGCCGAAGAACCACATGCCCATCATCTGGCTGTAATAGCTGCGCGGCGCGAGCTTGGAGGTGGCCGACAGGCCGATGGGGCTCAGGCACAGCTCGCCGGTGGTGTGGAACAGATAGGTCATCAGCAGCCACACGGGCAGCACCTTGCCGCCGTCCTGGATCAGCGAGGCGGCGAACCACATGAACCCGAAGCCGATGCCGAGCTGCAGGAAGCCCAGCGCGAACTTCAGCGGGATGGAGGGATCCAGGTTGCGCCGCCCCAGGTTGATCCAGAGCGCCGAGAAGAACGGCGCCAGGATCAGGATGTAGAGCGGGTTCAGGGACTGGAACACCTCCGGCGGGATGACGAGTCCGAGCATCTCCCGCGCGGTGTAGCGTTCGGCGAACAGGTTCAGCGAGGAGCCGGCCTGCTCGAAGCCGGACCAGAACAGCGCGGCGCCGATGAACAGCGCCACCAGCACGATGGTGCGGTTGCGCTCCAGCCGGGTGAGCTTGGGGTCGAACAGCACGCGGCCGAAGAACAGCACCGCGACGGCCACGATCACGTAGACCGTGGTCGCGGCGAGGCCGATGGCGTCGAAGGCGATCAGGCCTTCCAGGCCCAGGGCCGCGAGCAGGAACAGCGCCGCCGTCGCCACGTAGATGGCCAGCTTCAGGTTGCGCACCTTGCGCTCGTCGCCGGGCGGAGTCGGGAACGGCTGCCGGCCGAAGTCGCCGAGGTGCTTCTGGGTGGCCCGGTAGACCACCAGACCCACGATCATACCGACCGCCGCTGCGGCGAAGCCCCAGTGCCAGCCCATGTTCACGCGCAGGAAGCCGCAGATGAGCGGGCCGAGGAAGGCACCCAGGTTGATGCCCATGTAATAGAGCACGTAGCCGGCGTCCCGGCGGGCGCCGCCCTCCGGATAGAGTTCGCCGACACAGCTGGAGATGTTGGGTTTCAGGAGCCCGGTACCGACCACGATCAGGATCAGGCCGAAGAAGAAGCCGTAGGCCTCGCCCACGAGCCCGAAGCCGGGCAGCGACAGCACGATGTGCCCCGCCGCGATGATGATGCCGCCGTACCAGATGGAATCCTGCTGGCCGAACACCCGGTCGGCGAGCCAGCCACCGGGCAGCGCCGCGAGATACACGCCGGCCGTGTACAGTCCGTAGATGGCGGTGGCCGTGGCGTCGTCGAAACCCAGTCCACCCTCGGCGATGCTTGCAACCATGAACAGCACCAGCAGCGCGCGCATGCCGTAGTAGCTGAAACGCTCCCACAGTTCGGTGAAGAACAGCGTGCCCAGGCCGGCGGGATGGCCGAAGAAGGTCTTGCCGGGCGTGCCGGCGGCGGGTTCGGGTTGACTCATCCGGGTGCTCCCCTTGCGAGAACGGAATGGACGCCGACGGACGGCGGAGGGAGACTATCCTACCTTCTGACGGCCGGATTGTGGGCGGAGGCGCAGGCCGTGCGCGCGCGGCGGAGGGCTACTCTTCCCCGAGGAACACGACCGGGACCTCGGCGAAATAGCGGCTGCCGGCGGCGTTCACGACGACCTGCAGGGCGGCGTCTTCGTCCCGGGGTGCCGGCAGCGTGCCCGACCAGACCGTGGCTTCCTCGTTCCCGGGTGAGAACACCACCGGCTCCGAGGCGGCGCCGGCCGCCGGCGCGAGTCCCACGGTGGCTCCGCTGAGGGGGAAGCGGGACTCGATTCGCAGCCGCAGTGCCGTGGCATCGAGCGACGTCGGGGCGAGGGTCAGGCGGAAGGATTCGTTCTCCAGGTCGCAGGCACCGCTCGGCCATCGGCAATTCGGCTTGGCGACCAGCGGATAATCCTGTCCCGGCCGGGCCGCATGGGGACGCTCGGCCACGAACCAGTCCACCGCGAACCATGCCAGGATGGCGAGTATCGGCGCCACCAGCATCGCGGCCACGACGTGCCAGTTCTTCCACATGATTTCTCTCGCTCCGCTGCGTCCCGCCCGTTCGGCATGGGGGAAGCTTAAAAGAAAAGGGGCTCCGAGCGGAGCCCCTTCCCGTACGGACGCTCGTGCGTCAGTGCCCGGTCGCCGTCCCTGCTCCGATGGGCACCCGGATCTCCTCCACCAGGTGCTGAATGTGCTCGGGCGGTGCTGCTGTGATCCGCGATACCGCGAATGCGACGGCGAAGTTGACTATGGCCCCGACGGCGCCGAAGGCGTTCGGTTCGATGCCGAAGAACCAGTTCTCCGACATGCCGCCCAGGTATTCGGTACCCGGGATGAACATGATCCCCTTGTGCTGGAACACGTAGAGCAGCGTCACCCCGAGGCCGCTGATCATGCCTGCGATGGCGCCCTCCTTGTTCATCCGCTGGCTGAAGATGCCCATCATCAGCACCGGGAAGATCGAGGAGGCCGCGAGGCCGAAGGCCAGCGCCACGGTTCCCGCGGCGAAGTCGGGTGGATTGAAGCCTAGATAACCTGCCAGGACAATGGCACCCGCCATCGCCACGCGACTGGCCAGCAGTTCCTGGCGTTCCGTGATCTGTGGCATGAATACACCCTTCAGCAGATCGTGGGATATGGCCGAGGAGATAGCCAGCAACAATCCCGCCGCCGTGGACAGCGCCGCGGCGAGACCGCCCGCCGCGACCAGGGCGATGACCCAGTTGGGCAGCTTCGCGATCTCCGGGTTGGCCAGTACCATGATGTCGTTGTCCACCTTGGTGAGTTCGTTGAGCTCGGGGTCGGCCGAGTAGCGGATGCGACCGTCGTCGTTCTTGTCCGTCACATCCAGCAGGCCGGTGGCCTCCCACTTCTCGAACCACCTCGGACGCTCGTCGTAGACCAGGTACTGACCTTCGGCCGGTTCCATCGTCTCCATCAGGTTCAGGCGCGCCATCGCGGCCACGGCGGGGGCCGTGGTGTAGAGGATGGCGATGAACACCAGTGCCCAGCCTGCGGAGGAGCGGGCGTCCTTCACTTTAGGCACCGTGAAGAAGCGGATGATGACGTGAGGCAGCCCGGCCGTGCCGATCATGAGCGACAGGGTGTACATGAACATGTTCAGCAGGCTGATCCTGGCATTGGTCGTGTACTGGTCGAAACCGAGGTCCGTGACCATGCGATCGAGCTTGTCCAGCAGAAAGGTCTCCGAGCCGGCCATTGTCGAGCCCAGGCCCAGCTGGGGGATGGGATTGCCCGTCAGGTTCAGCGAGATGAAGATCGCCGGGATCGTGTAGGCGAGGATCAGCACGCAGTACTGGGCGATCTGGGTGTAGGTGATGCCCTTCATGCCGCCCATGACGGCGTAGATGAACACGATGCCCATGCCGATGGACAGCCCCAGGTCGTAGTCCACCTCGAGGAAACGGGAGAAAGCGACGCCGATGCCCTTCATCTGCCCGATCACGTAGGTGATGGAGGCGACGATCAGGCATATCACCGCGACGATGCGCGCCGTGCGCGAGTAGTAGCGGTCGCCGATGAACTCCGGCACCGTGAACTTGCCGAACTTGCGCAGATAGGGCGCGAGCAGCATGGCGAGCAGCACGTAGCCGCCGGTCCAGCCCATCAGGAAGACGGAGCCGCCATAGCCCATGAACGCGATCAGTCCCGCCATGGAGATGAACGAGGCGGCGGACATCCAGTCGGCCGCCGTGGCCATGCCGTTCGAGATGGGGTGCACGCCGCCGCCGGCCACGTAGAAATCCTTGGTGGTGCCGGCCCGGGCCCAGATGGCGATGCCGATGTACAGCGCGAAAGTGGCGCCGACGATGAGGTAGGTCATTGTCTGCAGTGTCATGGCCGGCTCCTATTCTTCTTCCTGTACGCCGAACTCGCGGTCCAGCTTGTTCATGCGCCTGGCGTAAAAGAAGATCAGCACCACGAACGTGTAGATGGAGCCCTGCTGCGCGAACCAGAAGCCGAGCTTGTACCCGCCGATCCGGATGTTGTTCAGGGGTTCCACGAGGATGATCCCGAACAAGTAGGAGACGATGAACCAGATGACCATACACACCGCGACGAGTCGCAGATTCCGCCGCCAGTATTCCCTGCGGTCAGACATATTTCCCCCTGTGGCGTATTGCCGCCTGTTCTTGCCGAGCATCGAACTTAGCAAAGGGCGCTGCTCGCGGGCATAAGACGTTAGTATTAGGGGCAGGCAATTGACCGGGCAATTGGCGGGGGACGAGCGGCTTGATCAGCTGGTGGTTACTGCTGGCGATTTCGGTCGCCTACGTGGCGCTGCTCTTCGCGATAGCGTCATGGGGCGATCGCGTCGACGTGCAGCGCTACGGGCGCTGGACCGGGCCGCTCGTCTACAGCCTCTCGCTCGCCGTGTACTGTACGTCCTGGACTTTCTACGGCGCGGTCGGCAGCGCGTCCCAGGGAGGCTGGAGTTTCCTGCCCATCTACCTGGGCCCGGTCCTTGTATTCCTGCTCGGCTTCGGCCTGATCCGTCGCATCATCGCCATCAGCAAGCGGCAGAACCTCACCTCCATCGCGGATTTCATCGCCGCGCGCTACGGCAAGGCGAGGAATCTCGCGGTGCTGGTGACGGTCATCGCCATCGTCGGTTCCATTCCCTACATCGCTCTGCAGTTCAAGGCCATCGTGGCGGGACTCGAGACGGTGAGCGACGGTGCCCCCGGGAAGTGGGACAGCGCGCTGCTCGTTGCCGGCGCGCTCGCGCTGTTCGCCATTCTGTTCGGCACGCGCCGGGTGGACGCCGCCGAGCATCACCACGGCATGATTCTCGCCATCGCCTTCGAATCGGTGGTGAAGCTGCTGGCCTTCGCGGCGGTCGGGGTACTCGCGCTCTTCCTGCTGGCAGCGGACGGATCGCCCCCGCTACCGGCCGGCGGGAACCCGTTCACGGTGGACCGCCTGCCGGCAGGATTCCTCACCCAGACATTGCTGGCGAGCGCCGCGATACTGTGCCTTCCGCGCCAGTTCCACGTCACCGTGGTAGAGCTGCGCGAGGACATGGACAACCGCTCGGCGCGCTGGCTGTTCCCTTTGTATCTGGTGCTGTTCTGCGTGTTCGTCGTGCCGATCACGCTCGCCGGCCTGCGGTTGCTGCCGCCGGGGCTCTATGGCGGCGATCTCTACGTACTCGCCCTGCCGATGCAGGCGGGCCAGGGCTGGCTCACCGCTCTCGCCTTCCTCGGCGGTTTCTCCGCCGCCACCGGCATGGTGATCGTGGCGAGCGTCACCCTGTCGACGATGGTCAGCAACGAGATCGTCATGCCGCTCGTCCTGCGCCGCACCGGGCGGGGCGAACTGCGCGCCTATCCGCGCCTGCTGATCGCCGTGCGCCGGATCGCCATCGTCGGCATCGCCGTGCTGGCCTACGCCTACTACCGCGTGATGGACCAGTCCACGGAACTCGCCTCCATCGGCCTGCTGGCGTTCGCCGCGGCCGCTCAGTTCGCCCCCCTGCTGCTCCTCGGCCTGTACTGGCCGCGGGCAACCCGGGCGGGCGCCATGGCCGGGCTGGTCGCCGGTTTCGGGCTCTGGGCCTGGACCCTGCTGCTGCCGTCGCTGGCGCGGGCCGGGTCATGGGGCGGCAGCCTGCTGGAGGAAGGGCCGTTCGGCCTGGCCTGGGCCCGGCCGGAAGCGCTGATCGTCGGCACCGGTACCGATCCGCTCGGCCACGGCGTGTTCTGGTCGCTGGCCGCGAACGTGGGGATCTTCGCGCTGGTCTCGCTGGCCTCGCGCCAGTCGCTGGCCGAGAAAATCCAGGCGCGGGCCTTCACCGAATCCGGAGCCATTAGCGGACTCGCGGCGGCGCCCTACCGCGCGCGGGACATCCGTGTCGCCGACCTCCAGTCCCTCGCCGGGCGCTTCGTCGGCGAGGAGAACGCCCGGCGCGCCTTCGCGGATTTCGCCCGCAGCGCCGGCGGCGATATGCCGTCTGCCACCGCCGACCGTGCCGTGCTGCAGTTCACCGAGCGGCTGCTGGCCGGGTCCGTGGGGGCGGCTTCGGCGCGGATCGTCATGACGACGGCGCTGCGCCGCACGGGCATGGAAATCGGCGACGTCCTGTTGCTGCTCGACGAGACCTCTGCCGCGATACGGTTCAATCGCCGCCTGCTGGAGGCGACGCTGGAGAATCTGAGCCAGGGCGTGAGCGTGGTGGACGCCTCCCAGCGGCTGGTCGGCTGGAATTCGCGCTACGAGGAGATCATGGGGTATCCGCCCGGGCTGCTCAGTGTCGGCAAGCCCGTGGCGGAGCTGATGCGCTATAACGCCGAGCGCGGCCGTCCGGGACGCAGCGGCGCGGAGGAGCAGATACTGAACCGGGCACGCCTCACGCGCGACGGCTCGCCGTTCCGCTACGAGAGCGAGCTCTCCGACGGCCGGGTGATCGAGATTCGCGGACAGCCGATGCCCGACGGCGGCTACGTGACCACCTATCACGACATCACCGAGTCGAAGGAGACCGAGAAGGCGTTGCGGCTGAGCGAGAGGCAGGTGCGCACCTATACCGACAATGCGCCGGCCATGATCGCCTACGTCGATGCGGGACGACGCTATCGATTCGCCAACAAGGCCTATCTCGCTTACGTCGGCATGAGCCGCGAGGAACTCATAGGCGCGCCCCTCTCCGTGGTGCTGGACGCCGCCCAGCTCGTGGCACGCTCGCACTGGCTGGAGGCCGCGTTCGGCGGCGACAAGCAGAATTTCGAACTCGAGATCACCGGTGCCGACGGCCGCAGCCGCTATACGCTCGGCACCTACATCCCCGACGTCGACGCACGGGGGGCGGTGATCGGCGTCTACGCCGTATTCCAGGACATCACGGACCGCCGCCGCGCCGAGCTGGGCCTGGTCGAGGCCAAGGCCATGCTGGAGCAGCGCGTCGAGGATCGCACCGCGGAGCTGAAGCGGGCGATGGCGGCGCTGGCCGACGCCAAGGCGCAGGCGGAGGCGGCGAACGCTTCCAAGACCAGGTTCCTCGCCGCGGCGGCGCACGATCTGCTGCAGCCGCTGAATGCAGCGAAGCTCTTCACGGCGCTGCTGGAGGAGAAGAGCGACGGCATGGACGAGGAGCAGCGCCGGCTCGTCTCCCGGGTGGAGAGCGGGCTCATCGCGGTCGAGGACCTGCTGAGTGCGCTGCTGGACATCGCACGGCTGGACACCCGGGCCCCCCAGCCGAAGCGCGACCATTTCCCGGCCGCCGAGCTGTTCGCGACGCTGGAGGAGCAGTTCGGCCAGTCGTTCGAGGGCACGGGCCTTGCGCTGCGCTTCGTGCCGACCCGGTTGTGGCTGCACACGGACATCGCCCTGTTGAGGCGTATCCTGCAGAACTTCATCAGCAACGCACGGCGCTACACTCGGGTGGGGGGCGTCCTGGTCGGCTGCCGCCGCCGCGGGGCGGATGTCGCCGTTCAGGTGTTCGACACCGGTATCGGCATCGCGGCCGAGCATCGCGAGACGATCTTCGAGGAGTTCCGTCGTCTGGCGGGCAGCGACGAGCGCTCCAAACGCGGCCTCGGGCTGGGGCTGGCCATCGTGGAGCGCATCGCGCGCCTGCTGGACCATCCGGTGCATCTGCGCTCCGAGCTGGGCGTGGGCAGTTGCTTCGAGGTGGTCGTGCCCCGCGGGACGGCGAATGCGCGGCGCTGCGCGGATGCCCGCTCCGCGCCGCGTCCGGCTTCCTCGATGGACGGCCAGCACGTCCTGTGCGTGGATAACGAACCGGAAATCCTGGAGGGGATGCACGGGCTGCTCGCGCGCTGGGGCGCGCGTCCGCTGCAGGCGGCGAATCTGGAGGAGGCGAGCCGCCTCGTCAGGACGCTGCGCGAGGACAGCGGCGAGATGCCGGCGGTACTGCTGGTCGACTATCATCTCGACGACGGCATCACCGGCATCCAGGTCATCGAGACGTTGCGGGCGATGACCAGGCCGGACACCCCCGCCATCATCCTGACGGCCGACCATGGATCCGAGGTTGCCGAGCGGGTGCAGGCCGCGGGCCATGCCATGCTGCGCAAGCCACTCAAGCCGGCAGCGCTGCGGGCGCTGGTGACGCGCGTCATCGGGTGAGTCGGGCGGCCGACGCGCGCTAAGGACTCATTCCTCGACGGTGAGTTTCTGCATGGCGAGCACCGCCTGGGTGCGGTTCGTCACCTTCAGCTTGCGCAGTATTGCCGTTACGTGGGCCTTTATGGTCGCCTCCGAGACGCCGAGATCGTAGGCGATCTGTTTGTTCATCAGCCCTTCGGCGAGCATCAGCAGCACACGGAACTGGTGTGGCGTCAGGTCGGCCAGCGCGGAGGCAATATCCGCCTCCTCGCCGCCGAGGACATCGTTGTCCAGGGTGACGCCGTCCGGCAGCCAGACCTCGCCCTCGAGCACGGCGTTGATCGCCGACTCGATGCGCGAGATGGCCGAGGATTTCGGGATGAAGCCGCTCGCGCCGTGAGCGATGGCCCGGCGTATCACCGTCGGGTCGTCGGTGGCGGAGACGATCACCGTCGGCAGCGTTTCGAAAGTACTGCGGATCCACGCGAGAGCCGAGAAGCCGTTCACGCCCGGCATGTTCAGGTCCAGCAGCAGCAGGTCTGCTTCCGGCGTGGTCTCGACGGCCGACTGCAGCGTCTGCAGGCTGTCCGCCTCCACCACGCGCGCCTCTCCCACGCAGTTTCGGACGGCCTGACTCATCGCCTCGCGGAATAGCGGGTGATCGTCCGCGACAATGAAGGTGCTGTCACTCGCCGGCGTCATTTCCGTCGACAGATGTCTTTATCGGTTCCTTCGGTTCTCTATCAGTTCGTCGACCACCGCCGGGTCTGCCAGCGTCGACGTGTCTCCCAGCGTACCGTAGTCATTCTCCGCCACCTTGCGCAGGATGCGGCGCATGATTTTACCGGAACGCGTCTTCGGCAGGCTGGGCGCCCACTGCAGCAGGTCCGGTGTGGCGATCGGACCGATCTCCTTCCGTACCCACTGGCGCAGCGCCGCGCCCAGTTCGTCGCTCGGCTCGATGCCTTCCATGAGCGTGACGTAAGCGTAGATGCCCTGGCCCTTGATGTCATGGGGATAGCCGACCACCGCCGCCTCGGCCACCGCCTGGTGGGCGACGAGCGCACTCTCTATCTCCGCCGTCCCCATGCGGTGGCCAGAGACGTTCAGCACGTCGTCCACGCGGCCGGTGATCCAATAGTACCCGTCCTCGTCACGGCGGGCGCCGTCGCCCGTGAAATAGCGTCCCGGGAAAGTGCTGAAGTACGTATCGACGAAGCGCTGGTGGTCGCCGTACACGGTACGCATCTGGCCCGGCCAGCTGTCGAGGATGACCAGATTGCCGGAGACAGCCCCGTCCAGGGTCTCTCCTTCGGCGTCCACGAGCGCCGGGCGTATGCCGAACAACGGTCGCGTGGCGGAGCCGGCCTTCAGCGGTGTCGCGCCGGGCAGGGGACTGATCAGGATGCCGCCCGTCTCGGTCTGCCACCAGGTATCGACGATGGGGCAGCGGCCGTCGCCCACCACCTCGTAATACCACTCCCAGGCTTCCGGGTTGATCGGTTCGCCCACGGAGCCGAGCAATCTCAGCGACTCCCTGGAGGTTCTCCTGACCGGTTCGTCGCCCTCGCGCATGAGGGCGCGGATGGCCGTGGGCGCCGTATAGCAGATGTTCACGCCGTGCTTGTCGCAGACCTGCCAGAGACGGCTCGCGTCGGGGTAATTCGGCACGCCCTCGAACATCACCGTGATGGCGCCGTTGGCGAGCGGCCCGTAGACGATGTAACTGTGGCCCGTCACCCAGCCGACGTCCGCCGTGCACCAGTAGACGTCACCCGGTTCGTAATTGAAAACGTACCTGAAGGTGAACGCCGCATAGACGAGGTAGCCGCCGGTGGTGTGCAGCACCCCCTTGGGCTGGCCGGTCGAGCCCGACGTGTAGAGGATGAACAGCGGGTCCTCCGCATTCATCGGCGCCGGCGGGCAGTCCGCCTCCACCGTCTCCTCGGCTTCGTGCAGCCAGACGTCGCGGCCGTCGGTCCAGTCCACCTCGGCGCCCGTATTGCGCACCACCAGCACCTTCTCCAGCGTGGTCACGCCGTCGCGCCCGGCCGCCGCATCCACGTTCGCCTTCAGCGGCACCGTGCGTCCGCCCCGCCGTCCCTCGTCGGCGGTGACGACGACGTTGGACTCGCAGTCGATAATGCGTCCCGCCAGCGCATCCGGAGAGAATCCGCCGAACACGACCGAGTGGACGGCGCCGATGCGCGCGCACGCCAGCATGGCGATCGCAGCCTCCGGAATCATCGGCATGTATACGGTGACCCGATCACCCTTGCTCACGCCGACGGACTTCAGGACGTTCGCGAATCGGCAGACCCGGGCATGCAGCTCGCCGTAGGTGATGGTGGCGTCGACGGCGGGATCGTCGCCTTCCCAGATGATGGCGGGCTGGTCGCGCCTGTCGGGGAGGTGGCGGTCGAGGCAGTTGTAGCAGGCATTGAGCTCGCCGTCCTCGTACCAGCGGATGTGCAGATCCGCCGCATCGTAGGAGACGTCCTTCACGACCGTGAACGGCTTCGACCAGTCCACGATCGATGCGTGCTCCCGCCAGAAGCCCTCGTTGTCCTCGACGGAGCGGCGATACATGTCGCGATACTGCTCTTCGTCGACGTAACCGTGCTTCCGGTAATAGGCGTTGACGGGATGAATCTCGCTCATGACTACCTCCGCTCGTTGACGCGCCGACGACGTCGCCTGCGCCGCAGCTCCGGCTATTCTGCGGCGTGCCGTGATGCACGGCATTAGACATTGGTCTAGCCCGTCGCGGGCTGCCGTGACGCGGGGGCGTGGACGGGCTGGCGGATCGGTTTCCGGGCTCTTCATCGCCGGGCGATCGTGGCAGAATCGGTGCATGAACGAGATTCCGGAGATACAGGCGTTCCTGTCGGGGCTGCCCGGCTTCGACCAGCTGGACGAGACGCAGTTGCTGCAGGCGGCCCGGGCCGTCTCCGTGGCCTACTATCGGCGCGGCCAGGATGTTCTCGAGCTCGGCACCATGAACGACGAGCTGCACGTGGTGCGCAGCGGCGCGGTCGAACTCCGGGATCAGAACGACGATCTCGTCACCCGGCTCGCCGAAGGGGAGTGCTTCGGCTTCCCGTCGCTCATGAACAATGCCCCGACACGCAATCACTCGGTCACCATAGAGGACACCCTGATCTATCACCTGGCCGGTGACGCGTTCGCAGCACTGAGACGCGGCAATCCGGCCTTCGATACCTGGTTCATCCGCGCCCTGTCCGACCGTCTGACAACGCGTCCTGCGGGCCCGGCGCGCGGCAGCGAGACGCGGACCGTGCGCCAGCTTGTCGGGCGCCGGCCGGTGACCATCTCCGCCGACGCGACCATCCGCGAGACGGCGCGGAAGATGGTCGAAGAGCGGGTGTCGGCCATGCTCATCACCGAGCAGGGTCGCATGACGGGGATCGTCACCGATCGCGATTTCCGCACCCGCGTGGTCGCCGAGGACCATGCCCCGGACCGTCCGGTCGCGGAGATCATGACGAAGTCCCCGATCTCGCTGGACGCGGATGCGCACGCCTACGAAGCCGCGCTGGTGATGATGCAGAATGTCATCCACCACCTGCCGATAACGGACGATGACGAGCTGATCGGCATGGTGGCCCGCAGCGATTTCATGCGTCTCGAGACCGAGCATCCGCTCTATCTCGTCGGCGACATCGGGCGTCAGCACACGGTGGACGGGCTGGTCGAGGTCTGCTCCCGGCTGCCGGGGCTGATCGCCGGCCAGGTCCAGGGGGACGTCTCCGCCGAGCAGCTCGGGAAGTTCATCACCGCGATCACCGACAGCGTGACGCGCCGGCTGATCAATATGGTGCGCGACGAGCTCGGTCCGCCGCCCTGCCGGTATGCATGGATTGCGCTCGGCTCCCAGGCGCGGCACGAGCAGTCGGCGCGCAGCGACCAGGACAATGCACTCGTTCTGGAGGATGGCGCGGACAGCCGGGCGGAGGCCTATTTCAAGCGGCTTGCGGAGTTCGTCAATGCCGGGCTCGATCGCTGCGGCTGGGTCTACTGCCCGGGGGATGTCATGGCAAGCAATCCTTCGTGGCGGATCACGGTAAGCCGCTGGAAGGAGCAATTCCGTCACTGGATTACGGTGCCGGAGGAGAAGGCTCTAATGCATGCCAATATCTTCTTCGATCTTCGCACCGTGGACGGCGACGTCGAGCTCGTGGAGCCGATCAAGGACAGCATCAGGGAAGCGGCGAAGAAGAACGAACTGTTTCTCGCGCTGATGGCGAAGAACGCCATGAATTTCCAGCCACCGCTCGGTTTCTTCCGCCAGTTCGTGCTGGAGAAATCGGGCGAGCACAAGAACACGCTGAATCTGAAACTGCACGGCATCATACCCATCGTGGAAACCGCGCGTATCCGCAGCCTCGCCGCGGGACGTATGCGGGTGAGCACGCGCAACCGCCTGCAGGCGGCGGCCGACCAGGGGGAGCTGAGTCAGTCGGATGCCGAGAGTCTGATCGACGCCCTGGACCTCATCGAAAACCTGCGGCTGGAGCATCAGAGCAGGCAGATGAGCCGCGGCGAGGCGCCGGACAATTACCTCTCGCCCTCGGAGCTCTCGCCGCTGGCGCGCCAGAACCTGAAGGCGGCATTCTCCCAGATTCGTACCAGCCAGGCCGCGCTCCTGAACCGATTCCATCTGGCATGAGGCGCCTCGCGCTGAGGCTGCAGCGCTGGCGGGCGGCCCGCCGGGCGGACAACGCGGCGTACAAACGGCTGCTGCGCTCGCCGCTACCGGGCACTGGGGCAGCCTTCGCCGAGGCGGAGTTCGCGTGCCTGGACATCGAGACCACGGGGGTGGAGGCCCGCAGCGCGGAGATGCTGAGTATCGGCTGGGTGGTGATCCGGCACGGCCGGGCCGAGATGGCCACCGCGCAATCGGCAATCGTTCGCCCGCCCGGCGAAGTGGGCGAGAGCGCTGCCGTACACGGTCTCACCGACACGCTGTGCGAGACCGGGGAGGACGCCGGGCACGTGATGGAGCGTCTGCTCGGCGTTCTGCGCCGGCGCGTGCTCGTCGTGCATTACGCCGGGCTCGACAAGGCGCTGCTGGACCGTATATGCCGGCGACACTTCGGCGGTCCGCTGCTCGTGCCGGTGGTCGACACGCTGGCCCTGGAGCGCAGGGCGCACAGCCGGCGGCACCACCTCGACGAGAAGCGATCGTTCCGTCTTGGTGATCTCAGGCGGGCCTACTCGCTGCCGCATTACGCACAGCACGATGCGCTGGGCGATGCGATAGCCACGGCGGAATTGCTGCTCGCGATGGTTGCGGAGCGCGGCGGAAGCGCGACCGTCAGGTTGCGGGATCTGCTCTGCTGAGCAGAGCCGCCGCGGTCTGCGGAGTGAGGAGGCGGGCGCCCGCGGGATGCCGGCGCCCGCCGTCCGGGTGCTGTCAGATCAGAAGCTGAATGCCTGCAGGTTCAGCCAGATCTCGTCCTGGTCGACACCGTTGTCCGAATCGACGTTGGCATACGAGAGTTTTACGTTGCCACCATGGCCGCGGAAGAAGTAGCCGATGCCGATCATGGTCTTGTCGACGTCATTCAGCGCCGCCGAGTCGAAGTCCCGGCTGGTGTACTGGACGAACGGCAGAAGCTTCATGGAAGAGAAGTAGAAGCCCGCTTCCACCATGATGTTGTCCTGCTCGGGCAGTGACGGCAGGAAGTCATCGCCGTCCAGGTTGCTCAGGCTCGCCTGTAACGTGAAGGCGTTTCCGTCAGCCACCGGCTGATCCCAGAACACGTCGAAGCTCGTCGTCTGGTAATCCTCCTGGGTGTCGTAGCTCACGCCGAACGACAGCAGCCGCTTCGTGCCGAGGGTCGTGCCGGTGTAGAACAGCCCTTTCTGGGCGCCGTACACGTTGTACATCAGGCGGCCGAGGAATCTGAGCGAATTGCTCGAATCCGCGCCCCGGTTGCCCTGCAGTATGGATGCCCGGTACTCCAGCCGATCGTCGAAGACGTAACCGCGTGCCCTGACGCCGTAATCGCGGCCGACTTTCGTGTCGAGCGCACCGGCCCACACGAAGCTCGTCGAGCCGTAATCGGTCGCCATCAGGGAAACCGCGGACTGGCTCGAGTTGTATGTCACCGCACCCAGCAGCTGACCGAAGTCGAGCATGAACGCGTCGCTGTTCGGCTTATACGTGACGACGAAGTCCTGCATGAAGAAGTCGTCGCTGTCGCCCTTGCCGAGATTCGGCGTGTCGGTCTCGAAGAAGAACGACCACTGATCGTTGATCCTGCCGCCCGCGAGCAGACGCAGCCGCCGGAAAAACAAATCTTTCTGGCTGTTGCCGACGTCGGGATCGATGAATTCTCCGCGCATCTGCGCCAGAAAACCGAACTTGATGCTGCTGTTGCCGTCCTCCGACTCTATCTTCCATTCGGCCTGGGCGGGCGTGACCGCTCCCAGGAAAAACGTCATGGACAGAGCCGCCGCAAAAGCGGCGAAGCGATAATTTCTTGTACCCATGCCAGTCTCCTGTGTGTTCCGGCAGCAGCGGCGGCGGTCTGCACCTCCGTCGCGGGCTACCTGGTTTGCGGCGTGCCGAGACGAGAGCCGTACCAGAGCCTTCGCCTCCCCCTCAAAAACTGCGCGCCGCGCGTCGCATATGCCCGTCGCCCATACCAATCCGGTACAGTCGGGAAACATGCAGCCGCCAATATAGAAAGGTTGAATCGGCGACACAACAGGACTTTCGTATACGTGCTAACTACCTGTAAATAAGGTATTTAACTGATGGTAATCCGTTGCGGGCAGGCGACAAGTCAGATCGTCCCGCCATAGCGGCAACCACTTCTTGCCGTAATTGGAATCATTCGTATCTGGGTCGCCGAGGGGTTTCTGCCTTTGCGGGCATTCCCGGCACGGCTGAATTGCCGCCCGTCGGAGATGCGGGGCGCGGGACGCCGGAGACAGTCAGGCGGCGGGACCTGCGGTCGTGAGCGGGTCCCGGTGCGGGGATGGACGTGCTAGGCGGCCGGGCCGTCGCGCCGGCTGCCGCGCCTGGGCAGATATCTCTGCTGAATCCAGAGGAGCGCCATCGCGAGCAGGAGTGCTCCCATTGCTCCCGCGGCACCGAGGAAGTAAACGTCGGTATACACCATGGCCGGGCGCTACCGCGGTGCGGGTGGTCGATGCGGTGGGTGAGCGGGCGCGCAGACCCTCAGGTACCCAGGGTCGGCGGCTGCGGATTTCGGGGGAGAGAATCCGCAGCACGCCGGACCCGGGATTTTCGGTAAGGGGCGGAGCATCGCCGTGCGGTGCCGGGTATGGAGCCTGGCTAGCCCGCCGCCGTTTCGGTGATGCGCAGCCATCTGACCCTGGCGCGGCTGTCGACCACGCATTCTCCCTTCCAGAGGACCGGGCCCCCCGCCTCTTCGGTGACTTCGAGCGTGTAGCGGTAATTCCGCGCCCCGGCCGGCGACCGGAAGAGTTTGCTGGCGAAGTCCTCTTCCGTGCCGTGACGGCCGGCTATCTCGTAGGCCGGCGGCGCGCCCTGCAGCTCGCCGATGCGCTCGATCAGCCTGACGGTACAGGCCTCGACGGCGTCGCGTTCCGTTGCACCGGCGTTCGCCAGCCCGGCTCCACTGGCCGATAGTGCGACCACCAGCAATGCTCTCGGCAACATACGACTCATCGGGCATCTCCTTCGCGACGGCTGATCCAGGGACGCGGATCAGGCTATGGCGCACGCCGTGGCGCGACAAACGTTCAATTCTCGTCGACGGACGAATCCTGCTCACTCGTCCGTATGGAAGTTGTCGAGCAGCCAGGTCTTCAGGTTCCGCACTTCCTGGCGAGTGCTCTCCTCGGGTCTGAGGACGAGGAAGAAACTGTCACCGGTATCGAACTCTTCCTCGAACACGCGAGTCAGGCCGCCGGAGTCGAACCACGCCTTGCCGAGAGGCCAGGACACCAGCGCGATGCCGAGCCCCTTTTCCGCGGCGCGGGCAATGGCGGACATGGAATCCAGGCGGATGAGCTTGCCGGGACGCACCCGGGGGACGCCGATGGAGTCGCTCCAGCGGTCCCAGGCGTTACGCCTGCCTTCGTGCACGATCAGTGTCTGGCCATCGAGCTGGTCGGCAGACCGCAGGTCGATCCCGGCGAGCAGAGACGGCGAGCATGCCACCACGAAACGATGGGCGAACAGGCGGTGTGCCTCCAGACCCTGCCACCGGCCGTCGCCCACCAGGATCGAAATGTCCGCCTCTGCCGGGTGCACGTCCATGCTGCTCGGCTGGGTCACGATCCGGATGTCCGTGGCGGGATGCTGTTCCTGGTAGGAAGCGATCGCGGGCAGCAGCGCCTCGCTGGCGAAGAACGGCGGCAGCGAGAGCCGCAGGATATCGCGACCGTAGCGGTCACGCAGCTGATCCGTCTCCGATTCCAGGCGCGCGAACAGCGTGTCGAGTGTGGAGAAATAGGCCTCCCCGGCTTCCGTCAGTTCCAGCGAACGCGTCTTGCGATTGAACAGCGTGACGCCGAGCCGCCCTTCGAGCGCGCGGACCTGATGGCTGACGGCCGAGGGAGTCACGAACAGCTCTTCCGCGGCCTTCTTGAAGCTGAGATGGCGGGCTGCCAGCTGGAAGGTTCGCAGATGATTCAGGGACGGCAAACGCATGATCTGTCGCGTATGGGAACTGAGACGCTCTCTCGTCCCGCTGTGGACGGTGGCGCCGGAACGGCCGGACGGCCGTACAGGCGAACCGCGTCGTCAGCGGACAGAGCAACGGACAAAATCAGCAAGAAATATGCCAGCCCCGTGCGCCGACGAAGCCCTTGCCCGACGGGCCCGCGGAGGCGGTCCGCGCCTGCCCGTGGTGCAACGCAGCAAAACGATGCACCGTAGCGGTGCCGAGCGGATCTCGGGCGTCGCAATCGCTGCAGACGAAAGCGGCAAGCGCGGCGGACGGGGTAGTAGCGGCGGCCTCGTCGCTGTTCAGTGCCCGGCCACGGCACGGATGGACGCCACGTGCAGCTCGAACGGCCCGTCGCGCTTGTCGTAGATCATCAGGCCCATGCCGGTGATGGCGCTGGTGTCGAGCGGCGGTCCGTCGAGTTCGGAGCCGCGGAATCTCGGCACGAAACCCGAGAACGGCACGTCGACCGTCTGCCAGGCGCCTGCGACCGTATCGAAGTCCGCCCAGTAGGCGACCGGGCGGCCGAAATAGCGGGCATCCGTGGTCAGACGCCAGGTGTAGCGGCGCCCGTCGCCCCGCACGCGCAGGCGGATCGCGTCATACTGCGACAGGTCGAGCTGCAGCGGCCCGGTGCGGATTGAGCTGAAACCACCGCCTCTCGTGTTGGTGCGGCCCGCGAAGCGCAGCTCCCCCGGCTGCAGGTCGAACCCGCCCTCGCTGCGCCCGCCCATGACGTTGTCGTTCACGACGTACCAGCCCAGATCCGGGCTGGCAGGGATGAAGTCCGTCACCAGGCGGCCCGCCAGGGCGGCGTCTTCGGCGTCGGACGGTGTTTGTGCAGACGTCATCAGCACGAGACCGAACAAGAGGGCACGCCCGATCACCGGCGACGAACGCGCGCACGCGGTACGAGTCGGGTCAGGCCGTGGCCGCCCGCAGGCAACCGGATAGGGTGGAGAGTCGTGTTCATTCGGGCAGTTTGCGACGACTTGTCTGCCGCGGCAACCGAGGCAGTCGGGTCGACTATACTACCGTCGTTCCGGGCCCGTGGTGGCGTCAAGGATAGTTTTTATGTTCGATCGTGATCTCGCCGCCGGAAAGCCGGTCTGCGATGTGCCGGCCGCTGACGGTACCGGGACGTTGTGATGACTGCGAACGCCCGAAGGGGCGAGATCTTTTTCCCGCTGATGGGTCTCGTGCTTTTCGCACTGGTTATCGCCGGCTTCGTGCCGCCGGCGTTTTCGCGCCCTGGCGGGCCGATTGCCATGCCGTTGCTGCTGCACGTTCACGGCGCGATTTTCGCCGGCTGGTTCGTGCTGTTCATTGCGCAGGCCAGGCTGATCGGCGCGGGCAGCGCGCAGCTGCACCGACGCATCGGGGCGGCAAGCCTCATCCTCGCGCTGGCCATCGTCGTGCTCGGGTTTCTCGTCATCGGCGGCGCCTATGCGCGCCCGGACTGGAGCATCGCCGGCCTGCCGCCTGCGGCATCGGTGATGTTCCCGTTCACCGATATCGTGAATTTCACGGCCGCGTTCGCACTCGCCTTCGTCAATCGACACAACCCTGCTGCGCACAAGCGCTTCATGTTGCTTGCCGGCATACTGATCATGGACCCCGCCGTCGCACGGCTGGTGTTCACTGCGGGCCTCCCCGCCCCGATGATCCTCGTGATCGAGCTGGCGCTCCTGGCGGCGCTCATCGTCTACGACATCCGCACACGCCGTCGGCCGCACTGGGCGAGTCTCGCCGGCGTCGCGCTCTTTGCGGGGGCGATGTTCGCGAAGCTCGTCATCGCCCCCTCCACCGGCTGGGCCATATTCGTCGACGGGCTGTTCGGCTGACTGGCTTATTGGCGTATCGGCTGATCGTCCGCGGCGCGCGGGGCTCGCGCTCACGGGTCGCGCCGCGCAGCCGCTCTGCGCGCATACAGCCTCAGGCCCCAGATCAGAAGCCCGGCGGCACACAGCAGGAGCCCGCTGAACCGCCCGATGGTCTCGTCGCCGAACCAGTGAAACATCAGGCCGCCGCCGGCGAGATAGAGCAGCGGAAGCAGGCGGTACAACCACGCGGGCAACCAAAGACTCTGCATTGGCGCGTCCCATTCCATCGACCGGGCAGACGTTAGCTCCGGCCGGCGTCCGCCGCCGCGAGTCACTTCACGGTTCCGGACCCTCGGTTGCCGGGCGGGGCTCAGCGTGATGAGGCGGTCAGTGCCAGCACCAGTATGGAGCTGGCGGCCACCCACGACCCCAGGATCCGGAGCCCGACACGCTGCCAGGGCTTCTTGCTGAAGAAATCCGCGATCCCGCAGGCGTAGATCAGCCAGAGGTTGAGGCCGACTCCGGTGCCGACCAGCGCCAGTATCCGCTCCCGGCCGTCCAGCGCCTCGGGCGTGGAGTCGAAGCCGAGGAAGAAGCCCGCGAATGCGCCCGCCGCCGGGTAGAGCGGCAGCGGCGCCCTGCGGCCGGCGGCGGTCAGGAGCCCGATCGCCGTCGTGCCGGCCAGCAGCAACCCCCCGACCGTATCGGGAGCCACGCCGGCCCCGGCGAGTGCCAGTCCCGCCGCGGCTGCAAGGAAGAATGCGGGCAGGGCGAGCCGGTTCTCCCGCGGTCCCCGCTGGCCGATGAACAGGCCGGTGGCGAGTATCAGCAGTATGTGGGCCGGCACCAGCAGCGGATGCAGCACGCCGTTATAGAACTCGTTCATCCCCTCCACGGGGCTGTGGGCATGGGCCGCGGCCGGCAGGACGCCCAGGGTTGCTGCGAGGAAGAGGAGGGCGGCCTTCGGTATCACAGCACGCCGGTCAGGAAGCCCACGCCCGCAAGCGCTATCGCTCCGCCGCCCGCGCGGATGGCGACCCGGCCTGCGCGCCAGCGCGCGCCGAGCCCGAGGGCGATGCCGGAGAGGTGCAGCAGACCGGTGGATATGACGAATCCGGCGCTATAGGCCAGCGGGCTGGCGGCGTGCGGCAGCTCGGTGCCGTGGGCGTGGCCGTGGAATACGGCGAAGACGCCGACGATGACGGCGGCGGCCCACAGCGGCGGCCGCGCGGCCAGGGCCACCATGGCGCCCAGCACCAGGGCCGATGCGGCGATGCCCGCTTCCACGGCCGGCAAAGGCAGGCCCGCCACCCCCGCCGCGCCGCCGCAGGCCATCACCAGCGGGAATACCACCGGCAGCAGCCAGATGGCCGGCACCCCCAGAAAGGCGCCCCACAGGCCGACGGCAATCATGGCGACGACGTGATCCCAGCCGAACAGCGGGTGCAGAAGACCGCTGACGAAGCCGCCGGCGAAGCCTTCCGCTTCGTGGGCCAGGGCCGTGTCGGCGATCAACAGAAGAAACAGCGTGCCGACGATGGTTCGTGTCAGGGTCATGCTCCGGTCTCCCTCCTCCTGTCCGGGTGTGCGCGCAGACGCGTCGTGACCGCTATTCCGGCGCCCTCTCGAAGAACTGGACGATAGCGCCGTCCGGCGTCTTCACCTCGAACAGACGCACGGCGCCCCAGGGTTCCAGGGACAGTTTCCGGATTGGCGCGGCGATCGTCCATCCCCGGGCCCCGATCGTCGCCAGCGCCGTCTCGACGTCCTCCACCGGGAAGCGCACGGCCAGGATGCCGAGGTTCGGCGCATGGCAGCGCTCGGCGTAATCCCGGCCGTCCAGCCCCATGATCTCGATCATCTCCATGCGGCCGAATTCGCCCGGCGTGGGGAAGACTATCCCGGCCCGGTAGGGTATCTCCGTCGTCAGGTTCAGCGGGATGCCCAGCGGCATCGGCGTGGGCTCCGCGGCGACATAGGGCGGGCCGTTGAAGAAGGTGGCGAAGCCGAGGATCTCCGTGAAGAAGCGGTACGCGGCGTCCCGATCGCGCACCATCTGCATCACGTTGAACGGTCCGGTCATGCGCTCGAACTCGGGGATGGTCCCGGGCAGTGGCGGCGCCAGGCGCTCGTAGCCCTGCACCTGGACCCCGTCCGGACCCCGGTAGATGACCACGTTCAGTTTCGAGGCGCCCCACTCGAGATAGGTGATCGGGGTCTCCGTCCACCAGCCGAGGCGTATGGCATCCGCGTAGACGGCCTCCATGTCCTTCATGCGGACCATGAGGCTGAAGTAGCAGCCGGTGTCCCAGGCGCGGGATCCGGGGCGCATCGGCACCCTGGGGCCGGCATTGTCGAAGCGCACCAGCCGGACGAGGCCGCTGTCGTAGCCCGGCGAACCGAGGAGCAGTGCCTCGCCGGTCGTCTTCTCCGGCAGTCCCCAGGCGGCGATGCCGTCCTCGCCGAGCGCCCCCCGCCATTTCACCTCGTAGCCGCCGATCTCCAGGAAGAAGCGGGCAGTGCGGTCGAGGTCGGTGACGCTGACGACGGCCTCCTGCCAGTCCGACGTGGTGACCGGCTGCACGTCGTTCTCATCGCCCTTGCTGTTATTGCCGGCTGCGGCTGCGGCCGCCGCCGCCAGCCAGAGCGCGAGTGCGGCGCGGAGCCCGGCGCGTCTCCCCATGAACCTCCCCCTCTTGCTGCGATGTCGTCAGCGCGCGGGCGGGCTGTGGTCGCCGAGCACCCGGATGGGCTCGCCGACGACGCCCTGCACCCAGAGCATCTGCACCAGCACGATCACCACGATGGCGAGCGGCGTGGCCAGCAGCACCCCGAACAGGCCGTAGAACAGCCCCAGCGCGAACTGTGCCAGCAAGAGTACCGCAGGTGGCAGCGAGACGGCGCGCCGCTGGATGACGGGGGTGAGGAAGTTGCCCTCGATGAACTGCACGGCGACGTAGACCAGCGTGACCCACAGCGCCATGGGCAGGGACACGGTGAGGGCGATCAGGAGGGCGGGAACGATGGAGGTGATGGGGCCGATGTACGGGACGAAGGAGAAAAGACCGGCGATCACGCCGAGTACCAGCGCCAGCGGCATGTCGATGAGCCACAGTCCGAGGGTGGTCAGCAGCCCCACCCCCGTCATGGAGGCGAACCGCCCCACCAGCCACCAGCGCAGGGCATGGCCCAGCGAGAAGAGGATCTCGCGCCCCCGCTCCCGCCTGTCCTCCGGCACGACATGCAGCACGCCGCGGACGTAGATGCGCGGCTGCAGGGCCAGGTAGAAGCCGATGATGAGGATGGCGGCGACGTTGGCGAGCAGCGTGAAAACGGTGGAGAAGACGCCGGTGATGCCCGCCACGATGTCCTTGCCGCTGGGCGCGAGCGCGCCCGGATCCAGGTTTTCGAGCTGGGCCTGCAGCGGCGGGTGGGAGATGGCGTCGCGGACCTGGTCTATGGCGGAGGGGAGCCGGTCGGCGAGTTCGGAGGCCTGCTCGCTGAAGCGGGGTCCGACCAGCAGGAAGAACGCCAGGACGGCGAGGCCCAGCAGCGCGACCACCAGCAGCCGGGCGAGCGTGGCCGGCACCGGCACGAAGCGCATCAGCAGGTAGGCCAGGCCATCCAGCAGCAGTGCCATCAGGATGGCCGAGAAGGCGACCAGGAAGACGGGCGAGCCGGGCCACACCAGCAGCGCCGTCAGGGCCGTGAACAGCACGGCCCCGAACACGGTCATCCACCGCCCGGATTGTGTCGCGCCGGTCATCCGGCCGTCAGCGTCGCCGCCGTCCCGCCCGTCTCTCCTCTTCGTCCGCGCTGCCGAAACGCTCGCGCAGCGCCGGTGCCACGCCCAGGGCGACCCCGGCCACCAGCGCGGCGATCACCACGTCGGTGGAGCGCACGCCACGGCGGCTCAGATTCTCGCCCAGGCTGCGCCCCATGCGGGACGCCAGTTCCACCGGCGGGGCCTCGGGCTCCCGGCCCGGAGAACGGGCGGGCTCGCGCAGCGGTCGCCGCGCATAGCTGTTCGCGACGACCCCCGCGATCAGGGCCAGCACCAGCAGGGTGCCGGCGGTGACCAGCGCCGCCGCCCAGGCGGGCATGGCGACCTTCAGTGCCAGGTAGCCGGACGTGACCGCGAAGCCGATTGCGGCGAGCGCGATGACTGCGCAGACCACCAGCAGCACGGCGGCCACCGCCTGGTGTTGCCACCAGGTCTGGAAGCGCTCCCCGATGCGGGCGGCCAGCCTCTGGAGTCCTTCCACGAGGGCGCCGCTCAGTGCCTGCGGTCCAGGATCAGCCCCATGACGAAGCCGGTGCCGAAGGCTGTGAGGATGCTCGTCAAAGGGCGCTCCTCCACCTCCTTCTCGATGGCGCCGTAGGCGTCCGTGGCCCGCTTGCGGGCCTGGTCGCGGGCGTGCTTTGCCCGTTCGGTCGCCTCCTCGTAGAGGTGCTGGCCCTCGCTGACGCCGGCGTCCCTCATGGTCTTGACCAGCGCCGCCATGTCCTTGCGCAGGTCGGCCATGTCCGAACGTAACTGGTTCAGTTCCTTGTCGAAGTCGGTGTTCGTGTCTGCCATGGTTCTCTGCCTCTCCGGTTCCGTCCGGTTCTGTTTACGATCCTGTTTTCCGCGGCCGGCGTCGAGGCTGCCGGGTGCGTTCGTCGTCCCAGCAGCGGCGCCAGCCCGTACTCACACCCGACTTCATTCTATGACTGTCGGCGGGGGGCGAGTATTGCGAAAAATCAATGCCTCGCCGCGGGTCGAACGCAATCGGTTGCTTCCGTGAACGGGTGACCGTAGGCTCCCCGGCACCATGCCGGCCGACCCCAACGCCCCGCGATTCGTCGACACCGCCCGCAGCGTGCTGCCGGGGCTGGCCATCGCCGTCACCGTCGCCATGGCGGCGGAGTTCGTCGCCGAGCACTACGGCGGGCCGGTCATGCTGCTTGCGCTGCTGCTCGGCATCGCGTTCAACTTCCTCTCCGAGCCCGGCACGCGAACGGCCGCGGGCATCGAGTTTTCGTCGAAGCGCGTGCTCAGGGTCGGCGTGGCTCTGCTGGGGCTGCGTATCACCTTCGACGACATCGCGGCGCTGGGCACGCTGCCGCTGGTGCTGGTGGTCGCCGGCGTGGCCGGCACCATCGGTATCGGCCTCCTGCTGGCGATGCTCCTGCGCATGCCCAGGTCCTTCGGCATGCTGACTGCGGGCGCGACGGCCATCTGCGGTGCTTCGGCGGCGCTCGCCATCTCCGCCGTGCTGCCGAAACATGCCCGGCTGGAGCGGGACACGGTATTCACGGTGGTCGCCGTTACGGGCCTCAGCACCATCGCCATGATCGTCTATCCGATCGTCGTCTCCTGGTTCGCGATGGACGACACCGCCGCCGGCATCTTCCTGGGAGGCACCATCCACGACGTGGCCCAGGTGGTGGGCGCCGGCTACATGGTGTCCCAGGAGGCGGGAGACGTCGCCACCTTCACCAAGCTGCTGCGCGTCTCCATGCTGGTGCCGGTGGTGTTCCTGATCCTGGCGGCGACCCACCGCCAGACCGGGAGCGCCGGCGGCACGCTGCGCTCTACCCTGCCGGTGTTCCTGATCGTGTTCGTGGTGCTGGTGGTCGTCGGCAGCTACGGGCTGGTGCCGGAGGGCGCGCGGGACTGGCTGATCGGGCTCTCCCGGGGCTGCCTGGTGACCGCCATCGCCGCGCTGGGCATGAAAACCTCGCTGAAGGACCTCGCCGCCGTCGGTCCGAAGGCCATCGGCCTGGTGGTGGCCGAGACGCTCTGCCTGGCCGCTTTCTTTCTGATCGTGCTCGCGTGAGCGTACGGCCCGGGGCGCCGGCGCCCCGGGCGGTCAGGGCGTGCCGGTGGGTGACGGTTGCGGACCCCGCCCGGCGTCCGGCCCGGAGGCCGGGGAGGCAATGGGCTCGGGAATCGGCTCGTCCAGCATCAGGGCGCGCACGTAGCGTCCGGGCGGCGAGCCGAACGACAGCAGCCTGTCGTGGTAGCGGCGCAGGCGGAAGTCGTCGCCCTGGCGCGCCTCCATCTCCCGGCGCAGGTCGGCGTGTTCCTGGTAGCCGACGAAGTAGGTGGACAGCTGGGCGGAGGTGAGCCGCGCCCGCGTCCACTTGCCGGCGGCCTCGCTCTCTTCCTGGAAGGCGCCCTCGACCATCAGGCGCATGGCCTCGTCCCGGGTCATGCCGTCGACGTGGATGGCCTGGTCCAGGATGGCGTTGACCACCGCGCGCAGATACCACTTCAGGTTGATCAGGCGCATCAGCGGATCGCCGCCGAGGTAGCCCTGGTCGATCATCAGCCGCTCGGCATACACCGCCCAGCCCTCGATGAACGGTCCCGACGAGAGCACGGAGCGCAGCACCGAGGGGTATTCGTTGGCATGGGCCAGCTGCAGATAATGCCCCGGCATGGCCTCGTGGATGGTCAGGTCCTGCAGCGAATAAAGGTTGTACTCCCGCAGGAAGGACTCCACCTGCTCCTCGTTCCAGTCCTCCGGCAGGGGCGCCACGGCGTAGAAGGTCTTCTGGCCCTTGTCGAGGGGCCCGGGCGGATCCAGGTAGGCCACGGCGATGCCGCGCTGGAACTCGGGCATGACGATGATCTCGATGGGCTCCTCGGGCACCCGCACGAGGTTCTTCTCGCGCACGAAGGCCGTGGTCTGCGCGAGCTGGCGCTTCACCACCTCGACGATCTCGCCCCGTTCCGGGAGCGCGTCGTAGGCCACCTCCAGGGCGGAACGGATCACCGCCTGCCTGAAGTGCTCCGTGGGCGTGTCCGGGAACTGGGTGTAGGGGTAGCGCTCGGCGTAGACAGCCTTCGCCACCTCGTACATCTCGCCCCGCACCCGCTGGTATTCCCGCTCCGCCCGTTCGCGGACCTCGGCACGGCCGAGGGGCGAATTCAGGGCGAAGGCGAGCTTGCGCTCGTAGAGCTCCCGGCCCAGCCGGAAGTCACCGGCGGCCGCCGGCAGCAGCGCCTCCTCGAGCCAGACCTGGTGTTCGCCGATAGCGGCCCGGGCGCCGTCCACCGCCGCGTCCAGCCGCCGTCGCGCATCGGCGTCCAGCGCGTCGGCGGCCGGCAGCACCATCGCGTCGATGACCGTCAGCACGCCCCGATTCTGGGCGATGGCAGTCTCGGCGTGGACGGGCGGCACTCGCGACGGCTCGAGGGTGGCGCGGACCTCGGCCAGGAAGCGCGGCATGGCCTCCAGCCGGCGGGTCGCATCCGCCAGACGCTCCTCGAGCGGCGCGAACTCGCGCGCCATGAGGGCATAGATCGCGCTGCCCGCGAGTCCGGTGTAGACGAGGGGGTCCCAGGCCCAGTCGCGGAGTTCCTCCAGCCGCCAGATCGCATAGCGGGCCTCGTGCTCCAGCAGGCCGGCATCCACCCGGGCGGCTCGGGAGAGGTCGTCCCGGTCGATGGCCGCCAGCTCCTCCAGCACGCCGCGATAGAACGCCGCCTCCGCGGTGCGGGCCTCCGGCGTAACGCGGTCCAGCTCGCCGTCGAAGCGATGATCGCCGAGGCGGGTGGCCGTGATCGGCGAGAGCGCCGGCATCTCGTCGAGATAACGGACGGCCAGGGCCTCGAAACGGGCCGCCGCCGTCTCCGCCGAGGCCGCCGGCGCGGGCAGCGCGGCGGCAAGCAGGATGGCGACGAAGGTGACCGGCACCGAGGTCCGTATGGCGGTCGGCGCCGGGCGGCGAGCCGTGCGGCCGGCGGGCATCGGGCTGCGGTCCCCGGGCGCGCTCAGGCCCGGCCGCCGGCGCCGGCGTGCCATTGCTGCTCCGCCGCGGACGCCTGCTCCAGCAGGCTGTCGAACAGGGCCCGGGCGCTCTCCATCGGCACCGGCAGCATGCCGAGCCGGATGGAGGTGACCATTGCCAGCGCCTGCACCACGTCGCCGTTGCTCACCGGCGTGTCGGCGGTCACGTATTCGCTGAGCGTCTCGAGCAGCGCCTCCAGCATATCGCCGACCGCCGCCGGGTCGCCGGTCTCCGGATGCAGCGGGAATTCGATGGTCCGTTCCTTGCCGTCGGCGGTCTTCAGGCTGAATGCAAGCGCGTCCATAGTCTCTCCTTCGGCGGGCGTCGGGCGCCCCGTTCGATGCCGGTCTGGCCCCGGCACACTCTCAAAACAAAAAAACCGCTGCAACTCGGCCCGAGCGGCAGCGGTCTTCTGCCTCGCCTGCCCGGCGACGGGCCGCGAGACATTCCCGGTGGTGATGTTGCGCGAAGGCTCTTCGCAAAGACCGGGGCGATGGGACGATCAGGTGGGCCGATCAGGTGCGCTCGGTGGCCACCAGTTCGTCGATCACCTCCAGCAGCGTGTCGTAGCCGCCGGCTTCCTGACCGCCGGTGCGGTATTTGCCGTTCACCACGATGGCCGGCACCCCGGTGATGCCGTAGCGGCGGTTCAGGTCGGCGGCGCGGCGCAGCTTCTGATCCACCTCGAACGAGTTCCAGGCCTTGTCGAAGTTCTCCTCGTCCACGCCGAAACGGGCGAAGAACTCCTTCAGGCGGCCCTCGGTGGCCAGCGTGTTGCCCTTGCCGTGATACTCGGTGAAGAATGCCTTGTGCAGGCCTTCATGATCCTCGAGCGCGCCGGTCCTGGCCAGCACCTCGGCCGTGTAGAACGCCCGCGCGTGGGTCTGCAGCGTCCGGTTCCAGACGGCCGGGATACGCACGAAGACCACGTCGGCGGGAATGTCGTCCGCCCAGTCCTCGATGATCGGGTCGAAGGTGGCGCAGTGGCCGCAGCCGTACCAGAACACCTCGGCCACCTCGATCTTGTCGCCGCCGGTCACGGTCGGCTGGGCCGGCATCAGGCGAGTGTAGTGCCGGCCTTCGGTGAACCGGGTTTCGCTCTGTTCCTTGTTGCCGCCGCTGCCCGCCAGTCGCAGCGCGCGGTCGTCCGCGGGCGCCTCTTCGGCGGTCTCGCCGGCCGACTCCAGCACCGGCTGGGCTTCTTCCTGCACGGCGGATTCGGCCACGGCCGCCTCGGGGGCGGGAGCCGCGTCTTCCGCTGCGGGACGGGTGTCCGCCGTGTCCGGCGCGGGCGCCTCGCTCTCCTGGCCGCAGGCGGCGAGGGCGAGCGCGGCGAGTGTCAGGGGCAGTAGGAGGAGTCTCGGCTTCATGATGTCCCTTCTGTCTCTGGCCATGGTCGTGGGCAATGGGTCGTGGGCAATGGTCGCGTCTTTGAGGGTGTCCATCCGCTGTTCGACCGGCGTGCGCCGGTCGAGTTCAGCACTTACTTCAGGCCCTGGACGTAGGAGGCGAGTGCCTCGATCTGCTCGTCGTCCAGACGCCCGGCGATGGTGTTCATGACCTTGTTCATGCTCGACTCGCGTTCGCCGGAGCGGTACGCCTTGAGCGTGGACGCGGTGTAGGTGGCATGCTGGCCGCGCAGCTTCGGATAGGCGGCTGCCGGATTGCCGAGCCCCCGCGGGCCGTGGCAGGCGATGCACGCGGAGATGCCGGCTTCCTGGTCGCCGCCCCGGTAGAGGCGTTCGCCCATCGCCACGAGGTCCGGGTTCGCGACCGCGCGGGGCGGCAGGTCCTGGGCCTCGAAGTACACGCCCAGGTCCTTCATGTCCTGGTCGGACAGGCCCATTGCCTGGCTGGACATGAGCACGTTCTGGCGGTCGCCGTTCTTGAACGCCATCAGCTGCTCGTAGACGTAGCGCGCGTTCTGCCCCGCCACATTGGGCCATTCGGGATTCACGCTGATGCCGTCGGCCCCGTGACAGGCGGCGCAGGTGGTGGACTTGGATTTGCCGGCCTCCGCCGACCCGTCGATCAGGCTCTCGGCGGTGGCGCCGGTGCCGAGCAACAGGAGGGTAGCGAGGCAGGCCGGTCGCAGGAAATTCCGCAGAAAAGTCGGCAGCAAAGTCTCAGGCATCATTCAGTTCCAACCATTCCAAACCGTTGCAGTGACCCAGTCTCGGCCGGACGCCGGGCTGCATCCGGATCTCCAATTCAGCTTCGGGGCGGCGGCCGGTCCGGCCCAGCCCGCACAGGGAGCGTGATAGACTCGCGCAAACCTCGAATTATACATGAAAAGGCGCCTGCCGAAGGGTCTGTACGCCCATGTCGCAATACCCTGCCGCCCGCTTTCTCGCCAGCGCCCACAAGCCCTCCCAGTTCCTGCCGGACAGCGGCCGCGAGGTGGCCTTCGCCGGCCGGTCCAACGCCGGTAAATCCAGTGCGATCAACACCATAGTGAACCGCCGGCAGTTCGCGCACACCAGCAAGACGCCGGGCCGCACCCAGCTCGTGAACTTCTTCGAGCTGTGGGAGGAGGCCCGTCTGGTCGACCTGCCGGGCTACGGTTTCGCCCGGGTGTCGGCCTCCGTGCAGCGCCACTGGCGCGGGCTGATGAGTGCGTATTTCGCGCAGCGCCGGAGCCTGGCCGGGCTGTTCCTGATCGTGGACATCCGCCGGCGGCTGACCGACTTCGACTGGCAGATGCTGGATCTCGCCGCGGGCATCGACGTGCCGGTGCACGTGCTGCTGACCAAGGCGGACAAGCTGAAGCGCGGCCAGGCGGCGTCGGAGCTGGCGAAGGTGCGCAAGGAGTTGGATGGGGCTGCCACGGTCCAGCTCTTCTCCGCGCTGAAGCGCGACGGCGTGCCGGAGGCCCGGCAGCGTCTGGCGGCCATGCTGGGGCACACCGGGGAGGCGGCGGAAGGAGCGCAGCGGGAAGCCCGGTAAAAAAATGCCCCGACGCGTCTGAAACAGGGGATACGCGCCGGGGCCATGTGTGCAACAGGCTTGGGGTGACCGTGTTGCAGTCCCGCTGAGGGAGGTCAGCGGGTGAGTGGATTGGGCCACTCGGTATGGTTTGACGGGGATCGGCGCGGTGAGTTCCCGGCCCGCGACGGGAATCGGCCGGACGGCCGGTCCGGTCAGTGGGCCTCGTCCCAGTTGGCGCCGACGCCGGTATCCACCTTCAGCGGCACGGCGAGTTCCGCCGCCCGGCTCATGCGCTCGACCAGGCCGGCGGCCACCGCGTCGGCCGCGGCCTCCGCCACCTCTAGCACCAGCTCGTCGTGGACCTGCATGATCACGCGGGCGTCCACGTCCTCCTCCGCGAGCCAGCGGTGCACGTCGATCATGGCGCGCTTGATGATGTCGGCCGCGGTGCCCTGCATGGGCGCGTTGATGGCGCTCCTCTCGGCGTACTGGCGGCGCTGGACGTTGCGGGAGTTGATCTCCGGCAGATACAGGCGCCGGCCCATGACGGTCTCCACGTAGCCCTTCTCGTGGGCCTGCTCCCGGGTGGAGTCCATGTAGGCGCGCACGCCCGGGTAGCGCTCGAAGTAGCGCTCCACGTAGGCCTGGGCGTCGGCCCGGGGGATGCCGAGCTGGCGGGCGAGGCCGAAGGCCGACATACCGTAGATGAGGCCGAAATTGATGGCCTTGGCCGAGCGGCGCTGCTCGCCGGTGACCTCGTCGAGCGCCGTGTCGAAGACCTCGGCCGCCGTCGCCCGGTGGATGTCCTCGTCGTCGGCGAAGGCCGCGAGCAGGCCCTCGTCGCCGGAGAGGTGAGCCATGATGCGGAGCTCGATCTGGGAGTAGTCCGCGGCGAGTATGCGGTAGCCGTCCGGCGCCACGAAGGCCTGGCGGATGCGCCGGCCCTCCGGGGTGCGGATGGGGATGTTCTGCAGGTTCGGGTCGGAGGAGGACAGCCGGCCGGTGGCCGCCACCGCCTGATGGTACGAGGTGTGGATGCGCCCGTCGCCGCCGACCAGCTCGGGCAGCTTGTCGGTGTAGGTGCTCTTCAGCTTGGACAGGCCCCGGTATTCGAGGATCACCTCCGGCAGCTCGTAGTCGGCGGCCAGCTCCTGCAGCACGTCCTCCGCGGTGGAGGGCTGGCCCTTCGGCGTCTTCCGGATCACGGGCAGTTCCTGGCGCTCGAACAGGATCTCCTGCAGCTGTTTCGGCGAGCCCAGGTTGAACGGGCCGCCGGCGATCTCGTGGGCCTTCTTCTCGGCGGCGCGCATCTTCTCCGCCAGCTCCCGGCTCTGGGTCCGAAGCAGCTCGCAGTCCAGCAGCACGCCGGTCTCCTCCATCTCGGTCAGCACGGCGACCAGCGGCTGCTCGATCTCCTCGTAGACCTTGCGCAGCCGGCCGGTCTCGGCGAGTTCTCCCCACAGCCGGTGATGCAGCTGCAGGGTGACGTCGGCGTCCTCCGCCGCGTAGGGCAGCGCTTCCTCCAGGGCCACCTGGTCGAAGGTGATCTGCTTCGCGCCCTTGCCGGCCACCTGCTCGTAGGGAATGGTCTCCAGCCCCAGGTAGTGGCGCGCGGTGGAACCCATGTCGTGGCGGGTGGCGGTGCTGTTCAGCACGTAGGACTCCAGCATGGAGTCGTAGCGCATGCCGGCCAGGCGGATGCCGTAGCGGCGGAAGACGTGGGCGTCGTACTTGAGATGGTGGCCCACCTTGGGTTTCGAGGCGTCCTCAAGCCAGGGACGCAGGCGCTCCAGGACGAGGTCCCGGTCGAGTTGCTCCGGCGCGCCGGCGTAGTCGTGACCCACCGGGATGTAGGCGGCCGCGCCCGGCTCCACGGAGAGCGAGATGCCGACCAGCCTGGCGGCCATGTAGTTCAGGCTGTCGGTCTCGGTGTCGAGAGCGGTGAGGTCTGCCGCGTCGATGCGCTCCAGCCAGCGCGAGAGCGCCTCTTCGTCGGCCACCAGCTCGTAGTCGGTGCCGGGCTTGTCGGCGGCCGGCGCCGGTGCGCCGAAGGCCTCGTCCAGCTGGCGCAGCAGCGTGCGCAGCTCGAGCCGCTGGTAGAGCCCGCGCAGGCGCTCCACGTCCGGCTCGCCCGGCGCGAGGCCGTCGGGGTCGACATCGAGTTCGACGTCGTCGCGGATGGTGGCCAGCCGGCGGGAGAGTTCCAGTTCCTCCAGGTGTTCGCGCAGGCTCTCGCCGACCTTGCCCTTGATGCTGTCCGCATCGGCGACGATCTCGTCGACACCGCCGTACTGATTCAGCCACTTGGCCGCCGTCTTGGCGCCCACCCGCGGCACGCCCGGGATGTTGTCCGAGCTGTCGCCTACCAGGGCGATCCAGTCGACGATCTGCTCCGGCCAGACGTCGTACTTGCCCTTGACCCCGTCCCGGTCCAGCCGGGTGTCGGTCATGGTGTTCACCAGCCCGATGCCCCCGCCGACCAGCTGGGCCATGTCCTTGTCGCCGGTGGAGATCAGCACCTCCATGCCGCGGTCCAGCGCTCGTCGGGAGAGCGTGCCGATGACGTCGTCGGCTTCCACGCCGTCGATGCGCAGCAGCGGCAGGCCCATGGCTTCGACCGCCTCCAGCAGGGGCAGCACCTGGGAGCGGAGCTCGTCGGGCATGGGCGGGCGGTTCGCCTTGTACTCCTCGAACATCTCGTCGCGGAAGGTCTTGCCCGGCGCATCGAACACCACGGCGATATGCTGGGGCTCTTCCTCGCGCACCAGCTTGTTCAGCATGTTCAGCACGCCGAGCACCGCCCCCGTGGGCTCGCCGCCGGCGGTGGTCAGCGGCGGCAGGGCGTGGAAGGCGCGGTAGAGGTAGGAAGACCCGTCCACCAGCACCAGCTTCTCGCGTTCCGTCATCGTGGCCCTCTCATCGTTCCGCGGCCGCGTCTTCTTCCTGCTCTTCCTCCGGCGCGCTCGGGACGGAGCCGCCGGTGGGGAGGCCCGGTTCGACCTGCTGCGGACTCTCCCCGGGCAGGTAGAGGGGACCCTTCTGGCCGCACCCCGCCAGGCCGCCGCCCGTGAGGGCCGCGGCGACGGCGGCCGCCGCGAGCCAGGCAGGACGGCGGCGCCGAGGGGCCGTCATCTCCGTGCCTCCAGGTCGATCACCGCCATGGTGATGCGGCACACGGCCGTGCGCCGGCCTTCCCCGTCGGTCACCTCGATGCCCCAGACCTGGGTGGTGCGGCCCCGGTGGAACGGGCGCGCCGTGCCCGTCACCACACCCTCGCGCACGGCGCGCAGGTGATTCGCGTTCACCTCCAGGCCCATGCAGCGGTAGCGGGCGGGGTCCACGGAGAGGGCGGCCGAGATGCTGCCCAGGGTCTCCGCGAGCACCACGGTGGCGCCGCCGTGCAGCACGCCGTAGGGCTGGCGGGTGCGCTCGTCCACCGGCATGGTGCCGCAGAGATAGTCGTCGCCGATCTCGGAGACCTGCACGCCGATGTGTTCGTTGATGGTGCCTTTCTGGAGCTTCTGCACTTCCTCCAGCACCGGACGGCGTCCGCCGAACCAGATCATGTCGCTACCCTCGCCGGGCCGGGCCCGGAGTTACTGACCGGAAGGTCTTCAGTGTTCTGAAAGTTTGCGGGCGACGCGCCGGTAGGCCTCGCGGAACGGGATGCCTTGCTCCGTGACCAGCCGGTTCGCCTCGCCCGCCGCATGCACGCCGGAGTCGAGCCGGATGTTCTCCGGCCGGAAGGCCACGCCGTCGACGAGTGCGGCCATGATAACCAGCGTGTCGTCGGCGAGATCGATGCCGCGGAACAGCGGCGGCTTCAGGCGCTGCAGGTCGCGATGGTAACCCGAAGTGAGCTTCGCCGTGACCATCAGGCACTCGTCCAGACAGGCCTGCGCGGTGGCGGGCGCGGCCCGGGCGAGTTCCAGCACGTCCGGGTTGCGCTTCTGCGGCATGATGGACGAGCCGGTCGTGAACGCCTCCGGCAGGCTCACGTAGGAGAACTCCTGGGTGTAGAACAACAGCAGGTCGGCGGCGAGCCGCGCCGTGTCCTGCAGCGTGAGCGTGATCTCGAACAGGAGCCCGCTCTCCGCCTTGCCCCGGGACAGCTGGACGGCCGTCACGGGTTCTTCCACTTCGGCGAAGCCGAGCGCGTCCGCCGTCTGTCGCCGGTCCAGCGGCAGGCCGGGCGTGCCGTAGCCGGCCGCGCTGCCGAGGGGATTCCTGTCGATGCGCCGGCCGGCGGCGCGGAGCCCCTCCGCGTCGTCCCTGAGCGCCGCCGCGAAACCGCCCGCCCACAGGGCCACGGAACTGGGCATGGCCTGCTGCAGGTGGGTGTAGCCGGGCAGTTCGACTTCCCCCTGGCGTTCGGCGAGGCGATCGAGTGCCGCGGCCAGCGACTCGGCGCCGGTCGCCAGCGTGGCGGCGGCGTCCTTCAGGTACAGCCTGAGCGCCGCCAGCACCTGGTCGTTGCGCGAGCGGCCGAGATGCACCCGGCCGCCGGCCTCGCCGATGGCATCGGTGAGCCGGCGCTCGAGCGCGGTGTGGCCGTCCTCGTCCGCCAGCCCGATGTGCCAGTCGCCGGCGGCGTGGGATTCGCCCAGGCGGGTGAGGCCATCGCGGATGGCGGCGAGGTCGTCGTCGCCGAGCAGCCCGCAGGTGTTCAGCATCTCCGCGTGGGCGATGGAGGCGCGGACGTCGCAGGCGACGAGCCGCTCGTCGAGCCGGTGGTCCTCGCCGGCGGTGTAGCGCAGCACCCGCTCGTCGAGCGGCGCCCCCTTGTCCCAGAGCCGGCTCAAGCCCCGCCCCCGGCCGTGTTCCCGGGATTGTCGCCGACATGACTGCCCGCACTTTCTCCGGGATGCTGTTCTTCAGGCGTCAGCGCCCCGATGTCGTTCACGACCAGCGTGCCCGTGCCCTCGTTGGTGAAGACCTCCAGCAGCAGGCTGTCCTCCACTTTGTGGGAGATGACGTGGACGCGCTGCACGCCATGCTCCAGCGCTTGGGTGATGGCGGCCGCCTTGGGCAGCATGCCGTCGGCCAGAGCGCCCTCGGCTCTCAGGTTCTCGAGTCCCTTGCGATCCAGGTAGGAGATGAGCGAGCCCGGATCGGACGCATCCGCCAGTATGCCGGGGGCGCCGGTGGCGAGGATCAGCTTCTCCGCATCCAGGGCCGCAGCGATTGCGGCGGCGACTGTGTCCGCGTTGATGTTCAGCAGCGTGCCGTCGGCGTCGGCGGACAGCGGGCTCACCACCGGCATCAGGCCGTTGTCCAGCTGTTTGGAGAGTACCTCGGCGTCCACCCCGTCGATGTCGCCGACGAAGCCGTAATCGATGGACTCCTCGCCCTCCTGCACGGGCGGGCGCCGGTGGGCGCGGATCAGCCCCGCATCCACCCCGCTGATGCCGACGGCGGGAATCTGCAGATCGCGGCAGGCGGCCAGGATGCGGGTGTTGATCTGGCCGTTCAGCACCATGGCGGCGACATTCAGCGAGTCGGCATCGGTCACGCGGCGCCCGGCCACGAACTTCGGATCGAAGCCGAGTGCCTTTGCAAGCTCGGTGGACTGCGGGCCGCCGCCGTGGACGAGCACCACCCGGATGCCCACCTGGTAGAGGATGCCCACCTGCTCCATCAGGGCGCGGGTGGAGGCGGGGTTCACGAACACGTCGCCGCCGGCCTTCAGCACGAAGACCTTCTTCTTGAACAGCCGGATGTAGGGCGCCGCATGCTTCAGCGCCGAGACGACGATGGCCCGTTCGCGTTTGCCGATCATGCTCCGCCTCCCAGCATCCGATGCAGCACGGCCATCTGGGCGAGCATGCGGTTGCGCGCTTCCTGGATCACGACGCTACGAGGGCCGTCCAGGATGCGGTCGGCCACCACCACACCGCGGCGCACCGGCAGGCAGTGCATGAAGCGGCAGTCGGCAGCGGCGTTGCCGAACCAGGGCTCGTCGACGCACCAGTCGACGTGCTCGCGGCGCAGCTTCTCGTCCTCCACGCGGTCGCCGTAGTGGCGGGTGGACGACCAGGACTTCGCGTAGATGACGTGGGCGCCCTCCATGGCCTCGGCGCGGTCGTCGGTCTCGCGGACGGAGCCGCCGCTCGTCTCCGCGGCGGACTTCGCCTTTGCCATGATCGACTCCGGCAGCTCGAAGCCTTCCGGGCGCAGCACGGTCACATCCATGCCCCGGGCGGCCGCCATGTGGACGGTGGCCGCCGGCACGGCCAGCGGCAGCGCCTTCGGATGGTAGGCCCAGGACAGCACGAACCTGCCGCCCCGGGCCGGGATGGCGAGATCGTCCATCGTCTTCCAGTCGGCGAGGCTCTGGCAGGGGTGATTCACCGCCGATTCCATGTTGATCAGCGGCGTGTCGATCAACGCCTCGAGTTCCCGGTACGGCTTCTCCGCCAGGTCGTTCTCCAGGTTGCGCCGCTCCGCGAAGACGCGGATGCCGATCGCATCCCCGTACGAGGCGATCACGGGTACGGCCTCGCTGATGTGCTCCGCGGCCGAGCCGTCCATCACGATGCCGTGACGGGTCTCCAGGCCGTGGATGGACATGTCCGGCGAGATCACGAACGAGCCGCCGCCCAGACGCACCATGGCGGCCTGGAAGGAGGCCAGCGTGCGCAGGCTGGGGGAGAGGAACAGCAGCGAGAGCACCTTGCCCTCCAGCGCCCGGGGCTCGGGTTTCTCGTCCAGCCGTCCGGCCAGCGTGATCAGTTCGGCGATCTCTTCGCGCTCGAAGTCTGCGAGGTCGTTGAATGTCTTCATGTTGTCGTTCCGGAGTAATCGGTTATTCGTTGGAGATCTGGATGTCGGCGAGCGCCTGCGCCAGGTGCTCGACGTGGCCGGCGTCGATCACGTAGGGCGGCAGCAACCGCAGCACGGCGGGATCGCCGCTGGTGCCCGTGAGTATGTCACGCTCGAGCAGCGCGTCGCGCACCCGGGCCGCGGGCACGGTGCAGCGCAGGCCGAGCAGCAGCCCCTTGCCCTGGATGCCGGCCACCGGTCCCGTCACGCAGGTCGAGCGGATCTGCGCCTCGCGTTCGCGCACGTTGTCCATCAGCCCCTCGCCGGTGATGGTGTCCACCACGGCCTCGATGGCGGCGGAGGCGACCGGCCCGCCGCCGAAGGTGGTGCCCAGGTCGCCGGGGCGCAATTCCGCCGCCAGCGCGTCGGTGGCGAGCAGCGCACCGCAGGGAAAGCCGCCGCCGAGGGACTTGGCCGCGGTGACGATGTCCGCCGCGACGCCCGCGTGCTGGATGGCGAAGGGCAGCCCGGAGCGACCCGTGCCGCATTGCACCTCGTCGGCGATGAAAACCGCCCCGTGGGCTTTGGCCGCGTCGCCCAGCGCCCGCAGGAACGCCGGTGCCAGGTCGAAGGCGCCGGCCACGCCCTGCACGGGCTCGACGATGACGGCGGCGGTGCCGTCGTCCACGGCGTGGCGCGCCGCCTCGGCGTCGTCGCGGGGCACGAAGGTCACGTCGAAGGGCAGGTCGGGGAAGGCGTACCAGCGCTTGCGGCTGCCCCAGGTCACGGCGGCCGCCGCGGTGCTGCGGCCGTGGAAGGCGTGTTCCACCGCCACCACCTTGCGCCGCCCGGTGGCGAGACAGGCGATCCTGAGCGCGTTCTCGTTGGCCTCGGCGCCGCTGTTCACGAACAGCGCGCGGGTGAGGTGGCCCGGCGCGAACGCGGTCAGCTTTTCCGCGGCCCGGGCGCGCACCGCCAGCGGCGACATATTGCTCTGGAACAGCAGTGTCTTCATCTGCCGCTCGATGGCGGAGATCAGCGCCGGGTGGTCGTAGCCGAGCGCGGTGACTGCATGGCCGCCGTAGAAGTCCAGGATCTCGCGGCCGTCGGCCGTCTTCAGCCAGACGCCGTGGGCGCTCACCGGCTCGATGGACAGATGGGGATAGACCGGCAGGGTGCAGGCGGCCTCGACGGCGGCGGCGCTGCGGTTGGCGCCTGGGTTTGTGTCCGGGTTCGTGTCCGTGTTCGTATCCATGGGCGCCCTCATATCCAGCCGGGGGCCGGCTGCGTGAGACCCGCGGTCTCCGGCAGCGACCACAGCCGGTTCATCCATTGCATGGCGCCGCCGGCGGCGCCTTTCAGCAGGTTGTCGATGACCACGAACACGGCGGCCGTGGAGCCGTCTGCGGCCACGCCGATGTGGGCGTAGTTGCTGCCGGCCACGTCCTTCACCCGGGGCGTACCGTCCACGATGCGCACGAAGGGTGAGTCCCTGTAGTAGTCGGTCAGCGCGGCGGCGAGTGCGTCCCGGTCGGCGCCGGCGGCCAGCGGCGCCTGCAGCGTGGAGTGGATGCCGCGGGCGAACGGGCCGGAGTGGGGGATGAAACTGAAGTTCGCGGCGACCCCCGTGGCCGCCTCCGACAGCGCGGCGATCTCCGGCGCGTGCCGGTGCGCCAGCGGCTTGTAGGCGAACAGGTTGCTGTGGCGCTCCGGATGATGGGTGGTCGCCGTGGGGCTGCGGCCCGAACCGGTGCTGCCGGTGATGCCTGCCACGAACACGGTGGGGTGGATCAGGCCGGCGGCGAGCAGCGGCACCGCTCCGAGCAGCACCGAGGTGGCGAAGCAGCCGGGATGCGCCGCATGGTCGGTGTCCGTCGCGGCCCGCTGCTCGGGCACTGCGCAGCGGAACGCGTCGAAGAGTTCGGGCGCGCCGTGGTCCTGCCCGTACACCGCCTCGAATGCCGCGCGGGCAGGGAAACGGAAATCGGCCGAGGCGTCCACGATGTGCAGGCGGCTGCCCGCGCTCTCGGCGTCGACGAGCAGTTGCGCCAGCATCGGCGCCGAGGCGCCGTGGGGGGCCGCGGAGAATACCGCCAGCTCCTCGTGCCGCTGCAACAGCGCCGGCACGTCGTCCGGGCCGACGAATGCGGCGTCCCCGTAGGCGGCGCCGAGCTGGGGGAACGTGGCCGCCACCGGCTCGCCGGCGCGGCTGCCGGAGACGGCCGCGGCCAGCGTCAGGTTCGGGTGGCCGGTCAGCAGGCGCAGGAACTCGCCCGCCACGTAGCCGGTGCCGCCGAGCACCAGCGTCGGGATCGTTGCGGCCGGGCTTGCAGTGACCGGGGTTGTGGCGTCTGTCCGGGCGCTCACCGGCGTTCTCCGCCGAGCCCGACGTGGCCTGCCACCAGATCCCCCAGGCGCACCCCGTCGGTCAGTGCGTTGACGGCCTCGACGCCGAGATCCCGGACGATCATGTCGATGCCGACCGCGTTGTCCGTGGCCGGGCCCGTGACCACCACCGGCTCGATGCCGTGGGTCTCGCGTAGCAGCTTCACGCCGCCCCAGGCCGCCACCGGGTCGTTGGCGCACAGCACCACCGCCGTGAAGGCGTCCTTCAGCGCGGGATCGTTCAGGATGGCCGACACGCCATAAGGCCCGAGGATGCCGTCGCCGAGTTCCATCACGATGGCCTCCGGCCGCGCCTCCGCGAGCTTGTTCAGCAGCGAGCGGGTGAGCGCCGGCCCGTTCGCCGCGCTGGTGGTCACGACGCCGAAGTCCATGAACAGCAGGCCGTCCTCGGCGCCGGCGTCCTCCATGGCCAGCACGTCCCGGCGCAGCGACACGCCGGTGGCCTTGCCCGCCGCCACCCGGTGGCGGTTGTGGCGCAGCCGGCTGACGATGGCGCAGGCCGCCGCCGTCTTGCCGGAATCCATGCAGGTGCCGGCCAGGGCGACGACGGGCACGCCGCGGACGTCGAGCGCCGCCTCGTAGTCCAGCGGGAACTCGCCCACCCTGGCGGGCACGCCGATGCGCTCGCCGAGATAAGGGAACGTGAGCACGGTGCCGAGCACCCGGCAGTCGAACGGGGGGCCGACGTCCGGGTTGGCGGAGTCGCAGATGCCGAGCACGCCGCCGATGTTCAGGAGCTGCACGGTGTCGCCGGCGGCCAGGACCTTCGGCAGGTGGCCCGAATAGCCCCGGAGCGCCTTGCGGTGGCCGAGCGCGCCGACGATGACGTCGCCCCGCTTCACCGTGGCCATGCGCCCGCTGGTGAGCTCCATGGTGTTGTAACGGGTCTTGTTGTTCAGCACCTCGACGGCGACGAGCACGCCCTCCTCGCAGGGGATCTCCTCCGACAGGCGCAGCTCGCGCCCCAGCTCGTGGTGCTGGGCCACCGAGGCGATCTTGTCGACGACCACGCTGCGCATCATCCGTCCTCCGCCTGGCGGGCCGCGCGGGTCTGCAGCATGCCGGTGAGCGACAGGATGCGCGCGTGGCCGAGCGCGTCCGCCGGGGTCCACTCGCCGGCCGCCTCGCCGTAAACGCCCTTGCTGGCGGCCATCAGCGAGTACGGCGACGCGACGCCTTCCACCAAGAGGCTGCCGGGCCGCAGCTGCACCGTGACCTCGCCGGTCACCCGCGCCTGGGACGAGGCCAGCAGCGCCTCGATGTCGCGGCACACGGGGTCGAGCTGGCGGCCCTCGTGCACGAAGTCGCCGTAGGCGGCGGCCACCGTGTCCTTGATGCGCTGCTGGGGACCGCTCAGCACCAGCTTCTCGAGCTCCCGATGGGCGGTCAGCAGGATCTCCGCGGCCGGGGCCTCGAAGGCCACCCGTCCCTTGGTGCCCAGGATGGTGTCGCCCAGGTGGATGCCGCGGCCGATGGCGAAGCTGCCGCCCAGGGTTTCCAGCTGCTCTATCAGCGCCACGGGCTCCAGTTTCTCGCCGTCGATGGAAACCGGCCGGCCCTGCTCGAAACCGATGCGGTGGCTCTCCGGCGCGCGGGCCTCCGCCAGTACGCCCGACGACAGCACCCAGGCCTCCTCCGGGATGGAGCCGCTGGAGTCGAGCGTCTCGCGGCCGCCGATCGTCACGCCCCAGAGCCCCCGGTTGATGGAGTAGGCGGAGCCGGACTTCGGCACCGGCATGCCGTGCTCCTCCAGGTAGGCGAGCTGATCCTGCCGCGCCCAGCTGTTGTCGCGCACCGGCGCCAGCACCTCGAGCGCGGGGTTCAGCGTGCGCAGCGCCACCTCGAAGCGCACCTGGTCGTTGCCGGCGGCGGTGCAGCCGTGGGCCACCGTGTCGGCGCCGTGCTCGGCGGCGGCCGCGGCCATGCGCGCCGCCTGGATGCCGCGCTCGGCGCCCACGCACAGCGGATACAGTCCGCCCCGGCGCACGTTGCCGGCGATGAGCCAGCGCAACACCTGGTCGAAGAAGGCCTGGCGGGCGTCGATCAGGAGGTGCTCCGCGGCGCCGAGTGCCTCGGAGCGCGCCGCCAGTTCCCGCCGTGCGTCCTCGTCGATGCCGCCGGTGTCCACCGTGACGGTGATGACCGGGCGGCCGTAGTTCTCCTTCAGCCAGGGCACGCAGAAAGAGGTGTCCAGCCCGCCGGAGTAGGCGAGCAGAATGGGAGAGTCCTGGCCGGAAAAGGTGGGCTGGGCATTCATGGGGTGCGCTCCGCGAAGATGTCGTTGAGTCGGGATTCCAGTCGGGCGCTCGCCGCCGCGCCGGGCGTGGCCACGAAGATGGTGTCGTCGCCGGACAGCGTGCCGACGATCTCCGGCCAGCGGCTGCGGTCGAGCGCCACCGCCACCCGCTGGGCGGCGCCGATGCCGGTCTGCACCACCACCAGGTTCGCGCCGGCGCGTTTCACGGCGCGCACGAAGCCGGCCACCTCGTCGAAGGCACCGCCGGGCGCGCTGGTTCCAGCCATGGCGGGGTCGGCCGCGCGCAGCCGGTAACCCTCGGCCTCCTTGGCCGCGCCGAGGATGCGCAGGTCGCGGGAGACGCTGGATTGGGTCGCCTCGAAGCCGAGTTCGTGCAGCACGCGCACCAGTTCGCCCTGGGTGGCGACGGGACGCTCACGCAGGACCGCCGCAATGGCGCGGCGACGCTCGATCTGTTGTTCGGCGCTGGCGGGCATGATCGGTTATCTGAATAAATTTGCGCATATTTGTACTTGAATGCGCATAGCAGGTCAAGGCTGCCGAAACAGCATTTTCCGGTTAACCTGCGCGCTCCGGTATTGCGACTATTACGGCATTTGAGCGATTGCCGCATCTGGATGCCGGGCACACGCGCAACGGGAGGAGACATGCTCGAGACCGTGGAGATCGAGACCGGCAGCGAGCCGGCAGGCACCGTCATCTGGTTGCACGGCCTGGGGGCCGACGGCCACGACTTCGAGCCGGTCGTGCCGGAGTTGCGGCTGCCGGACGACCTGCCGCTGCGCTTCGTATTCCCCCATGCCCCCATCCGGCCGGTGACCATCAACGCCGGCATGCGCATGCGGGCCTGGTACGACATCGTCGCCATCGACCGCCGGGCCCGGCAGGACGAGGAGGGCATCCGCGAGAGCGCGGCCGCCACCGTGGAACTGATCGAGAGGGAAAAGGAACGGGGCATACCCGCCGCGCGCATCGTGCTGGCCGGCTTCTCCCAGGGCGGGGCCGTCGCCATCCACACGGCCCTGCGCTACCCGGAGCGCCTCGCCGGCCTGATCGCGCTGTCCACCTGGATGCCTCTCGGCGAGTCCCTGGCCGGCGAGGGCAGCGCCGCCAACCGGGACCTGCCGGTGTTCATGGCCCACGGCCGGCAGGACCCGATGGTGCCGGTCGCGCTCGGCGAGCAGACCCGCGAGGCGCTCGCAGCCGCCGGCTATCCCCTCGACTGGCAGACCTACGACATGCCGCACGCCGTCTGCCCGGCCGAGATCGCAGATATCTCGGCGTGGCTGCAGGAGCGCTTCAGGCAAGGCGGAAGCTGACTCGGGTCTCGCCGGTGGCCGCGCCATCGGGGTCGAAACGCCGCTCGACGAACTCGGCGCTGCCGTCGGTGCGGAATACGAGCACCGTGGAGCAGCGGGTGCCATAGGTCGGCGTGAGGATGAACGGCGCGGAAAGCACCCGGCGGGCGGCCGGATCCAGGACAGGATGCAGGGCCGGATCCGCTTCGCCGTCCTCGCCGGCGGGCCGGGTGTCGGCCAGTATCTCCAGGATGTCGTCCGGTCCGGTGCGCCCGGCCTCGAGCCGGGCGGTCAGGCGGTCCCGGGTGACGACCAGCTTCGGCCACGGCGTGTCCAGCAGCGCATTGCTCACGCCGTGGATGCCGGGCTCCAGTTCGCGGCTGACCGCCTCCCGGTTGGTGTGGTAGCGGAGCGTCGCCGCATCGCCGAACAGGAGGTTGAAGCCGGCGTAGCGCTGCTCCTCGCGTTCCAGCCTGGCGGCGAACCCGTCGGCCGATTCGTCGCCGGTCAGCCAGTCTGTGAGGAGCAGGCCGCGGGAGACCTCGCCGCCCCGGGGCGAGCCTTCACGGTAGTTGGTCACGACGCCGAAACGGCCGCCGCGGGTCACGCCGAGCCAGGTGCCGCCGGCCTCCAGGTCGCGGCCGGCCAGCAGTCCGGGCGCCTCCGGCCACCAGTCGGCGGGTTCCGCGGGGCGGGCATGAAACTCGTCCCGGTTGCCCGCCAGGATCAGCGGCAGTTCCGGATGCATGCGCCAGGCGGCGACGATGAGACACATGTCAGGCGACGTCGCTGCCGCCGTCCTCCTCGAGCCAGTCGTCGACCAGCCGGCGGGCGATTGAGAGCGGCGGCGGCAGCTTCGGCCAGCCCGCCCGGATCTCGTGCCGGGTGAACCAGCGGGCGTCCTCCAGCTCGCCGTCGTTCAGCACGATGTCGCCGGAATCCGCGATGGCGCGGAAGCCCAGCATCAGCGCGGAGGGAAAGGGCCACGGCTGGGAAGACTCGTAGCGCACCTCGGCGAGGCGCACGTTGGTCTCCTCGAACACCTCCCGGCGCACGGCCTCCTCCAGGCTCTCGCCTGGCTCGACGAAGCCGGCGATGGTGGAGTAACGGCCCTCCGGCCAGGTGGGCTGGCGGCCCAGCAGGCAGCGCTCGCCGGCTTCCACCAGCACGATGATGGCGGGGTCCACCCGCGGAAATATGCGCCGGCCGCATTCCGGACCCGTGCAGATGCGCGCGTAGCCGCCGGCGTCGGGCTCCGTGGCCGCCCCGCAGTGGCCGCAGTGCCGCTGCGCCTGGTGCCAGAGGATCATGGCGCGGGCGTGGGCCATCAGGCTGGCCTCGTCCGCCGGCAGGATGCCGCCGAGGGTGCGGAGGTCCCGGTATTCCACGCCGCCGGCGGCCGGCAGCACCGGTTCGTCCACTTCCAGCGCGAAGGCCGGGGCGTCGCGGAAGACGCCGAGGAATACGAGGTCCTCGAGGCGGGGCTCGCTTGGCAGGTCGGCGTAACGGAGCAGCCAGGCGCGGCCGTCGGCCGCCTGCGCCGGGCATCGGCCCTGCCAGACCGGCACGAACACGGTGCCCGGCCGGGTCAGCGCCTCGCGCTGCCAGTCCTTGTCCACCCGCCGCTCGCCGGCCCGGTCGACGTAGGCGCCGGCGAAGGTGTTGTGGGACAGGGTCGCCGTCATGGCAACGCCCCTCAGACGAGGGCGTCGGCGCTGACCAGGAGCCCGTCCTCGTCGGCATAGAGGTAGTGGCCGGGCTCGAACGCGACGCCGGCGAAGGCCAGGCTCACGTCCCGTTCGCCTTGCCCGAGCTTGCGGCTCTTCAGCGGCATCGTCGCCAGCGCGCGCACGCCGATGTCAATGCCCGCGATGTCGGCGGAATCACGGATGCAGCCGTTCACCACAACGCCGGCCCAGCCGTTGTCGGCCGCCAGCGCGGCCAGCTGGTCACCCAGCAGCGCGCACCGCATCGAGGCGGCGCCGTCCACCACCAGCACCCGGCCGTCGCCGGGCTCCTCCAGAGCCGAGCGCACCAGCACGTTGTCCTCGAACACGCGCAGGGTGGTGATCGGGCCGCCGAAGGCGGGGCGGCCGCCGTAGCGGTGGAAGACGGGGTCGGCGATATGCACACGCTCCGCGTGCTCGTCACAAAGGTCTGCTGTCTTGATCGTCATCTCGGTACGTCACTGGTTAGGCGGTCGGGCCGGTCCCCGGGGACCGGCCCGCCAGTCACTTTATCAGCTCTGCTTCTGCAGGAGGTCGCGGATCTCGGCGAGGAGCTTCTCCTGAGCGGGCGGCTCAGGCGGGGCTGCCGGCGCTTCCGCTTCCTTGCGTTTCATGCGGTTCATGGCACGAACGACCATGAAGATGGCGAACGCCACGATAAGGAAATCCAGCAACGTGTTGACGAACACGCCGTACTTGATCAGCGGAGCGCCCGCCGCCTCGGCAGCCAGCAGCGACTCGAACTCGCCCGGCCCGAGATTGATGTAGAGGTTGGAGAAGTCGACGCCGCCCAGCAGCAGCCCGATCGGAGGCATGAGGACGTCGTTGACCAGAGAGCTGACGATCTTGCCGAAGGCAGCGCCGATGACGATGCCGACGGCCATGTCGACAACGTTGCCGCGCATGGCGAATTTCCTGAACTCATCGAGCATGCTGATACCCCTCTGTGGGGGAACGGACGGTCCGCGCCGTTCCTGTCGTGCCGTGTGTGCGGGCACCGGCCCATTCTACTCGTGCCGGGACAGACCGGCCGTATCAGCTGCGCGCGAAGGTGCCGTGTCCCGGCCGCCGGCTGCGCCCCGTGCGGATCTCGCAGGCCGGGCACTGGTGGAAATTCAGGCCGTAGCGGTCGTGCAGATAATCGAGGCCGCAGCCGTTGCAGCGCGTGAGGCCCAGCTCGCCGTCGCCGCTCAGGGCCTGGAGGAGGTTCCAGGCCCACTCGAAGCTGAACAGGCAGCGGGGATGCAGCAGCTGGTAGGTTTCGTACGACCGGCACGCTCGGTGGCCGTACTCGACGTCGGGGCGCTGCCAGCGGGCGTAGACCCCGTCGCCCGCGAGTTGGAGCAGGCCGCCCTGCACGAACAGGTAGGTGAGCGTGGTCGCCTCCAGCTGATGGACGGCGTTGCGCACGAACGGCACGGTCTGGCGGGGCGACTTTCCCCGCCTGCGCCGCACGCCGCCGCGGCCAGCCGGGAAATAGCGGCTGTAGATCTTGCGGATCCGGTCGTGGGACAGCCCGGTGCACAGGCTGATGGTCTGGGTGCGGGCCTCGTGGCCTATCATGCGCAGCGCCAGCTCGAAGCGCAGCCGCTCGGTTTCATAGCGGTTCCGGGTTGCCTCCATCCATTTGCCCTCCATCTATGTAATTTTAAGAACATATATGACATCATTTTTCCGTTAGGATCACAAATGAGAAAAACGGACCAATATGGTCAATAAGTCATAAATATGGCAATCAAGGGGTGGGGCATGGCTTACAAGGCACTGGAAGACAACGATCTGCGGCATCTCGCCGCCATCAACCGCAGTTATCTGGAGTTCCTCGGCAGCAACGACCGGCATGCGGCGCGGCAGCTGGAACGCCTGGAGCCGGCAGCCCGCGAGATGCTGCGGCGGCTCACTCCGGAGGACAGGGCCGAGGCGGCCAGCAGCCCGTTTCTGCTCTGCAGCGTCGGTGCCGTGGATGTCGGCGCCGGCGGAGCGGATCCGGGCAGCTTCGAGCTGTTCCGCGGCATGGCGCCCAGCGTTGAGCTGGTGCTCTACATGAGCCTGTCGCTGCTGCGGCGGCTGGCCTGGAGGCGACCCTTCGCGGCGCGCCTGCTCGGCGGGGTGGACACGGCGTGGTGCGAGGAACTCGCCGGCCTGGACGAACCGGCGCTCGCGGCCATCGCCCACGCCCAGGCGGCACGGCTGCGGCCGGTGCACGCGTCCGTGGCCGGCTTCTGGCCCGAACTGCTGCGCTGCGCCGAACTGGTGCCGCTGCGCCGGCGCGCCGTGCGGGCGGCGGGGTTGCAGCTGCAGCAGCACGTGCCTGCCTCACTGCCGCTCAGGGCCGCGGCTTCGCGCCTGCAGGCGACGCGCCGGCGCTCCGGCTGACGGTCCGGCATCAGGCGCCGGGCGTCAGGCGACTAGCCTCCTCCGACTATCTCGGCCCGGTAGTAATGCCACAGCAGACGGGCGGCCACCGCCCGGCGCGGCCGCCAGCGCTCGCCACCGGCCGCCAGCTCCGCCGTATCCGCGCCCGGCAGCAGCCGCGCGATGGCCCGTTCCAGTGCGAGGTCGCCGGGCGGCCAGACGTCGCGCCGACGCATCGCCGCCATGACGTAGGCGCCGGCCGTCCACGGACCGATGCCGGGCAGCGCGGTCAGCGTGGCAATGGCCTCTTCGTCCCCGGCACGAGCCAGTGCGGCGAAGGACAGCCGGCGGCTGCGCACCGCCTCGCCCAGGGCATGGCAGTAGCGCGCCTTCTGCCGGGTCATGCCCAGGCGATGCAGCCGCTCCGGTCCCGCCTCCACCAGGCGCCGCGCGGAGATGCCGCCCAGTTCGCCGCGGATGCGGCGGTACAGCGTTGCCGCCCCCGCCAGCGACACCTGCTGTTCCAGAATGATGCGCACCAGCGTCTCGATGCCCTCGGGCCGGCGCCAGAAGGCCGGGATGCCATGGCGCCGGAGCACGGGCCGGAACTCCGGTGCCGCCCGGGCCAGCGCCCGCACCTCGCGGGGGAAATCGGCCGTATCGATGCGCTGGTCCATGCGGCGCTCCCTCATAGGTTCTACAATGGCGCGTTATGCGTGCACTCAGTATCAGGGGCCTCAGGAAGGTCTATCCCAACGGCGTGGAGGCGCTGAAGGGGATCAATTTCGAGGTGGAGGAGGGCGACTTCTATGCGCTCCTCGGGCCGAACGGCGCCGGCAAGACGACGGCCATCGGCATCATCACCTCGCTGGTGAACAAGACCAGCGGCGAGGTCCGTATCTACGGCCACAGTATCGACGACGAGCTGGAGCAGGCAAAGGCCTGCCTGGGGCTCGTGCCCCAGGAGATCAACCTGAACCTGTTCGAGAAGGTCCTGAACACGGTGGTCAACCAGGGCGGCTACTACGGCCTGCCGCGCAAGCTCGCCTACGAACGGGCCGAGCGCTACCTCACCGAACTGAAGCTCTGGGACCGGCGCGACGACATCGCACGGAACCTCTCCGGCGGCATGAAGCGACGGTTGATGATCGCCCGCGCGCTGGTGCACGAGCCGAAACTGCTGATCCTCGACGAGCCCACCGCGGGCGTCGACATCGAGATCCGCCGCTCGATGTGGAACTTCCTGCAGAAGATCAACGCCGAGGGGACGACCATCATCCTCACCACCCACTACCTGGAGGAGGCCGAGAGCCTGTGCCGGCACGTGGCCATCATCGACGAGGGCGGCATCATCGAGGATGCCAGCATGGCGGACGTGCTGCGCAAGCTGAACCGGGAGGTATTCGTGCTGACCCCCGCCGAGCCGCTGGACGCCGCGCCCCGGCTCGAGCACTACGAGCTCACGCTCCGTCCGGACGGCGACCTGGAGGTGATGCTGGAGAAACGCCAGAGCCTGAACGAGGTGTTCGCCGCCCTGTCGGAGGCGGGCGTGCGCGTGATCAGCATGCGCAACAAGGCCAACCGGCTGGAGGAGCTCTTCATGGGGCTGGTGGAGAACAAGGGTGCGGCTGCCGAGATGAAAGCGGCGGCGCGGGCCGCGGCGGCGGAGGCCTGAGCATGGACCTGCGTGCCAACTGGGTCGGGCTGCAGACCATCGTGTACAAGGAATTCACCCGGGTGATGCGCATCTGGGTGCAGACCATCGTGCCGCCGGCCATCACGATGTCGCTGTACTTCATCATCTTCGGGACACTCATCGGCAAGCGCATCGGCGCGATGGACGGCTACAACTACATGCAGTACATCGCGCCGGGGCTGATCATGATGTCCGTGATCACAAACTCCTACGGCAACGTGGTGTCCTCGTTCTTCGGCGCCAAGTTCGGCCGCCACATCGAGGAGATGCTGGTCTCGCCCATGTCGAACGCCACCATCATTCTGGGCCACGTGGCCGGCGGCGTCGTGCGCGGGCTCATGGTGGGTGCGCTGGTTTCCATCATCGCTCTGGCCTTCACGCGGCTGACGGTGCAGCATCCGTTCGTCACTTTCTCCATGGTGATACTCACCTCGATCGTGTTCTCCCTGGCAGGCTTCATCAATGCCGTCTTCGCGAAGAAATTCGACGACATCTCCATCATCCCCACCTTCGTCCTGACGCCGCTCACTTATCTCGGCGGCGTGTTCTACTCCATCTCGCTGCTGCCGGAGTTCTGGCAGAAGGTCTCGCTGGCGAATCCCATCCTGTATATGGTGAACGCCTTCCGCTACGGCGTGCTCGGCGCCTCCGACATCCCGATCGGCGTCGCGTATCTCATCGTCTGCGGCTTCGTCGTGCTGCTGTTCACCGTGAGCCTGGTGCTGATGAACCGGGGCGTGGGCATCCGGGAGTAGGGCCGTGTGCGGACGATTCGCGTTCTATTCCGCCCGCGAAGCCATGGCCGCGGTGTTCGGCGTGGAGGATCCGCCGCCCATCGAGCCCCGCTACAACATCGCGCCCACCCAGCACGTGCCGGTCATCCGCGCCGGCGAGGACGGCGACCGGCACGTCGCCATGCTGCGTTGGGGCCTGGTGCCGTTCTGGGCGAAAGACACGAAGATCGGCAACCGGCTCATCAACGCCCGTGCCGAGACCGCCGCCGGCAAGCCCGCCTTTCGCGCGGCCTGGAGCCGGCGCCGTTGTCTCGTGCCCGCCGACGGCTTCTACGAGTGGCGTGCCGGCGCGGACGGCAAGATGCCCTGGTTCGTGTCGGCGGCCGCCGGCGAGCCCTTCGCCATGGCCGGACTGTGGGAGCACTGGGAACCGAAAGCCGGCGCGGACGACGAAGCCGAGGGCCCGCTGGAGACCTTTACCATCCTGACGACGGCGCCCACCGACGTCATGGCCCGGCTGCACGACCGCATGCCGCTGGTGCTCGGCCCCGAGCGCTCGGCGGCGTGGCTCGCGGGCGAAGATCCGGCAGGCGACGGCGATTCTCTGGCCGACCCGGCCGTGGCGCTGCGCGCCTGGCCGGTCAGCCGCCGCGTGAACAGCCCGCGCAACGAGGATGCGTCGCTGGTGGAGCCCGCCGGCGACGAGCGCCTGGACGAGACCGGATCAGGCTGAGATCGCCTGCTCGAGGTCGGCCAGCAGGTCGTCCGGATGCTCCAGGCCCACCGACAGGCGCAGCAGGTCGTCCGGCGTCAGCGTCCCGGGTCCCTCCACCGGCGCGCGATGCTCGATCAGGCTCTCGACGCCGCCGAGGCTGGTCGCCTGGGTGAACAGCCGCGTGCGGCCCGCGACAGCCTTCGCCTGCGCGGCGCCGCCGGCCAGGCGGATGGACAACATCGCGCCCAGCGGCAGCGGGCTTCCCTTATCGCCGTCCACGAGACACTGGCCGGCGGCAAGCGTATGGCCCGGATGCTGCGGCAGCCCCGGATACAACACCGCGCTCACCGCCCCGTGCCCGGCGAGCGCTTCGGCTATGGCGAGCGCCCCCGCGGACTGGCCCCGCACCCGCACGGCCAGCGTGGTGAGGCTGCGCAGCAGCAGCCAGCAGTCGAAGGGCGAGGGGCTCGCCCCGGCGACGCGCTGCTGACGGCGCACCGCTTCCAGCAGGGGTCCGTGCCGGCCGATGACCGCCCCGCCCATGAGATCGCTGTGGCCGCCGAGGTACTTGGTGGTGCTGTGCATGACCAGGTCGGCGCCGAGGGCCAGGGGCTGCTGGAGCACCGGCGTGGCCAGCGTGTTGTCGCAGGCCAGCAGCGCGCCGGCCGCATGGGCGATCTCCGCGATGGCGCGCACGCCGCTCACCCGCAGCAGCGGATTGGAGGGCGTCTCCAGCCAGACGAGTTCGGTGCGCTCGCTCACCGCCCCGCGCACGGCCGCGAGGTCGGAGGTATCGACGAAGCGGGTGGCGATGCCCCAGCGCGGCGCGAGCTCGGTCAGCTGCTGGCGGGTGCCCCAGTAGGCGTCCTCGGTGCAGACGATCTCGCTGCCCTCCGGCAGGGCGGAGAAGACCGCGAACGAGGCGGCGGAGCCGGAGGCGAAGGCGACGGCGGCGTCGCCGCCCTCCAGCGCGGCGAGTGCGGCCTCGGCCTGCAGCCGGTTGGGCGAATCGTCGCGGATGTAGGACAGGCCGGCGGGATTGCCGCGCCGGAAGGTGGTGGCTGGCTGCCAGCCGGCCACCGCGGCGCCGGTGGCCGGGTCCGCTTCCCGGCCGGCATGGATACCCAGGGTCTCCAGGTGCAGCGGCCGGTCGCGCTCCGTGTCGTCATCACCGCCGCTCAACGGCCCGGCTCCCGCACTTCCTGCAGCGAGGCGACCAGCGTGCCGGGCCCGCCGTGCACGCCGATGGCGGTGCCGAGTTCGGTGACCCAGGATTGCTCCACCCGGTCCAGCCGGGTTTCCAGCCGGCGGCGCAGCTCCTCCGCTTCCTCGCCGCACTGCGCATGGGCGACGGCCAGGCGATAGCGCCGACCGGGCGCGATGCGTCGGGCCACGTAGCGGACGAACTTCGGCAGCCGGTTCGCGCGGCCGAAGATCACGCCGCCCGAGGTCACCTGCCCGTCGGGGGTCGTCCGCAGCACCGGGTTGAGATTCAGCCACTCCGCGACGACCTTGCGCGAGCGGGGCACGCGGCCGCCGCGCACGGCGTAGCGCAGGTCCTGCACCAGACCGAAACTCCAGGTATGGGCGACGGCCCATTCCGTCTCGGCCACCACCGCTTCGGCGTCCAGGCCGGCCCGGGCGCACTCGGCGGCGTGCATGGCGACGAGACCCTGGCCCAGGGAGACGTTCAGGCTGTCGATGACGTGGATGCGCCCGTCGGCATGCACGCGCTCGGCGGCGGAGCGCGCCGCCTCCAGCGTGCCGCTCACCTTGCCGGTCAGGCTCACCGAGACCACGTCCGGAAAATGGCTGGCGAGGAACTGGTATTGCCGGCGGAAGTCGCCCGGTGCCGGCTGCGAGGTGGTCGGGTGCACCGGGTTCGTCTTCAGCTCCTCGAAGAACTCGTCCGGCGTGATGCCGACCTTGTCCAGGTAGCCCTGGTTGCCGAAGCTGATCCGCATGGGCACCACGTGGATGTCGAGGCGTTCCATCTCCTCCTCGGGGATGTCGGCCGCGCTGTCGGTGATGACCGCCACCTTCACGCCCGCGCCGTGGGTGGCGTGCTGCTGGCGGTGCATGTCGTCGGCCTTCTCGCCGGAGACGGCGCCGTAGCCTGCGGCGACGCGGAACACCTCCTCCGGCTCGTTCACGTGGATGTGGATCTTGGCCTTGCGGCGGGTGCCGGCCAGCACCAGGCTCGCCCCCAGCGCCGACAGCTGCTCCCGGAGCTTGCGCCGGTCGATCTCCTCGCCGGTCACCATGCACTCGGTGCAGTAGCGGTAGTCGAGGTCGCCGTCCTCCCCGGCGGTGGCGCTGAACTCGTCGACAACGGAGATGAAGTCCGCCTCGTCCAGGTCCACGATCTTGCCGTCGCGGACATAGTCCAGCATGCCCGCCACCATCTCCACGAAACCCTGGGCGCCCGCGTCGACGACGCCTGCCTTGCGCAGCGCGTCCAGCTGGTGGGTGGTCTCGGCCAGCGCCTTGCGGGCGGCTTCGAGACCGCTGCCCAGCAGGCTCGGGAAATCGATCTTCGGCACGTGGCCGAGCTGCTCGCGCAGCCTCGACGCGAACGCGGCCACGACGGAGAGGATGGTGCCCTCCCGGGGATCGGAGAGCGCATCCCTGGCGTACTCGGAGCCCACAGTCACGGCCCGGGCGAAGGTCTCGGGCGTGATGCGGCGCACCTCGACGGCCGCGTCGCTCACTCCCTGGAAAAACTGCGCGAGTATCGCCCCGGAGTTGCCCCGGGCGCCGTCCAGCATGGCATCGGCCACGCGGATGAGGACCCGGTTGGCCGGCAGCTCCTCGGCGCCCTGCAGCGCGCCGCGTACGGCCGACAGCGTCAGCGCGAGGTTGGTGCCGGTGTCGCCGTCCGCCACCGGGAACACGTTGATGCGGTTCAGCAGGTCTTGGTTCTCCAGCACCCGGTGCACCCCGGCGCTGAGTGCGAGGCTCAGGTGCCTGCCGTCGAGATACTCCACCGCTGCCGCGTCGACCGCTCCGTTCATGCCCGTCCTCCCTAGTCGCGGGGCAGCAGGAAGCGGCGGCCGTTGTGCTCGAGCACGACGCCGTTCCGGACGATGGAGGCCACACGCGGTCCCTCGGCGAGGTCGTCGCCCTCCCGGTACTTCATCGTGTTCACGTAGACGAAGCGGCCCCGCGGCTGCTCGCTCCAGACGTGGATGTCCAGGTGCAGGTCGGGCAGGCCCGTGTCGCCACGCACCCTGATTTCGTCCAGGGTGGGCAGCGCCAGCGCCTGTTCTTCGCCGCTCGCCGCGGCCGCTTGCGGCTGCTGCGTGACTTCCCCCTCGGGCGCGTCAGCTCCGGGGCTGGCGGATGGACTATCGACGGATGGGCTATCTGCGGAAGGGCTATCTGCGGAAGGGCTATCTGCGGAAGGGCCGTCGACGGAAGGACTGTGGGCGGAGGGACCAGCGGCCGATGCCTCGTCGGCGGCACCATATCCGGTATCCGGCGGGGTTGCGCTCAACCTCTCGGTCCGCGTCCGGTCGACCAGGGCGGCGAGTTCGGGCGCCACCCTTTCCGGCACCGTGGCGGGGCGGCTCTCCGCGGGCCCTGCGGCCGGCGCGTCCGTGGCCGCACCGGCGGCGGGCTCTGCCTCCGGCCGGAGCAGCACTGCCAGCAGCACGATCACGTTCACTGCGAGGAGCCCCAGCAGCCACCAGATCCAGACGGGCGCGCCGGGCGCCTCGCGCGCCACCGGCACGTCCGCCACACCGAGCCCGCGCTGGCCCTGGCGCTCGTTTTCGGATTTCTTCAGTGCGTCGAGTATGAAGGACATGGCATCCGCCGCCGCGTCATCCGCTGACCGTCAGGCGCGGCGTCTGCGCCAGGCCGAGGTCGGAGTTGATCAGGATCTGGGTCTGCTGGCCGGCGATGCCGTCCACCTGCAGGCGCTGGCTGCGCTGGTACTCGCGCAGCCGCTGCTCGAGGTCCCGGTCGAAATAGTCGGAATCCTCATCCTCGTCCCCGACCGGCTGCCCCTGGATCTCGCTCAGGCTGCGCCGCAGCCAGCGCACGCCGTCGCCGCGCATGCCGTACTGATAGGCTACGACGTCGCCGAAGGGCGGTCGCCACAGCAGCACGAAATCGCCGTACCAGTAGTTGCCGATCTCGGCCAGCGGCAGTTCGTAGCGCTGTCCGCCGAGCAGGATCACGCCGGTCTCCTCGTTCAGGGACGCCAGCACCACCCGGTGATCGGCCGCGTCCTCGTCGGTGAGTGTGAGTATGGCGGGGCGGTCGAACTGGCGCAGCGTGTTCCAGGTGCCGCGCTGGAACAGGCACTGCAGCCCCTGGCGTCCGGCCTGGTTGCAGGCCGCGCCGGCCTCCGGGTCGTAGCCCGCCGTCCAGATGTCGAACAGCGCCGCGAAGGCCCGCACACTGTCCGTCGCTTCGGGATTGTCGCGCAGGATCGCTGCCAGCGACGGGTCGGGATCGTTGCGGGCTGCGCTGTTCGCACCGGCTCCCCGAGCGGGTTCGCCGCCGGCGTTGCCCTCGTCCGGTGACGGCTGCGATGCCTGCGACGGGCGCGGCCGTGACGACGCCTCCGCCGCCGCGATCGGGGACGGGGCGGCGCCCGCGGGCCCGGCGGCGGCGCCGGGCGGCCCGATCATCCGGACCACCGGACGGGCCGGAGGCTGGTCGCCCGTGGGCGCCAGGTAATACCAGGCGCTGAACGCCAGGGTGGCGAGCGCGGCGGTCCCCGCGAGCGGCAGCAGCCATCGCTGCCAGAACGGGTTCTCCCGCTGGCCCGAGATCTCCGCCGCGGCGCGCCGGACCAGGGTCTTGTCCACCTGCCGGCGCTCGCGGCTGTAGGCGCCGAGCAGCGAGCGGTCGCAGATGACGTTTACCAGCCGCGGCACGCCGCCGGATAGCCGGTACACCTCCCGTTTGGCCGCGGGCGTGAACAGGTCGGTGACGGCGCCGGCCACTTTCAGGCGGTGCTCGATGTAGCGGATGGTCTGGTTCCGGTCCAGCGGCTCCAGGTGATAGCGGGCGGTGATGCGCTGGGCGAGCTGGCGCAGGTCGTTGCGGGCCAGCAGCTCGCGCAGTTCCGGCTGGCCGATGAGGATGATCTGCAGCAGCTTCTGCCGGGTGGTCTCCAGGTTGGTGAGCAGCCTGACCTGCTCCAGCACCTCCGCCGCCAGGTTCTGCGCCTCGTCCACCACCAGGATGGTGCGCCGATCCTCGGCGTGGGCGGCCAGCAGATGTTCGTTCAGCGCGTCCACCAGCGCGCGCAGGCTGTTCCGCTCTTCCGGCTGCGGTATGCCCAGTTCCCGGCAGATGGCCACCAGGAACTCCCGGGCCGTGAGCTGGGGATTGAGGACCACGGCCACCTCGGTGCGCTTCGGCAGCTTCTGCAGGAGGCTGCGCACGAGCGTCGTCTTGCCGGTTCCCACCTCGCCGGTGAGCTGGATGAAGCCGTCGCTTTCCGTGACGCCATAGACCAGGTGAGCGAGCGCCTCCGAGTGACGCTCGCTCATGAACAGATAACGCGGGTCGGGCGTTATCGTGAACGGCTTTTCCGTGAGTCCGAAGAAGCTCGTGTACATGGTCCTGCCATATCAGGTCCGGCCCGCCATTCTAACCCAAGCCCCGGCATCCACATGCCACGGGCGCCATCGACGATACTCATGCCGTTCAGTCCCGGTCCATGCTGCGCGCCCGGCTGAGCGCCGCGCTGCCGAAGCGCTCGCGTATGCGGTCCACCGTCTGGTCCAGCCCGCTGCCGGCGCCGTCGCTGGCGGCGTCGAACAGGTCCAGTTGTTCGGCGGCGGTCAGTTCCGCTCCGCCAACGCCGAGCAGCCGGACGCTGCGGCCCGGGTATTCCTCCCGCCACGCCGCGAGCAGCTCCCGTGCGGTCTCGAACAAGGACCGGGTGGCATTGCCCGGCGGATGCAGCCGGGTCTGGCGGGTATAGGTGGAGAAGTCCGCGGCGCGGATCTTCACCTGCACCGTGCCGGCGACCAGCCGCTTCGCCCGGAGGCGTGCGGCGGTGCGTTCTGCGAGCCGCAGCAGCCGGCGCTCCTGCTCCTCCACGGACTCGAGATCTTCGTCGAAGGTTTGCTCGGCGCTGATGGACTTCTCCGGGCGGTGCACCACCACCGGCCGGTCGTCGATGCCGGCGGCCCGCTCCTGCGCCCGCCGGGTATAGCGTCCGAACACGGGTCGCAGGGTCCCGGCCGCGGCCGTGCGCAGATCGGCGATGCTGCGCACGCCGAGGGCGTTGAGCCGCGCGAGCGTCTGGCGGCCGATGCCCGGCAGCGTCTCCACCGGCAACGGGTCCAGCGTCTCGCGCAGGTTCCCCGGCGTCACCAGTACGAGTCCATCAGGCTTGTCGAGGTCCGAAGCGATCTTGGCCACCAGCTTGTTCGGCGCGATGCCCACCGATGCGCACAGTTCGGTCTCGGCGCGGATGTCGTCCTTGACGCCGCGGGCGATCTCCATGGCGCTGCCGAAGAGAGTCAGACTGCCGGTGACGTCGAGGAAGGCCTCGTCCAGGGACAGGCCTTCCACCACCGGCGTGTAGCGGCGGAAGATGCCGAAGATCTGCCGGGATACCGTCTGATAGTGCTCCATGCGGCCCTTCACGCAGATCGCCTCCGGGCAGCGCCGCAGCGCCTCCCGGGTGGGCATGGCGGAGCGGATGCCGTAGCGCCGCGCCTCGTAGCTCGCCGCGGCCACCACGCCCCGCGCGGAGCTGCCGCCGACGATGACCGGCAGGCCGCGCAGCTCAGGAAGGTCGCGCTGCTCCACGGAGGCATAGAAGGCGTCCATGTCGACGTGGAGAATCCAGCGCTGGCGCTCGCCGTTCTGGTTCATGGCGCGGAGCGGTGACGCGTCCTCAGCTGGCGCGATGGATGATGAAGTCGGCCAGCCAGCGCAGGGGCTCCGCCGCCTCGCCGAAGTGGTCGAGCGCCGCCGTGCCCGATCCGTAGAGCTCGTTGCAGCGGCGCTTGGCCTCGTCGAGACCGAACAGGCCGGGCCAGGTGGCCTTGTCGTGGCTGGCGTCGGCGCCCGCCGTCTTGCCGATCACCTCGGTTTCGCCCTCCACGTCCAGGATGTCGTCGCGGATCTGGAACGCGAGGCCCAGGCATTCGGCGAAAGTGGCCAGCGCGTGGTGCGCCTCGTCGCCCGCGTCGGCCGCCAGCAGGGGCGGCGTCAGGATGGAGGCGGCGATCAGCCGGCCGGTCTTCAGCCGGTACATGTGCTCGAGCGTATCCCGGTCGAGCTGCCGGCCCTCGGACTCCAGATCGATGGCCTGGCCGCCGGTCATGCCCAGCGATCCGCAGGCGCGGGTGAACAGCTCGATCACGGCCAGCTGCGCCGTCGGGCCCGCCGGCGGCACCGGCGCCTCGGCGAGCACCTGGAAGGCGAGCGGCTGCAGCGCGTCGGCGGCGAGGATGGCGGTGGCCTCGTCGAAGCGCCGGTGCACGGTGGGCTTGCCCCGGCGCAGGTCGTCGTCGTCCATGGCGGGCAGGTCGTCGTGGACCAGCGAGAAGGCGTGCAGGAACTCGATGGCCATGGCCGGCGGGTCCAGGTGGCGGACATCCACGCCCAGCACCTCGCCGCTGGCATAGACGAGCAGCGGCCGGATGCGCTTGCCGCCGTTCAGCGTGGCATAGCGCATCGCCTCGTGCAGGCGCAGCGGCAGCCGGTCCGCCGCGGGCAGGGTACGGTCCATGGCGGCGTTCACCCGGGCCGTGTAGCTGTCGATGCGGTCGGCGAAGGACATGGTTCTCGATGGCTCTCGACTGTTCTCGATTGCGGCGTCCGGCCCGGCCGGCATTTCGCGTCGGCGGAAGCGTACACCGAATCCGGCGCAGATGCCTCGGCACGCCGGGGCGATCTGCGCGACGATTGCCGCACCGATTGCCGCGCTGATTGTCCCGCCGATCGCCGCCCCGGTTCGCGCTGTCGGCGGCCGGCCGGGCATGGGATAATCGCGGCGGTTTCCCTGACGGTCTTTCTCCATGCGGGCCACCGCTGTAGCGCACCCCAACATCGCCCTGGTGAAATACTGGGGCAAGCAGGACAGCCGGCGCAATCTGCCTGCGGTGGGCTCCCTGTCGATCACCCTGGACGCTCTGCGCACCCGCACCCGGCTGGCCTTCGACGACCGACTCGAAGCCGACCTCGTCGTGCTGGACGGCGCGAGCGGCGGCCCGGCCGGCGTGCGGGTGGCTGCCTGCCTCGACCGCTTCCGGGAGCGCACGGGCGTCCGTGGTTTCGCCCGGGTGGAAAGCGAGAGCAACTTCCCCGTCGCCGCCGGCCTGGCATCTTCCGCGTCCGGTTTCGCTGCCCTGGTGGCCGCCGCGGATGCCGCCGCGGGCACCCGGCTCGACAGGGCGGCCCTGGCGCGTCTGGCCGGCGCCGCCTCCGGCTCCGCGGCCCGCTCGCTCTATGGCGGCTTCGTCCGGCTGGATCGGCCGGGCGCCGGCGAGACGGATATCTCACTGACGCCGCTGGCCGAAGCGCAGGACTGGCCCCTCGAGGTGGTGATCGCCGTGACCGATCCGGGGCCGAAGCCGGTGGGCTCCACGGCGGCGATGCTGGCGAGCGAAGCCACCTCGCCCTACTACGGTGCTTGGGTGGCGGCGCAGGAGGACGACCTGGACGAGGCCGCCGCGGCCGTCGCCGGACGGGATTTCGAGCGCCTCGCCGCAGTCTCCGAATACAGCTGCCTGAAGATGCACGCGCTCACGCTGTCGTCCCGGCCGGGCATCCTCTACTGGAAGCCGGCCACGCTGGCCTGCCTGCACGCGCTGCGCGAGTTGCGTGAGGCCGGCCACGGCACCTTCTTCACGGTGGACGCGGGACCGCAGGTGAAGGCGGTATGCCTGCCGGAAGCCGCCGAGGCGGTCGCGGCGACGCTGAACGCGGTGCCGGGCGTCACCGGCCTCCTGCGAACCGGGCTCGGCGAGGCGCCGCAGATCGCGGAGTCCGGGTGAGCGGCGCCGACGCTCCGGGCAAGCTGGTCCTCACGGGCGAGTACGCGGTGCTCGACGGCGCGCCCGCCGTCGTGACTGCCGTCGATCGCCGCGCGCACGTCATCGTCGAGCCGGCGGCGGCGTGCCGGGTGCAGGCGCTCGGTCCCGCCATCGCGCCGGGGGCATTCAGACTCGCCGGGGATGGCACGCTCGACTGGCAGGCCGACCGGGCCGTCGAAGACTACCGCCTGCTTGCCGCGGTCACCGAGACACTGGCGCAGGGCGCACCCCTGCCCACCGACCGGCCGTTCGACCTGCGCCTCGACACGACCGCCTTCTACAGCGGCGCCGACAAACTCGGGCTCGGTTCCAGTGCGGCGCTGACCGTCGCGTTGACCGCGGCGCTGTGCCGGCATTTCGGCAGAAAGTTCGAACACGCCCTGGCCCACGAGGCGCACCGGCGGCTGCAGGGCGGCGAGGGCAGCGGGCTGGATATTGCGGCTTCCATCGCCGGCGGCCTGATCCGTTTCGTCGCCGGTGATCCTCCGTCGGTGCAGCCCCTGCGCTGGCCCGACGGGCTGGAGGCGCTGTTCGTCTGGACCGGCCGTTCGGCCGAGACGACGCCGCGGGTGCGTCGCTACCGTGACTGGCGCCGCTCGCCGGCGGCCGTCGGCCCTGCCGACCGGCTGGCCGGGAGCGCGGCGGAAGCGGCCGACGCCTGGCAGACCGGCGACGCACGAGCCGTGCTGGAGGCCACGGCCGCCTGTGCTCGCGCGCTGGACGGTCTCGGCGAGGCAGCCGGCCTCGACATCGGCGGCGGCGGGCACGCGGAACTCGCCCGGCTGGCTGACGGGGCCGGCGTTGTGTATAAACCCAGTGGCGCGGGCGGCGGCGACCTCGGTCTGGCACTCGCCGGCGACCGACGGCGACTGGAGTCGTTCCGTGCGGCAGCGGACCGCGCCGGTTTCCGACCGCTGCCGCTCCGCCCGGACGACGGCGGCCTCGCCACGGTAGAATGACCGGCCCGGACCCCCCCATGAACGACCAGCCAGGAAATACCAAGAGTTCCCGCGTGCCCGGGCTGTACCGGCTCAATGTCGCCGAGCGCCGCCGGCGCCTGGCCGACATGCAGATCATCAGCCAGGACGACGTGCGCCTGCTGGAGAGCATGCGGGGCGGGCTCACGCCGGAAGCCGCCGATCGCATGATCGAGAACGTGATCGGCGTGGCCGGTCTGCCGCTCGCCATCGCGCCCAACTTCCTGATCGGCGGCCGGGAGGTGGTGGTGCCGATGGCGGTCGAGGAGCCCTCCATCGTCGCGGCGCTGTCCTCGGCGGCCAGGCTGGTGCGGGAGTCCGGCGGTTTCGTCGTGCAGGCGGAGGAGCCGCTGCTGGCGGGGCAGCTCCACGTCGTCGGGCTGGACGATGCCGATGCCGCCGTCGCCAGACTTCGCGAGGCCGAAGCCGGGATCATCGAGCGGGCCAACAGCCTGCAGCCGAACATGGTGGCCCGCGGCGGCGGCGTCCGCCGCATCGAGCTGCGCGCCCTGAGCCTGCCGGACGGGCGGCCGCTGGTCGTGGTGCACCTGCACGCCGATACCCGCGACGCCATGGGCGCCAACCAGGTGAACACGCTGTGCGAGGGTGTGGCCGGGATGGTGGAGTCGATCACCGGCGGCCGCGTGCACCTGCGCATACTCTCCAACCTCACGGACGGCGCCCTGGTGACCGCGAGCTGCCGCATCCCGGTGGCGCGCCTCGGCGAGCGGGGCGAGCAGGTGCGCGACGCCATTGTCCTGGCGAACGACATCGCACTCGTCGATCCCTACCGGGCGGCCACTCACAACAAGGGCATCATGAACGGGGTGGATCCGGTGGCGATTGCCACCGGCAACGACTGGCGCGCCATCGAGGCGGCGGCCCACGCCTGGGCCTGCCGGGACGGCAGTTACCGGGCTTTGACACGCTGGCAGACCGACGAGGACGGAAGCCTGACCGGCGAGCTGACCCTGCCGCTGAAAACCGGCATCGTCGGCGGCACGCTGCGCGCCAATCCGGTGGCGCGTTTCGCGTTGCGGCTGCTCGACGTGAACACGGCGAAGGAATTCTCCGGCATTCTCTGCGCGGTGGGTCTGGCGCAGAATCTCTCGGCGCTGAAGGCGCTCGCCACCGACGGCATCCAGCGCGGGCACATGACGCTGCACGCCCGCAGCGTCGTCTCGGCGGCAGGAGCGCCGCCCGAGCACTTCGACCGGGTGGTGAACGAGCTCGTGGCCAGTGGCGAGATCAAGCCGTGGAAAGCGAGCGAGCTCATCCACGCCGTGGCCGAGGAAAGCCGGGAGCAGGAAGAGGCCTTCCTGGCCGAGGCCAGCAGCGGCGCAGGCAAGGTAATTCTGCTGGGCGAGCATGCCGTGGTCTACGGCCGGCATGCGCTCGCCGCGCCGCTGCCGCTGGCGGTGCATGCGGTGGCCCGGGAGCAAGGCGACGCGCTGCGGCTGCGCGTGCCCGAATGGGACGTGGACCGCGCCATCGACCCCCATGCGCCGGACGACAACCTGCTCGATGCCTGTCTGCGGCTGGCGGTGCGCGAACTGGGCGTGGCCGGCCGGGGCATCGACATCATGCTGCGGCCCCACCTGCCGCCGGCCATGGGCCTGGGCGGTTCGGCCGCGATCGCCGTGGCCGTCGTGCGGGCGCTGGACCGCTGTTTCCGCCTCGGCCTGGACGATGCCGCGGTCAATGCGCTGGCCTTCGAATGCGAGAAGCTCGCCCACGGCACGCCTTCGGGCGTGGACAACACCGTGGCCACCTATTCCCGCACGCTGCTCTACCGGCGCGAGCCGCCGGTGAACCGGTTCGTCGATACGGGCGATCTGCCGCTGGTGGTGGCGATGAGCGAGGTGCGCAGCCTCACCTCGGACATGGTGTCCCGCGTGCGGTCCGGCTACGAGCGGGATCGCGAGCGCTACACCCGGCTGTTCGACGAGATCGACCAGCTCACGCTCGAGTCGGTGGACGCGTTGGAGCGCGGCCAGCCGGAGGAACTCGGCTACCGCATGGACATCTGCCAGGGCATCCTGAATGCGCTGGGCGTCTCCGCGCCGGTGCTGGAGAAGATGATCGGCATCGCCCGCGATGCCGGCGCGCATGGCGCCAAGCTCACCGGCGCCGGCGGCGGCGGCTCGATCGTGGCCTTCTGCCCGGACGGCACCGGCCCGGTGGCCGAGGCGCTGGAGAATGCCGGCTTCCGCACGCTGCAGCTGCACGGCGATCGGGGGGAGGCATGACGGAGCAGGCTCACGACATCGTCTCCGATGATTCCGAGTCGCTGATCCTGGTCGACCGGAACGATAACGAGCTGGGCACCCTGTCCAAGGCGCGCTGTCACGACGGTGAAGGCGTGCTGCACCGGGCGTTCTCGCTGTTCGTCTTCGACACCGAGGGGCGTCTGCTGCTGCAGCGCCGCGCGGGCGACAAGCGCCTGTGGCCGGGCTACTGGTCGAACAGCTGCTGCAGCCATCCCCGGGCGGGCGAGGCGATGGACGAGGCGGTGCACCGGCGTCTGGCCCAGGAGCTGGGCATCGCGGCCGAGCTCGATTTCGTCTACAAGTTCGTCTACCAGGCCCGTTACGGCGATGCCGGCTCGGAGCATGAGCTCTGCTGGGTGTACGCCGGCGTCACGGCGGAGCCGGTGCGGGCCAACGAGACGGAAGTGGCGGAATGGCGGTTCGTGGAGCAGGATACGCTCGCAGCGGAACTGGCCGGGCACCCGGAGCGCTACACGCCCTGGTTCCGCATGGAGTGGGAGCGGCTGACCGGCGAGCACGCCGGCACGCTGGCACGAATCCTGGAGCGGCTGGGAGCGGCCGCTCAGCCCACGTAGCGGTAGTACTCGATCCCGAGATCCTGGAACTGGCGGTCTTCACGGTCGCCGACCCGCTCTACGATGAACTCGTCGTTCGGCAGGTAGTCGAGTCCCTGAACCCGGCGCCCGTCGTGCAGGGCCTCGTACTGGGCCTGGCTCAGGTCCAGCGCGGGTTCCAGGCAACGGCGGAAGCCGATGCGGGCCGTGGCCTCGCGCCAGGTCCCGCACATCGTGATCGGTATCACCTCGGCCGCATCGCCGCTGCCGTAGCCGAGCGTCAGAATCTCCTCACCGGTGAGGTCGAGACCGCTGTCCATGGCCTCCTCGAAACCGGCGGCCATCCAGGCCGGCAGCGCGGCGGTGTACAGGTTGCCGAGATCGCGCATCGTCTCGGACCCCAGCACCAGCTTGTCGAGCACTATCTCCTGGTAGTCCGGCGTGCCACGGAAGATGCGCAGCACCTCCATGGTGAGCGGATAGGCCTCGATGTTCACGCCGCCTGCCGTGGCCAGTTCGGCCAGGGCGGGCTCGGCATACAATTCGGCCACGAGCCGGTCGGTGTCCACCTCCGCCTCCCGGCAGTAGCCGTTGAGGATGGCACGCTCCTCCTGGCCACCGTGGGCCAGCGCCCAGATCCACGCCGCGGCCCAGCCGGTCTCCGGCATGCGCCGATAGGGCCGGTGCATGAAGACCGCCTTCAGCGAGCGCAGGTAGGGGGCCGGGTTCACGCCCCGCTTCTCGTACATGTCGGCGAGTGCCTGCAGCGTCTCGTCGAGGTAGCAGGTGGTCGAATACTTGCCGTTGAAGACGGGGAAGTCCTGAACCTGATGGGTCTCGCTGCGGTCCTGGCCGCAGAAGCGCAGCATCGGCTTGCGGAAGTCGATGTGGCGGTAATCGGAGGCGGAGCCGGCCTGGGTCAGGTCCACCACGGCGAGCTTCGGATCCTCTTCCAGCAGCATTGCGACGGCGCCTGCGCCCTGGGTCTGCTCGCCGCTGGAACCGCGGGCGTACTCGGCGATATCGGCGCAGACGACGATCGCCTGGCTGCCGGCGCCGTCCAGCGCCAGGTGGCGGATGGCGCCCTTCATGCCGTACACGCCGCCGAGGCAAGCGTGCTTGAACTCCGGCACTTCGCAGCTGCGCGCTATCGGCGGCTTGCCCTCGGCGGCGAGGGCCTTGTCCACCATGCCCTTGACGATGATCGCGCCGGCCGAGTTGTCGGTGCTCGACTCCGTGCCGAGTCCCAGAAACTTCACCCTGCCGGGGTCGACGTCATACTGGCGGATCAGCCGCAGCACCGCCGTGGCGGCCATGGTGTAGACGCTGTGGCGCTGGCCACGCATCCGGAAACTGCGCCCGACGACCTTGCTGATCTTCGGCCATGGCGCGCCCGTCCACTCACACCAGTCCTCCAGCCAGACGCGGTAAGGCGGGACATAAGCTGCGAGTCCACTGATTCCTATGGGTTTTTTTGTCATGGACTGATAGGTTTACACTTACGACTGTCAACTTGCCTTTACGGCATTTACTGCATTGTCGCGCTACCGCGCTCCGGACACAAGTCCCGGCGGTCGACATTCTAGCCCGAAGCATCGCGCCGCGGCGATACCCGGGCCGTACCCGGCCGGCGGCTGCGCGCGCCGGGACTGCGCGGCCCGGCTCACAGGCTGAGGGCCGCCACCACGAAGGTCGCGGCCATCATGAGCACGAAGGCCAGGAAGTAGGCCGTCGACAGCGCCACGAATTTCACGAAGGTGGCGAGGAATCCCTGCCGATAGACGCGACGCATCGAACGGAACAGGTACACGGGTATGTAGAACGCGACCACGACGCCGGTTAGCGGTGCCAGCCACGTGACGCTTCCCACCAGATCGATCAATCTGGCCAGCCCCAATTGCAGGGTCAATACGAGGAAAACGAAGGACTGATAGTGGACGATGAACAGCAGATGCTCGACGTAATACCGCCGGGACAGCGGATAAAGAACCTTCAGCACGAAAGCGAGTACCGGCAGGAAGACGAATAATGCCGTGGGCAGATCATCCGCCAGAGCACGGGCGAGGTTGCGCCCACGGTCTGCCACCACCCGCCGACAGGCTTCGCGCAGCCGTTCCTCGGTGAGCCGCTCGCCGAGCCAGCCGGTAATCTTGAACTCCATATCTTCGCAGACGCCGGTGAGATCCTCCTCCTGCCCGGCGGGCTTCGTCGCGGCCTCGTCGTCGACGCCCGCGGGCCTCGACGCATCGCTATCCGCGGGCGCCGGCGCTTCGCCATCTGCGGGCGCCGTGCTCTGGCCATGGCGCACCTCGCGCGCCTTCCCGATCGCCTGCTCCAGCTCGCGGGCCCGGCGCTCGATCTCCTCCGGCGGCACGTTGCCGGCAATGCCGTCACGGAGTCCGGCGGCAAGTTCTGCGGCCGCCTCCCGTGACGCTTCCTGGGCCGCCTGATCCGCGTCCGCGTCGAATACCACCTGGATGTCGTCCATGCCGAAGAAGGCGGTGATGAAAAACAGCAGGCTGAAGGCGAGATACATGCGGAACGGGGGCATGAACCTCGCCCGTCGGCCTTCCAGGTATTCGGCAGTGAGGTAGCCGGGTCTCAGCAGCAGCGCCCGCAGGGTGCGCCAGAGGCGCGAGTCCATGTCCAGCAGGTCACCGAGACCTTCGGTGATCAGACCCCACAAGCTGATCAGGCGGTTGCTGGAACGCTGGCCGCAGATGCCGCAGTACTGGCCGTGCAGGACGTGGCCGCAGTTGAGGCAGCGGGGCGGGGCCAGTTTGTCGTCGCCGGTGCCGGCCGCGGTCAGAATGCGACGCTGCATGCGCACCGCATCGCCGAAACGCCGTTCGGTGGCTTCCCGCATGCGCTCGGCATGACTGGCGAAGTACTCTTCCAGCGCGGCCCGGTCGGTGAGCGTGTAGTGGACGGTGTGCGCGGGCCACTCGCCCTCGCCTCCCGGGACCACGTCGAGGATGCGGGCGCCCGTGAAACCGGGCAGCTCCACCATGGCGGCCACGTGATCCGGCAGCCAGTCGCGCAGGTCTGCGTCGACGGCGGGGTCGCAGGCGACCGTGACCTCGTAGATGACACGCGGCTCTTCCACCGTCTTCTCTCCCCGCGGCGCCGGCGTGCCCGTGCCGCGCCGGTTTCACATCCGTGCCACCAGGGCCGGTCAGCAGGCCCTAGTCCGCGTCGCCGGCTCCGGTGTCCTGGCTGCTTTCGCCACCTCCGTCGGCCGCCGATCCGCCGGCTGCCGCGGTGGCGCGTTTCTTCTTCGTCGTCTTGCTCTTCCGCCGGGCCGCTTTCTTCTTTTTCTTCTTCTTCTCGCCCGGCCCGGTGGCCTTGCCTGCGCTCCCGCCCTTGCCGCAGGCGAACGCATCCGGCGGGAAGTCGTCGACGTGGATGATGGTCATCGCCTTTTCGTGATAGGCGAGCAGCTTCTCGGCCTCCTCCTCGCCGATATAGCCGGCCTCGCGGGCCTCGGCCACCTGGTCGGGGAGGTACTCGGCGCTGATGCGGCCTTCCTTTTCCATATCGCGCAGCTTCTTCTCGATGGGCTCGACCTCCAGCGCCATCTCCAGCGTCTCCTGCAGCAGTCCGAGTTCGCTGCCGGGCACTTTCGCCCGATACGCCTGCGCCGCCAGCCGCTCGCGGGTTTCGCCAGGGGTGATCACCAGATCGACGATCTGCTGGCCGAGCTCGTCGGCCGGCGAGGAGTAGGTGCGTCCGCGCGGGAATATGAGCGCGCGCAGCAGAACTGCCACCGGCCGGTTCGGGAAATTCCTGAGGAAGCTGTGCAGCTGTTCCTGGGCCTGGTACATCAGCGTGCGCACCGACCACTCCACCAGCGGCAGGTCGGACGAGCGCCGGCCCTGGTTCTCGAAGTGCTTCAGCACGCAGGAGGCGAGATACATGCTGCTGAACACATCGCCCAGCCGCGCCGAGAGCAGTTCACGCTGCTTCAGCTTGCCGCCGAGCGTGAGCATGGCGAAGTCGGCCGCCAGGGCGAATGCCGCGCTGTAGCGGTTGATGTTCTGGTAGTAGCGCCGTGTGGGCGTGTTCAGTGGCACCCGGCTGAACTTCGCATGGGTGAGCGCCAGGAAGAACGAGCGGGCGGCGTTGCTGATGGCATAACCCACGTGGCCGAACAGCGACTTGTCGAACTCGCGCAGACCGCGCTCCCGGTCCTCGTCCTGCGCCGCATGCAGCTCCTTGAGGACGAACGGATGACAGCGGATCGCGCCCTGACCGAAGATGATCAGGCTGCGGGTCAGGATGTTGGCGCCTTCCACGGTGATGGCGATGGGCGCCGCCTGATAGCCCCGGCCGAGGTAGTTCTTCGGCCCGAGCATGATGCCCTTGCCGCCGTGGACGTCCATGGCGTCGTTGGCGATCTTGCGGCCCAGCTCGGTGCAGTGGTACTTCAGCACGGCAGAGGGCACTGCGGGCTTCTCGCCCTGGTCGATGGCGCCGGAGGTGACGCTGACCGCCGAACCCATTATGTAGGTGTAGCCGGCGATGCGGGTGAGCGCCTCGCCCACGCCCTCGAACTTGGCCACCGGCAGGTGAAACTGGGTGCGAATGCGGGCGTAGGCGCCGGTGGCATACACCGCCGCCTGGCCGCCGCCGAGCGCGCTCGAGGGCAGCGTGATGCCGCGGCCGACCGACAGCAGCTCCACCAGCATCTTCCAGCCCTTGCCTGCCATTTCCGGCCCGCCGATGATGGCGTCCAGCGGCACGAACACGTCCTTGCCGGTGGTGGGGCCGTTCTGAAACGGGATGTTCAGCGGGAAGTGGCGCCGGCCGAACTCGACCCCCGGCGTGTCCGTGGGTACCAGGGCCGCCGTGATGCCATAGTCCTCCGGGCCGCCCAGCAGGCCGTCCGGGTCCTTCAGCTTGATCGCGAGGCCGAGCACGGTGGCGACGGGTGCCAGCGTGATGTAGCGCTTGTCCCAGTTGAGCCGGATGCCGGTGATCTCCTCGCCGTTGTACTCGCCCTTGCAGACCACGCCGGTGTCGACGATGGCCGCGGCGTCCGAACCCGCCTGTGGCGAGGTGAGCGCGAAGCAGGGAATCTCCTCGCCGCTGGCCAGTCCGGGCAGGTAGCGCTTCTTCTGCTCCTCGGTGCCGTAGTGCAACAGCAGCTCGGCGGGGCCGAGGGAGTTCGGCACGCCGATGGTGGAGGAGGCGGTCGCGCTGCGGGAGGCGAGCTTGGCCAGGATCATCGCGTTGGCGTAGGCGGAGAATTCGAGGCCGCCCCACTTCTTCGGGATGATCATGGCGAAGAATTTGTGCTTCTTGATGTAGTCCCAGACCTCCTGCGGCATGTCGCCGAGCTCGTGGGTGATCTCCCAGTCGTCGAGCATGCGGCACAGTTCTTCACAGGGGCCGTCGATGAAGGCCTGTTCCTCTTCCGAGAGTTTCGGCGGCGGCATCGACAGCATCCGATCCCAGTCGGGCAGGCCGGTGAACAGCTCGCCGTCCCACCAGACGCTGCCGGCCTCCAGGGCTTCCTGCTCCGTCTCCGACATGCTGGGCAGCATCGTGCGGTAGACGTCCAGCACCGGCCGGGTGATCCGCTGGCGGCGGAAGTCCTCGAAGTTCAGCGCCACCATGCCCGCGAACAACACCCAGAGCACGAGCAGCCAGAGGAAGTGGCCGTCGCCCAGGAACGTGTAGAGCACCAGCGCCACGCCGGCGGCCATGGTCGATGTCCTGAGATCCACCCGGTGGTAGGCGAGGGCGATCGCTCCGCCGAAGAACAGCAGGAACCAGAACAGTCCGATCAGAAAATCCGCCACAATTGCATCCTCTCTACTCGGGCGCACACGCACCCGTGTACCAAGCTGTCACGCCGACAGCGGTCCTTCAATAGGCACTATACCGGAGCCCGTCGGGCGGCTGCAGGCGCCCGACGGGCCTGTCGGAGGCGTGACGAGGGAGCGGGCGCCTCAGAGCAGGGATTCGATGGCGGCCCGCTCCTCGCGCAGCTCGGCGTCGGTGGCATCCATGCGGGCGCGGCTGAACTCGCTGATGTCGAGGCCCTGCACGATCTCGTAGGCGCCGTCCGTGCAGCGCACCGGGTAGGAGTAGATGACGCCGGGCTCGATGCCGTAGCTGCCGTCGGCGGGGATGGCCATGCTCACCCAGTCGTCGCCGGGCGTGCCGAGCCACCAGTCGTGCATGTGGTCGATGGCCGCCGAGGCCGCCGAGGCCGCCGACGAGGCGCCCCGCGCCTTGATGATGGCCGCGCCGCGCTGCTGCACGGTGGGGATGAACTCGCCGCTGAGCCAGGCCTCGTCCACCCGCTCCGCGGCGGGCTCGCCCCCGACCAGCGCATGGCTGACATCGGGATACTGGGTGGCGCTGTGATTGCCCCAGATGGTCAGGCGGCTGATGTCGCCGACGTGGACATCCAGCTTCGCGGCCAGCTGGGCCATCGCCCGGTTGTGGTCCAGGCGGGTCATCGCGGTGAAACGGCCCGGGTCGATGTCCGGCGCATTCGCCTGGGCGATCAGGGCGTTGGTGTTGGCGGGGTTGCCCACCACCAGCACGCGGATGTCGCGGTCCGCGTGCTCGTTGATGGCCTTGCCCTGCACCGAGAAGATCTTGGCGTTCTCCTGCAGCAGGTCGGCGCGTTCCATGCCGGGCCCGCGGGGCTTGGCGCCCACCAGCAGCGCGAACTGGCTGTCTTTGAAGGCGACATTCGCGTCGTCGGTGGCCTTCACGCCCGCCAGCGTATCGAATGCGCAGTCCTCCAGCTCCATCACCACGCCCTCCAGGGCGGGCAGCGCCGGCGGAATCTCCAGCAGTTGCAGCACCACCGGCTGGTCGGCGCCGAGCATCTGGCCCGAGGCGATGCGGAAAGCGAGCTGATAGCCGATCTGACCTGCAGCTCCGGTGATGGTGACGTGGACGGGTTTCTTCATTTTGCTGACACCTGACTGCCCTGCGGGGTGCCGAATTCTAGCACGGTCGGGTATCCGGACTCAGTCGGCCGGGTCGGGCTCCGGCCCGTGGCGGGCGGTCCAGGCCCGCCGCTCCCGCTCCGCCGCGGCCTGCTCTCCGGCGGCCTCCAGTTCCGCGATGCATGCCAGCCACGCCTCCGTGTCCTCGACGTGGTCCGTGCAATGGGCCGACGCCACTGCGGCTCCGTTGCCCGCCAGCGATTGCGCCGCCTTGCGGCTGGCACGGCCGAGCTCCGATACCGCCTGTCCGGCATCGCCGCGGTCCGGCTGCAGCGCATAGGCCGGGAGGGCTGCCTCGTCGGGCACGCTGTCTCCGGCGGGGCTGCGCGGTACGCTTTCCCGCAGGGGGGCCGGCCGCTCGCCGTCCGGCGGCGTGGCGACCTGCAGGACCAGCGCCACTGCCAGTGCCAGGGTCGCGGCGACGGCCAGAGGCCGCTGCCAGGGCCGCACGGACGAAGCCCGGCGCGCCTGCGCCCGGAGACGCTCGTCCAGCGCCTCGGGCGGACGTTCGCGGGCGAGGTCCCGGTAGGCGCGGGACACCGTCTCGTCGATCACCGCTGCCGTGTCGTGGTCCGTGCGATCCTTGCCATGATCCTGCCCGGTATCAGCCATCGTCTCGTCCTCCCGAGTCCTCGGCCAGCGGCGCGAATCCTTCCCGCAGCTTGCGGTAGGCATAGCGCAGCCGGCTCTTGGCCGTCTCGGCACCCACGCCGGTCGCCTCGGCGATCTCCGCGACCGACAGACCGCCCTCCTCGCGCAGCAGGAAGGCGTCGCGTTGCTCCGGCGGCAGCGCCGCCAGCAGACCCTCCAGTCTGGCTCGGGCCAGCGCGCGCTCGGTCTCCCGTCCCGGGTCGCCGTCGCGGGCGGTCAGCGCCACGGCATCGGCGTCCTCCTCCCGGCCGCGGCTGCGCTGGCGCCGATAGTGGTCCACGAAACAATTGTGGGCGACCCGGTAGAGGTAGGTTGAGAAACGGGCGGTCGGGCGGTAGCGGTGGCGCGCGGCGATGAGTTTGCCCCAGGCTTCCTGGAACAGGTCTTCCGCCGTGGCGGCGTCGAGGCACAGCCGCAGGAGATAGCGGTAGAGGCCGTCCTTGTGCCGGCTGTAGAGGGTGTCGAAGGCGGTCGCGTCACCGTCCCGGTAACGCAGCATCAACCGTACGTCCGGGTCAGATGGCGCCATCGGTCCAGTGTATGCGACCGCCCGCGGCGGCGTAACGGCGTCGGCGTCGGGCATTTAGGGCTCCCTGGTGCTACCCCGGTATGAACGGCCGCGGCTCTCCGGCGGGGTTCGACCGGTTGCGGATGCGACGCAGGGCTTGATTTCCCCGCATCTGGTGTTATAGTTGACTACAACACCCGTTCACATAGGCGAAGCGTCGCCTGCCGGCGGACGGACAAGGGAAGAAACAGGACCGAAACAGGACCGAAACAGGGAACGAACCCGGGGACAGAGAGGCTGAAGAGATGAATGGCGGACAGGAGACAGGCGGAAGACTCACGCTCGGCCTTGCGGTGCTCATGCTGATGGCGATGGCGCTGGTGGCGAGCGAGCTCAGGTCGGGCGGCGAGGATGGGGCGGACATGCCCTCCGGCCCGGACCAAATCCTCTTTCTGGAGGCCGGCAAGGGCTGAGCGAGGGGATGAGTGAGTGCCGGTGCAGCGCAGATCGGGTCCTCCGCGGAGAGTGCCGGGGACGGTATGGTCGGTCCCCGGGGCAGGGAGCTGATGGAAGCTGACTGGAGCGACAACCAGCCGATCTACCGCCAGCTCCGTGACCGGGTGGTGGCGATGATCCTGGAAGGCGTGCTGCAGGACGGCGATGCGCTGCCGTCGGTGCGCAACGTCGCGGCCGAGTACCGGCTGAACCCGCTGACCGTGCTGAAGGGCTACCAGGAATTGGTCGACGAGGAACTCGTGGAGAAACGGCGCGGGCGCGGCATGTACGTGCTGCCGGGCGCCCGGGACCGACTGCTGAAAGGCGAGCGCGAGCGGTTCCTGAAACAGGAATGGCCCGAGGTCGTTGCGACCATGCAGCGCCTGGAGCTGGACCCGGCGGACCTTCTGGCCCGCGCGCAACCGGCGAAGGACAAGGGGAACGGCGGATCATGACGGCGGTGGTGCAGGCGCGCGGCGTCTCCAAACGCTACGGCTCGACCCGCGCGGTGGACGACGTCAGCTTCGAGGTCGAGCCGGGCCGCATCGTCGGGCTGATCGGCCCGAACGGAGCCGGCAAGACCACGCTGCTGAAGACGCTGCTGGGGCTGACCGACTGCGAGGGCGAGCTGCGCGTACTCGGGCTCGACCCCTTCCGCCAGCGCAAGCAGCTGATGCAGAACATCTGTTTCGTCGCGGACGTGGCCGTGCTGCCGCCCTGGATCCGGGTGAGCGACCTGCTCGACTTCGTCGAGGCCGTGCACCCGAACTTCAGCCGCCGCGAGGCGGACGCCTTCCTCGAGCGCACGCCGGTGCGTCGCGACGCCCGGGTGAAGGAACTCTCCAAGGGCATGGTCACCCAGCTGCATCTCTCCATCATCATGGCCATCGACGCGAAGCTGCTGGTTCTGGACGAGCCCACGCTCGGGCTGGACATCCTGTTCCGGAAGGAGTTCTACACCACCATTCTGAGCGACTACTTCGACGAGCAGCGGACGATCATCGTCACCACCCATCAGGTGGAGGAGATCGAACACATCCTCACCGACGTGATGTTCATCGACGACGGCCGCGTGGTGCTCGACGAGAGCGTCGACGCGGTCGCCGACCGCTATGTGGAGCTGACCACCAGCGGCGACCGGGCGGAGGAGGCGCTGGCCCTCCAGCCCATCGCGCGGCGGGACGTCTTCGGCAAGAAGGTACTGACGTTCGAGGGCGTGGACCGGGAGCGCCTGCACGGCCTGGGCGAGGTAAAGACCCCCGGCCTCGCCGATCTGTTCGTCGCCAAGCTCAGGGGGGCGAGAGCGTGATTCGCCGAGCCTATTTCCTGATGCAGCGGGAACTGTGGGAGCACCGCGCCCTGTATCTGACGCCGCTGGTGATCGCCTTCATCGTCGTCCTCGGTGTCGCCACGGCGCTGGTGACCGGCGGCGGACGGATCGTCGGGTTCGAGAACATGGTTGCCGGCATGCAACTCGGTGGTCAGGTGGGCTCGGTGGCCGGTGTCACGGCTCTCGCCGTGGGCCCCTCCACGGTCTTCGTCGTCGGCCTCGCCTTTCTCGTCTTCTTCTATTCCATCGATGCCCTGTATGCGGAGCGCAAAGACCGCAGCATCCTGTTCTGGAAGTCGCTGCCGCTCACCGATACCGAGGTGGTGCTCTCGAAGCTCGCGACCGCCGCGCTGGTGGCGCCGGTGATCACCTTCGGTTTCGTCGCGGCGACCCATGTCGTCATTCTGTGCCTGTCCACCGTCGCTGTCTGGGTCGGCGGCGGCAGCGCCTGGGAACTGGTCTGGCGGCCCGTGCCGCTGCTGCAGATCTGGGTCCTTTCCGTGTACCTGCTCATCGGGGCCGCGCTGTGGTTCCTGCCCTATATTGCATGGGGTCTGTTCTGCTCCGCCTTCGCAAAGAAGAACGTTTTCCTGTGGGCGGTGTTGCCTTTCGTCGTGACTCCGCTGGTCGAGCGCCTGCTGTTCGATACCAACCTGTTCGCGAAGTTCGCTCTCGGTCGCCTCTCGTACATGCAATGGATCAAGGCGAGTTTCAGCGGCGAGAACCTGCACATCGCTTTCGGCGACATGCCCGGCCGGCTGACGGGGGACGTAAACCTGCTCTCGCTGGTGGACCCCGGTAAGTTCCTGTCGACGCCGGGTCTGTGGGGCGGTCTGGTGGTGGCGGCCGGTTTCACCGCGGGCGCGATCTACTTCCGTCGCTACCGGGACGAGACCGCGAACGGCTGAGCGCTGCCGGCGCCGACCCGCGTCCGGCCGCTCAGAACTTGCAGATGACGGCGCCGGCAGCGCGGCGCGCCTTGTCGCGGGCTTCCTCTATGCTCTCGCCTCTCGCGAGCGCGACCCCCAGCCGCCGCGCGCCCCGGATCTCCGGCTTGCCGAACAGCCTCAGGCTCGTGTCCGGCTCCTGCAGCGCCTTGTCCACGCCCTTGAAGCGGATGTTGTCGGAGTCGCCTTCCGCCACGATGGCGCAGGAGGCCGACGGCCCGAGCTGGCGGATCACCGGAATGGGCAGTCCGAGGATGGCGCGGACGTGCAGCGCGAACTGGGAATTGTACTGCGAGATCATGGTCACCATGCCCGTGTCGTGGGGCCGCGGCGAGACCTCGCTGAACCAGACCTGGTCGCCCTTGACGAACAGTTCGACGCCGAATACGCCCCGGCCGCCGAGCGCGCCCACGATGGACCCCGCCACTCGCTGGGCGCGTTCCAGCGCGGTCTCGCTCATCGGCTGGGGCTGCCACGACTCCCGGTAGTCGCCTTGCAGCTGCAGGTGGCCGATGGGCTCGCAGAAGCTGATGGCATCTTCGTGGCGCACCGTGAGCAGGGTGATCTCGTAGTCGAACTCGATCAGGCTCTCGACGATGACGCGGCCGCCGGCGCTGCGGCCGCCCTGCAGCGCGTACTCCCATGCGGCCTCGGCTTGTCCCGGTTCGCGGACGACGCTCTGCCCCTTGCCCGAGGAACTCATCACGGGTTTCACCACGCAGGGCAGACCGATGGCCTCGACCGCGTCCCGGTACTCCGCCTCGGTGCCTGCAAAGCGGTAGTCGGAAGTGGGCAGTTCCAGGTGTTCCGCGGCCAGCCGGCGGATGCCTTCCCGGTCCATGGTCAGCCGGGTCGCCTGGGCCGTCGGAATGATGCAGTGGCCCGTCTCCTCGAGTTCCTGCAGCACGGGAGTGGCAATCGCCTCGATCTCCGGGACCACGAAGTCCGGCTCCTCGTCCTCTATCACCTGGCGCAGCGCCACCGGGTCGAGCATGTCGATGACGTGGGAGCGATGCGCCACGTGCATGGCCGGCGCATTGGCGTAGCGGTCCACGGCGATCACCTCCACGCCGAAACGCTGCGCTTCTATCGCGATCTCCTTGCCGAGCTCGCCGGAGCCGAGCAGCATCATCCGGGTGGCATGCTCGCTGAGTGCCGTGCCGATTTTCTTCATGGGCGGTCTTGGTCTTGTGGTCTCGGAGTCGCTGCTCGCGGTCTGGCGTCGTCTGCGTGAGTGTCGCTGCGCCGATCGTCTGACGGGCCTACAGGGCCTGCACGGCCATAGTAGCCCATAGAGGCCCGACTGCCGAAGCCCGATTCACGACCCCGCTCGCTCGCCGTCCCTTTCCGGTCAATCGGTTTGCGCCGGGGCGCGGCCCGGCCTGCGGCGTGACTGGCGCCGCACGGCGCCATCCGGGCGGGAAGGGATATCGTGGCGCTTGAGGCAGCCGCGGAACTGATGGTAGGTGAGGCCGAGCAGGCCGGCGGCCACGCGCTGGTTGTAGCGCGCCTTCTCGAGCGCGGCCCGCACGAGGGATATCTCCAGTTGAGCGAGCCGCTCCTTGAGATCGGTGGGCAGACGCGGCTGGTCCCGGGCGGCGGGCGCCGACTCCGCGGCGACCTCCTCTTCGTGTGCTTCCGCGTGCAGTCTGAACGGCGAGTCGAAGGGGTCGAAGGCGATCTCGGCGATCTTCGCGTCCGGGTTCTCGCTGCGATACACGGAGCGCTCGACCGCATTCTTCAGCTCCCGGACGTTGCCCGGCCAGGGGTGGCGGAGCAGCGCGGAGGCGGCGCGGGCCGTGAAGCCGGGGAAGTAGGAGCGGCGCAGCTCGGCGGTCATGTTGACCGCGAAGGTGTAGGCCAGCGGCAGGATATCGTCGAGCCGCTCCCTGAGCGGCGGCACGGTGATCACGTCGAAGGCCAGCCGGTCCAGGAGATCCGCCCGGAAGCGGCCGTCGGCCACCCGCGCCTGCAGGTCCTCGTTGGTCGAGCCGACGATGCGCACGTCCACCTGCAGAGTCTCGCTGCCGCCGACCCGCTCGAACTCGCCGTACTCGATCACCCTGAGGATCTTCTCCTGGGTGCGGATGGGAACGGTGGCCAGTTCGTCGAGCACCAGGGTGCCGGCGTCGGCGCGCTCGAAGTGACCGACATGCTTTCTGACGGCGCCAGTGAACGCCCCGGCCTCGTGGCCGAAAAGCTCCGACTCCAGGATGCTCTCGGTCAGCGCCGCGCAGTTGACCTTGACGAGGGGCTGCTCCCAGCGCTCCGACAGGAAATGCAGCCGGGAAGCCACCAGCTCCTTGCCGGTGCCGCGCTCGCCGACGACCAGCACCGGCTTCGCGAGCGGCGCCGCTCGCGAGACATGCTCGAGCATTTCGAGGAAGGCGGGCGCCTCGCCGATGATGGGTTGCTTCTGGCGATCGTCCATTGTTGGCTTTTCCGGCTATAAGATAGTCATTTATACTAAGTCTTGGCGTAAAATGCCATTTTTCACCGGGTCGGAGACATCTGCTGGGCTCTATTAATCATAAATAATTCAATCATTTAGCCTCCTTGGGCCGACCTGGCACGGAACCTGCTATATCCACCATGCAAGGCAAACAACCGAGGAATGCGCTATGGGCATCTTTTCGCGATTCAGCGACATCGTTAACTCCAACATCAACGCCATCCTGGAAAAGGCGGAGGACCCGGAGAAGATCGTCCGGCTGATGATCCAGGAAATGGAAGACACGCTGGTCGAGGTGCGTTCGGCCGCGGCCCGCTCCATCGCCGACAAGAAGGAACTCAACCGCAAGCTGGGCGCCCTCGAGGAGGAGCAGGCGGACTGGGAGCGCAAGGCCGAGCTGGCGCTGGAGAAGGGGCGCGAGGATCTCGCCAAGGCGGCATTGGTGGAGAAGTCCCAGGTGGCTGCGGCGGCCGAGCAGGTGCGGGCCGACTACGCCCAGGTGGACGAGGGGCTGACCCGGCTGAACGAGGACATTGCGCGGCTGGAGGCCAAGCTCAAGGATGCGAAGGCGCGGCAGAAGACGCTGGTCTCGCGCCACAAGACCGCGTCCAGCAGACTGGCGGCCCGCAAGAAGATCCACGACTACAAGATCGAGGACGCGCTGGTTCGCTTCGAGCAGTACGAGCGCCGCATGGACGACGTCGAGGGCCGCGTCGAGGCCTACGACATGGGCCAGCCGAAGGGACTGGAGCACGAGTTCGCGAGCCTGGAGGCTGAGGAATCGGTCAACCGGGAGCTCGCCGAGCTGAAGCGGCGGCGTGCGGGCAAGCAGGCCGGAAGCGCGACGGAAGGCGGGGATCAGGCATAAGTGGGCGAGACGATGTACATACTCGGAATCCTTTTCGTCACGATCGTTCTGCCGCTGTGGATCATCCTCCACTACGTGACGAAGTGGAAAAAATCCCGCGAGCTCTCCGGCACCGAAGAGGAGATGCTCGAGGAGATCTGGACGTTGTCGCAGAACATGGAGAGCCGGCTGAACGCGCTGGAGACCATCCTCGACGACGAGGTTCCGGACTGGAGGAGGAAAACATGAATCAGAACCCGTTCCACGAACTCGACGGCCGCCTGCGGAGGCTCTATCGGGACCGGGAGAACGGCCTGATACTCGGCCTCTGCGCCGGCATCGCCGATTACTTCGACCTCAACGCGCTGCTGGTGCGAGGGGTGGCGCTGGCCGCCCTGCTGGTCGCGCCGGTACCGGTCGGACTCACCTACCTGGTGGCCGCACTGCTGCTCCGCGACCGGCCGCTGAGCGTGCGCGACCACCACCGCGAGCGTGAGTTCTGGCGTCGCGGCACGAGCATGGGAGACCGCCTGTGAGTGAGAGAATTCAGGAGCGACGTTTCTACCGCGACCGCGAGCGCGGCATGATCTTCGGCGTGTGCGCGGGTATCGCGGACTACTTCGGTTTCGACCTGAAGGTCACGCGCATCCTCGCGGTCGTCGCTTTCTTCATTTCAGCGCCGATGACGCTGCTGATCTACTTCGGCATCGCACTGCTGATACCCTATCGCCAGATGGCGCCGGAAGCCACGCGGGAGGATCCGGATTTCCGCCGGGCGCTGCGCTCGTCGCCCCAGGCGACCATGGCGGAGATACGCCGCCGCTTCCAGCGGCTGGACAGCCGCCTGGCCCGCATGGAGCGCTACGTGACGTCACCGCGCTTCGACCTGGACCGGGAGTTCCGGGAACTGGAGGCACGGCGGGGGCCGGGAGGTATTGATCGATGAGTTCTGCGCATATCTTCGTCATCGCCCTGGTCGCGATCGTGTTGCTGGCCGGCATCGCGAAGGAGTACCTGCGCCACCACCGGCGGGAAGAGGACCCGAAGCGGGAGGAGGAGTGGGAAGCCACGCTCTCGCGACTCCGGGAACTGGAGGAGCGAGTGCGAGTGCTGGAACGCATCGTGACCGATCCCCAGGAAGGTCTCCGCCGCGAGATCAACCGGCTCTGAGGGCATGAGCGGCGAGCCGTCCCACAGCCAGACCGGCGGCCCGGAGGACGCGCCGCTGACGGTGGCCGGCGAGCTGGAGGCCCTGCCCGGGACCGCATCGCTGCTGATTGTCGGGAACGACGCGCCGGGAAACAACGCGCCGGCCGGCCGGAACTGCACCCGCCTGCCTGCCGACGCCGCTGTCGCCGACCTGGAAGGGTTGGGCATCTACGACCTGGGCCTCGTGCTCGATCTCGCCGCCGCGGACGAATCGCTGCTGGGACGCCTGCGCGATCTGCACACCCGGCGCCTGGTCGTAGCCGGGGAGGCCGCCCGGCATTTCGAGCCCCGGCGCATGCTCGCCCTGGGCTTCGAGCACCACCCGAGCCCGGACGCGCAGGACGGTGCCTATCTCTACGATCGCGACAGTTTCAACCGGGAGCGGGAATGGAACTCGCCCGAGAACTGGGCGAACCCCGAGAACTTCGACAAGTACCGTTGGTGAGCCGGCCGCGGCGGTCCCTCGCCGCGGCCCGACGGGCCGCGCGGTCGCGCTACTCGCCCTGGCCCTTGTAGGCGCGGACCTGCTCGTTGAAGCGCGCGCCCACGAGGTGCATCTGGTCCACTGCGGCGTCATGGCGCTTGGTGAACATCGCGTCCCGTTTGGCGGCGACTTCCTCGTCTACATCGCCGGCCTCCGCGGCTGCGGCGGCATGTTCTTCCTTGAGGCACGCGAGGTAGGCCTCCATGTCCGCCATGTAGGCTTTCACGGCCTTCTGGGCGGCGATCATCTCTTCCTGCGTTGCCGTCGTGCCGTTCGGCATGTCCACATTCTGTTCGGGGTACACGCATTCCGCCTGCGCGGCGGCGGCGAAGCCCGCGAGGCCGAGAACGACGGCGAGTGTGAAGCTTTTCATGATGGGCCTGATCCTCCGGATTGACGAAATTTCGGTGAGACTCGGCGGCGCTCGGAGGGCGCCGCGGACGAGGCCGTCATTTAATCATCAATGCCCCGCCGGCGTGAAGTCGGCCCGCAACTCACTGATGCAGATGCAAAATTGGCTTCAGGCGAACAACGCCCGATGGGTGTCCGTGCCGTCCTGTTGCGCGATCAGCAGCGCGAGGTAGTCGTCGGCGTTCATCGGCTCGCCGAACAGCAGGCCCTGTACGTAGGTGCAATCCAGTGTCTGCAGGAACGCGAGTTGCTCCTCGGTCTCCACGCCCTCGGCCACCACGTCCATCTTCAGGCTGCGGCCCATCTCGATGATCGTCGCGACGATGGTGGCGTCGTCGGGGTCCACGGCGGCATCGCGCACGAAGGACTTGTCGATCTTCAGCGTGCTGATGGGGAACTGCTGCAACGCGCTCAGCGACGAGTAGCCGGTGCCGAAGTCGTCGATGGCGAGATGCAGGCCCATGGCGTAGAGGTCGTCCAGCATGCGGATCGTGCGCTGCGTGTCCTCCATCAGCGTGGTCTCGGTGATCTCCAGCTCCAGGCAGGTGGGCGAGACGCCGTGGCGGCGCACGATCTGGTCGACCCGCTGCAGGAAATTGGCCTGCCGCAACTGCTTCAGCGAGAGGTTGACCGCCACCCGGCCGGGCAGCGGCAGCGTCTTCTGCCAGCGGCGATAGTCCGAGCAGACCCGTTCCAGCACCCACTCGCCGAGTTCCACGATCAGGTTGCTCTCCTCCGCCAGCGGGATGAATTCGGAGGGCAGGATCAGGCCCCGGTCCGGCAGCTCCCAGCGCACGAGCGCCTCGGCGCCGATCACGCTGCCGTCGCGCAGGTTGTACTTCGGCTGATAATGCAGCAGCAGCTCGTCCCGCTCGTACGCGCGGCGCAGCCGGCTCTTCAGCATCAGCCGCTCCACCGCGGCCTCGTTCATCTCGGGCCGATAGAAACGGTGGCTGTTCCCGCCGGCCTTCTTCGCGTGATACAGCGCCGCATCCGCGTTGCGGATGAGGTCGATGACGTTGCCCGCGTCCTCCGGGTAGAAGGCCACGCCGATACTCGCCGTCATGAAGACTTCGTTGGACTGCACGTGGAAGGGCTCGGCGAGGGCGGCGAGCAGGCGGCCGGCCACCTCCGAGACCTCCCCCTCGGCGTACTCCTCGTCGCGGATGTGCTCGAGGACGACCGCGAACTCGTCGCCCGCGAGCCGTCCGATCACGGTCTTCTCCGGCAGCTCGCGAATCAGCCGCTCGGTCATCGTCTCCAGGGTCGTATCGCCGGCCAGGTGGCCGAAGGTGTCGTTGATGTCCTTGAAGTGGTCGGCGTCGATGTAGAGCAGCGCCAGGCAGCGGCGCTCGCGGCGCGCCCGGGCGATGGCCCGCTGCAGCAGATGCTGGAACTGCATGCGGTTCGGCACCTTGGTGAGCGCGTCGATGCGGGCGAGATAGCGGATGCGCTGCTCGGCGCGCTTGCGCTCGGTGATGTTCTGCACGGCGAAGATGCGTCCGTCCGCCTCGCTGTCGTCGCCGCGCAGCGCGGAGCCGGTCCAGGAGACCGGTACGTGCTGCCCGCCGCGGGTGACGAACACCGACTCGCTCGGGGCCCCGCCTTCCGGCTCGGAGCGGAACTTGCGCCGGTACTCCGGCGCCACGAGGTCGGTAACCGGCAGGCCCACGAGCTCCTCGGAGCGGTAGCCGAGCAGCCGGCCGATGGCCGTGTTCACCCGGGCGATCCGGCCGTCGGGATCGCAGACGATCACGCCGTCGTTCATGCTGTTCAGGATGCGGTCGAGATAGTCGCGGGAGATGGTGGTGTCGCGCAGCGTCTCGCGCATCTCGTTGAATGCCGTGGCCAGGTCGCCGAGTTCGTCGGTCCGCTCCACCGCCATGCGTTCGCCGTAGTGGCCGCTGCTGACGTTCCGGGCCTGGCGGATCAGTTCCTGGATGGGCAGCACGAGCCGCCGCGCCGTGAACCACGCGACCGCGGCGCAGGCCAGCAGTATGAGCAGGGTGAATACGAGCAGCCGGACCAAGGCGCGATTGCGGTGTTCCCGGGTGACCGACTCCAGCCGCTGCCGGAATCCCGCGATGCCCTGCACGACCTCCGTCTGGGCGAACTCGGCCTGCAGCTCGCCGATGGTCTCGCCGCCGGCGCGAATGGGCCGCACGGCGACGACGGTGTCCTCGCCCCAGTACGGTGCGCCCAGCGCCAGCACGGCGGCATCCGGCGCGATGGGCGCGCCGGCGCCGGCCAGCGGCCGGTCCTGCGCGTCCACGATCGCGAGGCCCCGCAGCATCTCCAGGTCCGCCAGCGCTTCGTCGAGCACCGCCTGCACGGTGTCTTCGTCGCCGCCGGCGAGCGGCGCGTCCACTTCGCGCTCCAGCGCCGCGACGGACTCCAGCACGCGGGCCTCGAACTGGCGGGTCAGCAGCTCTTCTTTCTGCGCGACGCCTGCCTCACTGAGTTCGCCGGCGAGGTGGGTGTAGTTGACCACGAGGAGACCGGCCACCGTGCAGACGATGGCCACCGACAGCGCGATCGCCGTCGTCAGGTATTTCGGCAGCAGTTTCCGCCACATAGCGGAGCCGGTGGCCGTCAGGCCGACCCGGACCTCGCGGTCCTGCGCGCCGCGGTATCACTGCGATGACCCGTGACGGGCTCCAGCATGGCCACTCCTCCGGTTTTCCTTATTCTTCTTCTTCGGGAAGTTATTCGTGACTCCCTCGCGTCCGAGTCTACCCCAGCCGGGGCGCGAGCGGCGAGTGTCGCAGATTGCCGTCAGGCCGTCGCCCGAATGCGCCGTCGTTCCGGGTGGAGGCGGCCCGCCGCGTGTAGAATGAGCCGATCCGCGGGAAGCCTGCGTGGCAGGAGCGGCCTGAACGGACTGGGGATGGAGAAGAAGTGCGCACTGATCGTTGACGACTCGCACTCGGCGCGGGTGGTGCTGCGCCGTCTGCTCGAGCGTCACGACCTCGACGTGGCCACGGCCGAATCGGCCGAAGAGGCGCTGGAATATCTCGCCGATCACCGCCCCGACGTGATCTTCATGGACCACATGATGCCGGGCATGGACGGCTTCGAGGCGGTGCGGGCCATCAAGGACAACCCCCACACCGCCACCATCCCCATCATGATGTACACCTCCCAGGAGGGAGAACTCTACGTGGGCCAGGCCCGCGCCCTCGGCGCGGTGGGCGTGCTGCCGAAACAGGTGGCGCCGGTCGAGGTCTCGAAGGTGCTCGAGTCGCTGCGCCTCATCGAATCCAGCGCGGAGGCGGCGCCCGATGGCGGCCGGGCGGGCATCGCCCGGTCCAGCGGCGACACCGCGGCCGACCTGCAGGCCCTCTCGGGGCTGGATGTCGGCCTGCGGGAGATGATCCAGGATCTCTTCGAGCAGCAGCGCTCCATCATCCGCCGCGACCTCATCGACAGCTACGAATCCATCGCCGCGCGGGTTGCGGACGAGATCGGCAGCCGCCGCGAGCCCGGCGGCGACGAGACGAGCGCCTCCGCCGGCACGCTGCCCCGGGTGGCGCTGGTGGCCGTCGCCGTGCTGACCGTGGCGGCGCTGGCTTTCGGCTGGCTCTACATAAAGGCCGAACGCCAGTGGCAGGCGGAGCGCGTCCGCTCCGAACAGCTGCTGGAGCAGCTGCGCAACCGCCAGGCGATCGTGGCCGACGGCACCGTGGCCATCGAGGAGCGCATGAGCCAGACCCGCGCCGGCTACGCCAGCGCAATGGATCGGGCCCTGGAGGCGGTGCAGTGGGCGGTGAACCAGAACGGCCGCTATGCCTGGGCGGAACTCGCGTTCGGCGAAGAGCAGCGCCTGGTGCTGGAGGAGCTGCTGGACCGGCTGGACGCCATGGGATTCGTCGGCCGGGTCCGCGTCGTCTCACACGTGGGCGACTTCTGCCTGCAGGAGACCGGCGGCGACGACTACGAGGTGGCGCCGGCGGACATGCCGCTGACGGGCTGCGACCGGCTGGGCCTCTCTGCAGAGGAGGCCGTCACCCGCGGCTTGCGCCAGTCGGTGGCTTTCGCCAATTTCCTCGGCACCGTCGACACCCGCTACGAAGGCCGCATCCGGCTGGAGACCGGCACCGCCGGCAACACGGAGCCGGTGCTGGCTTATCCGCCGGTGACGGATGCCCTGCGCGCGGGAGAGTGGAACCGGGTGGCCGCGGTGAACAACCGCATCCGGGTGGAGATCCTGCCGGACTGACCGGCGCTCAGCCGGTGCCGGTCAGGGCCTCGTCGTCGTCCTGCCGTGCCCGTTTCTCGACGAAGGTCTCCGGCTCCCGCGGCCCGGTCGTGCGGATGGCTCCGTCCACCACCGCCCCCTCGGCGACGGCGATCGCCTCACCGGTGACCGTGCCCTTGATCCTGGCACTGGGGGCGATCTCGAGTCTGCCGCGGGCGATAACCTCGCCTTCGACCGTGCCGGCCAGGACGACGTTGCGGGCCTGCAGCACGCCGATCCAGCGTCCGCCGGGCGCCAGAGTGACCGTGCCGTCGAGGCTGCAGTCGCCTTGCACCTCGCCGCAGATCACGAAGTCGCCCTTGCCCGAGAGTTCGCCCTGCAGGCAGCAGCCCGCGCCGATCAGCGTGGCCGTGCCGCTGCTGCGGTCGAGTAGCCGGCGGAATTTCCTGTCGCTCATGTCGTCGCCCCGGAGGTGAGGATTCGGGATTATGTTAGAGCTTCCCGTCCGCTGAATTCGTGACACAGTTGGCAATTGGCCCCGAAAAAGCGGGCGGCGAACGGGCGGGACGCTATTCCACGTATCCTCGCTCCAGGGTCTCGATCTCGGTGACGATGCCGTCCTCGAAACGAACCCGCCGCATGAACTTGTTCGGCCCGAAGTTCCAGGTGAGCTCCCGTATCTCGACCTCCACCCAGGGCGGGGTTCCCCAGCCGTAGATGTGCCGCCGGATCACGTTCGAGTCCGGCGCCTGCGTGGTCTTGCCGATGAAGACGTTGCGGCGCAGGACGGTGCGCTTCTGCTCGTGGTCGGGTTCTCCGCACAGGTCGAGCACCTTCGTGATGTGCATGCCCTCGCTCACCAGCTTGTTGCCGCAGCGCATGGCATGCGCCTCGGGCGCCAGCGCGAGGCCGAGCAGAATGCAGAGTGCGGCAGCGGCGCGGTCGAACCGGCCGGTCGCGCGCAGCGAATTTCTGCCCGTTACCCGCATCATCCACAGTGTAGCGCGGCGCGTGAGGCCTTGCAGCGGCGGCACGAGACGGGTATCCCTGCGTCGGTCTACCCTCGAAGACGTGCACGGCGACGCGCATGGGAACGCATACGGGGACGCGCATGGAAACCGACCGATCGGACCATCTGGAAGAACTGCTGCAGCAATGCTGGTGTTACCTGGAAGAGGGCGCCGGCTCCGCTCGCAGCCCCTTCCATACTGCCGTGCTGGGGACCGTCGAGGACGGCGCGCCGCGGCTGCGGACCGTGGTGCTGCGGGCCGCCGACCGGGAGGCCGGCCGGGTGCTCTGCCACACCGACGCCCGCTCGGCGAAGGCCCGGCAGATCGGCGACGATGCCCCGGCGAGCTGGTTGTTGTACGACCCGGGGTGCAAGGTGCAGCTCCGTCTCGAGGGGCGGGCCAGAGTGCATGCCGACGATGCGCTGGCGGACGAGCGCTGGCGGGCCAGCAGCGCGGGTTCCCGCCGCTGCTACCTCGTGGAGCCGGGGCCCGGCGCCGTGCTGGAGAGAGCGGGCTCCACGCTGCCGCAAGGGCTGCGCGAGAGGCGGCCGGAAGCGGGGGAGACGGAGCCGGGACGCGAAAACTTCGCCGTCGTGGCGGCGGGCATCGAGCTCATCGACTGGCTGCAGCTCACCGCCGACGGGCACCGGCGCGCGCGTTTCCGGCGTGTGGGCCGTGGCGATGACGGCGGCCCTGACCGGGGACATGACTGCGGGCGGGGCTGGGCGGGGAACTGGATGGCACCCTGATCCGCCCGTGGCCGTCGCACCGGCTGGCGGCGCGTCGCGCTGTCGGTTTAGACTCTCCCGCTTGTCGCGGCATGCCGCAGCGGCCCGGTCTACCGGACGGCACGTCCGTCAGCGGGTCGCCGGTTTGCTGCTGGGGCTCGAGGGGGCTCGGTGGATCGAAAACTCGATAAACGGCTGGAGCGCCTCGCCGCTTCCAGCACGGCGGGTCTGCTGCGCGGCGGCCGCAAGGGCGTGGAGAAGGAGTCGCTGCGCGTCACGCCCGAGGGCTATATGTCGCCGCTGCCCCATCCGCGCGGTCTGGGTTCGGCGCTCACCAACCGCTACATCACCACGGATTTCTCCGAGGCGCTGATAGAGTTCGTCACGCCCGCCTTCCCCGCCCTGTGGGAGACCATCCAGTTCCTGTGCGACGTGCACCAGTTCGCCTATCGCCAGATCGGCGAGGAGCTGCTGTGGGTCACTTCCATGCCCTGCCGGGTGGGCGACGAGGCCAGCATCCCGCTGGCCGACTACGGCCCCTCGAACGTCGGCCGGATGAAGAAGGTGTACCGGCGGGGGCTCGGGTATCGCTACGGCCGGGTCATGCAGACCATATCGGGGGTGCACTTCAACTACTCGCTGCCGGAACATTTCTGGCGGGAGTACCAGGAGCACGAAGGCGATGCCGGGTCGGCGGACGCGTTCCGCTCTGCCCACTACTTCGGCCTGCTGCGGAACTTCCGCCGCGAGGGCTGGCTGCTCCTGTACCTGTTCGGTGCCTCGCCGGCGATGTGCAAGTCGTTCCTCGCCGACGACTATCCGACCATCCCGGAGTTCGATGCGGAGACGCTGTTCGAGCCCTACGCCACCTCGCTGCGCATGAGCGACTTCGGTTACAGCAATCGCACCCAGGCGAAGCTGAACGTCTCGCTGAACGACCTCTCGAGTTACGTGGCCGATCTGGACGCCGCCATCAATACTCCGGAGCCGGACTACGAGCGCATCGGTCTGCTGGTGGACGGCGTACACCGGCAGCTGAACTCGAACATCCTGCAGATCGAGAACGAGTACTACAGCCCGATCCGGCCGAAGCGCACGGCCCGCTCCGGCGAGCGGCCCACGGCGGCGCTGCTGCGCGGCGGGGTGGAGTACGTGGAAGTGCGCGCCCTGGATCTGAACCCCTTCGATCCGGTCGGCGTCAATCAGAACGAGCTGCGGTTCGTCGAGTGCTTCCTGATCTACTGTCTGCTGAAGGACAGCCCGCTCCTGGATGACAAGGCGCTGGCGGAGGCCGGTGCCAACCAGACCGCCACCGCCCACTCGGGCCGGGACCCGGGGCTGTATCTCAAGCGCGACGGCCGCGGCGTCCTGCTGGCCGACTGGGCCGCGGATATTCTCGCCGACATGGCCCCGGTGGCGGAGATTCTCGACCGCGGACTCGATGGCACCCCTTACGGCGATACGCTCGCCTACCAGCGGGAACTGGTCGATGACCCGGACCGCACCCCCTCGGCCCGCCTCGTGGCCGAGCTGGTGGAGAGCGGCGCCAGCTTCTTCGAGTTCGCGCTGGAGGCGGCGCGCAGCCACAAGTCGTATTTCCGCACCCTGAAGCCGGTGAACGAACGCCGCCAGGCGGAGTTCGAGGAAGAGGCGCGGGGTTCCCGCGAGCGCCAGCGGGAGCTGGAGGCGTCCGAGACCATCAGCTTCGAGGAGCACGTCGCCCGCTACTACGCGAGCGCCGGGGTCTAGCAGGAGTCCGGACCGCCGGTCAGGATTCGCCGGCGAACACGGCCGTGGTCACGCGCCCCTGCCAGTCGATGCCGCCCCGGTACATGCCCGGGCAGTTCTGCTCGAATACGGGCACGCCCGCCCCGTCGAGGGCGATGAGCCCGCCGCTGCCGCCCAGCGCGCGCAGCTTCTCGCCCACCACCTGCCGGGCCGCCGCGGCCAGCTCGGCGCCGGCGTAGCGGATCATCGCGGCCACGTCGTGGGCCGCCGCCGTGCGCAGGAAGTACTCGCCGTCGCCGGTGGTCGACACCGCGCAGACGCCGTTCTCCGCCCAGGTGCCCGCGCCGATGACCGGCGTATCGCCGACACGGCCCCAGCGCTTGTTGGTGAGGCCGCCCGTCGATGTGGCCGCAGCCAGGTTGCCGCCCTCGTCCAGCGCCACCGCGCCGACGGTGCCCAGGCTGAACTCCTCCGGGCGCGCTGCACTGTCGGCCCCCGCCGCTGCCCGGGCCCGTTCCCACTCCGCGCGGCGTTGCGTCGTCGAGAACCAGCCCGGCTCCACCAGCGCGAGCCCCTGCTCGCGGGCGAAGGCTTCCGCGCCGGCGGCTGCCAGCAGCACGTAGGGGGTACGCTCCATCACGGCGCGGGCGGCGAGCACCGGGTTGCGCACGCATCTGACCCCGGCCACGGCGCCGGCCGCCAGGCTGCTGCCGTCCATGACCGAGGCGTCGAGCTCGTGGCCGCCCTCGTGGTTGAAGACCGCACCGCGGCCGGCGTTGAACAGGGGATTGTCTTCCAGCGCGACCACCGCCGCGGTCACCGCGTCCATCGCGCTGGCACCGGCGGCGAGCCGCTCGTGGCCGGCCGATAGCGCCTCGCGCAGGGCTTCGTGATAGCGGGCTTCACGGCCAGGCGGCAGATCCTCGTGGCGGATGAGCCCGGCGCCGCCGTGGACGGCGATTGCCGTGCGGCCGACGTGCGCTCCGGCCCCGCTCATGCCCTCCGCCGGGTCGCGCCGAGATAACCGGCCGTCAGCAGCAGCAGCCAGAGACCGTGGCCGCCGCCACCGCTGCCGGCGCTGGCCGCGGCAGCTGCGCTGCTCACCTCGATGCTGCGGCTGGCCGTGTTGTCGCCCTCGTCCGGGTCGCCCTGGGCTGCGCTCACCACCGCCTCCATCGTCCCGGTGCCTTCGCGTGCCGCCTCGACCGACAGTTGGATCGCCAGGGTGTTCCCGCCGGCGAGGGCCGCCGCCTCGCAGCGGACCTCGCCCGCCGTCGCGCTGCAGTCCAGGCTGCCGGGTGGTGCCGCCGGCTCCAGGAACGAAGGGATGCTGACCGTGACGACCACTCCGGTGGCCGTGCGCGGAGAATCGTTGGTCACGCTCAGGTCGAGCGTAGCGCGGGCACCGCGCGCGAGCGAGGCGGGCGCCTGCAGGGCGACGCCCAGATTGGCAGCCGGATCGATGCGCAATGCTGCGTTGGACCGGTTGTTGGACGGCCGGGTATCGCTGTCCGCGCGGATTTCGGCGGCCAGCTCGACCGCGCCAGCGTCCACGGCGGCGAGGGTCAGGTTCGCCGTCGCCGAGCTGCCGGCCGTCACCGTGCCGATGGTGCACTGCGCGCCGCCCGCCGCCGCGGTGCAGCGCGTGCCGGCGTCGCGCAGATCCACGCCCGCCGGGAGATCGACGCTCATGGACACCAGCTCGGCCGTGGCCGTGCCCAGGTTGCTGGCGGTCAGCTCGAGGTCGACGGTGCCGCCTTCCAGCACGGTCGCGGGAGAGACCGCCGCGACGATGGTCATGTCCGCGTCGGGGAGGGTCTTCAGGCAGAAGGCGGATGCCGCCTGCGGCGCCATCTGCTCCAGGCTGCACGCGGAGAACGTGGAGCTGCCGTTCAGCCGCGGTGCCATCAGGAAATTCTGCGGCGTGCTCTCGCAGACCGAGCCGTCTTCCCCGTCGTGGGGCGAGCCGAAGTTGTGGCCGATCTCGTGGGCGCCGATCAGGCTGTCCGTGGTCACGGTGCGTCGGCCCTCGCTCAATCCCGCGCCGAAGCGGGTGCTGCAGAGCGCGCGGGTATAGGCGATGCCCGCGGTGCTGTCGTCCAGGTCCCTGCCGGTGTAGAGATGCACCAGGCCGAGATTCCGCAGGTCGGGCTGGGCGGACTTGTAGTTGCCCAGGTCGGCCAGCAGGGTGGTCGGGTCGGTGGAGTCGGTGAGCGGGTCGTTCGCCGCAGTGAAGACCCGGAAGTCGGTGACGTTGATCGTCACGCCGACCTGCTCGGAGAAGATCCCGTCGATGTTGTTCAGCCGGGTGGCCAGCGCCGCCACCGGGTCCGGGTGGCGGGCCGCGAAGGCCGCGTCGGCGAGCACGGCCACGTCGATCTCGCTCTGGACGGTCTTCGCGAGTTCCCTCGCCAGGCCGTCGAAACCGGCCTTGGCGCTGCGCGCCGGGGAGACGGGCCCCTCGGCGACAGCGCAGCCGAGCGTGCCCGGCGCGAGGTGCATGTCCGCCAGCCGGAATACCATCGGCGCGGCGCCGGGCTCGAGTGCGTAGAGTTCGCCGCCGTCCCAGATCAGGCCCGCCCAGCGGCCGTCCCCGCCGCGGGTCAGGCGCAGCCAGGAGCCCGGCTCTCCGGCGATGCGGCCGCGATAGAGCTCGACACCGGGATCAAGCGCCGGAGTGCCGCGCACGAGCGCCGCGGACAGCCTGGCGTTGGGCGCGAGTTCGAGGCGCCAGCTGCGGCCGAAGGCGGTGAAATCCAGCGTCCCGCCGCTCTTCGGCGCCGCGTCGAAGTGCCAGCCCTGCGGCGACTCGTGGTGGACGATGGTGACGTCCGCCGCCACGGCCGACGGGGCGAGCGCCGGTGTCAGCGACAGCAGGGAAAGGAGCCACAGGGGGAGGAGCGGTCTGTGCATGAGCTTCGAGGGCGCCGCCCGGCGGGGCCCGGCGTCCGTAGGGTGACAGGCAGCGACGGAGTTTCGCCGATATCGGGCACCGGATCGGCGATCGGGGCCCGGAATTGTGTGCTGGTTCACAATTTGTCCAAGTCGGCGACCTCCCGCGGCCCAGATTACCTAAAATCCAGCGATCCGGCCCGTCGGGTTCGACAGCCGGTTCGCCAGCAACCCGGAGGCGCGAGAGCCCGTTGAAGAAAACATTCCTGCTCGGTCTGCTGCTCGGTATCGGCGGAGCTGTCTGGCTCGCCGGCTGGTATCCGTTCGTGGATCCCGTGCGCTTCGCCTCGGAGTCCGGCGTCGCCAGGAACGGCGGCCGCACGGAGAGCTTCCACATCCAGATTCCGGAAGACCGGGTGCTGGGCGCCGCCAGCGCCGGGAGCGCGGCTCCGTCGGTGCCGGCGGGGCTGTCCCTGCCCGAGGCCGCCGGCGACGGCGCGGTGGAGATCTACAAGTTGCGCAACGCCTCCGGCAAAGTCATCGGCCTGGCGAGCCGCATCCGCGGCGGCGACAACGCCTATACGGACTGGACGCTGATGCTGCCGGCGCGGGGCGCGCTGTTCCTGAGCGCGGCCGGTCCCGAGGTCTCGCCTCACGCCATGGCTCGGGCCGGCGCGGACCCGGCTGCGCGGTCGCCGAAGTCGCCGATGTTCGAGACCCTGGGCGACGTGGCCGGCGGCAGCGGCGAGTTCACCGGCTTCTTCGGCAGCTTCAGCGAGGAGTGGGACGTCTCGGGCCGTGACGCCGAGGGCCGCCTGGTCGGCGACATCGAGATCATGACACTGACGCAGATCGGCACACGCCCGGGGAGGGCCGCGCCATGAAGTACGTTCTTTCGCTGCTGGCCGGTGTCCTCTGCGGCGCTGTGATCGTGATCCTGGCGCTGTACTACAACCCGCTGGTGCAGGAGAACACCCGGGTGCCGCTGGCGGCCGCGCCGGGCGCCTCGGTGGAAGTTTTCTACGGCACTGCCGGCGACACCGTGGCCCGCACGGGGCCGGCCGACGGTCTGCTAGCCCCCGTCCCCGCGTCGGCCGAGACGCTGTGGGAGTCGGCGCTGGCATGGACCGAGGCACGGCTGCTGCTGCTGCGCGACGTGGACGGGCGGGCGCTTGGCTTCGGCGTGCGCTTCGCCGCGCTGGCCTCCGCCACCCGGCCGCTTACCGGTGAGTTGCTGGCGAACAGCGTCTGGAATCTGCATCTCCCGGGACGGGGTTCGCTGTGGGTGGACGGGGTCGACAACCTGTGGCCGCTGGCCCGGCACGTGCTCGTGCCGGCGTGGCGCGCCGAGGACGGCGCCTGGCAGGGCAGCTTCGACGGCGACATCACGGTGGGGCCCCGGCCCAGCCGCGTGGCCGTCATGACCGGCGGCGCCGGCGTCTTCGCGGGCACCCGGGGCGAGGCGAGGGAAGCGCTGTCGGTGGAGGCGCTGTCGCTGCGCGACGGGCGTCTCGCCGCCGAGGGCTCGCTGCTGGTCGCGATTACCGGCGCGGCCGGCCACGGCGGCCACGGCGGCCAGGGCGGTCCGGTCAGTCCCGAATAAAGCGGACGAATTCCGCGAGCGGCGCGCGCTCCGCGCGGAGTTGATTCACCGGCGCGTCCGGGTCCCGGTAGCCGAGTGCCATGCCGCAGAAGAGCATGTGCTCCCCGGGGATCTCGAACAGCTCGCCGATGGTCCGGTACCAGACCGCCCAGGCTTCCTGGGGGCAGGTATCCAGGCCGTGTTCCCGCGCCAGCAGCATGATGCTCTGCATGAACATGCCGAGGTCCGCCCACTGGCCCTCCTGCATGCTGCGGTCGATCGTGAACAGGAGCCCGACGGGCGCGCCGAAGAAGCGGTAGTTTTGTGCGAACTGCATCAGCCGCGCCGTCTTGTCCTCGCGCGGGATGCCGAGCTTCTCGTACATCATCTCGCCGATGCGGAAGCGCCGCGCGCGGTAGGGCTCCTTCAGCTCCGGCGGATAGATGTTGTACTCGGTGCCCTCGCCCTTGGGCGAATGAGGCATCTTGCGCGCGACCGCGTCCAGCAGGCGTTCCCGCGCCGCGCCGGTGAGCACGATCACGTGCCAGGGCTGCAGGTTGCCGCCCGAGGGCGCACGGCTCGCCCGCTCGAGGATCTCGCGCACCGTCTCCTCGGGCACGGGTTCGTCCAGGAAGGCCCGCACCGACAGGCGCGAGTCCAGCGCTTCGGATACTTTCATCGTTCCTCGCTGTCTTGGATGGCTGGTGATGCTTGTCAGGGTCGATCGCCGGCGTCGACGGCCTGAAGGTCCTTCAGTGACACGCCCGGATCGGCCAGCGCCTCCGCCGGCGGTGTGGCGTGTGCCGCGATCAGTGGCTTCGAGAGCATGAACTCCCGCGGGCTGTTCACGGCGTCCACTGCCAGCAGCCGGCCCTCGGCCAGGTAGAAGCAGGCGAACGACCGTGCGGCAGGGTCGCCCCGGATGACCGTCTGGTCGCAGCCCTCGGACAGCCCCGCGATCTGCAGCTTGAGGTCGTACTGATCCGACCAGAACCAGGGCACCTGATTGTAGGGCGTGCGCTCGCCGCAGATGCCGGCGGCGGCCGTCCTGGCCTGTTCGAGCGCGTTGTGCACGGATTCCAGCCGCAGCTGGCGTCCGTAGATGGCGTTGGGGTGGCGGGTGCAGTCGCCCACGGCGTAGACGCCGTCGGCCCGGGTGCGGCAGTACTCGTCCACCAGGATGCCGTCGTCGCAGGCGAGCCCGGCGTTCGCCGCCAGCTCGGTCACCGGCTCGATGCCGATGCCCACCACCACGAAGTCCGCCGCCACCCGCTCGCCGGCCGCGGTCATCACCGCTTCCACCCGGCCGTCGCCCTCGAAGCCGGCTACCCCCTCGCCGAGGCGCAGATGCACGCCGTGACGGCGGTGCTCGGCCTCGTAGAAGTCGGAGACCGGCGGCGAGACCACCCGGCTCATCACCCGCCCGGCCAGCTCCAGCACGGTGACGTCCAGTCCCGCGACGGCGGCCACGGCGGCCACCTCCAGCCCGATGTAACCGGCACCGACCACCACCAGGCGGGCGCCCGGGGCGAAGTGCCCACGGATCGCGTCCACGTCGTCGATGGTGCGCAGGTAGTGGATGCCGGGCAGATCGGCGCCGGGAGCCTGCAGTCTGAGCACCCGGCTGCCGGTGGCGATGACGCAGTGGTCCCAGTCGACGCTGCCGCCGCTCTCCAGCTCGGCCCGCCGCGCCGCGGTGTCGAGCGCGGCCACCCGGGTGGAGAGGCGCAGATCCACCTCCGCGTCCTCGTAGAAGCCGGGCGGCTTGAAGTACAGGCGGTTCCGTTCGAGCTCGCCGGAGAGGTATTTCTTCGACAGCGGGGGTCGCTGATAGGGCACCCACGGCTCCTCGCCCGCCAGCACGATGCGGCCGTCGCAGCCCTTGTGCCGCAGCGTGCTCACCAGCTGGCCGGCGGCGTGTCCGGCACCGATCACGAGGACCGTCTCACTCATCCCGCTACTCCCGGCCGGTCACATGGCGCTGATGCCGCCATCCACCTTCAACTCGGCGCCGGTGACGAACTTCGATTCGTCGGAGGCGAGGTAGAGCACGGCGTAGGCGACGTCGTCCGGGTCGCCGATGCGGCCCAGCGGTATCTGGCGGGTGAGCTTGTCCATTCCCTTCTGGCGGCCCACCGCGTCGAGCATGCCGGTCAGGATCGGCGTATCGATGAACACGGGGTGCACCGAGTTGCAGCGGATGCCGTTGCCGCTGCGCGCGCAGTGCAGCGCCACGGATTTCGACAGGTGCCGCACGGCCGCCTTGGCGGAGTTGTACGCGGCCATGTTGTGGCCGGCGATGATGCCGGAGATGGAGGAGATGTTGACGATGCTGCCGCCGCCCGAGGCCGCAATCTCCGGGATGGCGTATTTGCAGCCGAAGAACACGGAGTCGAGATCCACCGCGTGCACGTGGCGCCAGTTCTCCCAGGTCTCGTCCTCCACGCTGGACATCGAACCGATGCCGGCGTTGTTGACCAGGATGTTGAGGGCGCCGAAACGGCCCACGGTCTCCGCGATCACTGCCTGCCAGCGCGCCTCGTCGGTGACGTCGTGTTCCAGCGCCACCGCCGCGCCTTCGTGCGCCTCGTTGATGGCCCGGGCCTGCGCTTCGGCTCCGGCGAAGTTGATGTCGGTCAGCGCCACCCGCGCTCCCTCCCGGGCCAGCATCCCGGCGATGGCCGTGCCCAGACCCTGCGCGGCGCCGGTCACCAGCGCCACCTTGTTGTCGACTCTGCCCACGATGCCTCCTCGCTTGCGTTGCTGCGACCGGCGGCGACCGCCCGCCGCGGCGCTCCCGGCACGGTATTCTAAGGGCCGCGGCCGGCGCCGCCTAATCCGTCTGCGGGGCGGCCTGCTAGACTCGCCGGCTGCGGAGGAAGGTCAAAGACGGGAGGCCCCGGTGGCAGAAACGGTCAAAGCGATACGCATCGAGGAGTTCGGCGGGCCGGAGGTCCTCGACTGGGAGGAGGTCGAGGTGGGCGATCCCGGCGCCGGCGAGGTGCGGCTGCGCCATACCGCCGTCGGCCTGAACTTCATCGACACCTATCACCGCTCCGGGCTCTATCCGCTGGAACTCCCCAGCGGGCTGGGCAGCGAGGCGGCAGGCGTGATCGAGGCGCTGGGCGACGGGGTCGACGGCTTCGAGGTCGGCCAGCGGGTCGCCTACACGGGGCGGCCGCCGGACGCCTATTCCGAGGCGCGCCTGATCGCCGCCGACCTGCTGGTGCCCCTGCCGGATGCCATCGGCGACGAGACGGCGGCGGCGGCGATGCTGAAGGGCCTGACCGCCTGGTATCTGCTGAAACGCAGTTACCCCGTGCGCCCGGGCGATACCGTGCTGCTGCATGCCGCGGCGGGCGGCGTGGGCCTGATCGCCGTGCAGTGGGCGAAGCACCTCGGCGCCACCGTCATCGGCACGGTGAGCACCGAGGCCAAGGCGGAGCTGGCACGCGCGCACGGCTGCGACCACATCGTCATGGCGGACCGCGACGACCTGGCCGGCGAGGTGCGACGGCTGACCGACGGTGAGGGCGTGGCGGCGGTCTACGACTCGGTGGGGCGGGATACCTTCTACGCCTCGCTGGACAGCCTGCGGCCCCACGGCGTGATGGTCTCCTTCGGCAATGCCTCCGGCCCGGTGGAGCCGTTCGCGCCGCTGGAACTGGCGAAGCGGGGCTCGCTGTACGTGACCCGGCCGGTGCTGTTCGACTTCATCTCCACGCGGGAGGCGCTGCTCGGCGCGGCGAGCGAGCTGTTCGAGGTGATCGGCAGCGGGGCCGTGAAGATCGAGGTGAACCAGCGCTATCCGCTGGCCGAGGCCGCCCAGGCGCATCGCGACCTCGAGGCACGGCGGACCACCGGCTCCACCGTGCTGCTGCCGTAACGATCAGGCGGGCCTGAGCGGCCAGATGAGGGGCAGCACGACCATGACCACCGCGAAGACAACCAGGGTGAGCGGCACGCCCACCCGCAGGTAGTCGGCGAAGCGGTAGCCGCCAGGACCCATCACCAGGATGTTGGCGGGGTGGGAGATGGGGCTCATGAAGCTCGCCGCCGCCGCGACGGCCATGGCCATCATCGCGGTCTCCGGCGCAAGCCCCATGTCCGCCATCGCCGACAGGACGATCGGTGCCATGATCACCACCAGCACCGCGGGCGGGATCACCACGGTCGATACCGCGGTCATGGCGTAGAGCGAGAAGATCACGGGCCAGGGGCCGGCGTCGCCGGTGACCGAGAGCACGTGGTCGGCAATCCAGGCGGCGGCGCCGGTCTCCTGCATCGCCGTGCCCAGCGGCAGCATGCCGGCAATGAGGAAGATCGCCCGCCACTCGATGGCCCGGTAGGCCTGCTCCATGTTCAGGCAGCCGGTGAGCACCATGAGTGTGGCGCCGAAGACCGCGGCGATCTGGATGGGCAGCCAGCCGACCAGCACGCTGGTGACCACCCCCAGCATGATGCCGGCGGCCACCGGCGCCCGGCGGGTGTCCGGCGGCGCCTTGCCCAGCGGGGTCAGCACCAGGAAGTCCGGGTCCCGCTCCAGGAGTTCGAGTTTCTCCCGCGGGCCCACCAGCAGCAGCGCGTCGCCGAGGGCCAGCCGCACGTCGCGGAGATCCTCCTCGACCGGCGCGCCGTTGCGCCAGATGCCGACCAGCTCCAGGCCGTAGCGCTCGCGGAAGTTCAGCTCCGCCACGCTCTTGCCCACCAGGGAGCTCCGCGGGTCCAGGGTGGCGTCCTGCATGGCGAGCCGCCGGGACTCGAAGCTGGAGAGTTTCATCGACGGCTTCGAGTCCAGATCCAGGCCCTGCAGCGCCCGCAGCACGTCCAGATCGCCGGGCTCGCCCTGGATCAGCAGCAGGTCGCTGCCCGCCAGTTCGGTGTCCGGTCCGGGCAAGAGATCGAGATTGCCGTCCCGGAAGGTGGCGAGCACCTTGAAGTCGAACACGTCGGTGAGCCGGGTGCGGCCCAGGGTGCGCCCGGCGAGTTCCGATTCCCGGGGTACGCGGACGACGAAGAGCCGGTCGTCGGCGCCGTAGCGCTTCGTGACCTCGTCTGAGTCGAGCAGGCTCACCTCGGCGAAGTCGCTGACCTCGTGCAGACCCTCCATGGTCTCCTTGCGGCCCTGCAGTAGCAGCCGGTCGCCGGCACGCAGCGGCACGTAGGCCAGATTGGTGCGCCGCGGCGACTGATCCCGGCGCTGGACGGCCAGCAGGTCCGCGCCGAAGCGCTGGCGGAAGCCGATGTGTGCCACCAGGTCGCCGACCAGGGGCGAGGAGTCCGCCACCACCACCTCCGCCCGGGCCAGCTGTTCGGCCACCATGGACTGCAGCACCGGCGCCTCGCGCTCGATCACCAGGTCGCTCAGGCGGCGCAGCTCGCTGAAGCGGTCCAGCTGGCCCTGCACCAGCAGCTCGTCACCGGCGCGCAGGGTGGTCTGGCGGTTCGGCAGCGTCTCGCTGCGGCCGAATCGCTGCAGCGCCAGCACCACCAGGTCGGCGGCCGAGGTGATGCGGCTCTCGCCCAGGGTCTTGCCGACCAGCATCGAGTCCTGGGGGATGCGCAGCGTGAAGGTGCGCTCGGCCAGCTTGTACTGGGATCGCAGCGCCCGCTGGCTGCGGCCGCGGTCGCGTTTCTGCGTCTTGCGTTTCGGCAGGAAAAGCCGGCCGACGAGCGCCACGAACAGCGTGCCGGCGAGCATTACGACGACGCCGACGGGGGTGAAGTCGAACAGGCCGAAGGGCTCGTAGCCGCCGCCGGCCATGGCGTTGCTGACCAGCAGGTTCGGCGGCGTGCCGATCATCGTCATGAGACCGCCGAGCAGGCTCGCGTAAGCCAGCGGCATCAGCAGCCGTGACGGCGCCACCCGCGTGCGCCGGGCGATGTCCACCACCACCGGCAGCATGAGTGCCGCCACGCCGATGTTGTTCATGAACGCCGAGAGAAAGCCGGCGGTGAGCATGATCACCACGATCATCGCCACCTCCCGCCGACCGGCCAGGCGCATGACCTGGCGGCCGATGACGTTGGCGATGCCCGTGCGCGTCAGCCCGTCGGAAAGGATGAACATGGCCCACACGGTGATCACCGCCGTGTTGGAGAAACCGCTGAAGGCCTCGTCGGGAGAGACCAGCCCGGTGATCGCCAGCGTGCCCAGCACGAGCAGCGCCACCACGTCCATGCGGATCCACTCGCCGATGAACAGGACGAGGGCCGCGGCCAGGATGGCAAGGACCAGCGCGATCTCGAAGGTCATGTGCTCGGGTCCGACCTCCCTGTCGTGGCGGCTACAGGCGCCGCACGATGACGCTGCCGATGGAATAGCCGGCGCCGAAGGAGCAGATCACGCCCACGTCGCCTGCGCCGAGCCCTTGCCGGTGGCGGTGGAAGGCGATGACGGAGCCGGCGGACGCCGTGTTGGCGAACTCGTCCAGCACCACCGGCGCCTCGTCCTCCCCCGCGTCGCGGCCGAGCAGGCGTTTGACCACCAGCCGGTTCATGTTCAGGTTGGCCTGATGCAGCCAGTAGCGGCCGACGTCGGCCAGGTCGATGCCGCTCTCGCGCAGGTGTTCGCCGATGTGGTCGGCCGCCAGGGGCGAGACCTCCTTGAAGACCTTGCGGCCCTGCTGGCGGAACAGTTTGCCGCTGTCGAAGAAGTCGGCTTCGGGACCGCGATTGATGAAGCCGAAGTCGTTGCGGATGTTGTTCGAGTAGAGGGTGGCGAGCTTCGTCCCCAGCACCTCCCAGCGCTCCTCCGCACGGCTCTCGTCGGCGCGCTCCAGCACCACGGCCGTGCAGACGTCGCCGAAGATGAAGTGCGCATCCCGGCTGCGCCAGTTGATGTGGGCCGAGGTGATCTCCGGGTTCACCATGAGGACCCGCCGGGCGGAGCCGCCGGCGATCGCATCCACGGCATTCTGCAGGCCGAACGTGGCCGACGAGCAGGCCACGTTCATGTCGTAGGCATAGCCGCCCGCGCCGATGGCATGCTGCACCTCGACCGCCAGCGCGGGATAGGGCCGCTCCAGGTTGGAGCAGGACAGGATGACCGCGTCGATGTCGCCGCCCTCGAGACCGGCGCTCGCCAGCGCCTGGCGCGCCGCGGACACGGAGATCTCGGCCGTGATCGAGAGTTCGTCCTCGCCGCGCTCCGGGAACACCGGCCACATGCGCTCCGGGTCCAGGATGCCTTCGCGGGTGTAGACGTAGCGGTGGCGTATTCCCGAGGCGTTCTCGATGAACTCGGGACTGGATTTCTCCGGCGCCTCCACCTCGCCGGCGGCCACGGCCCCGGCGTTCTCTTCGAGGAAGCGGTCGACCCAGGCGTTGTAGGCGGCCACCAGTTCCTCGTTGTCGATGCCATGCTCCGGTACCCAGAGTCCGGTCCCGCTGATTACGACGCCTGTGGCCATGTCATTCCTTTACCTGGATCAGGGCGGTACTTTAGCGACTCGGGCCAGCCCTGCACAGGGCGCCGGTCAGTCGAGGAACGACCGGATGATGCTGGCCCTGGCGTGCACGCCGGGGCCGGACTCGGCGAGCATCGCCCGCGGGCAGCGCTCCGCCGCCTCGCGGGTGCCGCGGTCGCGGACGTCGTCGGGATCGGCGATGAACAGCGCGGCCTGCTCCAGCCGGGGCAGGGCGGCGGCGACGTCCCAGGCCAGGCAGCGCGCGGCCAGCGTGCCGTAGTCGGACGGCTGGCGCAGCAGATCCAGGGTCTCGGCGTGCAGCCGGCCCGGGTCCAGGTCGGGCGTGCGGCGGCGGATGCTCGCCGTGTCCCGCCCGTACCAGGGCCAGTTCAGCTCCCGGTCACGGAGCATTGTCCAGGCGGCGAGCAGGTGGCCGCCGTCGTGGCGCGGCGCGAGCGGGACGCAGTAGTCGGCTGCCAGTTCCTCGCGTTCCTCGCGCCCGGCGATGGGTATGCCCTCGAACACGAGGCGGGCGACGCGATCCGTGCCGGCCCGGGCCAGCTCGAGCGCCACGGGCGCGGTCGTGAAGGTGGCGACCACGTCCACGCGGGGCCAGTCGAGTTCCTCCAGCAGCCGCAGCAGGTCGGCGGCGAATCGTTCGGGTGCCGGTTCGGCGGCGGCGGTGGACTCGCCGCAGCCCGGCGGATCGAGAGTCAGCGTGCGGCGGTCGGCAGCCAGCGCGTCGGCGAGCGGCGCCGCGCTCGCCGCGCTCCCCGGCAGTTCGGGCAGCAACAGCACCGGGGCATGCCGCGACGAGGGTTGGCCCTGGAAGCGCAGCCTGAGCTGCTCCCCTTCCCGTGCGTGCCAGTAGGCCCGGACGGGACCCGATCGGCCGGCGACTTCGCCGAGCCCCGGCAGGCGCACGCCGGCTACGTAGTCGCCATGGTTTGCGAACAACTCCCGCAGCCGTGCCCGCCAGACGTTGCGGTCGGCCGGCAACGGCTCGCGCCGCACCCCGTCGGGCAGCGTTTCCGGCAGTCGTTCGAGATGGGAGTAGAGCACGTCGTCCCGCCGGCACATCACCACCGCCGGATCCTGCAGATCGCCGAGGGCCGGGACCGGGTCGTAGCGCATCGCCGCCGCATAGGCATCCGGGTAATGAGTGCCTGCCATCAGCAGGTCGAGCGCGTAGCGGTGCAGGGCCTGCGGGGGCGGCAGCTCCATGGGAAGGCGGTGTTCCGCGGTATGCGAGAACCAGGGGAAGAAGCGGTGCAGGTCCCGCGTCCGAGCCCAGGTCGTCGCCAGGTAGGCGCCGTCGTCGGTGATCCGGAACGGCGCCATGTAGCGCTCGATGAATGCATCGGGCACCGGCTCGACGGGCACCGACAGCCCGTCCATTACGATCAGCGAGGCCCGGCCCGGATGACGCACGGCGAACTCCAGCGCGATCTTGGAGCTGGTGTGGTAGCCGTACACGGGGCATGGGGGCAGTGCCAGCGCGTCGAGGGTGGCGGCCAGCGCGTCGGCGAAGTCGCCGATGTCCGGCGCGGCCGTCGCCAGCGGATCGGAGTCGCCGTAGCCGGGCGTGTCCAGGGCGATGGCCGTCCAGCGGTCGGCGAGCGCTTCGATGAGCGGCTCGTGCAGCACGGAGGAGCGCGGCGAGTCGTGCAGCAGGATCACGGGCGGCCCGCTGCCGGCGGCGCGGTAGTGGACCTGGCCCCAGGGCACGTTCGCATAGCCTTTGTGAATCACGGTGCCTCCGTCTGCCGCACGGACCGAGCTGCAATAGCCGCAATAGCCGCAATGGCACCCGCCCGTCAACGTTTCCCTGGACCTTGCCGAGCGCTTACACTCGCCGCCGGCCACGCCCGGCCCGGTGCACAGGAATACCATGACCGACCGATACCGTCCGAGAGTCCCGCGCTACGCGGCCCGTCACGAGATCCGCGGGGTAACCTACCACGTGAATCTGTGGGGCGAGAGGGAAGCGCCGCTGCTCGTGCTGCTGCACGGCTGGGGCGACGCCGGTTCCACTTTCCAGTTCGTCGTCGACGCGCTGCAGCGCGACTGGTTCGTCGTCGCGCCGGACTGGCGCGGATTTGGCAAGTCCCGGCACCGCACCTACGGCTACTGGTTCCCCGACTACCTGGCCGACCTGGACGAGCTGCTCGCCATCTACAGCCCGGCCGAGCCCGCCCGGGTGGTCGGCCACAGCATGGGCGCGAACATCCTCTCCCTGTACGGCGGCGTGATGCCGGAGCGGATCGGAAAGCTGGTGAACATCGAGGGTTTCGGGCTGCGCAACGGCGATCCGGCGGACGCGCCGAAGCGTTATCGGGAGTGGATCGAGGATCAGAGCCGCAACAGGGGTTATTCCCGTTACGACCGCTTCGAGGAGCTGGCCGAGCGGGTGAAGAAGCGCAGCCCGACGCTGGCCGACGACCGGGCCCTGTTCGTGGCGGAGCGCTGGGCCGAGGTGGACGAGGACGGCAAGGTCACGCTGAGGGCCGATCCCGCCCACAAGCTGCGCAACCCGGTCCTGTATCGCCGCGCCGAGGCGGAAGCCTGCTGGCACGCCGTCACCGCGCCGGTGCTGTTCGTGATCGGCGGCAACACGGATTTCAGCGCACCGGACATGCGCTGGGTGGACGCGGACAACGCCTTCGGCGCATTCCCCAGGCTCACCAAGCTCACCATCCCGGGTGCCGGGCACATGGTGCATTTCGAGCAGCCGGAAGCGCTCGCCGCCGCCATCGAGGAGTTCATGCTCGACTGAGACGGCCCTCGACAGCTGGTGATCCATCCACTACTGTACGCGGATACAGTAGCGAGTCCGCGATCCGCGGCCTGTCCGTGGTCTATCCCTGGTCCGTGGACCATCCATGGATGATCGATGGACGATCCGTGGACGGCGGGTCCGGCCGACGAACCCGTGCGATGAAAGATACGCTTGCAGAAAACCGGCCGGCGGAGGGCGCCACGGCGCCGCCGCCCGAACATCTGGCCCGCCTGAATCCGGCCCAGCGGGAGGCGGCGACGTGGGGTGAGCGCGCGGCGGGCGGCGGTTTCCGCGCCGGTCCGCTGCTGGTGATCGCCGGCGCCGGCACCGGCAAGACGATGACGCTGGCCCACCGGGTGGCCAACCTGGTGATCGAAGGCGTCGATCCCGACCGCATCCTGCTGCTGACCTTCACGCGGCGGGCGGCGGAGGAAATGCTGCGCCGGGCCCGGGCCATCGTGCGCCGCTCGCTCCGGCTCTCCGAGGACTCGCGGGCCGTGCGGTTCGCCTGGTCCGGCACCTTCCACTCGGTCGCCAACCGGCTGCTGCGCCACTATGCCCGCAACGTCGGGCTGGATCCTGCGTTCTCCGTGCTGGACCGCGGCGACGCGGCGGACCTGATGGACCTGGTGCGCCACGAGCTGGGCCTCAGCGCCAAGGCAAGGCGATTCCCGAGGAAAGACACCTGCCTCGCCATTTATTCCCGCTGCGTCAACGCCCGGGAAGACATCGGCGACTGCCTGCGCACGTCCTATCCCTGGTGCGGCGACTGGGAGCAGGAGCTGCGCGAGCTCTTCCGCCGTTACGTGGAAACCAAGCAGCAGCACCAGGCGCTGGACTACGACGACCTGCTGCTCTACTGGTATCACCTGGTGTCGGACCCGGAGCTGGCGGCGGCCATCGGCGCGCGCTTCGACCACGTGCTGGTCGACGAGTACCAGGACACCAACATGCTGCAGGCCGAGATCCTCCACGCGATCAAGCCCCGCGGCGATGGCGTCACGGTGGTGGGCGACGACGCCCAGTCCATCTATTCCTTCCGCGCCGCCGAGGTGGAGAACATCCTGTCGTTCCCGCAACGCTACGCGCCGCCGGCGCGGGTGGTGACGCTGGAGCGCAACTACCGCTCGCTGCAGCCGATCCTCGATGCCGCCAACGCGCTCATCGCCGAGGGCGAGGCGCGGTACGACAAGCAGCTCTGGTCGGAGCAGGGCTCCGGCCGGCGTCCCTGCTACGTCACCGTGGAGGACGTGGACGCGGAGACCGATTACGTGGTCGGGCGGGTGCTGGCGAACCGGGAGGCGGGCCTGGAACTCAAGCAGCAGGCCGTGCTGTTCCGCGGCGCGCATTCCAGTGACCGGCTCGAGCTGGAGCTCGTCCGCCGCAACATCCCCTACGTGAAGTACGGCGGCCTGAAATTCCTGGAGGCCGCCCACGTCAAGGACATGCTCGCGGTGCTGAAGTGGGCCGACAACCCGAAGAACCGGGTGGCGGCCTTCCGGGTGCTGAAGTTGCTGGAGGGCATGGGGCCGGCCCACGCCGGGCGCAGCTACGAGCACGTGGCGGCGGCCGACTATTCGCTGTCGGCGCTGTCGGCATTCCGCCCGCCGGCCGCCGCGCGGGAGGACTGGCCGGCGCTGGCGGGACTGATGCGCTCGCTGGCCGGCCAGCCCGCGGCGGGAGCCTGGCAGACCCAGGTGGCCGAGGTTCGGCGCTGGTACCAGCCGCACCTGGAGCGGCTGTACGACGCCGCCGAGCCCCGCTCGGCGGACCTCGAACACCTCGAGCGCATCGCCGGCAAGTACACCACGCGGGAGCGGTTCCTGTCCGAGCTAACGCTGGACCCGCCCCAGTCCACCGGCGACCTGTCCGGCGACCCGCTGCTGGACGAGGATTACCTGATCCTCTCGACGGTGCATTCGGCCAAGGGCCAGGAATGGGACTCGGTATTCATCCTGAACGTTTCCGACGGCAGCTTCCCCTCCGAATTCTCCACGGCGAGCCCCGCGCTCATCGAGGAGGAGCGGCGACTGCTGTACGTGGCCATGACCCGGGCGAAGCGCGATCTGCACCTGATCGCGCCGCTGCGCTATCACGTCACCCAGCAGCACCGCCACGGCGACCGGCACGTCTACGGCGCGCGCAGCCGCTTCCTCACCGAGGGCGTGCTCGGCACGCTGGAGCCCGTATTCCATGCCGCTCCCGGCGTCGGAGACGGCGGCGGCCTCGGCACCAGCGACCGGCGCATCGACGTGGCCGGCAGGCTGCGCGGCATGTGGTGACGCTCCGCTGCCGGCGCCCGCTGGTAGACTAGGCGGCCTGTTGCCGCATTCGGGCAGAGACTGCCGGGGGATTCAGACCATGCACCGAAACCGACTCTTCTTGCTTTCGCTCATCGCATTCGCGCCCGCCCTGGCGAGCGCGGATCTCGCCGAGACGCTGAAGGCCGGGGCGCAGGCCGCCGAGCCGCAGGTGATCGAGTGGCGGCGCCACTTCCACGAGCATCCGGAGCTCAGCAACCGGGAGTTCGAGACCGCGAAGAAGGTTGCCGAAGAACTCCGCGCCATGGGGCTCGAGGTGGAGACCGGCATCGCTCACACGGGCGTGGTGGCCTACCTGGAAGGCGGCCGGCCGGGCCCGCTGGTGGCGCTGCGGGCGGACATGGACGCGCTGCCGGTGACAGAGCGCGTGGATCTGCCGTTCGCCTCGAAGGCGAAGGGCACCTTCCGCGGGCGCGAGGTCGGCGTGATGCACGCCTGCGGCCACGACACCCACATGGCCATGCTGCTGGGAGCCGCCCGCGCGCTGACGGCGGTGCGCGACGAACTGCCCGGTTCCGTGATGTTCATCTTCCAGCCGGCCGAGGAAGGTGCGCCGGAGGGCGAGGAAGGCGGCGCCGAGCTGATGCTGAAAGAGGGCATCTTCGACGAACGTCTGCCGGAGGCCGTGTTCGGCCTGCACGTCAGTTCCATGCTGCCGGCCGGCATGGTCGGCTACCGGGCCGGCCCGGCCATGGCGAGCGCGGACCGGTTCGAGATCGTGGTGCGCGGCCGCCAGACCCACGGCTCGCGGCCCTGGGGCGGCGTCGACCCGATCGTCGTGGCCTCGCAGATCGTCACCGCCGCCCAGAGCATCGTCAGCCGGCAGGTGGACATCACCGCGGCGCCGGCGGTGCTCTCCTTCGGTGTCATAGAGGGCGGCATCCGCAACAACATCATCCCCGACGAAGTGACGCTGATCGGCACCATCCGCAACTTCGACATGGACATTCGCAAGTCCATCCACGAGAAGCTGGAACGCACGGCACGGCTCACGGCGGAGAGCTACGGCGCGACGGCGGAGACCACCATCGACCTCGGTTATCCGGTGACGGTCAACGATCCGGAGCTCACCGACGATATGCTCGACACCGTGGTGCGCGTCGCCGGCGAGGGCCGGGTGATCGAGTCGCCGCTGATCACGGGTGCCGAGGATTTCTCCTACTACGCGCAGCGCACGCCCGGCCTGTTCCTGTTCCTGGGCGTCACGCCGCCGGGCGAGGACCCGGTGACCGCACCGTCCAACCACTCGCCGCTGTTCTACGTGGACGAGAGCGCGCTGGTCACCGGCGTGGAACTCCTCACCGGGCTGACGCTGGATTTCATGCGCTCGCAAAAAATGTAGGAGGGCCTTCAGGCCCGACCCGGCTTTCTTTTGGCGTAGGCCCGCCATCGGCCGGGGTGGACTGCTGGGGACGCTCACCGTGGGAGGGGCTTCAGCCCCGATCTTCGCTGCAGGTGGCCGAGCGCTGATCGGGGCTGAAGCCCCTCCTACATGCCCATCGAAGCTTGCAGCGCGTTCCGGACGACCCCGCAACCCTTACCCACCCGCTGACCGGCCCGTAGCCGAGACGTCTGGCACACGTTAGCTGACGCTTCTGACCGGTATGCCCTACACGCTACCCCGAGGCGGCCGTCGTGCGGGGGCATCCATCGCCGCGACCTTTTGTCGGGAGCAAGATGGATGCCCCCGCAGGGCGGCCATGAAAGAAGGTGAAGCGGTTGGAAGGCCGGGTCGGGCCTGAAGGCCCTCCTACGGAGTTATTGACGTCTGCCGGCGGGCTCTGATTAATATAAAGGCGGTTGCACGGGCCGGAACTGTGAATTTCTTCACGCTGTCACGGGGGGCAGACGTGAAGCCGGTCACGACAACTGCCCGGTTTCGGACCGAAACTGGGATTGCGCGGTTGGCTCGGGGGATGAGCCTTCGCTCAGGCCCTGCGCACACCTCTGTGCGAAGTGGACGTGCAGTTCATTCGCCAGGCCGGCCGATATCGTGCTCGCGCGAGCCGAGGAGGTGTGGCGCATGCAAAAAAGGGGTAGGAGGGGCTTCAGCCCCGAGCAGCGATTGGATGCCCGTGGCACGGTCATCCCGGTCAGCAACCTGCAGCAATATTTCCACGAGAGCATCGAGGAAGTCGTCTCCCGCCAGTCGGTGGAGATAGACCCTCACGCGACTCATTACGTCGTCAACCTGCTCACCCTGTATTCGCGCTCCGAGGCGCTGTACGAGGACGCCGGCGGCCACTACGGGCTGAAGCCGCTGGCCTTCATGATGCGCGACGCGGTCGACGCGCCGACGCTGGAGGAACGCCGGTTCGCGCTGCAGCGCCTCGGCGACGTGGCCCTGTTCATCGCCGGCTGCTTCGCCGACAGCCTGGCCGAGAAGCTGGTGGACCTCGACTACTACATCTACATGGGCGGCAGCGCCTACGGCTCGCTGTCCGACGAGATGCGCGGCAGCATACGGGGCCGGGCCTTCTCTGCGATCTTCGGGGAGCTCGCGCGCAAGTTCCAGGTCATGGTGGACGTGCTGAACGAAGTCAGCGAGTCGGCGCGCGACAGCCAGGATCGTGACATCCTCAGGCTCTACGAGGTGTGGCTGAAGACGGGCAGTCAGAGGGCCGAGGCATTGCTGCGCCGCGAAGGCATCGAGCTGCTCTCCGACAGCCGGTCCGGCACCCGGCACTGAGCCCGTGCAAGTCGGCGATCTGCAGCAACGTCTCGCCACGCTCTATCGGCTCGAGCACGGGCTGGCCATCGAGGACTTCCTCGTCACCGATGCCGCCACTGCCGGCGCGCTGACGCCGGCCGGGGCCCGCGGGCATCTGGACGAGCGCCTGCTGCTCCGCCACGACGGCGACGAGGTGTCGCTGACGCTGTACCTGGACGACGCGCTGCTGCAGCGGCTCCGGGAGCGCAATCCGCTGGACGAGCTGGACGACGAAGACCTCGACGACCTCTGGACTGCCGTGGAGGGCATCAGCCACTTCAATTACGTGGTGCACAACGCCACCGCCCGGCGCGAGGTCACGCTGCTTGAGCTGGAGCTCCAGGCGGAGGTGGACAAGTTCGTGAGCACCGTGCTGCTGGCCCGCGAGCAGGGCAGGCGGGCGGTGGCCTCACGCCTGCATCATCTCCTGTTCGAGCGGATGTCGCTGGACCGGGAACTGGGCGGGGAGGAGCGGGAGCGCTACCGGCTCGCCAACGATTACGCCGGACGCTTCTGCCGGCGCATCGGCACGCACCTGCACGATGCCGGCGAGGGGGTCATGGCGGAACTCAGGAAGTTCTACCGCTACTCACAGCGGCAGAAGATCAGTCATATCCACGCCCGCGCCTGGGGCTGAGAGGCCGCCGGACCGGCAGCCGTCGCCGTCGGGCGGCAACAGGGGCACCTGATCCGGGCAGGTGCGTCACCCGGAGCGACGGCTCCCGGTCCGGCGCGCCGTCAGGGGGTTTCCTCCTCGCGGGGCTCCTGTGGGGTCTCCCCGCCGTCCTCGCTGGCGACGGCCAGTTCCAGGTGCTCGCGTTCTCCCACGTGCGCCGCGTCAAAAGCGGCGATGGCGGCGAGAGCGGCCGCCAGCAGCAGTAGTCCCAGCGCGAGTGCGTCGCTTACCTTGCGGCTCGTCGTCATGGTCTCTCTCCCTCGTTGTCCGTGGCCATACAGGCGCCCTGTATCCGGCTAGATGCACGCGCTGTCGAAATGGTTGCAACGGGCAGGGTGCGGACGATGTCCTATACTCGGGGTTTCAGCCACGCCGACAGAGGGGAGGGAACGATGAGCACTGCCGCCGAGACACTGACGGTGCGTGACCAGGTATCCGACGAGGAGTGGGCGACGCGGGTCGATCTCGCCGCCGCCTACCGACTGGTGGCGCTGTACGGCTGGGACGACCTGATCTTCACTCACATCTCGGCCCGGGTACCGGGCCCTGAGGAGCACTTCCTGATCAATCCCTACGGCCTGCTGTTCGAGGAGATGACGGCCAGCAGCCTGGTGAAGGTGGATCCCGACGGCAACAAGGTCATCGACAGCCCCCATCCGGTGAACCCGGCGGGCTTCGTCATCCACAGCGCGGTGCACGAGGCGCGGCCCGAGGTGCAGTGTGTACTGCATACCCATACGCGGGCCGGAGTCGCCGTATCGGCCCAGAAGGAGGGGCTGCTGCCGATATCGCAGCAATCGATATTCCCGCTGATCGCCCTCGGCTATCACGACTACGAGGGCGTGGCGCTGAACGAGGACGAGAAGCCCCGGCTCGTGGCCGACCTGGGCGAGGCCAATTCGCTGATCCTGCGCAACCACGGGCTGCTCACCTGCGGCACGTCCATCGCGGAGGCGTTCCTGGCCATGTACGTGCTGGAGACGGCCTGTCAGATCCAGATCGCCGCGCAGTCCGGCGGCGCGGAACTCACCCGGGTGGACGACCGTATCCTCGCCGGCGCCCGCGCGCAGATGCGCGAGGCGACGAAGGGGATGGGCGGCGCGCTCGCCTGGCCCGCGCTGCTGCGCAGGCTGGACCGGCGGGACCCTTCCTATCGAGACTGATCGAGACTTCACAGCAACCGCAACCGACGGAGAGAAGCCCATGCGTGACTATTTGACCGGACGACGGCTCGCGCCGCTCGCTACCCTGCTCCTGCTCGCCGGCGTCGCCGGCGCGGCGGCCGGCGACGCCGGCGACGCCATACGGGCGGCGGCGGACGGGGAGCACCGCTCGGCGGAGAACCGGGCGCGGGATCAGTACCGCCATCCGGTGGAGACGCTCACGTTCTTCGGCCTGGAACCGGACATGACCGTGGTCGAACTCTGGCCCGGCGGCGGCTGGTACACCGATATCCTGGCGCCGGTCCTGAAGGAGGAGGGCAAGCTCTACGCGGCCAGCTGGGACCCCACCCTCGACAGCGAGTACGTGCAGACCAACCTCGCGAAGTACAAGGAGAAGATCGCCGACCGCGAGGTCTACGGCGACGTGGAGCTGACCGTGCTCGGCCGTGGCAAGACCGACATCGCACCGCCGGGCAGTGCCGATCTGGTCGTCACCTTCCGCAACCTGCACAGCTGGGGCGACGAGTTCGCCGCGGAAGTGTTCGGTGCCGCGCACACGGCCCTGAAGCCGGGCGGCGTGTTGGGCGTGGTGCAGCACCGGGCGGATCCGGATTCGCCGCCGGACCCGGAGGAGCGCACCGGCTATTTCAGCGAGGCGCGTGCCATCGAGCTGGCCGAGGCAGCGGGTTTCGAGCTGGCCGCGAGTTCAGACATCAACGCCAATCCGAAGGACACCAAGGACTACGAAAGCGGTGTCTGGGCGCTGCCGCCGAGCCTGCGCGACGGTGCGGACCCGAAGTACCTCGAGATCGGCGAGAGCGACCGCTTCACGCTGAAATTCGTGAAACCGGAATAGGCATGTAGGAGGGGCTTCAGCCCCGATCCCGCAGCGTCAATGGGCATGTAGGAGGGCCTTCAGGCCCGACCGGGCAGCGGATCGGGCCTGAAGGCCCTCCTACAGGGTTCGTACAGCTTTCGTTACGCCTCGTAGTTACCCGACACGAAGTCCCAGTTGATGATCTTCCAGATCTCCTGCAGGTACTTCGGACGCGCGTTGCGGTAGTCGATGTAGTAGGCGTGCTCCCAGACGTCCACGGTCAGGAGCGGCGTCTTGCCGTCGCGCAGCGGGTTTTCGGCATCGTCGGTATTGACGATGGCTACGCCGTCGCCGTCCTTCACCAGCCAGGTCCAGCCGGAGCCGAAGTTGCCGGCGCCGGCGTTGTTGAATTCCTCCTTGAACTTGTCGAACGAGCCGAAGGCCTTGTCGATGGCTTCGCCCAGCGCGCCGCCGGGTTCGCCGCCGCCGTCCGGGCTCAGGCAGTTCCAGTAGAAGGTGTGGTTCCAGACCTGCGCGCCGTTGTTGAACAGGCCGCCATCCGCCTTGCGGATGATGTCTTCCAGCGAGGCATTCTCGAACTCCGTGCCCGGGATCATGTTGTTCAGCTTGTCGACATAGGTGCTGTGGTGCTTGCCGTAGTGGTACTCCAGCGTTTCTGCGGAGATGACGGGCTCCAGAGCGTCCTTTGCGTAAGGCAGGGGTGGCAATTCGTGGGCCATGGATGACTCCTTCCGGATCGAAATGAATTTACGCGAAATGGGTTGACGCCGAGGTCGTGCGAGATCGCTGATCCTGCGGCGATATCTGGAATCATTCTAAGCACGCGCCGATACGCTTACAAGGAGCGTCCCGTCGCGGTCGAAGATCGTGCGTCCACGTTTAGCATGCGGGAGCGCCGCCGTAACTGCGCTATCGCAATCGGGACCGCAATGGCGACCGCCATCGCGACCACCATCGCTATGACGATCTCAGTCTCGACCGCCCTCAGGCGAGGAACAGCCGGTAGGCGGGGTTGTCGCTCTCGTCCCAGTGGGGATAGCCGAGCTTCTCCAGGTGGCGCTCGAACTCGTCGCCGTCGCCGCCCGGCACCTGGATGCCGGTGAGGATGCGTCCGTAGTCCGAACCGTGGTTGCGGTAGTGGAACAGGCTGATGTTCCAGTCGGAGCCAACCGCGTCGAGGAACTCGGCCAGTGCGCCGGGGCGTTCGGGGAACTCGAAACGCAGCAGCCGCTCGTCCGGCAGCCCGCCGGCCCGGCCGCCGACCATGTGCCGGATATGCAGCTTGGCCATCTCGTTGTCGGTGAGATCTTCCACCGGGTAACCCCTGGCGCGAAGATCGGCCACGAGCCGGTCCTTCTCGGCGCGGCCCTCGGCGAGTTCCAGGCCCACGAAGATGTGCGCCTCCTCCGTGTCGCTGTAGCGGTAGTTGAACTCGGTGACGTTGCGCCGGCCGATGGCCGCGCAGAACTCGCGGAAGCTCCCGGGGCGTTCGGGAATGCCCACCGCCAGCAGGGCCTCGCGATGCTCGCCGACGGCGGCGCGCTCGGCGATGTGGCGCAGCCGGTCGAAGTTCACGTTGGCCCCGCAGTTCACCGTGACGAATTCTCGCCCGGCGGCCGGTGCGCGATCCTCCACGTACTTCTTCATGCCGGCGACGGCCAGGGCGCCGGCGGGCTCCACGATGGAGCGGGTGTCCTCGAAGATGTCCCGGATGGCCGCGCAGATCTCGTCCGTGTCCACCAGCACGATCTCGTCCACCAGCTCACGGCAGAGACGGAAGGTCTCGTCGCCCACCCGGCGAACCGCGACGCCGTCGGCGAAGATGCCGACCCGCTCCAGGGTCACCGGCTCGCCGGCGGCGATCGAGCGGCTCATGCCCGCGGAATCCTCCGGTTCGACGCCGATGATGCGGATGTCGTCCCGCAGCGCCTTGATATACGACGCTATCCCGGCGATGAGGCCGCCGCCGCCCACCGGCACGAACACCGCGTCGATGTCGCCCGGGTGCTGGCGCAGTATCTCCATGGCGATGGTGCCCTGGCCGGCGATGACGTCCGGGTCGTCGAAGGGGTGAATGAAAATCAGGCCGCGCTCGGCCTCCAGCCGGCGGGCATGGGCGTAGGCGTCGTCGTAGGTATCGCCCTCCAGCACGACCTCGCCGCCCAGCTTGCGCACCGCGTCCACCTTGATGCGGGGCGTGGTCAGCGGCATGACGATGAAGGCCTGGATGCCGAGCCGCCTCGCCGCCAGCGCCACGCCCTGGGCATGGTTGCCCGCCGAGCTGCAGATGACGCCTTTCTGCAGGTCTTCGTCCGCCAGCCGCGACATGCGGTTGTAGGCGCCGCGGAGCTTGAAGGAGAAGACCTGCTGCAAGTCCTCGCGCTTCAGCCACACCGCGTGGCCGAGACGCGCGGAGAGGTTCGGAGCGGCATCCAGCGGGGTCTCCTCCGCCACTTCGTAGACACGGGCGGTGAGGATGCGCTTCAGGTAGTCGGTGGGGTCCGGGCTCATCCGGGTACGGTAACCTGCTCCGCCGCAGGCGGGCAAAAAAATGTAGGAGGGCCTTCAGGCCCGATGGATTGTCCAATCGGGGCTGAAGCCCCTCCTACATGCCCATCGAGGGGTCGGGTCGGGCCTGAAGGCCCTCCTACACGGGGGGCTACCGGGCGTCGTCGAGCACGTTGCCGTCCGCGTCGATCGGGACGATCTCGCCGATCTCCAGGGCGCGGATCTCGCTTTCGATCTTCGCGCGGTCGCCGACGACCACCCAGATGAGGTTGTCGGGCCTGACGTACTCGTCGGCCGCCTCGCTGACCTGCTGCAGGGACAGGCCGCGCACGTTCTCGGCGTAGGTGTCCCAGTAGTCGTCGTCGTAGCCGAAACGAACCATCTCCACCAGCGAGCCCGCCACCGCACCGGCGGTCTCCCAGCGGCCCGGCAGGGACAGCGTGTTGTCGTCGAGCACGCGCGCGAGTTCGTCTTCGGTGGGCGGCCGTTCGCCGACGATCTCCACCATCTCGCGCCGCATCTCGGCCATGGCCGGGGCGGTCTTGTCCGTCTGCACCGGTGCATAGCCCAGGAAGGGCCGCGGGCCGGCGGCATCCAGGATCAGCGTGCGGGCGCCGTAGGACCAGCTCTTGTCCTCGCGCAGGTTCATGTTCAGCCGCGCCGAGAAGTCACCGCCGAGCACGTTGTTCATGGCGTCGATGGCGAACTCGTCCGGGTTGGCCTTCGGCGGCACGATATGGCCGGCGAAGATGATGGACTGCTCGGCGTCCGGCCGGTCGAGCAGGTAGATCTTCTCCTCCGGCCGCTGGGCCACCGCGTCCACGTTCTTCACCGGCACCGAACCGGACTCCCAGTCACGGAAGAGTTTCTCGAGCTTCGGCCGGATGCTCCCCATGGTGGTGTCGCCCACCACGATCATGGTGGCATTGTTGGGCCGGAACCAGGTCTGGTGATAATCGACCAGCGTCTGGCGGTCGATTCGCTCCAGCGACTCCAGCGTGCCGGATCCGGTGAGCGGCAGGCTGTACGCATGTCCCTCGCCGTACATCAGCTCGGGGAACACCCGCAGGGCCATGGACACCGGCGTCACCTTCTCGCGCTGGATCTGTGCGCGGAACTGCTTTTTCAGGCGGGCCAGATCGGCCTCGGGGAACGACGGGTTCAGGACGACGTCGGCGTAGATGTCCAGCGACTCGTCCAGGTTCGCGGCCAGCGCGTTCAGCGAGACGGTGGACATGTCCAGGTTGGAACCGGCGCCCAGGTTCGCGCCGAGGCGCGAGAGTTCCTCGGAGATGGCGAGCGCGTCGCGCCGCTTCGTGCCCTCGTCCAGCATCGACATGGCCAGGCTGGAAGTGCCGGGCTCGCCGAACTGGTCGGAGGCGTAGCCGGCGTCGAGCATCAGCGTGAAATTTACCACCGGCACGGCATCCCGGCTGGCCACGATCAGCTCCATGCCGTTGTCGAGGGTCGCGCGCTCGAACTGGGCGAAGGCTACCGACGGGAACTCGGCCGGCATCGGCGGCCCGTCGCTGCGTTCGGCGCCTTCGCCGCTGGCGGCGAACTCGGGGAACGGGTGCACCTCGAGGGTGTAGGAGCCTGCCTGGTACCAACGCCGGGCCGCTTCCATCACGGCCTTCGGCGTCGCCTCTTCGATGCGGGCCAGAGATACCTTGTAGAAAGCCGGGTCGCCGGCGTAGACGGCGTTCTGTGCCAGGATGTCGGACTTGCCGCCGAAGCCGCCGATGCGCTCGATCCCGCGCACGAAACTCGCGATGTACCGGGTCTTGGCCCGCTCGAGCTCGTCCCTGGTCGGCCCTTCCTTCAGGAAGCGGGCCAGTTCCTCGTCCAGGGCCTTCTCGATGTCAGCCAGGTCACCGCCGGGCTGGGCGGTGGCCTCGAGCCCGACCACGCCGGCGATCTCGGCGAAATAGGGTGTGGCGTCCACCGAGGTGGCGATCTGCTCGTCGTAGACCAGCCGCTTGTACAGCCGCGAGGTCTTGCCGGAGGACAGGACGCTGCCGGCCAGGCTCAGCAGTTCCGCATCCGGATGGCTCCAGTGCGGCCCCACCCAGTTTTTGTAGATGCGCGCCTGCGGCACCCGGTCCTGCATGATCTCCCGGGCGTCGGCCTCGCGCTTCGGCGACCAGGCCTCGAACTTGGCGATGGGCGGCCCGGGCGGGATGTCGCCGAAGTACTTCTCGGCCTTCTCGCGGGCCACCTCGGGGGTGACGTCGCCGGCAATCACGATGACGGCATTGTTCGGGCCGTAATAAGTCCTGAACCACTCCTGCACGTCTTCCAGGCTGGCCGCATTCAGGTCCTCCATGGAGCCGATGGGCAGCCACTGGTAGGGGTGACCTTCGGGGAACAGGTTGCGGAAGATGTGATTGAAGACCTGGCCGTAGGGCTGGTTCTCGCCCTGGCGCTTCTCGTTCTGAACCACGCCGCGCTGCTCGTCCAGCTTGTCCTGGTCCACCGCGCCCAGGAGGTGGCCCATGCGATCGGACTCCATCCAAAGCGCCAGGTCCAGGGCGGTCGACGGCACGTTCTGGAAGTAGTTGGTGCGGTCGAAGTTGGTGGTGCCGTTCTGGTCGGTGGCGCCCACCTTCTGGAACGGCACGAAGTACTCGCCGTCGTAGTTCTCGGTGCCGTTGAACATCAGGTGCTCGAACAGGTGCGCGAAGCCGGTCTTGCCCTCCGGCTCGTTCTTCGAGCCCACGTGGTACCAGACGTTCACCGCCACGATCGGGGCCTTGCGGTCCTCGTGGACGATCACCGTGAGGCCGTTGTCCAGCGTGAATTCGGTATAGGGGATGTCGATATCGGATGCCGGCGCGGCAGCGTTCGCGGTCAGCGCGGACAGGGACAGAGCGAGGGCGGCGAGCCCCCGGCCAAGGGGTGTAATGAGATTCATGGTCTGCCTTCTTCTCTCGGGTGCTTCGGAAGGCCGCGCATTCTAGCAAATGGACCGGCGCGACCCAGGGTCGTGTACCGACCCCTGTTCCGACAGGCGGTCCGCCCCCGGGTTCCCGAGTGTCCTGGGATCCCGAGCCGGCGCTCTATCCGTAACCGCGCAGGACGTTGACCACGTTGTCGCCGATCTCGGGCACCGCGTACCCGCCCTCCAGGACGAAGACGGTGTGGAGCCCGAGACCGGCGATGCGCTCGCCGAGCCGCGGGTAGTCGTCGCTGCGCAGGCGGAAGGCCGAGATGGGATCGCGCTCGTAGGTGTCGACGCCCAGCGAGACGACGAGGGCGTCGGGGGCGTAGCGCCTCGTCGCGTCCAGCGCGCGGCCGAGGGCCCCGGACCAGACCGCCCAGTCGCTGCCGGGCGCCAGCGGCAGATTCAGGTTGCAGCCCTCGCCGTCGCCGCGGCCGGTCTCGTCGGCATGGCCGAGGAAGTAGGGGTATTCCAGCCGCGGGTCGCAGTGGATCGAGCAGAACAGCACGTCGGCCCTGTCGTAGAAGATCTCCTGGGTGCCGTTGCCGTGATGGTAATCCACGTCCAGGATGGCGACCCGGTGGGCGCCCCGGTCCAGCAGGCGGGCGGCCGCGATCGCCGCGTTGTTCAGGTAGCAGTAGCCGCCGAAATAGTCGGCGCCCGCATGATGGCCGGGCGGGCGGGACAGGGCGAACGCGCCTCGCTCGCCGTCGGCGACCCGGTCCGCGGCGGTGAGCGCGATGTCCGCGCCCGCACTGACGGCAGCCCACGTGCCCGCCGTGATCGGCGTGCCGGCATCGAAAGAGTAATAGCCGAGCCGGCCGTCGATATGGTCGGGCTCGACTGGTTCGATCATGCGCAGGCCGCGGGCCGGCCAGGCCAGCGGCAGCGCATCGGTGTCGCCATGCAGCGCGTGCCACTCGTGCCAGGCGGACCGCAGGAAATCGAGATAACGGGGGGTGTGCACGCGTACCAGAGGCGCATCGCCGAACGCATCCGGCTCGACGATCTCGCCCAGAGCGGCGTCGCGCACGCGCCCGAGCACGGCATCGGCCCGCTCGGGGCGCTCGAAGACCGGCACCAGCGCGCCGTCGTTCAGCTCGCCGCGGCCGTGATGGAGCCTGTGGCGGTCCGAATAGACCGTGATCATTCGGCGGTCATTCCGCAACCTCGGGCACCGGTCTCTCGATGCGGTAATGCCGCGAATAATTGTGGTCCATGATGTTCGCCCGGTACCCGCTCACCCAGGGCTTCACGAGGTGCCGGGCCACGTAGAAGTAAGCGAAGATCACCGGATAGTCATTGATGAGCAGTTGCTCGGCGTCGCGCAGCAGGCGGGCCCGGCGGTCCATGTCCACCTCCTCCGAGGCGTTCTCCAGCAGCCGGTCGAACTCCGGGTTGGCATACCAGGCCGGATTCTGCGGGCTGTCGGAGCGGAAGATCTCGAGGAAGGTATACGGGTCGTTGTAGTCGCCGGTCCAGCCGTAGCGCAGTATCTCCCAGCGGGAGGGCTCCTTGCGGGTTTCCAGCATCACCTTGAACTCCTGGTTCACCACGGTGATGTCGGCTCCCAGCGCCGAGCGGATCATCTCCTGCACCGCCACCGCGATCTTCCTGTGGTTGTCGCTCGTGTTGTAGAGGATGCGGGCCTCGAGCGGGTTGTCGGCGGAGTAGCCCGCCTCCCGGTACAGCCGGCGCGCCTCGGCGAGACGGCGCTCCTCCGGCCAGTCCCTCCACTCGTACTCGGCGGAGGCGTAGTTGTCGACGCCGGGCGGCACCAGACCCCAGGCGCCCTGCTGGCCGCCGCCCAGCACCTTCTCGACCAGCGTCTGCCGGTCCACGGCCATGGCCAGGGCCTGGCGCACCCGGGCGTCGTCGAAGGGCCGCTCGGTCAGGTCCAGCACGAAGAAATAGGTGCTGAGATAGGGCGTGACGTGCAGCTCGTCGCCCAGGTTGGCCTGGATCCAGTCGTACTGGTTGTTGGGCACGGACTGGGTGAAATCCAGTTCGCCGGCCCGGTAGCGCTGCAGCTCGGCGCTGTGTTCCTCGATGGGGTAGTAGTAGACGGTGTCGATCTGCACGTTCTCCGCGCCGTGGTAATAGGGGTTGCGCCGCAGCCGTACGAAGGAGTTCACCGCCCACTCGTCCAGCGCGTAGGCGCCGTTCGAGACCATGTTGCCGGCGCGCACGAAGTCCTCGCCATGGACCGCGAAGCTCGCCCGGTGCAGGGGATAGGTGGCGGAGTGAGTCAGGAGGGAGAGGAAGTAGGGAGTCGGCGCGGCGAGTTCCACGACGAAGGTCCGCCCGTCCGGCGCCGAGACGCCGAGTGCCTCGGGCGGGAGGTCGCCACGGTTCACCGCCCCGGCGTTCTTCACCGGGAACAGCACCTGGGCGTAGGTCGAGGCCGTCGCCGGGTCCACCGTGCGCCGGAAACCCGCCACGAAATCCGTCGCCGTCACCGGATCGCCGTTGGACCAGGCGGCGTCCGCCCGCAGCGTGAAGGTCCAGGTCAGTCCGTTCGGCGACACGTCCCAGGACTCCGCGGTGCCCGGCACCACTTTCGCCTCGACGGTCCCGGTGGTCAGGCCCTCGTACAGGTCGCGCAGGATCTCGAAGGAGGCGCTGTCCTCGGCACGGTGGGGGTCCAGCGTCGCGGGCTCGGCACCGTTGCCCCGGTGGAAGGTGACGCCTTCGTCGGCCACGCGCGAGCCGTCCGGCGCGCGATCGCCGCAGCCGGCGGCCAGCAGGGCCAGCATCAGGAGGGTGAGGAGTCTCGGCATGGTTCGCACGGTCCGGTGGGGAACGCGCCGATGATGGCAAAGCCGCCCGCCGGGGGCAACGCGGCCGGCGCGTGGCATTCCGCGTCGTCGCTGCCCATAATCCCGCCATGGATAAGGCCGCGCAGATGCCCCGGCGGGAGCTCTATCCCGCCCTCGAGCCCAACCACTCCGGCACGATCGCCGTCGGCGACGGCCACGAGCTGTATTACGAGGAATGCGGCAACCGGCGCGGCAAGCCCGTGGTACTGCTGCACGGCGGCCCCGGCGGCGGCTGCTCCGCCAAGATGCGCCGCTTCCACAACCCCGACGTCTACCGCATCGTGCTGTTCGACCAGCGCGGTGCCGGCCGCAGCCGCCCTCACGCCAGCCTGCAGAACAATACGACGCAGCACCTGGTGGACGACATCGAGGTCATCCGCGAGGCGCTCGGCATCGAGCGCTGGCAGGTGTTCGGCGGCTCCTGGGGCAGCACCCTGGCGCTCGCCTACGCCCAGACGCACCCGGAGCGGGTCACGGAACTGGTGCTGCGGGGCATCTTTTTGCTGCGGCGCAAGGAGATCCTCTGGTTCTACCAGCACGGCGCCAGCGAACTCTACCCGGACCGCTGGGAGCAATTCCTCCACCCCATACCGGAGCGGGAGCGCGACGACCTGGTCGGCGCCTATTACCGGCGCCTCACGGGGGAGAACAGGGAGGAACGCCTCGAGGCGGCGCGTGCCTGGTCGATGTGGGAGGGCGCCGCGAGCTGCCTCATCCCGGACCCGGCGCTGGTGTCGGATTTCGGTGCGGCGGCGCATGCGCTGGCCATGGCGCGGATCGAGTGCCACTACTTCGTCAACGGCGGCTTCCTGGAGGACGAGCAGCTGCTGCGCGACGTGGATCGCATCCGCGACATCCCCGGGGTCATCGTGCAGGGCCGCTATGATATCGTCTGTCCGGCCACCAGCGCCTGGGAGCTGCACCGGGCCTGGCCCGAGGCGAGGCTGCGCATCGTGCCGGACGCCGGCCACTCGGCCTTCGAGCCGGGCAACGTCCACGAACTGGTCACCGCTACGGATACCTTCGCCTGAATTTGGTCCGAATCATGGAAAAACTGCTGATTACCAACGCCCGCCTCGTCAACGAGGGTGAGATTCGCGACGCCGACGTGCTGATCGACGGCGAGCGCATCGAGAAGATCGCCTCCTCCATCGAGGCCGGCGCCGGCACCGAGGTGCTGGACGCGGAAGGCCGCTACCTCATCCCGGGCATGATCGACGATCAGGTCCATTTCCGCGAGCCGGGACTTACCCACAAGGGCGATATCGCCACCGAATCCGCGGCTGCCGTGGCCGGCGGCATCACCAGCTACATGGAGATGCCGAACGTCGACCCCCAGACCACGACCATCGCGGCGCTCGAGGAGAAGTACGACCGCGCGGCGGGCCGGTCGCGGGCGAACTACGCCTTCTACCTGGGCGCAACCAACGACAACATCAGCCAGATTCGTGCGCTGGCGCCCGGCACCGCCTGCGGCATCAAGGTGTTCATGGGCGCCTCCACCGGCAACCTGCTGGTGGACGATCCGGATGCCCTGGAACTCATCTTCCGCGACGCGCCGGTGATCGTGGTGACCCATTGCGAGGACTCGCCGATGATCTGGGAAGCCGAGGCGGCGGCCCGCGAGGAATACGGCGACGACGTGCCGATGAGCGAGCATCCCCGCATCCGTTCGGCCGAGGCCTGCTACAAGTCGTCCAGCTACGCGGTCGACATGGCCCGCCGCCACGGCACCCGGCTGCACGTGCTGCACCTCACCACCGCGAAGGAGATGGAGCTGTTCTCGACGGCGCCCCGCGGCGAGAAGCACGTGACGGCGGAGGTCTGCGTGCACCACCTCTGGTTCGACGAATCGGATTACGAGCGCCTGGGCGCGCTCATCAAGTGCAACCCCGCCATCAAGAGCCGGGAGGACCGGGATGCGCTGCGCCAGGCGCTGGCCGACGGCCGCATCGACGTGGTGGCCACCGACCATGCGCCCCACACGAAGGAGGAGAAAGCGAACGCCTACTTCGCCGCGCCGGCCGGCCTGCCGCTCGTGCAGCATGCGCTGCCGAGCCTGTTCGAGCATGTGCACGAGGGCCGCTACAGCCTCGAGTTCGTGGTGGACCGCAGCAGCCACGCCATCGCCGATATCTTCGGGGTGGAGCATCGCGGCTACGTGCGCGAGGGCTACTACGCCGATCTCGCCATCGTCGACATGGATGATCCGTGGACGGTCGCGGCGGACAACCTGCTCTACAAGTGCGGCTGGTCGCCGTTCGACGGCGTGACCTTCCGCTCGCGCATCCGCACCACGCTGGTGAACGGCCGCGTGGTCTGGGACGACGGCCGCATCGTCGGGGATCCCGCCGGGCAGCGCATGAGCCTCGGGCCGCCGGTCCGCTAGCTGGCTTCGCCGGCGGTCCCCCAGTCGTCTCTGATTCCGACATCGCCCGGGGCTGATTGCCGGCCGCTCGCCGGCCCCCTATCATGCTGCGCTCAACGTTTCAGCACGGCGGGGGAGAGAGACCATGCTGCACTTGCCTCAGGTCGACTACAGTCTGGCCCAGACCATACTGCGACGCGCGGAACTGGACCCGGACAATCGGGCGATCGTCTTCGAGGAGACGGAATACACCTATGCGGAACTCGTGGATCGCATCCGCCGGGTGGCCGCCGTGCTGCAGGACGGCGGCGTTTGCCAGGGCGACCGGGTGGGTTATCTGGGCGTCAACCATCCCGCTTTCCTGGAGACGCTGCTGGCGGCAACGACCCTCGGCGCGGTCTTCGTCCCGCTTAACTTCCGTCTGACCGGACCCGAACTCGAGTTCATCATCAACGACGCCGGCGTGCACACGCTGATCGCGGACGACATGCTGCGCCCGGTCATCGAACCCGTGCGCGGCTCGCTCTGCGTGCGCCGCTATCTCGGCGCGGAGAGCGCCGCCGACCGCTGGGAGGACTACCAGGGCCTCCTGGCGAACGCGGAGCCGTACCCGGGCCACATCGCCGCCGCGCCTCACGACACCGCCGTCATCATGTACACGTCGGGCACGACCGGCCGTCCCAAGGGGGCCATGCTCACTCACGGCAATCTGCTCTGGAACAACGTGAGCGCCGCCTTCGCGCTGTCCTCCAACCCGGACGACATCACACTCACCGCGGCGCCCCTGTTCCACATCGGCGGGCTGAACGTGACCACGCTGCTGGCCATGCAGGTGGGCGCCTGCGTGGTGCTGCATCGGGCCTTCGACCCGGGCAAGGCGCTGGAGGACATCGCCCGCTACCGCTGCACCACCATGTTCGGGGCCCCGGCCATGTTCCTGTTCATGGCCCAGCAGCCCCGCTTTGCGGACACGGATCTCTCGAGCCTGCGCTCGCTGGTGGTCGGCGCCGCGCCGGTACCGAAGTCCCTGCTGGAGATCTACGGCAACCGGGAGGTGAACCTGGACCAGGGCTACGGGCTGACGGAGACCTCGCCGCTGGTGAGTTTCCTGAAGTCCCAGTACACGGCGGACAAGCTCGGCTCCGCCGGCAAGCCGGGCCTGTTCGGCGAACTGCGCATCGCGGACGCCGACGGCCACAGCCTGGCAGCGGGTGAGGTGGGCGAGATCCTCTACCGGGGCCCCAACGTCATGAAAGGCTACTGGAACCGGCCCGAGGCCACCGCCGAGGCCATCGACGAGGACGGCTGGTTCCACACCGGCGATGCGGGCTACCTGGACGAGGACGGATTCCTGTTCATCAGTGACCGGGTGAAGGACATGGTCATCAGCGGCGGCGAGAACGTCTATCCCGCCGAGGTGGAGGGCGTGCTGTACGAGCACCCGGCCGTGGCCGAGGTGGCAGTCATCGGCCTGCCGGACGAGAAGTGGGGCGAGGCGGTCAGCGCCGTCGTGGCGCTGAACGAGGGCGCCGAACTCACGCTGGACGAGCTGCGCGACTTCGCCGACGGCAAGCTGGCGCGCTACAAACTGCCGCTGCAGCTGCACATCGTGGACGCGCTGCCGCGCAACCCGGCGGGCAAGGTGCTGAAATTCGAGCTGCGGGAAACGTTGGGGTAGGAGGGCCTTCAGGCCCGATCCCGGTTCAGGCCAGATTCCGATAATGAATCGGGGCTAAAGCCCCTCCTACGGGCGATTTAGACGCCCCCACACCATCACCGACACCGCCGGCAGCACGACCTGCGCCGCGTAGGTGCCGAGATTGGCCCAGAAGGCGGCGCCGATGTAGTTGCCGCGCGTTCCGATCGCCCAGCCGGCCGCGGCCAGGCTCGGGATCAGGAACATGGCCGTATAGGCGACCAGGTGCCGGGGCTTCAGACGGGTGACCAGGTAGCCCGCGCAGACCGCCAGCAGCGCCGTCAGGAACGTCTGCCACAGCGCCTGGGCCCAGTAGATGCCGCCTTCGAAGTCCAGGGCTCGCTCGGCGAAGGGTACCGGTACCCAGATGGCCGCATAGGTGGTGAGCTGCACGTAGGCCAGGCCGAGGGCCAGCGCGATCAGCAGGTTGACGTACACCGGCTCAGCCCGCGAAGGTCACGCCGCCGTCGACGGTGAGGGTGGTGCCCACCAGATAGTCGCCGGAGCGGGCCGCCAGGAAGATGGCGGCCGCGGCCATGTCCTCGGCCGTGCCCACCCGCCGCGCCGGGATGTGCTGGCTGACCACGTCCGGGTTGTCCCGCGCCCAGATGTTCATGTCGCTGGCGAAGGCGCCGGGCGCGATGGCGTTCACGCAGATGTTGTCGGCGATCAGCCGCTTGGCCAGCCGGCGGGTCAGGTGGATGACGCCGGCCTTGCTGGTGACGTAGGAATAGGTCTCGAGGTCCGGCGTGCGCAGACCGTCGATGGAGGCGATGTTGATGACTTTCGCCGGACGGTCTTCGCCGGCCGCTTTGCGCAGCATGGGCGCGAAACGCTGGGTGAGGAAGAACAGGGACTTCGCGTTCAGGTTCATCACCTTGTCCCAGCCTTCCTCCGAGAACTTGTCGAACGCCTCGCCCCACGCCGCGCCGGCATTGTTCACCAGGATGTCGAGGTGATCCTCCCGGGCGTGCACGTCGGCGACGAAGGCGTCGATGCCCTGCATCGTGGAGACGTCGTGGGGCAGCGCGATGCACTCGCCGTGCTCGCTCATCTCCCGCGCTGCCTGCTCGCAGGCGTCGGCCTTGCGGGCGGTGATGTAGGTGCGCACGCCGCTGCGCACGAAGCCTTCGGCGATCATGCGGCCGATGCCGCGGGAGCCGCCGGTGACCACCGCCACGCGGCCCGAGAGATCGAACAGGTTATCCATCGTCGCTCCTTGTGTCTGCCCCGGAAAGAGAAAGGCCCGCCATGCTACAACATGACGGGCCTTCGGGCGGTCGGGCTGTCCGGCTAGCGCCGCAGTTCGGTGAGGATCTCCGGGTTCTCCTCTTCCCGCGCCAGCACGGTGTGGCAGGTCGAGCAGCGGCGCGTGATACGGTCGCCCTCGACGGTCTCGAGGTCCCGGTTGTGGCAGCGGAAGCAGCCCGCCGACTGCTGATGGCCGATGTGGTCCGGATACGTGTTCCACCAAACCTTCATGTGCGGGAAGACGTTCACCGCGTACAGATCACCCAGCGTCTCGCCGGCCTGTTCGATGGCCACGGCCTTCCCGGCCGCGATCTCCGGGTAATTCTCCTCGTAGAAGGCGGCCAGCTCCGTGGCGATGACGGTGCGGGCTTCCTCGTGGCTGTCGAACTGCTGGTCGATGATGCGCACGCCTTCGCGCTTCACGAACGGCAGCGACTGATCGATGCGGCCGTCGTGGATGGCGTTGTCCACTTCTTCCTCGGGCTGGCGGTACTGGTGGCTGGGCCGGTTGTGGCAATCGACGCAGTCCATGGTGCGCCACAGGCCGTCGTCCTCCGGCGCGTCAGGCTTCAGCCACACCTTCTCCGTGCCGTCCGGACGCACCAGGCGCACCTCGTAGATGTCCTCACGGGTCTTGTCCGAGCGATAGCGCACCTCGTTCTCCGGCGCCACGTGCCAGTGGATGCCGGTGGATTCACGGCCGTTGGCGCCGCCCACCTTCAGCAGGACGGCCGTCTTCAGCTCGGTGTTCTCCTCGTTTTCGTCGTAGGTGGTCGTGATCTCCAGCTTGTCGCCGTGGAACTTGGAGGGCCAGTGGCACTGCTCGCAGGTCTCCCGGGCCGGACGCAGGTCGTGCAGCGGGGTCTCGATGGGCCGCGGATAGAGGTCGAAGGCCACGGCGACCATCTGCCATGCGCCGTCCAGCTTGGATTTGACGAACCAGTCGGCGCCGGGGCCGATGTGGCACTCGGCGCAGGTCACTCGTGAGTGGGGCGAGCGCTGGTAGGCCGTGTACTCGGGCTCCATGACGCTGTGGCAGGCCATGCCGCAGAACTCCACGGATTCCATGACCTCCACGCCCTTGTAGGTGGCGCCCGCCAGCACGACGATGTTCAGTACGGTCAGGCCGAGGAACACCATCAGCGCGCCACGGGTCTTCGGCGTATTGAGGTCGATGACCGGGAACGGCCCGCGGCCTTCGTATTCGGGATGCTTGGGCAGCCGCCGCCGCTCGAAATAGATGCCGATCGGCACCATGATCAGTCCCAGCGCGAAGATCGCCGGGAGGATCAGGAACGTGAGGATGCCCAGGTAGGGCCCGCCCTGATGGCCGATCGACTCTATGAAATACAGCGTGATGATGAGCACCGCGCTCACGAGCGCGATTGCACAGCCGGCGAGGCTGATCCAGTTACGGGTGATGGAGGCGAAGAAGTGTCTGGACATGTGTCCCCCCGGTCAAAAAAACGTCGCCGCGGCAGATGAAGCTGCCGCAGCACCGGAAGATGCTACGGCAGCCCCGCCGTCAGGGGAGTAAGGGTTCTCCGTAATGCCGTCGCGGCACGCTCAGTGGCTAGGGCACCCCCAGCCCATGGGTGAACAGGGCCACGAAGATGGCCACGGCCAGTGCCAGCCCGATGGCCAGCATCATGAAGCCGAATATGTACACCCACATCATCTCGTAGCGTGTCGGCGCGGGCCTGAGGTTCTGCTCCAGCGTGCCGTTCTCGACCATGCGCTGATACTCCCTGGGCCGCTCTTCCTTGAACTTCTCGAGCGGCATCCGGCCGGTGAAGACCACCGGATCCATCGGGAAGCTCTCCGGACGCAGGTGCGTATGGAAGAAGTGGAACAGGAAGATGAAGCCGGTCGCCAGTAGCGCCTCGTCGCTGTGCACGATCAGGGCCGCGTTGATGCTCCAGGCCGGCAGGAAGCTGGTGAAGAACTGCGGGAACCAGAGCATCAGGCCGGACAGGCCGATGATCATGACGCCCCAGAAGACCGCCAGATAGTCGAATTTCTCCCAGTAGGTCCAGCGGTCGCCTTCCGGACGCGGACCGATGTAGAGGAAGTAGCGGAGGTTGCCTATCAGGTCCTTCACGTCCTGCAGCTGCGGCGTCATGGAGTTCGGCCCCCAGAACAGCCCGCGCTCGTGCTTCATCACCAGACGGAAGATCAGGTGCACCACGTGGAAGCCCATGTAGCCGAAGGTGCCGATCGCCGCGATGCGGTGGATGATGCCGGCCGCCTCGACGCCGCCCAGCAGATTCATCAGATTCTGCGCCCAGGGTGCCGTCGGGAATTTCAGCGGCAGGCCGGTGAGAGCGAGCATCAGGAAGGTGACGATGATCACGATGTGCATGAATATGTACACGCCGGAGAAGCGCCGGACGTACTGACCTTCGGCGACATGGCTCTTCAGTGCGCCGTACTCGCCTTTCAGCGTGCCGACGAAGGAACGCTGCAGCCAGAGCAGGTCGTGGATGCCGAAGAAGGCGAACACGCCGACCAGCAGCACCAGCATGAACATGTAGATGTAGAAGACCCACGGATTGTCCTGCGGGTCGCTCGGATTGTTGTGGACGTCGATCTTCAGGAAGTTGCCCGAGGCGCCCTCGTGACAGGCTCCGCAGGTCTCGCCCAGGTTATCCGGATGGATGCTCGAACGCGGGTCGTCCGCCGGCAGATTCCTGTGCGGCGTGTGGCAATCGGAACACGTGGCCGCCGTTTCCAGGCCGAGGGAAGTGAATTTGCCGTGGAAGTTCCACTCGTAGCTGTTGTACAGGTCGCCGTGGCAGTCCCCGCACTCGCCGGACATCATCAGCCGTGTCTCGCCGATCACCGGGTCCTGGATGTCGTGGGAACTGTGGCAGTCGGTGCAGACCGGCCCCTCCATGTTGCCTGCCTGCCAGATTTCGCCGTGCTTGTTCTCGTTGAGCCAGGTCTGGAATACGCCGACATGGCAGTCGCCGCACATCTCGGGTGAGTTCTTGTGCGAGGTGGGCGCCCGCTCGTTGTCGATGGCGAAGATGCGGTGATCACCGTGGCAGTCGCTGCAGGAAGGCGCGGCCACGAGGCCGGAGCGTAGCAGTCCGCGGCCGTGGACGCTGTCGATGAAGCCGTCGATCAGGTCCTCAGGTTCACTGTGACACTGGCCGCAGGTTTCGACCTGGTGGAATGGTGAGACCTCGGAGGCGAGATCGTCCACCTTGTGCACGGCATGCGCCTCGCCGTGGCAGTCCAGGCAGTTGGCGTTCTCGTGGTGGACGCTGCGGCTCAGCGAGCGGTCGGAGAGCTTGTGGCACTGGGCGCAGATCGCGTCGCCGGTCAGGTCGGTCAGATCCTCCGCCCGGTGGCGGCGGCTGGTCACATTGCTGTGACAGGCCTGACAGTCGGTGTCCTGGTGCGCGGTCGACAGGACTTCAACGTCCTTGTGACAGCCCGCACACTTGATGGGCCTCGCTTCCTCCTGCGCGCTCGCCAGCGGCGAGAACAGGATGAAGACCATCGTTGCCGAGAGTATCGACAGACAGAACGTGACACGCTTGCGCATTTTCTTATCCTTCAAGACCGCAGCCCGCAGCAGGGCCGGACACACGTAGTGCCGGAAATCACGCCCTTGATAGGCGAAACGGGGGTTGGCGGGCAATCGGGGAATACCGCAGCCGGCTTTCGCGGCGGTGCCGGCCGAGGGCCGTCTCAGCTGACCAGGACCGCCTCGTGTCTGATCAGATGGCGCATCTCGTCGCGGAAGATGTTCACGCCGATGAAGAACTCCCGCATCATCATCACCCACAGATAGTAGCCGCGCTCGGTGAGCTCGAGCCTGGATCCGCTCCGGCGCACGGCGCGCAGGAGCCGCAGGCCGGCCAGTTCCGCGAAGAGCACGCGCCGAAAGCGGCCCCCGAATCGCTTCTCGGCAACGTCGAGATCGAGCGACCCGCTGAACAGGAACATGAGCAGGTAGTAGCGCATCTGGTCGCGCTCGCTCATACGGCGGCTGCGCACGATGCCGGTGCCGCCGCGGTCGGCGAGTTTCAGGTAATGATTGATGGAGAAGGTGCTGGCGTACATCGTGCCGCCCATGTAGCTGAAGGCGCCGCTGCCGAGGCCCAGGTATTCCTCCTCCTCGGTGATGTATTCGTCGATCATCGACGAATCGGAGCGGGAGAAGCACCAGGCCGAGGAGCGCCCGTAACCCGCGGCCAGCATGTGCCCTACGATGCGGTGATACAGCTCGCCCTCCCGGGAGAAATCGACATCGCCGATGTGCTTCTCCATCGATTTCCGGGTGGCATGCGCGGTCATCAGCGGATACCAGGAGATCTGATCCACTCCCAGCTCGTCGGTGAGCGTGTGCATGTCGCGCATCAGGCTCTCGTCCGACTGGCGGGGCAGGTTGAAGATCATGTCCACGTTGATGGTATCGAACAGGTCCCGGACCGCATCGATCCGCTCGCAGATCTGCTCCCCGCTGCCGAATTTCTCGTAGCGCTGCATGTCGCGCAGGATGTCGTCGTCGAGGCTCTGGACACCCACCGAGAGTCGATTGACGCCGGCGCTGCGGAGCATGGAAAGGCGTTCGTCACCGAGATCGTCCGGGTTCGTCTCCACCGAGACCCGGCTGACCGGGTGGTCCCGGCGCACCAGCTCGATGGTCTCTGCCAGCTCTTCGGGCAGCACCGTCGGCGTCCCTCCGCCCACGTACAGATCGCCGAAACGGTAGCCGTGGTCCGTGGCGCGCTGGATCTCCTTGCGCAGCACCGAGTAGTAGCGGCGAGTGCGCTCGGGCTGGTATTCCACCCGGTGGAAGGGGCAGAAGGGACACAGCACATCGCAGAAGGGGATGTGCAGGTACAGGAGATAGACGCGGCCGGCGGTCGGTTCCGGCAGCGCGTTCGTGACGGGGGCCGTCTCGAAGCTCATGTAGCGGCGGGTCATCCGCCGCAGCAGTGGTGTCAGGAGAGATTGCATGGGCAATAAAAAGGCTGGCGGCACCGCAGTGCCGTCAGCCCGTTTTTCTCATTCTTTCCCCGGCAGCGCAAGCCGGGGAAATGAGAGTTCCGCGTTATTCGACGCTCGCGAAGTAAGCGGCGAGGTTGGCCACCTCTTCGTCGCTCAGGCCGGACAGATCCGGATCGTGATCCGTCGCCTCCTTGAGCATCGTCTTGATCTCGTCGGCCGGAATGCCGGCGAAATCGTCTTCGTAGTGGCAATCGGCACAGCCCTGATCGTTGTACACGGCCTTGCCGGCTTCCGCGTCGCCACCAGCCCATGCGGCGGTGCCGAAGAACATCAGCGGCGCGGCCATTGCGATCCAAATCTTCCTCATCGTGGGTCCTCCACTCTTGTCTCGGGTCGTGTTAATCCTAACGCGCCTCAATTGCCGCATAAAGACAATATTGCTGCGTTGTTCAGCCTGCATTCAGCTGGCCGGGGCGCGACAAGAGTCCCTGCCGGCGCCCGGTGCGGCAATCCGTAGTTTCCGCGGCCGCCTGTCGGTCCGGCACGAAAAAGGGCCGGCAGCGCATGGCACTGCCGGCCCCGGCGTTCGCTGGCGGGACGGGACGATGCCCCGTCGGCCGTGACGCTTACTCTGCGCTGGCCATGTAGGCCGCCAGCGCCTTGATCTCCTCGTCGGTGAGGCCCGAGAGGTCTTCGTCGTGCTCTACCTCGCCGGCCGCCACGGCCTTGATCATGCCTTTCATCTCGTCTTTGGGCGTGCCCGCGAAGTCGTCGTTGTAGTGGCAATCCGCGCACACTTCCTCGAACTTGGCCTTGCCGGCCTCCATGTGGCCGTCCGCGAAGGCGGAAGCGCCGAAGAAGACCAGCGGAAGGGCGAAGAGCGTAATCAGTTTTCTCATGGTTCCGACTCCAGTTTTTTCGAACCTGGGAATGATGATAGCGCGGTGGTCCGGCCGATCAAAACAAATATTCGCGCACCGTTCAGCGTCGATTCAGGTTAGAGGAGGCCCTCGTCCGCCAGCCGCAGGATATCCTCCTGCTGCATTGCCGAGAGCTGGCCCCGGCCCGGTTCCACCACCCTGCCGTCTTTCAGCAGCCGGTTCTTCGGCCGCATGCGGATGCCCGCCATGGCCTCGGCATAGAGCTCCAGCGGCTGGCGCGAGAGCAGGTTGCTCATGCCGGCGCGGTGGCGGGCCTCGCGCAAGCCCGCCAGGTCGATGGTGGCGTGGGCCACCATGCTCTCCGCCGCGGCCGGCGCCTCGGCCAGCACCCTGCCGCCGTGATCGATGATCTTCGACATCCCGGTCGACGACTCGGCCGGGATGGGAATATTCCCCAGCCGCGCCGAGTTGGCCGAGATCACGTACGCCATGTTCTCCACGGCCCGCGCCCGCTTGCACACGTCTTTCGGCGTGAGTGCGGGGCTGCCCACCTCACTGGTGTGATGCAGGAAGACCTCGGCGCCGCGCACGGCGTGGCAGCGGGCGATCTCCGGGTAGAGGATCTCCTCCGAGGCGATGGCGGCGAGATTGCCGAGTTCGGTGCGGGCGACGGGGAACACCGCCTCCAGCCCGTAGACGTCCAGGTAACGGTCCCAGACGTCCCAGGGCGTGGGCGCGGACAGCGAGATCAGGCGGCGGTAGCGCAGCACCACGTCGCCGGAGGGGTCGATGACGAAGCAGGTCTGGAAGAACAGGGCGGGGAAGTGCTCGTCCTGTTCGTAGGCATTGCCGGCCAGGTAGATGCCGAAGGTCTGCGCGATCTCTCCCAGCGCCTCGTACTCCGGGCCGCCGGGCGCGAGCGCCGCTTTGTCCCGCCACTCCGCCACGCTCTCGCCCATGGGGAAACCGGTGAGGAAATATTCGGGCAGCACGACCAGGCGCACGTCGGTGCCGGCGAACTGCTTTATGAAGGCCTTGCTGCCCGCGATCAGCCGGCGCGCGCCGGCCAGATTCGACTGCATGCGTTGCCGGGCCGACGTCCGGTCCGCGCAGCCGTTCACGCAGTCGGTGCCCATCTGCAGTGCGAGGGCGGTATAGCGTTCGCTCACCCGTCTGTCTCCCGTCCCGCGAAGCGCAGAGTGTAGCCGAACGCCCTGCCTCCCGTTCCCGACGGGCCCCGGCAGTGGAGAAATCGTATGACGCGCGTCACGAAAGCAATGAAAAGCATTGCGATTTCCGCTGCCTCTAGTAACCTTCGCACCTACACGGTGCAAGGGTGCTGATTTCCTCTCCGGGGGAGAGACTCACACCACAGGAAATGAAGCCGACCGACACCTCAAACCCCGATTTCTACCATCGGGTCGTGGACTGCCAATGGGCCTGTCCCGCGCATACCGACGTCCCTGAATACATCCGCCTCATCGCCCAGGGCCGCTTCTCGGATGCCTACATGGTCAACCGGGAGTCGAACGTCTTCCCGGGCATCCTCGGCCGCGTCTGCGACCGGCCCTGCGAGCCGGCCTGTCGCCGGCGCCGGGTGGAGGAGAAGCCGGTGGCCATCTGCCGCCTGAAGCGGGTCGCCGCCGACCACAAGGACGACATCGCCGACCGGCTGCCGAAGGCGCCGGCGGAGAAGAACGGCAGGAAGGTGGCGCTGGTGGGCGCCGGCTGCGCCTCGCTCACCGTGGCCAACGACCTCGCCCCCCTGGGTTACGAGTGCACCATCTTCGAGGCGCTGGACGAGACCGGCGGGCTCATGCGCACCAACATCCCCCAGTTCCGGCTGCCGCCCAAGGTGCTGGACGAGGAGATCGGCATGATCCTGGACATGGACGTCGATCTGAAACTGAATCACCCGGTCGGCAGCCTGAAGGATCTGCTGGACGACGGCGGCTTCGACGCCGTGTTCGTCGGCACCGGCGCGCCCAAGGGCAAGGAACTCGAGCTGCCGGGACGCTACGACACCGACCGCATCCATATCGGCATCCAGTGGCTCGAGTCCGTGGCATTCAAGCACACCGAGGAGATCGGCGAACGGGTGCTCATCATCGGCGTCGGCAACACCGCCATGGACTGCTGCCGCACCTCGCTCAGGCTGGGCGCGAAGGACGTCAAGGTGATGGCCCGCAAGCCGCGGGGCTACTTCAAGGCCTCCGACTGGGAGCTGGAAGACGCCGAGGAGGAGAATGTCGAGATCCTCGTGAACCACTCGCCGAAAGAGTTCGTGATCGAGGACGGCCGGCTCACCGGCATGAAATTCGACCTGATGGAGTACCGGGTCGACGAGGAGGGGCGCATCGACCGGGGCACGGCGCTGGAGGAGATCTTCATTCCCTGCGACGACGTGATCCTCGCCATCGGCCAGGAGAACGCCTTCGACTGGATCGAGCGCGACATCGGACTGGAATTCAACCAGTGGGACGCGCCGGTGGTGGACGAGACCACGATGATGTCCACCCGGCCGGGGGTCTTTTTCGGCGGCGACGCCGCCTTCGGACCGAAGAACATCATCTGGGCCGTCGCCCACGGCCACCAGGCGGCCATCTCCATCCACAAGTACTGCCAGGGCGAGGACGTGAACGACCGCCTGCCCGACGGCATGAATCTCATCAGCCAGAAGATGGGCATCCACGAGTGGAGCTACTCCAACGACTACAACCCGGCGGAACGGCGCCTGATGCCCGCGGTGGATCTCGCGGAGCGGTTCAAGAAGATCGACATCGAGGTGGAGCTGGGCTTCACCCCGGAGCAGACGCTGGCCGAGGTGGAGCGCTGCCTGAACTGCGACATCCAGACGGTATTCATCGACAAGCTCTGCATCGAGTGCGATGCCTGCATCGACGTCTGCCCCGTCGACTGCCTGGCCATCGCGCCGAACGGCAGCGAGGAGGAGCTGCGCCAGAGCCTGACGCCGCCCGCCGAGAACCTGGAGGAGCCCTTCTTCGTCTCCGGCGCCCTGCCGCAGACCGGGCGCGTGATGATCAAGGACGAGGACCTGTGCGTGCACTGCGGCCTCTGCGCCGAGCGCTGCCCCACGGGCGCCTGGGACATGCAGAAGTCGCAGATCCTGATCCCCCATGCGAGCGATGAGGCCGCGAACGCGCAAACGAAGGTATACAAGGCCGGATGAAGACTAATGTAGGAGGGCCTTCAGGCCCGATACCGAATCCAGGCCCGATACCGAATGCCGAATCGGGGCTAAAGCCCCTCCTACATGCCCATCGAGGTATGCAGTGACCGACAAACGCGTCAACGACGTCGTGATCAAGATCGCGACGGTGAACGGCACCGGCTCCGCCAGCGCCAACGGCCTGCTGATGAAGTCCATCTTCCGCATGGGCGTCCCGGTGGTCGGCAAGAACTACTTCCCCTCCAACATCCAGGGCCTGCCCACCTGGTACGAGGTGCGCGTCACCGGCGCCGGCCACAAGGCCCGCGCGGGCCACGTCGACGTCATGGTGGCGATGAACGCCCAGACCTACGCGCAGGACCTCGCCGAGGTGGAGCCGGGCGGCTACCTCATCTACGACTCCACCTGGCCCCGCTCCAGGCTTCTCGACCGCGAGGACGTCACGGTGATCGGCATCCCGCTGTCGAAGATGTGCAACGAGCACTTCGAGGGCGCGCGGGAGCGCATCCTGATGAAGAACATCGCCTACGTCGGCGCGCTGGCCGCCCTGCTCGACCTGGACCTGGACATCATCCGCCGAAACCTGGCCGACACCTTCGCGAAGAAGCCGGCGCTTGCGGACTCCAACATGGAGGCGGTGAAGCTGGGCTACGACTACGCGGTCGAGAACTTCCCCTGTCCGCTGCCGCTCACCGTCGCCAAGATGGACAAGACGAAGGGACACGTGGTCATCGACGGCAATACGGCCGCCGGTCTCGGCTGCGTCTATGCCGGGGCGACCGTGGGCGCCTGGTATCCCATCACGCCGTCCACCTCGCTGATGGATGCCTTCAGCCGTTTCTGCAAGCAGCTGCGCGTGGACCCGGAGACGGGGAAGAACAACTACCTGATCGTGCAGGCCGAGGACGAGCTCGCCGCCATCGGCATGGTGCTGGGCGCGGCCTGGAACGGCGCCCGTGCCTTCACGCCGACCAGCGGACCGGGCATCTCGCTCATGAACGAGTTCATCGGTTTCGCCTACTACGCGGAGCTGCCGGTGGTGATCTTCGACGTGCAGCGCACCGGGCCGTCCACGGGCATGCCCACGCGCACCCAGCAGTCCGACATCCTGTCCTGCGCCTACGCCTCCCACGGCGATACGAAGCACGTGCTGCTGTTCCCGGCCGATCCCCGCGAGTGTTTCACCATGGCGCCGGTGGCCTTCGATCTCGCCGAGCGGCTGCAGACTCCGGTGATGGTGCTGTCGGATCTCGACATCGGCATGAACGACTGGATGGTGCCGGAACTGACCTGGGACGAGTCCTACCAGCCGGACCGGGGCAAGGTGCTGCACGCCGAGGATCTGGAGAAGATCGAGAAATTCCACCGTTACCTGGACACCGACGGCGACGGCATCCCGTACCGCTCGCTGCCCGGCGAACATCCGAAGGGCAGCTTCTTCACCCGCGGCTCCGGCCACAACAAGTACGGCGGCTATACCGAGGACGCCGACGAGTACCAGGACGTGGTGGACCGGCTGCTGGTGAAGTGGGATACGGCGCGGGAGGTGGTGCCGGCGCCGGTCATCGAGTACTCCAAGTTCAACCGGACGGCGGTGCTCACCGTCGGCAGCGGTGAGGCGGCCGTGCACGAGGCGGTGGAGCGCCTGGCGGGAGAGGGCGTGAAGCTCAACTACTGCCGCGTGAAGGCCTTCCCGTTCGGCGAGGCGGTGAAGGACTTCATCGCGAAACACGACCGGGTGTACGTGGTCGAACAGAACCGGGACGCGCAGCTGCGTTCGCTGCTGATCCTCGACGCGGGCATCGACCAGAAGAAGCTGGTGCCGGTGCTGCACTACAACGGCATGCCGATGAACGCCGGCTTCGTGGTCGAGCGCATCCGCGAAGACCGGGAGAAGAACGAGGCCGCATGAATGACCCACGTAGGAGGGCCTTCAGGCCCGATCCGGTCCATCCGAATCACGTGAAAAGGGATCGGGCCTGAAGGCCCTCCTACATGCCCATCGAGGCAACCGCTATGACCTACATACCCAAACCCAAAGTCGCCCACCCCCGCCTGCCGAAGAACGACCTCGGGCTCACCGAGCGCGACTACGAGGGCACCGTCTCCACGCTGTGCGCCGGCTGCGGCCACGATTCCATCACCAACGCCATCATCCAGGCGGTATTCGAGCTGTCCATCCCGCCGCACCGGCTGGGCAAGATGAGCGGCATCGGCTGCTCGTCGAAGACGCCCGCCTATTTCGTCGGGCCCAGCCACGGCTTCAACTCCGTGCACGGGCGCATGCCCAGCGTGACCACCGGTGCGAACGCGGCCAACAACGAGCTGGTCTATCTCGGCGTCTCCGGCGACGGCGACTCGCTGTCCATCGGTCTCGGCCAGTTCACCCACGCCATCCGCCGCAACCTGGACATGTGCTACGTCATCGAGAACAACGGCGTGTACGGCCTCACCAAGGGCCAGTTCTCGGCGTCGGCGGACGTGGGCTCGAAGGCCAAGAAGGGCGAGGAGAACCAGCAGCCGCCCATCGACCCGTGTCTGCTGGCGCTGGCCACCGGCGCCACCTACATCGCCCGCAGCTTCTCCGGCGACAAAAAACAGCTGGTGCCGCTGATCAAGGGCGCGCTCACCCACCGGGGCTTCGCGCTGCTGGACGTCATCAGCCCCTGCGTCACCTTCAACGACCACGTGGGCTCCACCAAGAGCTACTCGCACACCCGCAAGTACTTCCACCAGGTGGTGGGCACCGACTTCATCCCGCCGGCCGAGGAGATCAAGACGGCCTACGAGGAGGG